>JAFUNR010000010.1 GCA_017472965.1 Oscillospiraceae bacterium | reverse complement strand
GCGCCTGTTTTTTTGTGTCACTCCGCGCTTTTTCTCAAGAAAAAACTTGAAAAAAATTTCGCTTTGCTGTATAGTATATGTAAACTATAATCGGCAAGCTGTTCTCATATACAGATTGCTGCGACATAACGCTGATTATGTGTATTGCGGTGCGTTTTTGCGTGCCGCTTTTTCTTTTGCACATAACGCTGATTATGTTTTACTTACAGCAGCAGATGCAGATTTTCCATTTTGCGGCGGTGTTCGGTGCCGGTGGTCACGATATAAATGCGGGTTGTATCAATGCTGCTGTGCCCCAGAATATCCGCCAGCTTGGCAATATCTTTTTCCAAACCGTAAAAAGTGCGCGCAAACAAATGCCGCAGATTGTGGGGAAAGACCTTGGTCGGCGGCACACCGGCTTCGGCGCACAGGGCTTTCATCTCGCGCCAGATCATGCAGCGGCTCAATGGTGTACCCCTGCGGGATAAAAAAACAGGTCCCTGCGTCAGCCCGTGCGCGGCGGCATATTGCAGCAGGCGGCGCTGCAGTTCCCGCACAATAAAAACGCTTCGGGTCTTGCCCTTGCAGCGTACGGTGGCCTCGCCCCGACGGACATCCTCCACCGTAATGCAGGCAAGCTCGCTGACACGGATACCGGTGCAGCAGATGGTTTGCAATACCAGACTCAACCGCTTATCTTTCCGGCGCTCGGCGGTACGCAGCAGCTGTCGGTATTCTGCTTTTGTCAGTTCTTTTTCCTCAGAGCAATACACACTTTTCTGCACACGGAACTGTCGGATGCACAGCTCATACCAGCCCTGCTGCCGCAAAAAAGCATTCAGTGCCGCAATCATGGAGTTGGCGCTGGCGGCAGCATACTGCTGCCCCAGCATGGCCTTGTATTCCAGCAGCAAAGCCTTGTCAATGTTTTTTTCGGCGGCAAAGGTGATAAAACACTGTACATCGTGCAGATATTTGGCAAGGGTCGCCTTGCTTTTTTCATTTTCCAGCAGAAAGGCTCTGAACTCCTGCAGCATTTTTGTGGTGATCTTTTTTGTTTTCATGCTCTTTCTCCGTTTTGCGATAGATTGCTTTATCAGTATGGGCTTTCCGATGTATGGAAAGTCACCTTTTGGCTAAAAAAAGAAGCCGCCGCAAATTGCGGCAGCCTCCTTATCGGGTTTCGGCTTATTCAAACAGGATGACGCGCATTTCCCAAGGTTCCATGCGACTGATACGGGCTTTGAGGAAGCCATCTTCATACCGCACATCCAGCGACTGATCATCACGGCCAAGGCCGATGGCAGTGGCTTTTTGGGCGTTGCTCTTGAAGCAGACATCAAAATCCAGCGCAGGGGAGGTCTGGGGATTGATCAGCAGCACGGCGGCGCGTGTATCATCGGCGCGTGCCCAGGTGCTGACACGGGGCATGGCATAGGGATCGGCGGGCTCCAGATACACGGCGGCGCCCAGTGCCTTGATCATGTTGCGCATCATTGTCATGTGGCCGGGCGTTCCGGTGAACCGGTAGGGGTCGTAGCCCATCACGATGATGTTGTTGTAGCGGGTGATAGTGATCTCGTCCGGCTCGCCCAGCGGACGATGGGTGTAGCCCAGAATCTCCACACCTTCGCATACCGGTTCCAGCGCGTAAGCCACATCAAACAGCGCTGTGCGGGTGCTGGCGGCAAACTCGCCGTTCCATGCATGGTCGCTCAGCCATTCGTTGCCGCCCACATGGCTTCCTGTGATGCGTACACCGGTTTTTTCGCCCCAGCCGCGTTCCCACAGGCACTGCAGGGCAAGACCATCCAGAATGACCGGCTTTTCAAAGATCTTTTCCAGTTCGGCATCGGTGAGGACTTCGGCCATTTTTCCCTGCAGCAGCGTTGCATAGCTGTGTGCAGGGTCGCAGGTGACAGGAATGCCGTAGCCGGGCCATTCGTTGACGAATTTGACGCTGTTGTAAGAGGGATCGTCCTCGTTGAACCAGCCGTTCTCATCCACCTTCATGCCGGCCATCATCCACTGGGTATAGGCGGCCCAGATGCCGCTCTGAGGCAGATTTTCGGCAAAGGTCAGGTAGCGGTCAAAGAATCCGCGGGCGGCGCGAAGCTGCTTTACTTCGTACTGCAGATAATCAAAGGGACGCGGACCGCCGGCATGATACATGTGGTTCATGGCGATGCCGGTGCAGCCGCCCCAGACGGAAAGCGCCATCTCCAGCAGGCGGGTCTCCACGGCCTTATTCAGCGGCGCATAGGGGAAGCTTTCCTCCTCGTACTGAATGTCGGTCACCGTATCCGGCATATCAACAATCTGGCGGGACATTTCGATGACCTTTTCAAACATACCCAGCGGCGCTTCATCCCAGTAAAAACCGTGACCGGGGCGGCCGCTCTTGGCGCGCAGGGCCTTCATGCACTCCTCGATGTAGTTGCCGGAGAAGGTGGTATGAGAATAGCCCACCGACATGAAGGGCGTTTCGATGGCGGGATCGACCTCATCCACGGCCTCGCGCACAGCGGCGCACCATGTGGCCAGACGCTTTGCACCCCATGCACACCATTTGCGGCGCAGATCGCCGTTTTCGGGGGCGTTCAGTGCGGAAACAAGGCTCTCGCGATCGGCGAAGGCTCCGTTTTCAAAGCCTTTGACGCAGTCGGGACAAAAGCAGGGGTAGTGCTGCAGCGAACCCAGATGGGTCAGGCGGCAGTCATCATCCACCCAGACCATATCCGCACCGGTGCGGGCGAACATACGATAACGCTCCTTGCTCCATTCCAGAAACTCCGGTCCGATGGGGCAGGCAGAACGCTTGGATACCACGCCGTTGCTGCTGACCATCGGACGGAAAGGCATCTCGCGGGGGTATTTATCCACCAGACGCGGCTCCTCTGCGCCGAAGGTAGGCCATGGATTGACGCCGATACGCAGCCCGCGTTTGTGAGCGGAGGCGGCATATTTCTCAAAAATCCCGCATTTTTTGGCAATGCTTTCCAGCGGCTCATAACAGTAGTTGGTAGGCTCGGCAAGAATGACCCAGATCTCGTCCGCAACGCTGTCCTCTGCACACAGCAGCTCCAGCATCTCGTCAAATTCCTCCGGACTCAGATCTTTGGCTTTGACAGTGCCCTCCGGGCAGGTGCGCCATGAAATTTTGTATCGGCTCATCGTTTTCGCTCCTGTGATGTTTTTATTTATCTGTAAACGACTGTGAAAAGCGGCCAAAGATAAAACAGGTTCATTCAAAAAGAACCAGCTTCATTTCCCACGGCTCCATGCGATCAATGTGGGCCTTGAGGAAGTCGTCCTCGCGGTGCACGGCCAGAGCCGTGTCGGCGCAGTTCAGGCCGGTGAGGGTGGCTTTTTCGGCGCTGCCTTTGAAGCAGACCTCAAAATCCAGTGCGGGAGAAGTCTCGGAGTTGATCAGCAGCACGGCGGCACGCTTTTCATCGGCGCGTACCCATGTATTGACGCGGGGCACGGCGTAGCAGTCGGCGGGCTCCAGATACACAGCGGCACCCAGTTCGGTGAGCATATTGCGCATCAGCGTCTGGTGACCGGGTACGCCGGTGAATTCGTACGGATCATAGCCTAGAACCACTACATTGCCGTATTTTGTGGCACAGATGGCATCCTTTTCGCCCAGAGGCCGCTGGGTATAGGCGAGGATCTCCACACCGTCACACACCGGCTCCAGATCAAAAGCCACATCCCACAGCGTGCTGTGTGTGCTGTCTGCAAATTCGCCGTTCCAGCGATGATCGGCCAGTTTTTCCATACCGCCCACATGGCTTCCGGTGGTACGCACGCCGGTTTTCTCGCCCCAGCCGCGTTCCCACAGGCATTCCAAAGCTCTGCCGTCCAGAATGACCGGCTTTTCAAAGATCTTTTCCAGTTCGGCATCGGTGAGAACCTCGGCCATTTTGCCCTGCAGCAGTGTGGCATAGCTGCCGGTGGGATCACAGGTGGCGGGGTGACCGAAGCCGGGCCACTCGTAGATGAATTTGGCGCTGGAGTATGCAGGATCATCTTCTTTGAACCAGCCGTTTTCATCTACCTTCATGCCTGCCATCAGCCACGGAGTGAAGGCTGCCCAGATGCCGCTTTGGGGCAGTCCGTCCACAAAGGTCAGGTAACGGTCATAGAAGCTGCGGTTGGTGCGCAGCTGCTCCAACTCGTATTTCAGATAGTCAAAGGGACGGGGGCCGCCGGCATGGTACAGGTGGTTCATGGCGATACCGGTGCAGCCGCCCCACACGGAAAGCGCCATCTCTTTCAGGCGGGTATCGGGGCTTTTGTTCATCGGTGTACTGGGACAGCTCTCCTCCTCATAGGCGATGTCATCCACCGCATCGGGCATATCCACCACCTGACGGGACATCTCGATCACCTTGTCGAACATGCCCAGCGGGGTGTTGTCGTGGTAGAAGCCGTGACCGGGACGGGCACCTTTGGCGCGAAGCACCTTCATGCATTCCTCGATGTAGTTACCGGAGAAGGTGGTGTGGGAGTACCCCACTGACATAAACGGTGTTTCGATGGCTGGGTCGACCTCATCCACAGCCTCACGCACGGCGGCGCACCATGTTGCCAGACGTTTTGCACCCCATGCGGACCATTTGCGGCGCAGATCGCCGTTTTCGGGGGCGTTCAGCGCGTCGATCAGGCTTTCGCGATCGGCAAAAGCACCGTTTTCGAAACCGGCAACACAGCGCGGGCAGAAGCAGGGATAGTTGGTCAGATTGCCCAGATGGGTGATGCGGCAGTCATCGTCCACCCAGACCATATCCGCACCTGTGCGGGCGAACAGGCGGTAGCGCTCTTTACTCCACTCAATGAACTTCGGTCCGATGGGGCAGGCGATGCGCCTGGAGGCGGTTCCGTCGCGGTTGATCATCGGCTGGAACGGCATCACACGGGCGTGCATATCCACCTGACGCGCTTCTTCGGCACCGAAGGTGGGCCAGGGGTTGATGCCTACCTTGATGCCTCGTTTTCTGGCAGCGGCGGCAGGAACCTTGAATTTTTCGCACTTTTCGGCGATACTTTCCAGCGGCTCGTAGCAATAGGAAGTGGGCTCGGAGATAAAAATCCAGAACTCATCCGCCACGCTTGCATCGGCGGTGAGCAGATCCAGCATTTGTTCAAATTCCTCTGCGTTCAGGGTTGCTTCCAGACCCATGCGCCATTTGATGGCATAACGTTTCATAAGTGGTGTATCCTTTCCTTTCGGCTCAGATGAGCGACCCGTAAAAAAGACCGCCCGGAACATGGTCATCATACCATGCTTCGGACGGCTGCGTCAATGCTGCTTTTATATGAATTTGCAAGGAAAAAAATAGGTAAAACGACAGTTATTTTTCACCGGTCAGTGTTTCAAATTCCTTTTCCAATGTACAATAGGGATTGACGATCTTTTTCCCGGCGTAACGGGCGAGTACCTCATCCTCGATTTTGTCCGCAAAGCGGAGCTCCAGTGCACAAAGTGCCTGATTTTTCATGGGCCAGCGTGCGTTGATGGCCTCGTCGCCGTATTTGCGGTCGCCGAGCAGCGGATGCCCCAGCATACGCATATGAGCACGGATCTGGTGGGTGCGGCCTGTGTACAGAATAATACGGTACAGGCCGATATCACCGGCAAAGCGCTGCAGCCGTACGCCGGTTTTGATGGGCTTGTAGGGTTGACCCGTTTCACGGTCATTCTTAGGTTTGCGGGCAAGCTGTACCTTTTTGGCATCCTCCTTGTGGAAATGCCACGCCTGATAATCACCGTCGGCACAGCGGCCAAAGGCAAGACAGGCATAGATTTTGGTCAGACCGTCCTCGCGGATCAGTTTGTTCATGCTGCGCAGTGCGGCGGCATTTTTGGCGGCGATGACAAGCCCCTGTGTACCGCGGTCCAGCCGGTTGCATACGGCAGGGGAGAAAGCATTCTGTGCTTTGGGGTCATATTCGCCCTTTTCAATCAGGTAGCGGGTGATACCCTCTACCAGCGAAGGATCACCGGTGTTGTCGCTATGGCACAGTACGCCTGCAGGCTTGTGAACGATGAGCAGATTTTCATCCTCAAAAACCGTCTCAAAGGCGACACGGCGCAGCACCGGCTCTTTTTTGACAGGAACATTTTCGAAGAATTCATCGATAATATACAGCTCGATCAAATCGCCCTTCTGAATGCGGTATTCCGGCTTGGCTTTCTTTCCGTTGACCTTGATGCGGCCGTTGCGGAAGCTTTTATATAGAAGAGAGGTGGGCAGCTTATTGGTAACGCTTTCCACAAAGCGGGAAAGCCGCATATCGGTGTCATTCGCACCGGCGGTAAAGCTTTTCATGGCGGATCCCTTTCCAAAAACAAAGGAAGTGTGAAGAATTCGTACGGAAACCGGCGTTTTGTGCAGCTGCCGGAAACTTTCCTGCGGTCATTGCAAAACGGTCTTTATTATAGTATAATATAGAATAACCCAAAACGAATGTATGTTTACAGTATAGTATATTTTAAGGCTGTTGTAAAGGGAAAAGCACAGAGGAGGGGATGCGGCATGGGTGTACATGACGGACACAGAGCGCGGGTGCGGCAGCGTGTTCTGCGTGAGGGACTTTCCCATCTGGAGCCGCACAATGTGCTGGAGATTCTGCTCTTCTTCTCTATTCCGCGTGGAGATACCAATGAGCTCGCGCACCGCATTCTCGATCGCTACAACGGCGATCTTGCGGCGGTAACAAGTGCTCCGGTAGAGGAGCTGTTAACCATTGAGGGTGTTGGAGAGAATACAGCGTTTATGCTGAAAATGATTCCGGAGATCGCCGCGTACTACCGCAAAAGCCTTGTGAAGGACGGTGTGCTGCTGGACAGCACCGAGGCGATCCGTGAATATATGGTGCCGAAATTCTACGGCAAAACAAGAGAGGAATTGCACTTTATCACGCTGGATGGCGAAATGCGTCCCATCAGCGATACGGTGATCTCCACCGGCAGTGCCACATCTTCTACCGTGGATATCAAGCGCATGGTGGAGATTGCTATCAGCAGCCGCGCCACATGGTGCATGATGGCGCACAACCATCCCAGCGGCATGATCCGTCCCAGTCAGCGGGATGCTTCTGCAACGAAAGAAGCAGCCACCGCGCTGCGGCTGGTGGGAGTGGGCCTGACGGATCATTTGATTATCGCGGGCGAGGCGATGTTCTCCATGCGGGACAGCGGCATTATGCCTGATGGCAGGCTGTAGAGTGCCGGAGGTATGCCGTAAAAAAGAAATGAGTAACCGTTTTAAACGGGAAGAATCGGATTTTTTGATATTACAAGAACAGGAGGTCCTGTTATGGATGTACAGGTGGGCGATCGTATCCTTGTTCGCAAGCCGCACCCATGCGGCAACGCAGAATTCGATGTTCTGCGCGTGGGTATGGATTTTCGCATCCGCTGCACGAAATGCGGGCACGAGATCCTGCTGCCGCGGGCGAAGATCGAAAAAAATATCAAGAAGATCGTGCGGGAGTAATCGATGCTGGAACAACTGGAACGCGTGATGCATCGGTATGACGAGGTGGCGCGGCTTTTACAGGAGCCTGCCGCGCTGGCCGGAGACGGCTATCGTCTGCTGATGAAGGAATATAAAGAATTGACCCCGCTGATGCAGGAGTATACGGCCTATACAAAGACACAAGCGGCGGCGGATCAGGCAAAGGAGCTGCTTGCAGACCCGGATTGCGATCCCGAACTGCACGCAATGGCACAGGAGGAATACGATGAGTGCCGCGCACGGCTGCAGCAAAGCATTGAAACCCTGAAGCTGATGCTGCTGCCGAAGGATGCGGACGATGACCGCAGTGCCATTGTGGAGATCCGCGGCGGCACCGGCGGCGAAGAGGCTGCCCTGTTTGGCTACGATATGTACCGGATGTATACCATGTATGCCCAGCGCTGCGGCTGGCGTACAGAGATCATCTCGCTGAACGAAACGGAGCTGGGTGGTTTCAAGGAGGTAAGCTTTTCTGTGGAGGGCGAGGGGGTATTCCGCCGGCTGAAATACGAAAGCGGTGTTCACCGGGTGCAGCGTGTGCCCGCTACGGAGAGTCAGGGCCGCATCCAGACCTCTGCTGTGACGGTGGCTATCATGCCCGAAGCGGAAGAGGTGGATATCGATATTGACCCGAATGATCTGCGTATCGATACCTTCCGTTCCTCCGGTGCAGGGGGCCAGCACATCAACAAAACCTCCAGCGCCATCCGCGTCACCCACATCCCCAGCGGGCTTGTGGTGGAATGTCAGGACGAACGCAGCCAGTACAAAAATAAGGATAAGGCTCTGCGTGTGCTGCGCAGCCGTCTTTATAAAATCGAGAAAGACAAGCGGGATGCGGAAACGGCTGCCGCCCGCCGTCAGCAGGTGGGCAGCGGCGATCGAAGCGAGCGCATCCGCACCTACAATTTTCCGCAGGGGCGCATCACCGATCACCGTATCAATCTGACGCTGTATCGTCTGGATGGCTTCATGAACGGTGATATGGAAGAATTGATCCAGGCGCTTTTGCTGGATGAACAGACCCGAAAACTGCAGGAGGCAGGAAACTGACCGCAATGACTGAATATACTTTTGATACACAGGTTCTGCCCGGCGATGATGCAGGCGTTGCCGCTGCCGGCAGGCTGCTTGCCGCCGGTCAGCTGGTGGGCATTCCCACCGAGACCGTCTACGGCCTTGCCGCCGATGCCACCGATGCGGCGGCGGTGCTTTCCATCTATGCGGCAAAGGAGCGCCCGGCGGATAATCCGCTGATCGTTCACATTGCCGAACTGGAGGAGATCTATAACATCGCCGCCGAGGTTCCCGAAGCGGCGCTCAGGCTGGCAAAGGCCTTCTGGCCCGGTCCGCTCACCATCATTCTGCCCCGCGGTAAAAATATTCCGCCGGAGGTCAGCGCCGGACTGGATACCGTTTCCATCCGTATGCCAAGCCATCCGGTGGCCCGCGCCATCATCAAGGCCTCCGGCAAACCGCTGGCAGCGCCCAGCGGAAACCGCTCCGGCCGTCCCAGCCCCACCGAGGCGCGGCATATGCTGGAGGATATGAACGGGCGTATTCCACTGATCGTGGATGGCGGCGAATGCAGTGTAGGAGTGGAATCCACTGTGATGACCCTCTGCACGCAGGAGCCTTTGGTGCTGCGCCCCGGCGCGGTCACTGCCGAGCAGCTTTCGGCGGTGCTGGGCTGCCCTGTGCTGCTTTCTCACGCCATTACCGAAGGACTGAAGGAGGGCGAAGCGCCCCAGTCCCCGGGTATGAAATACAAGCATTACGCACCCAAGGCCGAGGTGACACTGGTGGTTGGTGATACGGCGCAGTATACGGCGTATGTCAATGCCCATGCAGAGGAAGGCCGTATGGCGCTTTGTTTTGCCGAGGATGAACCGGCGCTTCAGATCCCCTGCGTTGTCTACGGTGCGGCAGATAAGCCGGAGCAGCAGGCGCAGCAGGTGTTCAGCGCTCTGCGCCGGTTGGATGAGTGCGGTGCAAAAACCGTGCTGGCCCATTGTCCACAGACCGGCGGCGTTGCGCTGGCGGTCTACAATCGGCTGCTGCGTGCGGCGGCCTTTCGGGTGATCCAGCTATGAAAAATGCAGTGAACGAATGGATGGAAAAAGCCGTGGTGGTGGGGCTTACCGGACGCAGCGGCGTCGGTAAATCCACTGTGGCGAAGCAGCTGCGTGCCGCGGGCTTTCCTGTGCTGGATGCAGATGCAGCCGCAGCCGCCGTCATGCAGGAGTACCCTGCCTGCGTGCGGGAGCTTGCCGATGCTTTCGGCGGGGATATTCTGGATGAACAGGGGAATCTTTTGCGCCGTAAGCTGGCGGACAGAGCCTTTGCCACGCCGCAGGGACAGCGAACCCTCACCGGCATCACGCACCCGTACATTATCCGCTCGCTTTTGGATAAAATAACAGCAGAAGTCAAAAACGGTGCACAGCTTGTTTTTGTGGATGGCGCTGTTATCGTGGGCGAGGCCTTTGAAAAATACTGTGATAAGATCATGGTAGTGGATTCCCCCGAAGAGCTTCAGATCGCCCGCCTGTGTGTGCGCGATGGGATCACGGCAGAGCAGGCGGCCCGCCGTATCCGTGCGCAGCTTTCCCGCGAACGCCTGAATGCCGCAGCCGATGTGATCATTCTCAATGACAGTACGGCAGAGGTGTTGTATGAACGCACGGCGCAGGCGCTGAAAGAGCTGCTTCAAAATCTGGATTGATTGGAACGACGAGATACATGAAGAAAAATTACGGCCGCCGTCTGGCGGTATGGCTGATCGTTCTGGCGCTGGTGCTGGGGATCGCCGAGGGCAAACGGCTGGTGTACGGCCGGTTTAGCCGGAATTACAGCGTCTATGTGGAACAAAGCGCAGAGAAATTCGGTCTGGATCCGCTGCTGGTGTATGCTTTCATTCTCACCGAAAGCGGTTTTGATCCTGCGGCAGAATCGGAGGTGGGTGCACGCGGTCTGATGCAGATCACCAACGAGACCTATTCGTGGATCCACTCCAAACTGGAACCGGACACCGCAGAGGATTACAGCCTGATGTACGATGCCGGTACCAATATCCGCTATGGCAGCTATTATGTGGCGGCGTGTCTGGAGCGGTATGGCGGCGATGTAAAGACCGCTGCCGCCGCATACCACAGCGGCTGGGGAACGGTGGATAAATTGCTGTCACAGCCGCAGCACAGCGAGGATGGCGGTACATTGCAGGATTTTCCTTATGTGAATATGAACCGTTATGTGGAGAAAATCCAGCGTAATTACAAGATTTACGGCATTCTGTATCCGCAGGATGCGCAGTAAGGGAGAGATGACAGTGAATAAACGGGTATTTCTGATTGTACTGGACAGCTTTGGTATCGGCGGCGCGCCGGATGCTGCCGCCTTTGGCGATGAGGGCAGCGACACGCTGGCCTCTATTGCGAGTCACCCCGCTTTCAACTGCCCCAATCTGCAGAAGCTGGGGCTTTTCAACATCTGCGGCGTACAGTGCGGCACCCCTGTTGCTGCGCCTGCCGGCGCTTTCGGCCGTATGCAGGAAGCCAGCAGCGGCAAGGATACCACCACCGGCCACTGGGAGATCGCGGGCATTGAAAGCTCCCGTCCGCTGCCCACCTTTCCGGAGGGCTTCCCGCCGGAGCTGATCGCGCAGTTTGAGCAGGCCACCGGCCGCAGAGTGCTGTGCAACATGCCTTATTCCGGCACGCAGGTGCTGGATGATTACGGTGAGCAGCACATGGCCACCGGCGATCTGATCGTGTATACCTCGGCGGACAGTGTGTTCCAGATCGCCGCACACGAACAGGTCGTTCCTGTGGAGGAGCTGTATCGTATCTGCGAGACCGCCCGTGCCCTGCTGACAGGGGATTGGGCTGTCGGTCGTGTCATTGCGCGGCCCTTTGTCGGTGAAAAGGCCGGCGCGTTCACCCGCACGGCCAACCGTCATGATTTTTCGCTGGTCCCCCCGCGCAAAACCATGCTGGATCACCTGCAGGCGGCGGGCAAAGCCACCATTGGCGTGGGTAAGATCTACGATATTTTCGGTGGCGTCGGTGTTTCCGAAAGCACCCGCAACAAGAGCAATCACCACGGCATGGAAACCACGCTTTCCTATGTACAGAAGGATTTCGATGGTCTGTGCTTTGTTAATTTGGTGGATTTTGATTCCGCCTACGGTCACCGCAACAATGTGGCCGGTTATGCTGCCGCTGCCACGGATTTTGATGAGCAGCTGGGGCAGCTGCTGCCGCTGCTGCAAAAGCAGGATCTGCTGATCATTACTGCCGATCACGGCTGCGATCCCGCTACCCCCAGCACCGATCATTCCCGCGAATGTGTGCCTGTGCTGGTGTACGGCGACAGTGTGCGTCCCGGTACAGATCTGGGCGTGCGCCGTTCCTTTGCAGATATTGCCGCCACCGTGCTGGAATATTTCGATGCAGAGGGTGATATCTGCGGCACTTCTTTCCTGTCTGATATTCTGAAATAAAACGGAGCAGCCCCGGCGGTTTGATCACGCCGGGCTTTTCCCTTTGGCGAATCCATACAAAAAGGAACATACAGCAATGCACATCAACGAAACTGATTTTACCTATTCCGTTCCCATTGATTTTGATATGTACGATGGCAGCGGTGCGCTGTTTCCCTCAGCATATCAGAAGATGACCAGCCGGGTAGTGGAGGCGCATTTGCCCCGTGTGGAGCTGGATATGCCCAGCCTGATCAAAAAGCATGGTGTCACATGGGTACTGCTGGCGCTTTCGGTGGAGCTTCGCCGCCCGCTGAGCGCGGACGATACCCTCACCGCCCGCACATGGCACGCAGGCAGCCGCGGCACCACTTTCCGCCGAGATATCTGTTTGCAGGATGCCGCCGGCGAAACGGTGGCCGTGGCAGCTACTTTCTCCACGGTAATGGATCTTGCCAGCCGCCGCATCTGTATGGACAGATCCATCCTTTCCCGGATCGATCTGCCTGCAGGGGAAACGCTGCTGGAAGCTTCTGCCAAATTCCGTGACAAGGCGGAATACACCGAGATAGAAAAACGCATTGCCCGTCCCAGCTGGCAGGATGGGAACGGCCATGTGCATAATGTCCGCTACGGAGAATTCGTGTATGATGCACTGGATGCGGAGCAGCGTGCTGCACTCAAAGGCCTCAGACGCATGGATATCTGGTTTTTGTCCGAGCTTCTGCCCGGGCAGGAGTTTTCGGTGCAGAAAGCGGCGGCGGAGGATGGCGGCATACTTGTCCGCGGCGTGCAGACACAGGAGGACAAGGTATCTTTTGTGATGAAGCTGAGCTTTTGAAACTTTGCCACTCTCCGGAAGAACAGAAAACAGCCGCCGCGCAAGCGGGGCATAATAAATGAAAAAAGCCGAGAAGGAGGATTGCACGATGACGTCACGCGAACGTTTTCATCTCTGGGCGAATTATCAGACGAAGGAGCTGCCCGCATGGGGCGACTGGGTGGGCCCGTATCAGTTCTGGGTACCGCAGGGATTGCCGCCCATGCCGGAGGGCGAAACGGACGAAAGGGAGTACCAGCGGGCGTATTTCAACCACGAGGGTATCTACTCTGCCTACTGGGGTACATCCCGTCTGCCGGTGGATCTCGGCATGGTGCCGGGCTATGAGCCGGAGGTGCTGTGGGAGGATGATACCCATGTGATCGCCCGTGCTTCAAACGGTGTTGTGGGCAAAAGACTGAAAAATCCCAACTCCACCCTGCTTGCGGAGGAGTATCTGGAATATCCCCTGAAAGGGCCGGAGAACTGGGAGGAATTTAAGCGTACCCAGCTGGATCCCGATCATCCCAATCGCTATCCGGACGATGCCACGTGGCAGGCGCTGCGCGAAAAGTGGGGGGATGACCGCGACCACATCATCACCGTAGATGCCGGCAGCTTTTACGGCATCCTGCGCAACTGGATGGGTGTGGAAAACGCCTCCTATGCGCTGTTCGATGAGCCGGAATGGGTGGAAGAGGTGATGAACTACCTCGCCGATTTCTACATTGCGGTGCTGCAAAAGGCTGTGCGCGATTTCAGGATCGATACCGCTCTGTTCTGGGAGGATATCTGCTATAAAAACGGCCCCATGATCTCACCGGAGATGTTCCGCCGCTTCTGTCTCAAGCCGTATCAGAAGGTCACCTCTTTTCTGAAAGAAAACGGCGTGGATGTCTGCTTTGTGGACTGCGACGGCAACATCGAGCTGCTTGTTCCGCTGTGGCTGGAGGGCGGTGTGCGCGGTTTCTATCCGTTGGAGGTTGCTTCGGATATGGATGCCGAAAAGCTGTTGAAGCAGTATCAGAAGGATAAGATCCTGCTGTGGGGCAATGTGGATAAGCGCGAGGTCGCAAAAGGGCCTGCAGCCATCGAAGCCGAGCTGGAGCGTCTTGCCCCTGCGGTGGAGATGGGCGGTTTTATCCCGCTCGTCGACCACGGCGTTCCCGAGGATGTTTCTTTTGATAACTATTGCTATTACGACCGCCGCCGCAAGGAAAAATTCAATATCCGTATTCTGAAATAAAGCATATACGCAAAAGACCCGTTGCCGGACGCAGCATAAGCGTCTGTCAACGGGTCTTTTTATGCAGGGCTCACAAAACCTTCAGTCCAAACATTCCTGCCAGCTTTTCCAGCCGGCTGCAGATATCCTCAAAGGCGAATATCTGGTGGCATCCCAGCGCGGTCTGCAGATAGTGCTCCGGCTGATCGAAGCGAACATGCATCTGGGTGCGGCAGGTCGTTTCGTACGGGCCGGTCTGTGATACACCGCGGTGGATCGTCATGCAGCGGGCCTCATCCGAAATACGGCAGGCGGTCACCGTCTGTCCGATGGGGTATTCTACCTGCAGGCTGACACCGATGCCGCTTTCGTGATGATTGCGCAGTTTGAAGTGCAGCGGCCGGTCGGTGCAATGGATCGGGGCGGTGCAGTGGGAGAAATTGATGCTGCCGTCCGGCTGCAGGCCGGGATTGGCCATCCATAGACGGGTGGCGGTCAGTTTTTTCATCAGCAGCATGGTCACGGCACTGTCCATATCTCCTTCGCAGGCAACCACCTTGCCGGTACAGTCATTCAGAAAGCTGACGCCAAGGCAGGCGGTGGTACCGGTACGCAGCAGATTGAAGCAGGCCAGTGCGGCGCCGTCGGCGTTGTATTTATTCAGCAGCGCAGCCAGTGCGGCAGCCATGCGGCAGGCATTGGAGATATCCTCATTCGTCGGCTCTACACAGCCGACAGCGCCCTCGCTGAACCAGCGATACCACAGGCGGAGGTTTTTATCGTTGACTTCGACGGTATTGTAAAGCTCTTCCAGTTCGCTTTGTGCCACGGGGATGATCTTTACACCGAATCGCTCGGTATAAACGCCCGGGGCAGAAGCATTGCTCACCACCCAGGGCTCGGTGGCGCCGATCTGCAGCAGCGTTACACCGCGGACATGGTGATAGGCATTCAGAACGGTCAGTGTTTCGGCCAGTGAATCCGCATTCAGTACCAGCTCTGCGCGGGGGTGGGTGCGGCGCAGCGTGCCCCACACATCCATGATCGAAGGTGCAGCGTTGTTGCGCAGCATCTCCTCACATACGGCGGGGGAGGCATTGCCGCGGATATAAGCGGCATACAGCACCGCACTGTCATAGCGGGCAGCGGTATCCATCAGCCGGCGCTGCACAGCGCCGCTCATGGGAATCAGCACGGCGCAGTCGGCGGCGGCTTCCACATCCGGATCGGTATCAGTGATCAGGTGATGCTCGGCATCCCCGGCAAGAGCGCAAAGCTCACGGTACGCGGCCTGCAGGACGGCATCGTCCTTCCAGTAGCGACGGGCGGCGAAAAAAAGATAGATGGTTTTCAATGCGAAGATCCTCCTTTGTTCGGCTCTGTAATAACTATACAATACTTTACACAGAACCGCAATACCAGAAAACCCTGCTTTCCATAACAGAAAACACAGAACTTTTTAAAAACAGGGGTTGACAGAGTAACATTGTTACGATATAATGAACGCGTAACAATGTTACGGAAAGGGGCGTTTGCATGGAAACAGAACAGCTGATCTCCAAAAAAGAGCTGCTGGCTCGGTACGGTATCTCTTACGGTGCGCTGTACCGGTGGAAACGAAAGGGGCTGATCCCGGATGAGTGGTTTATCAAGCAATCCACGGTTACGGGACAGGAGACCTTCTTTCCGCAAAAGCTTGTATGTGAGCGGGTCGAGACTATCCTGAGCATGAAGGAGGATGTGCTGCTCGATGAGCTGGCGCAGCAGCTTTCCGGTGAGGAGAAAAAGCAGGAAACTATGATGCTTGTCACCGTTTACGGCGAAAAGACCTTTCGCATGAACGAGGTGCAGTCCATCGCGCTGACAGATAAAAACGGCAAAAAACAGGATATTACGCAGCTTATCCGCGATCTGCTGAATAAGTGCGGCGAACAGGAGGAAAAGGTATGAATATTGCAGGCAGCGGCGTGATCCCCGCAGGGGAATTTGAGGAGAAGGTTTCGATCAGCGGCAGTGGCCGCATCAACGGCAATCTGCGCTGTACGGCGTTTTCCGTAGCAGGTTCGGCCTCCGGTGCGGGGGATCTTCACTGTGCGGAAATTCTGAGCGTGGCCGGCTCCATGCATCTGGATGGCTCTGTGACGGCGCAGACGGTACGGGTGAGCGGTTCGCTTCGGCTGGATGGCGCCTGTACCGCGCAGGAGGATGTGCGTATAGCGGGTGCGGCACATTTCGGCGGCAAGGTGAAATGCACAAAGCTGCATTCCTCCGGTGCGCTGCATCTGCAGCAGGGCGCGGATGCAGAGGAGATCTGCGTGAAGCATACCGTACAAAGCGGCGGTCTGCTCAATGCGGAAAAGGTGACGCTGCATCTGCGCGGCGGCAAAAGCCGCGTAGCGTGTATCGGCGGCAGCGAGATCAGCGTGACCAATGAAGGACAGAAGCGTACCCTGCGCAATCTGTTTTGCTTCGGCGACCGGGGTGAGGGCTGGCTGCAGGTGAGCGAATCCATCGAAGGTGAAAGCATCGCGCTGGAAAATACAGAAACTCCGCTGGTGGTGGGTGATACCGTGGTCATCGGCCGCGGCTGCGAGATCGGAGCTGTACAGTACCGGGATACCCTGACGGTCCATCCGGAAGCGACCGTGGGAAAAACAGAGAAGCTGTGATACTACGGTTGTTTTCTTGCGGATTTGTGGTATAATGGCTGCAAATAGTGCAGGAGGATTAATGCAATGACAGCTGGAAGCATCGTAAAAAAGATCGATATGCACGCACACACCGTCCGTACGCTGGGAATTCCCCGGCCGGGAAACTCGCATTTTGCCACCGCGGAGCAGCTGCTGGCCATGTATGACAGGCTGGGTGTGGAAAAAGCGGTGCTGCTGCCCAATATCTCGCCGGACTGCAGCCATGAACTGAATACCAATGAGGAGATTTACGAGATCACACAGCGGTATCCCGATCGCTTTGTGTTCAGCTGCAATCTGGATCCCCGCATGGGCTGCAACAACGGCGATACGGATTTTACTTACTATCTGGATCATTACGCCGCGCTGGGCGCGAAAAATGTGGGTGAGCTTTGCGCCAACCTGTATTTTGACGATCCCCGCACGCTGGCGCTGTTCAAAGCCTGCGAGGCGCGCAATATGCCGGTCACTTTCCATATCGGTACGGCGGAAGGGGAGTACGGTCTGATCGACGACTACGGCCTGCCCCGTCTGGAAAAATGCCTGCAGATGTTCCCCGGTCTGAGATTTCTGGGGCATTCACAGCGCTGGTGGTCCCATATCTCCGGTGATGTCACCGCCGAAACCTACCATGGCTACCCGGGTGGTCCGGTCAGACCCGGCGGCCGCGTGGTGGAGCTGATGCGCAAATACCCCAATATGTGCGGCGATCTCTCGGCGGGCAGCGGCTTCAACGCTGTAAGCCGCGATCCCGAATTCGGCTATGCTTTTCTGGAAGAGTTTCAGGACAGGCTTTTCTTTGCGCTGGATCTGTGTGATCCCGAAAATATCAAGCAGCACCACCGCATCGGCCTGATCGCTTTTCTGGATGAAGCCATGCTGAACGGGAAAATTTCCTATGAAGCATATTATAAGATCAGCCGCGGCAATGCGGAAAAGCTGCTGGGGCTTTGATCTGCTTGACAAAAACCGTTTCCCGTGGTAAAATATAATAAACAATTAACTTAAATGTGAAATGATGGAGGGGCTATGGGACTGCAAAATACACTGCGTGCGCTGGCAGATCCCACCCGGCGCGAGATTCTGGAGCTGCTGAAAACCGGACGGATGTCCGCAGGGGAGCTGGGGGCGCATTTTGACATGACCGCTGCCGCCGTTTCGCGGCATCTTTCGGTGCTGAAGGAAGCGGATCTTATCCGGGATACCCGTCAGGGAAAATTCATCATTTACGAGCTGAATGCTTCGGTGCTGGAGGAGATCCTCCTGTGGCTGACGCGGCTGAAAGGGGAAACGGATGATGCTGAAAAATAAAAAACTGCTGGCACTGACCTCGGCGATCACACTGCTGCCCGTGCTTGCGGGCGTGTTTCTGTGGCAGAAGCTGCCGCAGAGCGTTCCCATCCACTGGAATGCCGCCGGCGAGGTGGATGGCTATGGCTCCCGTGGAATGCTGCTTGGGCTGTTCGGCTTTCTGCTGGTCATGCACTGGCTGTGCATCGGCGCCTGTGCGCTGGATCCCAAAAGCAGAAATCTGGAGGGCAAGGCCGCGGTGCTGGTGCTGTGGATCATTCCTGCGATCTCTCTGGTGATGGGTGGGCTGGTGTATTCCGCCGCGCTGGGGAAACCTTTGAGCGTCAACGCTATTCTGCCGGTTTTCATGGGGCTGCTGTTTGTATTTATCGGCAACTACCTGCCCAAATGCAAGCGGAACTACACCGTCGGCATCAAGGTGCCGTGGGCGCTGGAGAATGAGGAAAACTGGAACGCCACTCACCGCTTTGCGGGCCGCATCTGGGTGGCGGGCGGTCTTGCAGTCATGGCAACGGCGCTGCTGCCCACAGTGTGGGTCATGCTGGGCGTGCTGGCGTTCATGGCGCTTGCGCCGATGCTGTATTCTTATTTGTATTATAAAAAGCATGCGGAAAAATGATCCTGTATTTTCCGCCGGTTGTAAAAAATAAAATCATCTCCGGCACAGCCGCTCTACGCAGCGCAGGTTGTGCCGGAATTCTTTTTGCGGTATACTGAAGCTGCAAAAAACACAGGTAAGAGGAGAAGATACAATGGATCAATACATCACAGCCTCGGCGATCCGTACTCTGCGCGAAGCACGCGGCCTGACCCAGAAGCAGCTGGCAGATGCCCTTGCCGTCAGCGATAAAACCGTCAGCAAATGGGAATGCGGCCGCGGCCTGCCGGATATCACCCTGCTGGAACCGCTGGCCGCTGCGCTGGGTGTAAGCCTGACAGAACTTGTTTCCGGGCGGCTGATTCCCAACCGCAACCGTGCCGGCAGTGTGCTGCGGGCAAAATTCTATGTCTGTCCGGTCTGCGGTAATGTGATCTGGGCACTGGGACAGGGGGCTTTCGGCTGCTGCGGCATCACCCTGCCGCCGCTGGAGGCGGAACCCGGCGATGCAGCACACGCCATCACTGTGACTGAGGTGGAAAACGAGTGGTACATCACAATGGCGCACCCTATGACAAAGCAGCATTTTATCAGCTTTTTCGCCTGTGTCACCCCGGATACCGTCATCATCAAAAAACTGTATCCGGAGCAGGATGCTGCCGTGCGCATTCCGCGCCTTGGCCGTGGACGCCTGTATGCCTGCTGCAGCCGCGAAGGACTTTTTGAATACCGTTTGTGATATAAGGAAAACCGTTGGAAAAAAGCGGCTTACGAAAGCGCCTGCTGTGTAAAATCCGTCTTGCAACCGCCGGTCTTGCGGCGTATAATAAAGAAAACTGACGGAGAGGAGGGGCGCACCCATGGCGGAAAAAAACGGCGATATCTACCAGAAGATCGCTTTCGCAGAGGATGGTCTGCGGCTGCTTGTGCACGAGGGGCGTGTTTCGTGGGTGGATAACAATGCCCGTACCTCACAGGTGTTTCACGAAGCACTGGAGATCAAGCTTTTTTATGAAGGCGGCTCTACACTGGTGGTGGATACCGATACGATCGTAGCCGGCGAGGGGGATATCATCGTTATCAACCCCTATGAATTTCATTCCACCGTCAAGCTGGATGAGAAAAAAGGCAAATATCACCTGTTTATGATCGGACTGGATGTGTTTACTGCTGCCAATCCGCAGGGGTTGGATCTGCGGCATCTGCTCATTGCGCGGGGGCTGCGCTTTGTCAACCTGATCCGCGGGGATGCACAGCTTACCGCCCTGCTGCAGGCGATTCTGGAAGAAAACCGCAGGCCGGATGAGTTCCGCCGCTATGCGCAGGAGGCTCTGCTGCAGCAGCTCTTTGTACATCTGCTGCGTCACCATCTTGCGCCGGAGCGCTCGGCCAACGTCAGCGATGAAAATATTCGCTTTTACGAGATCATCGATCCGGCCATACGGCGAATCCATGCATCCTACAACCAGCATATTTCGCTGGATGAGCTGGCGGCGGAGTGCAGTGTCAGCAAGCACCATTTCTGCCGTGTGTTCAAGCGTGCCGTGGGCATGACAGCGGTGCAGTATATTACCAATTACCGGCTGCGGCTGGCACACATCCTGCTTACGGGTACCTCGAAGAGCATTGCTTCCATTGCATGGCAGTGCGGATTTTCCGATGAAAGATACTTCTGCCGGTGCTATAAGAACCAATACGGGGTCTCTCCGTGGCAAAATCGAGCAATATCTTCCACGAAATAAGCAATGCAGCGCATTGCTTATTTTTGTTGAAAAGCGTTATTATTATAACAGGGAAAAGAATGCCGCACCGCCGGGAGGACCGTCGGTGCATAAAAAGGAGCGTGAATGCTATGAGCGTCATCAAAAAGATCGATATCCATGCCCATGCAACAGCTTTTCCGGAATCCTTCCCGCCGCACTGGATCACCAACCAGCGGATGCTTTCCGGACCGGAGCTGCTGGAGATATACGACCGGCTGGATATCGAAATGGGTCTGCTTCTGCCGATCTCCGCTGTGGAAGGCAACTGCTCCAATATGAGCAGCGAGGCCACCAAGCATGTTGCCGATGCAAATCCGGATCGGTTCGTCTGGTTCTGCGGCGTGGATCCGCGCACGGGTATGCACGCACCGGATGGCGATCTTTCCTGGTTTTTGCAGCACTACAAAAAGCTCGGCGCAAGGGGCGTTGGCGAGCTGACTGCCAATCTGTATGCGGATGATCCGCTGGTGGATAACCTGTTTGGCCACTGTGCGGCACTGGATATGCCCGTCACCATCCACATCTCCCCGAAGCTGCGCTATAACTACGGCATCGTGGATGAGATCGGCCTGCCGCGTCTGGAAAAAATGCTGAAAAAGCATCCGGCGCTGAAGATCCTTGGCCATTCGCAGCCCTTCTGGGCAGAGATGTCTGCCGATTTGCAGGATGTGCTCGAGCAGCGCAACGGCTATCCGCAGGGCAAGGTCACACCCGGCCGTCTGGTGGAGCTGATGCGGGAGTACGGCAACCTTTACTGCGATCTTTCTGCCGGCAGCGGTATGAATGCGCTGCGCCGTGATCCCGAGCACGCCGCCCGCTTTATTGAGGAATTCTCCGACCGTATCCTCTACGGCTGCGATATCTGTGCCGCCGGCAACACCCATCAGTATGAGTTTGATGCTTTCCTGAAAAAGATGCTGGCAGACGGCATGATCAGTGCGGAGAACTATGCGAAGATCGTGCGCAACAACGCCATTGAGCTGCTGAAGCTGGATCTGGAAAAGGCCTGAGCTTTATAAAACCGATACACATTGAAAATGGATAAAGGAGTACATACCATGGAAAAACTGGCACTGCTGGGCGGTACGCCCGTTGTCAAGGATGCTCCCACCGACCATCTGTTCGGCTGGCCCATCCGCACGCAGGAGGATGAGGATGCCGCTCTGGATGTCATCCGCCGCAACGCCTTCTCCGGTCTGGATATCACCGAAAAATTTCAGGAGGAATTCGCCGCATGGCAGGGCAGAGAATACGCCATCGCCTACTGCAATGGCACCATGTCGCTGACTGCCGCCATGTTCGCCATCGGCCTTGGTGTAGGCGACGAGATCATCTGCCCCACCAAGACCTACTGGGGCAGCGTGTCGCAGGCCATCAACTTTGGCGCCTCTGCAGTATTTTGCAACATCGATGAAAACCTGAGCATGGATCCGAAGGATCTGGAGCGCTGCCTGTCGCCCCGAACCAAGGCCATCATGGTGGTGCATTACTTCGGCTATCCCTGCGATATGGATCCCATCATGGAATTTGCCAACAAGCACAACCTGTATGTGATCGAGGATGTTTCCCATGCCCACGGCGGTATGTACAAGGGCAAAAAGGTGGGCACCTTCGGCCATATCGCAGCCATGAGCATGATGAGCTGGAAATCCTTTGCCGCCGGTGAGATCGGTATGCTGGTTACCGATGACCGCAAGCTGTATGAGCGTGCCATGGCTTTCGGCCACTATGAGCGCAACAATGATAAGTATATCACCGAGGACACCGATCTGCGCCAGTTTGCTCATATTGCACTGGGCGGCGTCAAGGGCAGAGCCAATCAGGTGTGCAGCGCTCTGGGCCGTGTGCAGCTGAAATACTATGACCAGCGCTGCGCCGAGATCCGCAAGGCCATGAATTATTTCTGGGATCTGCTGGAGGGTCTGCCCGGTATCCGTGCCATCCGCGTGGACGAGAGCACCGGCAGCAACATGGCAGGCTGGTACTGCCCCCACGGCGTTTTCCACGGCGAAGAGCTGGGCGGGCTTTCCGTCAAGCGATTCTGTGAGGCACTGCGCGCCGAAGGTCTGGACAGCTGGGATGGCGGCAACTTCTGCCTGCACACCCATCCGTTCTTCAAGAATTTCGATTTGTTCGGTATCGGCAAGCCCAGCCGTATCGCCTTTAATGACCGTGATGTCCGCATCGACGATGAAAAGCTGAAGCCCTCCGAAGCCATCGAGTGTTTCTCTGTGCCATGGTTCAAGCATTTCGAGCCGGAATGGATCGAAACCTATGCCGCCGCCGTGCGCAAGGTCATCGAAAACCACGAGCAGCTGCTGGCGGATGATCTGGATAAAAAGCAGGGCGGCCGCTGGCACGGCACCACCAACGAATAACCGATATAACAGATAAAAAAGCACATCGGCTGTTCCCGAAACGGAGCTGCCGATGTGCTTTTGGTATTTTTGATGGGATCAACGGGAAAATCTTTCAATATCAGCCGCTTCCCGGTCTTTTTCGCTGTGCAGAGCCTTGCCGGTGGTTTTGGCGTGGTGAATGCTGTAGGCGGTATTTCCCATCAGCCGGCCAAAGACGATGCCCAGCACAATGACAAGCGCTGCGATAATAAATTTATGCATCACTTTCCGTCCTTTCCGTTTATGCGTTGGTTCCGGTTTCCGTTCTGTATTTTTTCTGGTATTTCAGCGGCGTCATGCCGGTCTGCTTCAAAAACACCCGGTTAAAGCTGCGGATGGAGTTGAAGCCTGCCTGTACCGAGGCCTGCGTGATGCCGATGCCCTGCTTAAGCTGGCGGCAGGCCTCCTGTACCCGCAGCATGTTGATGAAATCGTTGAAGCCGATGCGGATCTTCTGACTGAACAGGTGAGAGATATGGTATTTGCTGATGTGAAGCTCGGCGGCCACCGTTTCCAGTGTCAGATCCTGCTGGTAGTTTTCGGCGCAGTAGCGCAGAATGCTCTGCACCGTATCGGAGCTGGCTTCACCGGAATCCTGCAGCTCCATCTTTGGCAGGATCAACCCAAGGATCACACTCAGATAGCCTTTCATCACCGCTTCGCGGTATGGCTGTTCCAGCTGCATGGCGTTGTAGGTCAGTCGGAACAGCGGCGCAGCCTGTGCGGGGATCGCATCCGCATGGATGATGGGGGAGGATGGCACATACCGGCGAAACAGCGGTGTCAGATCTTCAAACGGGCGATAGGGGAAGATACAGATAACGCCGCTGCAGTCCACCGATTCCTGATAGGAGTGGATCTGATTGGGGAACGCCAGAAAAATATCGCCGGCCTGCATGGGGTATTCCACACCGTTCACCCGGGCATTGGTCCGACCGGTCTCCAATAGAAACATTTCCAGATGGTCGTGAAAGTGATCGCCGTAGGTCAGCGCGGAAAAAACGTTGCACTCCAGCCGGTCTTTGGATTCGTAAAAAAAGGACATGAAAGGTTCTCCTTGTCAAAAACGCAATTTTTGTCCAGAAAAGCACCGATTCTGTCTTGCATTATAGCACATTTTTTCTATAATGTAAATTGTAAACTAATGCTCTTTGCCCAAAAAGGCAAAAGGGCAGGAAAGAAGGAAAACAAGATGAAGAAATTCCCCATCGCCCTGCAGGTCTATTCCGTGCGCGATGACCTGGAAAAGGACTTTTACGGCACCCTGAAAAAGGTAAAAGAACTGGGCTATGACGGCGTGGAGTTTGCCGGCCTGTACGGCAATGCCCCTGCGGATATCAGGGCCTGGTGTGCCGAACTGGAGCTGGTACCCATCTCTGCGCATGTTCCCTTTGTGGATATGATGGAAAATCCCGATCTGCTGGCAGACTATGCCGCCATCGGCTGCAAGTATGTTGCCATTCCCTACCTGACCGAGGAATACCGCCCCGGCGCAGAAAAATTCGACGAGGTGATCGCCGGCGCAAAGGTGCTGGGCGAAAAGGCGAAAGCTCTGGGTATGCAGCTGCTGTACCACAACCACGATTTCGAGTTCCTGAAGGTGGACGGCAAGTATGCGCTGGATATCCTGTATGATACCGTTCCTGCCGATCTGCTGGCCACCGAGCTGGATACCTGCTGGGTCAATGTGGGCGGCGAAGATCCCGCCGGCTATGTGCGTAAGTATTCCGGCCGTGCCCCACTGGTGCATCTGAAGGATTTCGTCGGCAGCAAGGCGGAGAATATGTATGCCCTGATCGGTATCGATAACGGCGGCGCCACTGCGGATGCCAAGGCTTTTGAGTTCCGTCCCGTCGGCTACGGTAAGCAGGACTGGTACGGTATTCTGAATGCCTCCGAGGATGCCGGTGCTGAATGGGTCGTGGTGGAGCAGGATCAGCCCAGCATCGACCGTACCCCGCTGCAGTGTGCTGAACTGAGCGTCAACTATCTGCGCACCCTGATCTGAGTCCGTCAGTATAAATCATTTTATATAAGGAAAAGGAGAAATTATCATGGCTGACATTCTGAACCGTTTCAAAGAGACCGACAACAGCGTTGCCGCTGCCGGTGAGAAGAAGATCAAGGTCGGTATCATCGGTACCGGCTGGATCGCCGAGGCTCACATCATCGAGTACCTGCGTATGCCGGATGTGGAGATCGTTGCTGCTGCCGACCTGATCCCCGGCAAGGCCGAGGCTTTGATGGCAAAGTGCGGTGTCGAGGGCGTTCGCTTCTATCCCAATGACCGTGCAATGATCGATGCCGAGGATCTGGATGCCGTCTCCATCTGTACCTACAACTGCCAGCACGCCCCCTGCGCCATCTACGCTCTGGAGCACGGCGTCAATGTCATGCTGGAGAAGCCCTTCACTGTTACGCTGGACGAAGCCATTGCCGTCATGAAGGCGGAGAAGGCCAGCGGCAAGATCCTGACCATCGGCTTCCAGCCCCGTATGAGCGCCAACATGAAGAAGATCAGGGAGATCGTGGAATCCGGCGAGCTGGGTGATATCTACTATCTGCAGGCCGGCGGCGGCCGCCGCGGCGGCATCCCCACTCCCTTCGGCACCTCCTTCATCGAGAAGGAAACTGCCGGCATCGGCGCTGTGGGCGATATCGGTTCCTACTCTCTGGATATGCTGCTGGGTGCTGTGGGCTATCCGAAGCCCCTGACCGTCTCCGGCTATAAGTCTGATTTCTTCGGTAAGGATCCTGCCACCTATCCCGGCCATCCCGAGTATGCCGAGAAGTTTGCCGTGGATGATTTCGCCGCTGCGTTCGTCCGTCTGGAGGGCGGCATCATTCTGGACTTCCGTATCAGCTGGGATATGAACATGGATACCGCCGGCGATGCTCTGATCCTGGGCACCAAGGGTGGTCTGCGCATCCCCAGCACCGAGTGCTGGAACGGCAGCTTTGACAAGCCTCTGACCGTTTACAAGAATGTGGCCGGCAGCAAGGTCAGCTATACTGTGCCCCTGATCGATGACGGCGGCGACCTGTTCTACAAGAAGCTGCGCTCCTTCATCAACGCTGTGCAGACCGGCGGCGAGGCCACTGTGCCCTCCAGCGAGATCGTCTACAACCAGGCTATCATCGACGGCATCGTCAAGTCTGCCGAGCTGGGCCGCGAAGTGGAGATCGTTGTCCCCGAAGTGTGATCCCTGCCACAAAACGGCGGAGTCCCCGCACTCCGCCGTGCCTGCATAAAAGGAGGATATTTCCATGATCCGTGTAACCGTATGGAATGAATTTGTGCACGAGCGTGAGCACGAAGAGATCCGCGCCGTGTATCCCGACGGTATCCACAACTGCATCAAGGAATTTCTGGAATGCGATGATATCGTTGTGCGTACCGCCAATCTTTTTGAGTTTGAGCATGGCCTGACCCAGGAAGTGCTGGATAATACCGATGTGCTGATCTGGTGGGGCCATATGGCACATCATCTGGTCAGCGACGAGGTCGTTGCCCGTGTGCAGAAGCGCATCTGGGAGGGTATGGGTCTGATCGTGCTGCACTCCGGCCACCACTCCAAGATCTTCCGCACCATGCTGGGCACCACCTGCAATCTGAAATGGCGCGATGATGACCGTGAGCGTATCTGGGTGGTCAAGCCCTCCCATCCCATCGCACAGGGTATTCCCGAGCATTTCGAGATCGAGAAAGAAGAGATGTACGGTGAGCCGTTTGATATCCCCACCCCCGAGGATGTGGTCTTTATGGGCTGGTTTGCCGGCGGCGAGGTGTTCCGCAGCGGTGTGACCTACACCCGCGGCAACGGCCGTATTTTCTACTTCCAGCCGGGTCACGAATCCAACCCGGTGTACAGACATCCCGTTGTGCAGCAGGTGATCCGCAATGCCGTGGTCTGGGCCTGTCCCACCAAAAAGTACGAGATCAGCTGCCCCAATTTCCCCTCTCTGGAAAAATAATTCCGCCAAGGACGATCGCTCCGGCTGCATATGCCGGAGCGATTTTCTGTTATCTGTTTGACATATAGTGCAGAGGTTTGTCTTTGTGTACAAAAACCGCTGGGAAATATCTGCGGAAAAGACAATTGTAGACGGCGGTGTTTTTTTGTAAAATAGATGCATAAACGAAAAAACGATTCGATCCGGTAAATAGAAAGGAAAAAGTGTATGAAAATCATATTCCATCCGGCGCACAGTGTGGGCAAGGCTGACAGAATGCTGTACGGCCATTTTCTGGAGCATTTCCATCGGCAGGTATATGGCGGCGTTTATGATCCCACCTCCCGATTTGCGGATGAGGAGGGGTTTCGCACTGATGTGCTGGAGGCGCTGCGCCGCATTAAACCTCCCATCATCCGCTGGCCCGGCGGATGCTATGTTTCCGCCTACGATTGGAAGCTGGGTGTGGGCAAGGAGCGTTTGCCCAATTTCGATAAGGCGTGGCGTGTGGAGGAATCCAATGAATTCGGTACGGATGAATTTATAAAATTCTGCCGCAAGCTGGATTGTGAGCCATATATCTGCACCAATGCCGGCACCGGTACACCGGAGCAGATGAGCGACTGGGTGGAATATTGTAATCTGGAGAATATGGGCCGCTTTGCCCGCGAGCGCATCGCCAACGGCAGCGAAAAGCCTCATGCAGTCAAATTCTGGAGCATCGGCAATGAAAACTGGGGCGAGCACGAGATCGGCTCGTGGAGCGCGGAGCAATGGGGCTCGCTGGTGCGCGAATCGGCAAAAATGATGCTGCGAGTGGATCCCACATTGGAGCTTTCCGCTGCGGCGCTGGACGATCTGGACTGGAATCTGAACCTGCTGCGCACAGCGGGAAAATATCTGGATTGGATCTCCATCCATGGATACTGGGACGGTTCTCCTGATGGATACCGTCATGCGGATTACAATACCGTTATGCTGCGTACCGGTGAGCGGATCAGCGACAAAATCGATTTTGTGCGTGCTGTGCTGACAGCCTGCGGTCTGGAAAAACAGATCAAGATCGCCTTTGATGAATGGAACCTGCGCGGCTGGCACCATCCGAATATTATCGATATCTGGGAGCGCGAGCCTAAGCGTCGCGAGGATAAGAAATTTTATGAGGAAAATGTGATCGCTGCCCGCAACTGCAACGATATCAATGCCACCTATACCATGGCGGATGCCGTATTCTCCGCGGCATTCCTCAACACCTGTCTGCGCAACTGCGACATCGTGGGTATGGCGTGCTTTTCGCCGGTGGTCAATACCCGCGGCGCGATTTTCACCCACAAGGACGGCATTGTGCTGCGCCCGCAGTATTTTGTGTTCGAACTGTACGCCAATCTGCTGAAGGAAACGGTGCTGGATACATGGAGCGAGTGTGTCCCCGTGCTGACCGGCGAGGACGGCGGCAAAGCGGTGACAGTGGATGCTGTGGATGTCGCGATCACATACGGCGCCGGTGAGTACGCCGCGGCCGTCGTCAACAAAGACCCGGAAAAGGAACAGACGGTGCAGTTTTCCATGCTGGAGGGTGCGGCGAAGGAAATGCGCATCCATACGCTGAACGGTCCGTCTGTGGATGCCTACAACGATATCGGTCAGACGCAGGTCGGGATCACGGTTTCGGAATGGGTACCCTTTGAGGGGAGCATTCGCTTTGCTCCGCATTCCGTCAATGTGGTGGAGCTGCGGTAATCACCTGCCGTAAAGATGAGGGAAAAGAAAGCCGAAGCAACGGAAAGGGAACGGCACAATGAACAAACGACTTCAGCAGTGTCTGAACGATGATTTTGAAAAGGAATATGTTCTGCCGTTTTTCTGGCAGCATGGCGAACCGCACGATGTGCTTCAGCGCGAGATGGATGCCATCCGTGCTGCGGGTATCACCGAGATGTGTGTGGAGAGCCGTCCTCATGAGGAGTTCGGCCGCGAAAAATGGTGGGATGATTTCGGCTTCATTCTGCAGTATGCGGAGAAATACGGGATGAAGGTCTGGCTGCTGGATGATAAGCACTTTCCCAGCGGTTATGCAAACGGTTATATCAAAACTCACCCGGAACTTGAGCAGCTGACACTGACGGCGGTCTGGCGTGATGTATACAGTACCGGCGCACCTGCAAATATTCTGGCGCCCGAACTGAAACCGGGGGAGAGCTTTGCACAGATCACTGCGCTGCGCCGGGTGGATAAACCGGGGGAGCCCTTCCGCATGGGGGATGATCCGGTTTCTCCGGAATATGATCCGGAAACCGGGTTTGTTGCACTGGATCTGTCACAGGGGCTTTGGCGTATTTTCTATCTGATCCGTTCCCGCAGCCGCCATGGACGGGAACACTATATTGATATGCTGAATCCGGAATCGACAAAAGCGATGCTGCATGCGGTATACGAGCCGCACTATGAGCACTTCGGAAAGTATTTCGGCAGCACCTTCAAAGGATTCTTCTCAGATGAGCCCTGTTTCAGCAACGAGGCATCGCTTTTTCACGGGCATCTGGGCGATATGCGCACGCTGCCATGGCGTGACGATCTGCCGCAGCGCATGGCGGAAAAGACCGGTATGCCTGTTGAGAGGATATGCGCATTGCTTCCCGCACTGTATCAGGATGTGGAGAATGTGACGGCCTCCATCCGCTATGCCTTCATGGATACAGTCACCGATTTGTACCGGCAGAATTTCAGTAATATGCTGGGCGACTGGTGCAGGGAAAAGGGCGTGATGTATATCGGCCATGTGATCGAGGATCATGGCACGCATCTGGCACTTTCCAATGGCTGCGGTCACTATTTCCGCGGTCTGGACGGGCAGGATATGTCCGGTATCGATATCGTTCTGAATCAGATGATCCCCGGCATTCTGGAAAACCGGCATACAGCGGCCACCTCTGTGGAATACGCCGATCCCAAGGAATACCATTATCTGCTGGGCAAGCTGGCGGCTTCCCACGCGCACATCGATGAAAAGAAAAAAGGCCGCGCCATGTGCGAGGTGTTTGGTGCTTTTGGCTGGGCGGAAGGTCTGCCCATGATGAAAAAAATTGCGGATCATTTTCTGTGCTGCGGCATCAATCATTTTGTGCCCCATGCGTTTTCTCCCATGAAGGATGATCCCGATTGCCCGCCGTATTTTTACAACCACGGTGAAAATACCCAGTTTGAGCAGTTCGGCACTCTGATCGGTTATATGCAGCGGACGGCGCATCTGCTTTCCGGCGGTGTGCACCGGGCGGATGTGGCGGTGCTGTACAACACAGGCCGCTGGGCTTCGCCGGATGCCATGCCCTGTGAGGATGTGACCAAGCTGCTCACGCAGGCGCAGATCGATTTTGATATTATTCCGGAGGATTATCTGCTCGCCAGCTGTACCGCACAGGCCGGGCGGCTGTGCTGCGGACGGGAGAGCTATGGCGCGATGATCGTGCCCCGCACCGGCATTCTGCCGCTTGCTGTACGCAAAAAGCTGGATGAGCTTTGCTGCGCGGGCGTTCCCGTGTATTTTATGGAAAGAGAGCCCGCGCTGCTGGTGGAGCAGGGCGAAGTTTTTGTGCCGCAGGGTACAGCCCTCACCGTCAGACTTGGACAGCTCGTTTCCGCTCTGCGCAAAAAAGGTCTTGCACAGCGTTTACTTTCCAAAAAGTATCCCCATGTCCGCTTTTACCGCACGCAGCAGGCGGACGGCGATGTGTATATGTTCCTGAACGAGGATGCGGCCGTCACGGCGGATTTCACCTTCCCCTGCAGCGGTGAGATACGCCTGTATGATGCACTGGAAAACCGCATCTATACGCCGCAGGCGAAAAACGGCCGTGTCCGGCTGCGACTGGAGCCGTTCGGGGCGATCCTTGTTGTGAACGGCAAAGAGCTGCCTGCCGCGTCCGCATACGATTACGGCGACAGGGGAGAGTGGCGCACGGCAGAAACACAGTACACGGTCTCTTACCGCCGCCGCGGCGAAACGGAATACGCTTCTCTGGGCGTGATGAAAGAGCCGCGGCCCCTTGAGCCTGCCCTTGACGCGCAGGCAGAGCGTGTGCGGTATGAATTTGACCTGCCGGCCGGACGGGCAGATCACGTGCTGCTGGAGCTTGGCCGCGTGGGCGAAATCGCGCAGCTGTGGGTCAACGGTGAATACATCGGCGCAAAGATCTGTGCGCCCTACCGTTTTGATATCAGCGGAAGGCTTTCCTGCGCAGTGAACCGGCTGGTTGCAGAGGTGATCCCCAATCAGGTATATCGCTGTCCGGACGGATTATCCTCGTTTATCCCCGCGCCGGCACCGGGGCTTTGCGGCGGTGTGCTGCTTCGCGAATACAATGAATGAGCTGCGCCGGGATAGGAAGGGATGACCGGAAGGCCGATCAGGAGGGAATATGCTGAAAATAACGGAAGAGGCGGTCAATCCCTTTGTACGCTGTGTCGGCCGCGGCACGGGATTGTATCAGACTGCCCGCTATTGTGCCTATGATTACAGGCTTGTCTATATTGCCGATGGCTGCGGCGAAGTGGTATGTGGCGAAGAAATCTGTACGGCGGAAGTCGGCGATCTTTTCATATTTGCTCCGGGAACGCCGTTTTCCGTCCGCTGCAGCCCTGTGCAGACCTGCTTTGTCGTGAATTTTGACTGGACGCAAAACCGTGCGGATGTATGTTCTCCTGTACTCTCTGTGGAAGAGGAATGCTTTGTTGCAGAAAATGTGCTGGAAAAAGCGGAGCTTTCCACACTCGGCTGCGGCAGCGAAGCGATCGTGCTCAAAGGCTTTTTCGAAGCGGAGGAGCTTCTGCGTGCGCTGTATAAAGTGTATTTTACAGGTGTCAGGCCCAATCAGATCCAGTTGTCGGGTCTGCTGAAGGAACTGATCGGCCTGCTGGTCGATCGGGTGCGTTGTTCGCAGGAAAAGAACCAAAAATCGTTTCTGCTTGCAAACAGGGTAATGACCTATGTACAGGAAAATTATGAGCAGAAGATCACACTGGAGACTGCTGCTGCCGCACTGCATTACCATCCCACGTATATCAACCGGACGATGAAAGCAGCTGCGGGTGTCAGTTTTCATCAGTATCTGATCGATTACCGTTTGCGACAAGCACTTCAGCTGCTGGAAGCAAAGGGGATGACTATGGAAGAAATTGCTGTAAAAACAGGCTTTTCCAACAGCAAACATTTTTCCACCTGTTTTAAAAATCACTTTGGCATTTCTCCGTCCAAATATATTTTGTGTCAGATTTGAAACCTTCCGTCTTGCTTTGCAGGTTGTATGTGCTGTGTGTCTGCTGTATGCTTGTAGCAGAATAACGCCGTACCCCTTGTTCAGGCGCGGCAGTAAGAAGGTGGAGAATATATGATCACAAAAGAAAGCATCAAAAGATATGCAAAGCAGATCGGTGCCGATCTGGTGGGAATCTCTTCGATGGACCGGTTCGAGGGGGCACCGCTGCAGCAGGATCCCCGGCAGATATTCCCGGATGCAAAAAGCTGCATCGTGCTGGCGTTCCGCATTCCGCGCGGTTATTTCCGCGGCATTGAGGAAGGCACCTATTTTGCGCCGTATACGGCCATGGGTTATGCCGGTATCAATGAGATCTACGGTCCGATCGTGCTGCGTGAACTTTGCTGTTATATCGAGGATCACGGCTACGAAGCTGTGCCCATCCCCAACATCGGTTTTCACGATAATGTAAGCTGGGTCGAACTGCACAAGACCGGCAAGATGTCTGTCACCACGACTCCTGTCGAGGAAGGCAGAGCAGCCCCGGATGTTCTGGTGGATATGCGTGCCCTTGCGTTTGCCGCCGGTCTGGGTGAATTCGGCTACAGCAAGGTTTTCCTGACCCCGGAATTCGGACCTATGCAGCGCTTTGTCGCCCTGCTGACCGATTTTGAAATGGAGCCCGATCCCATTTTCGAAGGCAAGATCTGCGACCGCTGCAAGCTGTGCGCGCGTGCCTGTACCGGCAAGGCCATCTCCATGACGGAGACAGAGTATATCACCATCGCCGGTCATAAGTGCGAATACGCCAAGATCGATCTGTGGGCCTGCGGTCAGGCTTACCGCGGCGAAAATCCCGAATACAATCCCTTCTATCTGCCCGGTCACGATACGCTCGGCAAGGATAAGTATGAATCCCAGTATGACCATATGGGGCTGGCGCCGTATCTGCGCCACAACCATGCGGTTGAGGGTGCCAGAGGCTGTATGCGGGAATGCTACATCCATCTGGAGAAAACGGGTAGGCTGACCCACAAGTTCAAAAACGAGTTCCGTAAGCGCAAGCCGTGGGTAATTGACCGCAGCAAGGCGGATACCGAGGTCGACGAAACAGAAAACGAGCTGAAGGATCTGCTGTTCTGAGCGGTGATGTAAAGATGAAATTTTCCATTGGCTATCAGCTGCCGGACGAACTGGATTCCACCCTTGATATCTGCCGCGATCATGCAGCTGCGGTTTCGGAGGTCTATTTCCCATGGGGAAACGAACCAAGCGGGCGTTCGGCCTTATGCGGTGCAGACGAAAAGGGTGAGGTGGAGTCCTTTCAGCTTGCCGAGCTGAAAGAGATCCGCGCACTGGGTATCCGGCTTGCACTCTTGCTCAATGCCAACTGTTACGGGGAACAGGCGGTCTCGCAGAAAACGCGGGACAGGATCCTGTCCGCGGCGGATAAACTGAAAAGAGAACTGGATATCGGCAGCGTGACAACAGCATCGCCCTTTCTGGCTTATATTCTGAAACAGGAATTCGGTGCAGATATTGCGGTTCGCGCATCGGTAAACATGCGCGTCGGCACCGTAGATGCGATGGAACAGCTTGCGGAATGCTTTGACGGCTACTATATGCAGCGGGAAAAAAACCGTGATTTTGCCGCGATCCGCACCCTGAAGCAATGGTGTGACGGCAGGAACAAAACACTGCACTTACTGGTGAACAGCGGTTGTATGCGGTACTGTGCATTCCAAACCTTTCATGACAACATGGTGGCGCATGAAAGCGGGATCGTGGAACAAAAGAATATGCCGCTGCGGTTTCCCAGCCCCTGCTGGGACTATCTCAGCGGTCTGCCGCAGAAAAAGGCTGCGGAAAACTATCTGCACAGCACATGGATTCGTCCGGAGGATATTGTTCATTACGAGCCGTATTTTGCAGAGGCGAAGCTTGCCACGCGGATGCATCAGCGTCCGCGCATGGTGGTGGCCGCTTACGCAAGGGGACGCTTTACGGGCAATATGATGGATCTGACGGAGCCGTCCTATTCTACGCTTTTCCGCGGGAAAATTCTGGACAACACGCTTTTTCCAAAGGATTGGTTTGAAAAGACTTCGCAGTGCGATAAAAACTGCGCTGCCTGCGGGTACTGCGCCTGCGTGGCCGAAGCTGTACTGACAGAACCGCGTTTCTGATGGTGACACATACAAAAGCAAAAGCGATACCCGGCGGATGTGATCGGGTATCGCTTTTGCTTTCCTGTGAAAAATCGATTTGTGCCGCGCGAAACAGTCAGGAGCAGGCTGGCGGATAAAAGAAAAAAGGAGCTGATGCTTTCACATCAACTCCATGATTTCTTCAAACTCAGATAGCACGAGTGACCTTACCGGAACGCAGGCAACGGGTGCAGGCGTGGATATAACGGGGGCTACCGTCCACAATCGCCTTGACCCGGACAACATTCGGTTTCCAAGTTCTGTTAGAACGCCGATGGGAATGGGAAACCTTAATACCGAAGGTAACGCCCTTTCCACAAACATCGCATTTTGCCATGAATCTGCACCTCCTTTTCACTAGCCTAATAAGTTTACCAAATCATTGCACAAAAATCAAGTGTTTTTTTCGTCAAAATCGAAAAAATTTATATTCGGAGGGAATATTTTGAAATTTTTCGCCAAAGTGTGGAGTAAAATGTGCCGGAACGCTTGTAAAACACCCTGTAAATACGATATAATAAACTGAATTACCTTGTCTGCAAATCAGTGGAAACCGTTTTGCTGTTGGAGAAAGCCTATGCCTCAGTCTGCCATCAACATCATTGCGCACATCATCGTATTGCTTACCATACCGTTTCATGAGGTGGCCCATGGCCTTGTTTCACTGTGGCTGGGGGATCCCACTGCAAAAATGGCCGGCAGGCTTACGCTGAATCCGCTGCGCCATCTGGATCTGCTGGGTTCGTTGAGCATGCTGATCCTTGGCGTGGGCTGGGCGAAGCCTGTGCCCATCGATGTTCGGTATTACAAAAACCGCAAGCTGGGCATGGCTGTCAGCGCGGCGGCGGGGCCTCTTTCCAATGTGCTGCTGGCGTATCTTTTTCTGCTCGCCTATAAGCTGTGTGCATGGGCAGCAGTGCTGGGACACGGCGGCACAGCGATGGAGACCGTTTGCCTTGTCCTGTATATGGTGGTGCTGGTCAATCTGAATCTGGCGGTATTCAACCTGCTGCCGGTTCCTCCGTTTGACGGCTCCCGCATCATTTATACAGTTCTGCCTGAGACGCTTTATTTCAAGGTGATGAAGTACGAGCGCTATATCATGCTGGCACTGCTGGCGGTATTCTATATCGGTATACTGGATGCTCCGCTCTACTGGCTGCGCAGCGGTGCGCTTGCCGCACTGGATTGGGCCAGCGGCTATATGGATGTGCTGGCGTATACTATTTTTGCCTGAACCCTTGTAAGGAGTTTTTTTACCCGATGGATATGACCTTTTCACTTGCACAGTTTGAAGGCCCTCTGGATCTTCTGCTGGCGTTGATCTCAAAAAACAAAATGAATATCTACGATATCCGCATCATGGAGCTGATTGACCAGTATCTGGCCATCGTCAACGAAGGGAAGAATGTGGGTATCGAGGCCACAAGCGAATTTGTGGAAATGGCAGCGCGGCTGATTTACATGAAATCGGTGTTTCTTCTGCCCCGGAATGAGGAGCAGGAGCGCCTGAAAGAAGAACTGACCGGCCAGCTGATTGAATACAGTGCCTGCAAGGCCATTGCCGCAAAGCTGGGGGAAATGAACAGCAGAGTGTTTTTTGCAGTGCGTGCTCCTATGGCAGTGGAATTTGACAACGAGTACAATCTGCGCCACGATCCTGTGATCCTGCGCAGGGCACTCATCACCATGCAGGGACGCAGCGTGGCCAGAAGAGAGGTTCGGCAGGAGCAGTTTGAGCCGCTGGTAAGCGCACCGGTGGTCAGCGTTTCCAGCCGCATCATCCATCTGCTGCGCAATCTGGTGCGCGTCAGCCGGCAGCGCCTGCAGAGCTTTTTCGGCAAAAAATCCGGCCGGAGTGAACTTGTAGCCACTTTTCTCGCCGTGCTGGAGCTGGTGCGTGCCGGCCGTGTGACCATTGATGAGGAGCAGAATCTCTGCATCAATACACGCCGCCGCCGCGATGAGCGCAGTGAAGAGGAAGCTGCTGCAGCAGATGCGGCTGCGTTACCGGAATAAACCGCAGAAAACAGCAGAAAAATCATTACATAAAGAATTATATAAAGGATAAATAGAGTAATGGAATTACAATGGGTCAAAAACGCACTGGAAGCGCTTCTGTTTGCCTGCGGTGAGCCTGTCACGGCGGCGCAGCTGGCGCAGGTGCTGGAGCTGGATACCGATACTGTACAGCGGCTGCTGCTGGATATGCGCGAGGAATATGCCGGTCCGCAGCGCGGCATTGTTCTGCTGCAGCTGGAGGATCGCTGGCAGCTTTCCACCAAGAATGAATTCGGCGATGCAGTGAAAAAGATGCTGGACACCCGCCGCAACACACCTCTGAGCCCTGCGGCGCTGGAGGTGCTTGCCATCATCGCCTACAATCAGCCGGTCTCCCGCTCGTTCATCGATCAGATCCGCGGCGTGGACTCCGGTTCACCCGTGCAGACACTGATCACCCGCGGTCTGATCGAAGAAGCCGGTCGTCTGGAGCTGCCGGGTCGCCCCATCAGCTTTGTTACCACCGATACCTTCCTGCGGTGTTTCGGTCTTTCGGGGCTGGAGGATCTGCCTCCGCTCCATGAGCAGGAGGAGCTTCTTCCACAGGAGGATGCCCTGCCCGCCGAGGAACTGACGGCTTTGGATGAGCTGCTGCCCGCAGAGTCTGCTGAAGAATGAGTCTGTTGAAGTTGAAAAGGAGGTCCCGGCTATGGTGCTGATCGGACAGATCCTGCTGTGGGTGCTGTGGATCGTGCTGGGGCTTCTGGGACTGGTGCTTGTAGTACTTCTGCTGGCACTGCTGCTTCCGGTGCGTGTGTGGCTGCGCTATGATAAGGCTGGTTTTGCCGTAAAGCTGCAGATCCTGTTTTTCCGGCTGCAGCTTCTGCCGGAAAAGAAAAAAGCAGCGCGGAAAGAACAGACGGAACGAAAAATATCTGTTCAAAAGCCGACCAATATAGAACCGAAGCCGGATACCGGAAAAAAGAAGCCCGAAGCCGCCGGAAGCGGATCCAAAAGTAAACCGGAAAGGCCCAAAAATGCCGCCAAGACTGCAGCCGACGGCCAGCAGCCGATGGTGCGCCGCATTCTGGAAAGCCTGCCTGCGGTGCTGGATATGGCAGGGTGTTTCCTTGGTGCTGTGCTTCGGTCTCTCCGGTTCACCCATCTGACCGTTGTTATGCCGGTCAGCGGCGGAGAGCCGGATGCCGTTGCCCGCAAGGTGGGCAAGGCCAACGCCTGGTTCTACGGTATTGTCTCCCCGCTGGGAAATGCTCTGCACCTGAAATGGAAACAGGTGCGCATCTTTCCGGATTACCAAGATGAACACGGTGAGGAGCTGCTGCTTGCCGCCTGTGTACGCGGACAGCTGATGCCGGTCGCTATTGCGGCATTGCATCTGTTTTGCAGTTTAAAGAAAGAAAATATTCTGTGACGCATCCGGTGCGCCGCAGTTCATCCGAAAGGAGTATGAAAATGACAAATAAAGAAGCTCATCCCATCGGTAGTCTGATGGATGTGACCCTGCAGCGGATCCGCGAGATGGCCGACGGCAACTCCGTCATCGGTCAGCCTATCCATGCGGCAGACGGCACGGTGGTTCTGCCGGTTTCCAAGGTTTCTTACGGCTTCGCCACCGGCGGCAGCGATGTTGCCCCCAAGGCGGCACGCGAGATGTTCGGGGGCGGTTCCGGTGCGGGAGTATCCGTGGTGCCTGTGGCATTTCTGGTCATTCATCCCAACGGCGAGGTTCGTCTGCTGCAGATCAGTGCCAGCACCAATTCTTTGGACAAAGCGCTGGAAATGATGCCCGATGTGCTCACCCGTATCAGTTCTATGCTGGGCGGCGATAAAAAAGCGAATGCCGCGGAGGAGCCTGCCGATGCGTGATACCAGAATCCAGAAGGTGCTCAGCGAGCTGGGCCTGTGCAGCCGACGCGCTGCAGAGCAGATCATTCAGGAGGGCCGTGTCACTCTGAACGGCCGTCCGGTGCAGCTGGGCGATAAGATGGATCCCTTGAAGGATCATCTGGCGGTAGACGGACAGACCGTCCGCGTACCCAAAAAGAGCGAGCACTATTACTATATGCTGCACAAGCCCCGCGGTTATGTTACCACCATGAGTGACGAGCGCGGCCGCAAGACGGTGGTGGAGCTGCTGGAGGGTACGCCGGTACGCGTGTATCCCATCGGTCGTCTGGATAAGGACAGTGAAGGGCTGCTGCTTTTCACCAATGACGGCGATTTTGCCAATATGCTCAGCCACCCATCCCACGGTGTATCCAAGACCTATCGCGTCACGGTGCATCCCGCCGCCGATGAAAACCAGATCCTGGAGCTTGCGCAGGGTGTCGTGCTGGATGACGGTGTACGCACTCAGCCTGCCACAGTTCGTGTCGCGGCGGATGAAGCGGAGCGCACTGTGCTGGAGATCACCATCAAGGAAGGTAAAAACCGCCAGATCCGCCGTATGTGTGAGGCTGTCGGTCTGGAGGTTGCCCGTTTGCGCCGTATCAGTTACGGTCCGGTACGTCTTGGTATGCTGGCGCCGGGCAAATACCGTGAGCTGACCGGACAGGAGGTAGCGGCACTGCGTGCCAGTGCCCAGAAGGTGGCCAAGGTCAATGCCCACAAGGCCGCAGAGGAAAAAGCAGCCGCGCGCAAGGCTGCGCAGGGCAGAGGCGGCAGCCGCGCGCAGGGCGCAGGCCGTCCCGCCGCAGCAAAGCGTACACAAAGCAAAAAATGAGGTAACTGCAATGATCACCATGAAACCCATTCTGGAACCCGAAATTCTGGAAATTTTCAATAAGGGCCGCTTCGGCGAGGATATCGAAGGACTGATCATCAGCGATGGCACCGGCTGTCTGGGCCATTGTCTGTGGCGTCTGGATGGCGAGCTTGCCGTCATTCTGGAGGCATCCGTCAAGGATCCCTCTCTGCTGGACGGTGCCATCCGCGCCGGTATTGCCGTGGCACAGAATGCGGGTGCTTCCGGCTTCTGGGTGGAGGATACTACCCCGGATATGACTAAATGGCGCACCATTTTCTGCAAGGATGCAGCCGCACCCATTCCTTTTGAAACGATATTTACCCCCTGCTGCGGGTAAAAGTAAAATCCGTGTGAAAACCTCCGCCAAGGCCGGCGCTCCTTTGATAATTTTTTTGCAAACTGCGTCGGAAAGTGCGATAAAGCGCTTGTTCTTTTCGGGGGATTGTGTTACAATAACCTTGATTTGGAAATTTTTTTAGGAGGGCTGTGAATGAGCGATTCCGTTATGACGAAGTTCTTTGACGAAGGCGCAAGCACCGCTCTGTTTGCCGGTAAGGAGGGTACCGTCAAGGCTGCGTTCGGCAGCGTGAACGGCTGCCCCGTTTACTGTGTGGAGCAGAACGGCGGCGCGATGAACGCCAAGGAAACCGAAAAGATGATCAAGGTGATCGACCTTGCCGTCAAGACCGGCAATCCGATCGTCACCTGGTATGACTCCAAGGGCGCAGACCTGAAAGAAGGTCTGAACGCTCTGACCGATGCCGCCCGTCTGAATGCCCGTATTGCGCAGGCTTCCGGTGTGGTGCCCCAGATCGCCGTGGTTACCGGTGTGTGCGGCGGTAATGCGGCCATGGCTGCTGCCAATGCCGATATCTGCATCGTGACCGAGGATTGCGAGCTGTTCCTGACCCCGGTGTTCACCGCACAGGCCGCCGGCGACAAGGGTGCTGCCAGCAGCGCCGCTGCCGCTGAAAAGGCCGGTGTGGCTCATCTGGTAGTCAAGGATGCCGATGAGGCCGTGGCTGTGGTCAGCCGTCTGGTCTCTATGCTGCCCGCAAACAACCTGAGCGGCGCTGCCTGCTTTGAGTTTGCCGCTCCCGAAGGCGGTGAGTGTGCCATCAAGAATCTGGTGGATGGCGGCAGTGCTGTCGAGCTGATGGCCGGCACCGGCAAAAACATCAAGACCCTGCTGGCTACTGTGGCCGGTAATGTGTGCGGTGTGGTTGCCACTGCTCCCGGTAAAAATCTGTGCAGCTGCTGCACCGGTAAGGCTGCCCGCTTTGTCCGTCTGTGCGATGCTTTCGGTATCCCTGTGGTGACTCTGGTCAACACCGAGGGCTTTGTCAGAAGCAATACCGATGAGATCGCCGGCGGTCTGCGTCAGGCTGCCCGTCTGGCCGCTACTTACGCCGATGCCACCACCGCAAAGATCGCCGTTGTCACCGGTAAGGCTGTGGGCGCTGCCTACACCGCTCTGTGCAATGCCGATCTGACCGTCGTTACCGATAAGGGCGTGATCGCTCCCATCGAGCCCACCGCCGCCGTCACCGTTCTGCACAAGGAAGAGTTGGATGCAGGCAAGGATCTGGCGAAGGATACTGCTGCTCTGGCCGCCGCTTATGTGGCTGAAGAGTGCAGCGCTGAAGCGCTGGTCGCTGCCGGCCTGGCCGATGTGGTCACCGATGCCGCCGGTGTGCGCGCTCAGGTGATTGCCGCTCTGGACATGCTCAGCTCCAAGCGCGTACAACGTCTGCCGAAGAAGCACGGCAACATGGCTCTGTAATAAGAAATAGGAGGACGAACTTGATGAAAACTTACACCATCACGGTCAATGGTACCGCTTATAATGTCGTTGTTGAGGAGACCAACGGTGTCGCTCCTGCTGCGCCTGTTGCCGCTCCTGTCGCTGCTCCTGCTCCTGCTGCTGCTCCGGCTCCCGCCGCTGCCCCTGCCGCTCCCGTTGTCGGCGGCACTGCAGGCTCCACTCCCGTCAACGCTCCGATGCCCGGCAATATTCTGGATGTCAAGGTCGCCGTGGGCGATGCTGTCAAGTCCGGTCAGGTGCTGGTCATTCTGGAGGCCATGAAGATGGAGAACGACATCGTTGCTCCCAGTGACGGCGTTGTGGCTTCTGTCAATGTCCGCAAGGGCGATACCGCCAATGCCGGCGACGTTCTGGTCACCCTGAACTGAGAACGCTCCGGTTGCCAGCTGCGAACGAATTTGACAGAAAGGATTGAATAAGTATGGCTAAAGTAAAAATTACCGAAGTGGCCCTGCGTGATGCGCATCAGAGTCTGTTTGCCACCCGCATGACCATGGATGATATGCTGCCCATTCTGCCTGCCATGAATGAAGTGGGTTACTTCTCTGTGGAATGCTGGGGCGGCGCCACTTTCGATTCCTGCATCCGTTTTCTGGATGAGGATCCGTGGGACCGTCTGCGCGCTCTGCGCCGCGAAATGCCCGACACCAAGCTGCAGATGCTGTTCCGCGGTCAGAATATGCTGGGGTACCGTCCCTATGCTGATGATGCTGTTGAGTACTTTGTGCAGAAGAGTGTTGCCAACGGTATTGATATCCTGCGTATTTTTGATGCCCTGAACGATCCCCGCAACCTGCAGACTGCCATCAAGGCGGCTATCAAGGAAAATGCCCATGTGCAGGCCTGTATCTCCTATACCCTGAGCCCGGTGCATAACAACGAGTATTTCGCAAACTACGCCAAGACTCTGCAGGAGATGGGCGCTCACAGCATCTGCATCAAGGATATGGCCGGTCTGTTGACCCCGTATTCCACTGCTGAGCTGGTTGCTGCTCTGAAGAAAGATATCGATATCCCGGTGGATATCCATTCTCACTACACCTCCGGTCTGGCTTCCATGTCCATCCTGAAGGGCATCGAGGCAGGTGCCGATATCGTCGATACCTCCATCTCTCCGCTGTCTCTAGGCACCTCTCATATGCCTACCGAGAGTCTGGTCGCCGCTCTGCAGGGTACCGAGTATGATACCGGTCTGGATCTGAAGAAGCTGAATGTTGTGCGTGATCATTTTGCCAAGGTCCGTCAGAAATATGTGGACAACGGCCGTATCAGCCACAAGATGCTGGGTGTTGATGCCAATACTCTGCTGTATCAGGTTCCCGGCGGCATGCTTTCCAACCTGTTGGGTCAGTTGAAAGATGCCGGCAAGGAGGATAAGCTGGAGGAAGTGCTGGCTGAGATCCCCAATGTTCGTAAGGATTCCGGTTATCCGCCTCTGGTTACTCCTACCAGCCAGATCGTCGGCACGCAGGCTGTGTTCAATGTGCTGATGGGTGAGCGCTATAAGATGGTTACCAAGGAGTTCAAGGCCATGGTGCGCGGCGAGTACGGTGCTACCCCCGCTCCCATCAGTGAGGAGTTCCGTAAGAAGATCATCGGCGATGATGAGCCCATCACCTGCCGCTTTGCGGATACGCTGGCTCCCGAAATGGATAAGCTGCGTGAGCAGGCCAGCAAGTATATCCGTCAGGAAGAGGATGTGCTGACCTACGCCATGTTCCCGCAGGTTGCGCCCAAGTTCTTTGAGAAGCGCAACCAGAAGCTGGTGGGCGTGGATGGCGACCATGTGGATTTTGCCAACCAGACCCATCCTGTGTAATCTGAATCATTGATCGAAAAGGCGGCTGCTGAATGTAAATTTTGCAGCCGCCTTTGTTGAATTTGTCAGTCTGTGTTGCAGCAAAAGAGCTGCGGCAGGCCCGTAAGTCCGCATTCATAGAAGAAAGCTGCCGCGAAAAACGGCAGCTTTTGTAAGTTATCAGGCTTATTCTGTTACCTCGATCACGCTCACCGGGCAGGTATCCGCCGCTTTGCGGGCACATTCCTCCAGATTGGGCGGCACGGGTGAGAGCATTGCCTCGGCCTTTTCACTGCTGTCCATAGCAAAAAGTTCCGGACAGGTGCTGACGCAAAGACCGCAGCTGATGCAGCCGCTTTTGTCAACTGTTACGCGCATTGTTTTTCACCTCCGTTGATTGTCTTCACAGATAGTGTTGTCTGATTTTTGACAGATATTCAAAAAGATAAAGTCGTATGTGCAGGGATATGCAGTTGCCTGATAAATCGAAAAATGCTATAATAGATAAAACAGCGCAGAAGGGAGAACAGCGAATGCACAGCAAAAAGAAAAAGGAACGGCCGCAGGAGCATTTTGCAGAGCTGGATACCTTGATGCCGCTGATCCGTGAAAGTCTTGCAGCGGGTAAATCGGTCCGTTTTTCACCGCGGGGAATCAGTATGCTGCCGATGCTGCGGCAAGGGCTCGACAGTGTGGTGCTTTCGCCGCTGCCGGAAAAGCTGCGCAGATTTGATCTTCCTTTGTATCGGCGGGATGACGGTAAATATGTACTGCATCGTATTGTTGAAGCGGACAGTACCTATACCTGCATCGGTGATAATCAGTTTGAAATGGAACACGGCCTGCGCTATGATCAGATGATTGCTCTGGTCACTGTTTTTTACCGGGGCGAAAAGCGCATTTCGGTGACGAACCCCGGATACCGGATGTACTGTTGTCTTTGGCATTTCAGCCGGCCGCTGCGGCATTTCTGGCGGCGGGGGAAGGGCTGGCTGCGCCGGCATATTTTGAAATAAAAGGGAACTCCGCACCTGCTGTATGGCAGATGCGGAGTTTTTACGATCAGTTGACGGAATTGAATACCCGTACCATGGCTGCCCATGTTGCGGGGCCGACCTTACCGTCTACAGCAAGATTGTAGCGCTGCTGGAAGCTGCGTACCAGCTGTTCGGTGTTTGCACCAAATCTGCCGTCGATGGCCACCGGTGTCAGGCCGGGCACGGCGCTCATATAGCTTTGAATAAAGCGTACATTGTCGCCGGTTGCCCCTCGTGTCAGCACATACCCGGGATACGGTGTAGTGACGGAAACGAAATCGCCGCCGGTCTGGGCGTTATCCACGGTCACAATGCGGTTCCATGTCTGCCGGCCGATCACGCCGTCCGGTACAAGGCCGTGCTGCCGCTGAAAACGCACCACAGAGTTGTACATATTCTGCCCGAAACGACCGTCCACAGTCTGGTTGTTGATGGCAGTATACACATTGGAAAGCCGGTTCAGCCGGTTCTGCATATTTACCACATCGGTGCCCGCAGAACCCCACCGCAGTGCGGTGCCGGGATAGATATCATTGCTCACAGAATCACCTCCGTTGTTGACGCTGCCATTGAAGTCGCCGGTTCCACTGTTTTCGGCCTTTTTGCTGTCCGATCCGGAGTGTTGCTCCATGCAGCGGCGATATGCCTCGTAGCATTGCTGTTCACAGTCGGGCGGGCAAGGTTCCGGTTCGGGACAGCAATAGTCAGGGCAGGGAATGGGTTTACAAGGTTTCTCGTTCATTGGGCATCGCCTCCTTCCTGCCATAGTATGTTTTTGGGAGGATTTTGGTGAAGAAGATATCCGCACTTTGGTACAGCGAAAATAATTCCATGCAGGAAAAGAGAAAAACCGTCCGTACCATGGAATGCATAGTACGGACGGTTGGTTTTTGTATAAAGAAAACGCTTATAGCTTTACATCCTCAAAACGGCCGCCTTTCAGGATTTTGGCATGGGTGAAGCCGGCGGCCCGGGCCTGCTCCACGGCCATATCAAAGGCGCAGGTAAGATAATGCCAGTCATGGCAGTCGCTGTTGATGCAGATCTCGCCGCCGTGCTCTTTCAAAAAGCGCAGCAGAAACGGCGCGATGTAAGGTGTGGTGCGTTTTTTGCGGGCAATAGCACCGGTGTTCATTTCAAACAGACGGCAGTGGGGCAGAATGGCCTCCATGGCTTCCATGGCGACATTCTTATAGACGGGATCTTCCTCGTCGAACAGGCGGCCGCCTTCGTTGAATTTGGTGATCACATCGAAATGGCCGATCACATCCGGCGTAAAGCGTTCGGGCAGTCTGGCCATCAATTCGTAATAATCACGGATCAGTCCCCACCAGTCACCGCCGTATACTTCGCGCACCGCGTCAATCTGTTCACTTTCTGCGTGGTCGATGGCATAGCAGCGGCGGCCTTTCAGGATGTAATGCACGCTTCCCAGCATATAATCATAGTCATCGGTGAATTCACCGTGCTCGGTGTAATAATCCCGTTCGGTGCCCAGATAAATTTCGATCTGATCCTTGTACTTTTCCTGCAGGCGGCGGATCTCGGCCTTGTACAGGGGAATTTTCTCCGGCAGCATGCAGTAGCTCATATCACAGGGGGTAAAGCTGTGACCGGAAAAACCCAGAGAAACAAAATTTTCGCGAATGGCAGCTTGTACCATTTCCTCTGGCGAATACTTCCCGTCACAGAAATTGGTGTGGGTGTGCAGATTGGATAATGGGTACATGGTTTTCTCCTTTTCAAGTGTCCAGATGTTCCCGCTTGCTGCGGCAAAGTTCCAGAACAAACAGATTGTCCAGTTCGGTCAGCTTGTAGTTTTTGCGGTATATAAGCACATCTTTATACCTTCTTGTGTGGTCGGCGCAGCTTTTCTGTACCAGTCCGTATTTATCCAGAAGATCATCCGGCACACGGGATAGCCACATGAAAGCACCCGGTACATTTTCCAGCAGTGAGAACTGGCTGCCGCGTTCATAGACATACACCTTGCGGCTGACCGCCTCGGAGGATTCGGCCTTCATCAGGTCGGCGGTGGGCAGAGAGGGAACATACGGGTCAGCATGCAGAATTTCGATCCCATGCACAAGGTCCTGCACAAGAAGAACTTCCTTTTTCGCCAGAGGATCACAGGCGGATAGGGTCACGTAATAGGGGAAATCGGCAATGGTTTCAGCTGTCAGCTTTTTTTCGCCGAACATTTCGCGGAAATACTTGTCAAAGATGGTCTGATAGCGAATGATCGCCAGATCGTAATCGCCGTTCAGTACCTTGTTGATCGCCTTCATCGAATTGGTTTCCTTGTAGAAAAACTCGAAGGGCTGTTCTTCCGGATGACTGGCAGCGGCAAGCTGTGTAAAACGGGTAAAGGCTTCGGATATATAACTTACCCGTGGTGCACAGAGGGAAAACCGCTGCTTTGGAAGTTTCTTATTTTTGTAGATATTTTCAATTTCATCGGCTTGCAGTACAATGCTTCGGGCGTAACGCAGAAAATCTTCACCGTCCTGTGTGATGGAAACTCCGCGGGAGGTACGCCGGAATATCTGAATCTGCAGCTCATCCTCCAGATCGCGGATCGCGCGGGAAAGATTGGGCTGACCCATATAAAGGTTTTCGGCAGCCTGGCTGATGGAGCGGGTGCGTGCGATCTCTACTGCATAACGCAGGTGAGCAAGATCCATCAAGAAAGCCTCCTTTTAAGTAGGTGTAAAATAATTATAGGGTATTCCATCCGGTTTGTAAAGGTAAATATTCCGTATATGGTATTAAAAAAACTGTAAAATGACACGAAATCTCTAAAATAAACGAAAAAAGATGTTGACAAACCGGATGTGTTGTGGTATTATAATTAAGCCGTCAGAAAACGGACGGCAATATGCGGATGTGGCGGAATTGGCAGACGCGCTAGATTCAGGTTCTAGTGAAAGCAATTTCATGGGGGTTCAAGTCCCTTCATCCGCACCAAATCGAGTGTTCGTAACGGGTTTAAGTTACGGACACTCGATTTTTTTGTGATTTCGGAGCCCTTTGCCATGTGTGGAGCGTTTTTTCGTCTTTTCTCTTGTTTTTAGCGGAATGGGTGCTCGGGTACAGTGTCTGTTCGTGGGATTGCCTTGTGCGCTCACAGGCTCGTTTCGTTGATTCTGCAGGCAGCGGAAGAAATACATTTTTCACACTGTAAATTTCTCCCGATATTCTCCGGGAGTACTTCCGCTGTATTTTTTGAACACTCTGGAAAAATGACTTTGTGAGGAAAAACCAAGATATCCGCTGATGGCGGTCAGGGATTTATCCGAGTAACGGAGAAGGCGTTTGGCCTCCTCCGTTTTTTCGTTCAGAATGTAATCGGTCAGACTGATACCGGTCTCTTCGATGAATTTACGCGAAAGGTACGGTCGGCTCAGATAAAGCTCTTTGGCGATATCCTCTGCAGTGATCGGTTCGGAAAGATGATGCTGGATGTAATTAGCCACATCGATGGCAAGTTTTGACGGCTGTTTTCCCAGCCGGATCATCTCGACCCGCCGGGTAAATTCTGTGACCATTTGATACTGCAGATTTATGATTTTATCCGGGGCACTGATCAGCTCGCATTTCTGAATGAAAGCATCGCTGAGGGTGAATGCATCGTCGATATCCATGCCGCCGCGGATCGCCGCGCGTGAAGCAAGTGTTGTTGTGACGATAAAGGTGTTTTTCAGCTGACGCAGCTGCTCATCGGCAAGAATACCGCCGCGTACTGCCGGCGCAGAGGCGGTCCATTCCTGCAGCGCAGCGGAGTCGCCCTTGCGCACAATGTTCATCACGGTCTGTTCCAGCTCAAAGGTGTTATGAAGGTTGTGCGGACGGGACATATCAGCCGTACCGTGCGGCATCGGCTGTTGGAAAAAAGACGGCTCTTGTGTATCATAGATCGCAATATCATGCAAAGAGAGCTTCTCTCCGTTCAGAATATAGTTCATGGTGCACAGGATCTGCATAATACTTTCCAGCGGCATTCGGACGATGCTTTTCATGGCGTTGACAAAATCGTCGGTTTCTTCGGCCGGAACATCCGCACGGAAGGCAAGCTCCCGCAGCTCCTGTGTCGTGTTTTCGGTTTGCCGTGTGGGGCCGATGATGATTTTTACATCTTTTGCATTGACGATGCCATAGTAGTTGAAATGTTTTGTGACAAAGTATCCCACATTGGTTTGAATATTCCGGATATCTGCGATATAAACTCCGATCGGATCTCTTGGAAGCCGGACGAGAGAATGGCAGAATTCCGGTACATTGCCGCGGTACAGCCGGATAGGAATACCGGACAGATTTCCGATGACAGTACAAAGATACTGCAGATCGATGTTTTCCATAGCATCACCTCATTTGGTTACAATTATACAGTATCGGTAACAAATGTGCAAGACGGCGAGGGTTATCGTATGCTATGATTATGGTGAAATAACTGTATCTGGAGGGCATTGACCATGGATATCCGGCGAATCATAGCAAGCATGACTCTGGAGGATAAGATCTCTCTGTGTACCGGTGCAGATTTTTGGCACACCAAAGCGATGCCGCAGTACGGAATTCCCGCAGTCATGATGTCCGACGGGCCACACGGTCTGCGGTGTCAGGCGGCGGATGCAGATATGCTGGGCATCAACGATTCCTTGCCTGCCACCTGCTTTCCCACGGCCGTGACAGCCGGCGCAAGCTGGAACCGGGAGCTGTATGCTGCGGAAGGCGAGGCCATCGGTAAAGAGGGGGCAGCGGCAGGCGTTTCGGTGGTTCTGGGACCGGGCTGCAATATCAAACGCAACCCGCTTGGCGGCAGAAATTTCGAGTATATTTCGGAGGATCCCTATTTTGCCGGAAAAATGGCGGCGGCCTTTATTCGTGCACAGCAGAGTACGGGTGTGGCCTCCAGTGTAAAGCATTTTGCAGCCAACAATCAGGAGTATAAGCGCCAGAACGGCGACAGCCGGCTGGATGAGCGGACATTCCGCGAGATTTATCTGACACCCTTTGAGCTTGCGGTCAAAGAGGGAAAACCGGGCACGGTCATGTGCTCCTATAATAAGATCAACGGTGTCCATGCCAGCGATAACAAAGAGCTGCTGAGCGGTATTTTGCGTGAGCAATGGGGCTTTTGCGGTCTGGTGGTCACCGACTGGGGCGCTCTGAACGACCGGATCGAGGGATATAAGGCCGGCTGCGATCTGAATATGCCCGGCGGTTCGAAATTCATGGAAAAAGCCGCGTTGGAGGCGGTTCGCAGCGGCAGCTTGGCTGAAAAGGATGTGGATGCTGCAGTGGAGCGCATTCTTCGGCTGGTGGAGCAAAGCGGAAAAATCACTGTGCCGCAGATCGATTGGGATGCCCATCACGAGTTGGCTCGAAAGCTAGCCGAGCAGGGTGCGGTCCTGTTGAAAAATGAGGGTGGCGCTCTTCCTTTGGCAGAAAAAGATGCGGTGTTGATCGGCTGCATGGCGGCGGAACTGCGCTATCAGGGCAGCGGCAGCAGTCATATCAATCCGACAAGGCTGGTCAGTATCACGGATGCCTTGCCCGGGGTTCCGTATACGCCCTGCGGAGATGCAGAAGGGAATGTCACGCAGGCGGATCTGCAAGCCGCCGCAGAAGCAGCAAAGCAGCACAAAACCGCTGTTGTAGTGGTCGGCTTACCCGAAAGTTATGAATCCGAGGGCTTTGACCGCGGACATATGCACCTGCCGGAAGGTTACAATGCGCTGGTGGAGGCTGTGACGGCGGCCAATCCCAATACGGTCGTTGTGCTGTTGGGCGGCAGTGCAATGGAGCTTCCCTGGGCAGATAAGGTCAGGGCGATTTTGTATATGGGTTTGCCCGGACAGGCGGGCGGACAGGCTGCGGCCAACCTGTTGACCGGCAGTGAGAATCCCTCCGGAAGACTGACGGAAACCTGGCCGCTTGCCTATGAAGATGTGATTTCGGCAGACACCTTCGGCGAAAAGAACACCGAATACCGCGAGGGCATCTACGTGGGATACCGCTATTACGACAAGGCGAAAAAAACGGTTCGGTATCCCTTTGGCCACGGCCTGTCCTATACCTCTTTCGCATACAGTGACCTGACTGTGCAGGGCCGCAGAGTATCGGTGCGGGTTAAAAATATCGGGAGCGTTTGCGGCGGCGAGGTGGTGCAGCTTTATATCGCACCGCCCCAAAACGGTATTTTCCGGCCGGAAAAAGAACTGAAAGGCTTCGAGCGGGTCGAGCTTGCACCGGGAGAGGAGACAGTGGTGGATTTTGAGCTGGATGACCGCAGCTTTGCCGTCTGGAGTGACGGCTGGAAGGTCCCCGGCGGCCTTTACACGGTGAAAATCGGGGCATCCAGCCGCGATATCCGTCTGGAGCAGACGGTCGAAGTCGCCGGCGGGGAGCTGGCCGTTCCAGAATGGCAGGCAGGAAGCTGGTATGAGACATTGGCAGGAAAGCCGACCCGTTCGGAATGGGAAAAGCTGATGGGACATCCGGTACCTGTTTTGCCGGAACCGGAAAAAGGTCAGTTTGACATGGATTCCACCTGCATGGAGATGAAAGACCGGTCCCTTGTCATGAAAATCCAGTACAAAGTGACGGAGAGGATCATAGCAAAGAGCTTTGGCGGCAAAAAGGATATGAGCGATCCTGCCTACCGGATGATGCTCACCTGTGCCACGGATTGCCCCGTGCGCAGTGTCGTCATCAGCAGCGGCGGAATGATGAGCGATTCTCTGGCGGAAGGTCTGCTTCATATGGCTAACGGCCATTACATCAAGGGTCTGAGAGCGATGCTGAAAAAATAAAAACGGGGGATCGAATCGTGAAAAAAGAAGTCAGGCTTCCTGCCGGCAGGATCAATACTGCCGCAGTGTCCAAAAGTGAAAAATGGCTGGGATATCTTGTCGGGCCCGCCGGAGCGCTGCTGCTCAATGCGGTACTTGGCTCTTATCTGAATGTGTATTATACCGATGTGCTGGGGTTGGCACCGCTGTGGGGCGGTGCATTTCTGGTGGTATTTCCCGTTGTTTCCAAAATCATCGATGCCGTCACCAATGTGATCATGGGGTATATCATTGACCGTACCCACACCAAAGAGGGTAAAGCCCGTCCGTGGCTGCTGCTTTCCGCGCCGCTTGTGACGGTGACGGGTATTCTGCTTTTCACCGTTCCCAATGCGGGTGAAGCGGTGCAGGCGGTCTGGGTCATGGTGTCGTATAACCTGTTTTACTCCTTTGCCTATACCGTTTTCAACATGAGTCATAATCTGATGGTTCCGCTTTCCACCCGGGATACCACGCAGCGCGGCGGACTGTCTGTTTTCAACCAGATCGCCAGCATTATGATGAGCGGTATCCTTGTGGCACTTGTGTTCCCCATGGTTATCATGCCTGCGCTGGGGATCGACAGGGAGAAATGGATTCTGACTATGAGCATTCTTTCGATTCTCGCCCTGCCGCTGACATTGCTGGAATATTTTTTCACCAAGGAAAGAGTGACGCTGGAAGCGGGGGAAGAAGAGCGATCCGGCGTATCCTTTGCCGGACAGCTCAAAACGATCTTTACAGATAAGTACATGATCATCATTTATGTCTACTTCCTGATCTACACATTGGGCAGCTCCATCAAAAACCTGAGCCTTGTCTATTTCTGCAACTATGTGCTGGGCACCTACAACGACGGTATCACGCAGACGCTGGTCTCTGCTCTGGGCGGCATTCCCATGGGCATCGGCATTTTTGCCGTCTGGCCGCTGGCAAAAAAATTCGGCAAACGCAATGTCACCCTGGTTGGATTTATTCTCTATGCCATTGGCAGCGCCGTCTGCTGGATGTTCCCAACCAGCATGGTCATCGTGCTGGCGGGTCAGTTCATCAAAAATATCGGCGGTCTGCCCTGTGCTTATGTATTTATGGCGCTGTTCGCGGATGTGCTGGATCATATTGAGTGGAAGGCCGGCTTCCGCTGTGACGGTATTGCCATGTCTGTCTATAACGTGATCGCCTGTGCGCTGATCGGCGTTTGCACCGGTATATTCAACGGTCTGCTGGCGAATGCCGGTTATGTGCAGCCCTATGTGAATGCTGCCGGCGATCTGGTGGCGGTTCAGTCCGAAACAGTGAAAAATGTGATCACCTTCGGGTTTGTGGGTCTGGAAACCGTTACCGGTCTGGTACTGGCTGTTCTGCTGATTTTCCTTTCGGTGGAAAATGTCATTGAAAAGGAGCAGGCAGAGATCAGGCAGCGCAAAGAGGGGAATACCTGTGAAAGCAATTAACCTAAAGACGGAATATCTGAAAGAGCCGCTTGGTATTGATATCCGCCGCCCCAGACTGTTCTGGAACTGCGAGGGTACAGGCAGGCAGAAGGCTTACCGGATCACCGCGGTAACCGACGGTGAAACCGTCTGGGACAGCGGCAGAGTGGAGTCATCCGCCATGTCACATATCGCCTACGAAGGCAAAGAGCTGCATTCCGGACAGCGGGTGGAATGGAGCGTTACGCTCTGGGACGAACAGGATCGCAGCGGTGGGATGAGCAGCAGTTTTTTTGAGATGGGACTGCTGCACCCGGCGGACTGGAACGCCGAATGGATTTTCGGTGATTATAAAGTGAATCGAAACCGGCGATATCCGGTAGATTGCTTCCGTAAGGTTTTCTGCATCGGAAATACGGTAAAGGCGCGTCTTTATGCCGCGGCATGCGGTGTCTACGAGGGCAGGCTCAATGGGCGGCGCATCGGTGATTTTGTACTTGCGCCCGGTCATACGGATTACCGCAGGCGTATCCAGTACCAGACCTATGATGTGCTGCCGCTGCTGAAAGAGGGGGAGAATACCCTGACATTTGAGCTGGCGGACGGCTGGTACCGGGGATCCTGCGGAGCGTGGGGATTGCGGAATCAGTACGGCAGCCGGACAAAACTGCTGGCGCAGCTGGAACTGACGGATGCGGATGGGAATGTGACGGTTATCTGTTCGGACGGCAGCTGGCAGTGGTCCAATGACGGCCCCATCCGTTTTGCCGACAATCAGGACGGAGAGGAGGTGGATGCACGCTGTGCTCCATCCTATACCGGAAAAGCGAAGCTGACCGCCTGCACGGTGGTGCCAACAGCTTCCAACAATGTCTCTGTAACAGAACATGAGCGCTTTGTACCCGAAATCATCCGTACGCCGTCGGGAAAAACCGTGCTGGATTTCGGACAGAATCTGACGGGGTATGTGGAATTCTGCGTACAGGCAAAGGCAGGACAGCGCATTTTCCTGCGTTTCGGGGAGCTGATGGGCAAGGATGAAGAGTTCACTCAGAAAAATATCCAGCTCAGCATGGGAAGGAAAACCACACCGCTGCAGCAGGTGCAGTACCTGTGCCGGGATGGCGAAAATCACTACAAAACCAAATTTGGTATTTTTGGTTTTCGGTATGTCCTGATCGAAACCGATGTGACATTTTCTCCAAAGGATTTTTGCGCCATTGCCGTGTATTCCGATCTGGAAACGACGCTGCGGTTTGAATCCTCCAATGCGCTGTTGAACCGGTTTGTGGAAAATACACTCTGGAGTGCGAAAAACAATTCTGCGGATGTCCCCACCGACTGCCCCACACGGGAGCGGCACGGCTGGACGGGCGACAGCCAGTTGTTTGCGGTAACGGCGGGATACCTGATGAACTATATGCCCTTTGCCCGCAAGCATGTCCGCGATCTGACCGACTGGCAGCGTAAAAACGGTGCATTTCCGCAGATCGCCCCGGCGGGCGGCGTGGATTTCTATATGGAAACGATGAACGGCAGCGTGGGCTGGGCGGATGCAGGTGTGCTGATTCCTTACCGCTATTGGAAGCTGTTCGGAGATATGGATTTTCTTCGGGAAAACTACGCTGCTATGGCACGCTATGCTCGCTTTATGATGCGGCGGTGCGGCAAAGCCGGCTTTATGGCAAAGCCGCTTGGTTTGAAGGGTGAAGCGAGAAAATATGCAGTCAATGCCGGTCAGAGCTACGGGGAATGGGCCGAGCCGGCGGAGATCCATCCCAATCACTGGACGGATATGGTTGCCCCGCATCCGGAGGTATCTACCGCCTACACCGCTTATGTAATGGGGATCATGGCTGAGATCGCCGAGGCGCTGGGCGAAAAGCAGGATGTTCCGCTTTATAAAAAGTATCAGAAGGGCTGCATGACGGCCTATCAGGCACTGGTGGAGACGGCGGACTATTCGCTGGATACTGACCGGCAGGCACAGCTGGTGCGTCCGCTGTATTTTGGCCTTTTAAATGCGCAGCAGACGGAATATGCAAAAAAACGATTGCTGACGGCTATGGAGCATTATAACTGGCGTGTTGGTACCGGATTCCTTTCTACGCCGCTGATCCTTTATGTGCTGGCGGAGATCGATATCGGTGCAGCGTATCGTCTGCTGGAAAATGAAGAAATGCCCGGTTGGCTGTTTATGCCCAAAACCGGCGCCACTACCATATGGGAAAGCTGGGAAGGCACACAGGCGCAGGGAGGGATCGCATCCCTGAATCATTATTCCAAGGGCGCGTGCTGTGAATGGGTGTTCCGGGTCATGTGCGGCATTCAGGTGACGGGCCGAAACCGGTTTACGATTGCACCGCGCCCCGGCGGCTCTTTTACCCGGGCGAAAGCAAGCTATGACAGCGTATACGGTACTGTTGAATGCGGCTGGATCAGGACGACTGAAGGCTATCGGTATAAAATCGTCATCCCCGGCAACACAACGGCTGAGATCCGTCTGCCGGACGGCAGAATGCTGGAAGCCGCTGCGGGAGAGTATCACCTTTAATGCAGCCGGAATGAAGCCGTAAAAGAATAAGCCCCATGTTTCCGGACCAAATGCCGGAAGCATGGGGTTTTATTTGAGAAAACACAGTATATACAGTATATTATGTATGGGAAGAAATGATTTATCTACCGTCCGGTTTCAAGACTGCAGCTCTTTCACAAATTCATCCCGTCGACCACCTGTGCCGGTCTGGCGGTAAGCTCGACCCACGCCGGCCTGAAGCCGCTGCGCAGGGCGTTGCGGGCAGATCGCAGGTTGCTCCATGCGGAGCAGTAAAACGGCACCTTGCCAAGCCGCAGGCATTCCAGCGCCAGTGCTGCGGTCAGCGCACTGGCCACCCCCTGGCGGCGGTAGGCGGGCAGTACATCGATGCCGATCTGCCACATGGTATCGCAATCGGCACTGCAGCCTGCCAGACCGATCAGCTCGCCGTCATCGTAAGCGCCGATGCCAAGTACATCCAGCTGCGGACGGGCTGTGCTCAGCGCATTGCTCCACTGCGGCAGATACAGCTCTGCAAAATCCTCTGGCGTCAGCAGCCGCGTTTCATACGGACAGGGCAGAGGGGCAAGCCTGTCCGCATCCGGCAGCCAGTATTCTGCCATAAAACAGCTGCGCAGACCAAAGGGCAGCAGCGCATCGTCCAGTGCGTGCAGATTGGGTGTTTCAAAGCAGTGGTAAAAGGTGTATTTGTCGATGTAGGCACGGACGGTTTCTTTCAGAGCAGGGGAAACGGAAGCGACGATATTGCTGCCGTAGCTCACCAGATTACAGGCGAACGGCAGCTTCAGATATCGCCTCGCCTGTGCGCTGGCGGTGGAATACACAACGGTATTTTCCTCTTTCAGAAAATCCTCTGTACGGCAGCCAAGGTCGATGGAAGATTGCTCCATCGCAATGTGCAGGATCTGTGTATTAGTCAAAAAAAGTCATCCCCTTGTCTTAATGATAAAGCCAGTATAGCACATTGCATTTTCAAAAACAATGTGCTATACTGTTTTTGCTGTATGGGGAAACAGGTGAAAAGCCTGTACGAGCCCGTCGCCGTAAGATGCAAAAAAACAGCGTTTTCTGACCCGCAGCCGCAATCAGCGGGGAAACGTCATTGGAACAGCTGTTCTGAGAAGACCGGAAACGCACAGGCATCCAGTCGGAATATCCGTGCAGCAAAAGCTTTTGCCCCGATCCGCGAGTGCCGGTGGGCAAAAAGCGCAATCAAAAAAAGAATAAAAGGAGAATGCAAAATGAAAAAGACACGCATGAACCGTGCGTTGCTGTTCATCCTTTGCATGGTGCTGCTTGCGGCTGCGGCACTGTTTGCGACCGGCTGCAGCAACAACGCCGAAGAGGAGTATGAACCGGTGACGATCACGGCAAAGAACGGCGACGTTCTGGGTGAGGGCGCAAACCAGTTCACCTTTACCGTTGTGGACGGCGAAGGCAACGAGACGACTGTGACCGTCAATACAGACAAGACCGTGGTTGGTGAGGCATTGCAGGAACTGAACCTGATCGCGGGTGATGAAGGCGATTACGGCCTTTATGTCAAAGAGGTCATGGGTATCCGCGCCGTGTACGAGGAAAACAGCACCTACTGGGCCTTCTACATCAATGGCGAATACGGCATGAGCGGCGTGGATAAGACGGATATCGAGGCCGGCGCTTCCTATGCCCTCAAGGTAGAGAAGTGAAGCTGAAGATCAAAGAGATCGCCATATTCGGTATGCTCGGAGCGCTGATGTATATTTCCAAAATGGTGATGGAGTTTCTGCCGAACATTCATCTGGTCGGCGTGCTCACCATGGCGTATACGCTGGTATACCGGAAAAAGGCGTTGTATCCACTGTATGTGTTCGTCATACTGATCGGTCTGCTCAACGGCTTCAATACATGGTGGATCCCGTATCTGTACATTTGGACATTGCTTTGGGCCGTAACGATGCTGCTGCCGAAAAATATGCCGAAAAAGCTTGCCCCTTTTGTCTACATGGCGGTATGCTCACTGCACGGCTTTTTGTACGGCACGCTGTATGCCCCGGCACAGGCGCTGTTTTTCGGCCTGGACTGGCAGGGGACCGTTGCATGGATCATTGCCGGTCTGCCTTATGATGTCATCCATGGCGTCAGCAATTTTATCGCCGGCACACTGATCGTGCCAATGGTATCCATCCTTCGGCTGGCGGAAAAAGCCACCCGCAAAACCTGATTGAAAAAAGCACGGACACTCTGTCGATGACAGAGCGTCCGTGTTCTTTTTTGATTTCAGCGGCCCAGTGTGCGTACGCGCACCACGCCGTCAATATCTTCCAGCGCTGCAATGCAGGCGGGAGAGGGTTCTGTACCGGTGTCGATCAAGGTACAGGCCCAGTCGCCGCGGCTCTTGTTGAGCATGTTGTCGATGTTGTGTCCCTCGGCAGCCAGCACGGCGGTGATCTTGCCTACCATACCGGTGATATTGCGGTTCAGAATGCACAGCCGCCATGCGCCGGTGCGCGGCATACTGCAGGCAGGGAAATTCACCGAGTTGACAATATCGCCGTGTTCCAGATAATCCGCCAGCTGCTTTGCAGCCATGGCGGCGCAGTTCTCCTCACTCTCCGGTGTGGATGCGCCCAGATGAGGCAGGGTGATGATATTCTTTTTGCCCACCAGCGCATCGTCAGGGAAGTCTGTTACATAGCGTGCCAGTTTGCCGCACGCCAGAGCGTCCAGCAGTGCATCGGTATCCACCAGCCCGCCGCGGGCAAAGTTCAGCAGCACGGCCCCGGGTTTGATCGCGGCCAGTCGTTCGGCATTCACCATACCGCGGGTATTGTCCTTCAGCGGCAGATGCAGGGTGATGTAATCGCACTCGGCAAAGATCTGATCCAGTGTGTCGGCATGGCGTACGCTGCGGGTCAGGTGCCATGCAGCCTCCACGGACATATAGGGATCGTAGCCCAGTACATCCATGTTCAGACCATTGGCAGCGGCGTTGGCCACCTGTACGCCGATAGCGCCCAGACCGACCACACCCAGCTTTTTGCCTGCAAGCTCGGGGCCGACAAAATATTTCTTCTGTTTTTCTGCCAGTGCGCCCAGACCGGTGATGCCGTTGGCATAGGCGCTTTCCAGCCACTGGATGGCGGGCACCACCTGACGGCCGGCCAGCAGCAGACCGCACAGTACCAGCTCTTTGACGGCGTTGGCGTTGGCACCGGGGGTGTTGAAGACCACAATGCCCTGTTCAGCGCAGCGCTCCAACGGGATGTTGTTGTAGCCTGCGCCGGCACGGGCAATGGCCAGCAGCCGCTGCGGAAAAGCTGTCTCATGCAGATCGGCGCTGCGCACCAGCGCAGCATCGTAGGTAAATGCATCTGCATCAATGGTATAGGTTTCATCATCCAGATGCTGGCGGATGATATTGGAAATGGCATTGAAGGTTTTTACGGTGAACATGACTTGCTTCCTTTCCTTGGGCACAGCGTCAGGTGCGCTTGCCGATCTCAAATGCGCAGATACAGTCGATCAGCGCAGCGACACCTTCGTCCGGCATACCGTTGTACAGCGATGCACGGCAGCCACCCACAGTGCGATAGCCTTTCAGGCTGGTCAGACCGCGTCCCTGTGCCATGGCGAGGAACTCTGCAGTCATCTCAGGCGTATCCAGCGTAAAGGTCACATTCATAATGGAACGATCCTTTTTTGCTGCCAGGGGACGGAAATGATCACAACTCTCCAGTGCTTTGTACAGTGCGGCGGCACGGGCGGCATTGCGCTGCTCCATGGCCTCTACGCCGCCATTTTTCTCCACCCACTCAAATACCAGGCCTGCCATGTAAATGGAGAAGCAGGGCGGGGTGTTGTACATGGAGCCCTTGTCTGCATGGATGGCATACTGCAGCATGGTGGGCACGATGGGATCCAATGTGCGCTCCAGAAGCTCCTTGCGCAGGATGACCACAGTCAGACCGGCGGGGCCCATGTTTTTCTGTGCACCGGCATAGATCAGCGCGTGCTTTTTCACATCGATGACCTTGCCGAGAATGGCAGAGGACCAGTCTGCCACCAGTGGTACGCTGCCGGTGTCGGGCAGTGTGTTGTACGCAGTGCCGTATACCGTGTTATTACCGGTGATGTGCAGATAGGCGGCATCCTGCGGGATGAGCTCGGGCGTGACAGCGGGAATGGCGGCAAAATTGTCGATTTTGCCATTGGTCACTGCCACGGCGTTGCCCCAGCGGGCACCTTCTTCCCATGCCTTTTTGGCAAACTGTCCGGTCACGGCATAGGCGGTCGTAGCACCCTGCGCAGTCAGGTTCATCGGAACCATGGAAAACTGAAGCGAGGCACCGCCCTGCAAAAACAGCACTGCATACTCATCGGGAATGTGCATGATCCGCCGCAGCGTGGCTTCAGCGTTATTCACGATGGCTTCAAACGGCTTGGAGCGATGGCTCATTTCCAGCACGCTGGAGCCGCAGCCATTGTAATTCAGCAGCTCCTTCTGCGCTTTTTCCAATACCTCCAGCGGAAGCATCGACGGGCCGGCAGAGAAATTGTAAACGCGATCCATAACAGTTTCCTCCTAATATGTGATCACCAATATTTATGCATTGTGAAAAACAAAAAGCAGGCTACAGGAACAATCGCCTGCACCCTGCTGTATGGATGTGGTGAACGATGACCCGGAATCGAGTCAAGGTGTACGAATGGAAAACGCCCTTTCGTGCAAAAGCATCACACCGCAGCAAGACGCAGCCGAAGCAGCGCCGCAAGATCGGGACGATGACTTTTTGAAACAGACAGCAGTCATGGTCGTTTTCCTTTCGGGGAAGAATTTACTTGGCATTATATACCTGTTTTGGTCGAATGTCAATAGTTTGAATACAAAAATTTTGCATTGTATCCGTGAGACGGACAGTTTGCACTGGAAAGCGAAGGTGACTTCAGCCGGCAGAAATCAGCTTTACAAAAAGAAAAACAGGGAAAAGACTTGCGCCAAAAGAGCAGGTAGGGTATAATTAACTTTGTATAAGGAAATGGCCGCTGCAGCGGCGGGAAAGGATGGAGTGCTATGCAGAATTTTTCGGTAAGCCTGAAAAAAGCCCTGACCAACCTGAATGTGGAAGTGATCTACAGTCCCTGCGAACTGGATAAAGTGCTGATCTATTCCGCGGATGTCAACCGCCCCGGTCTGCTGCTGGCAGGCTACAACAAATTCTTTGATACCACCCGTGTGCAGGTTTGCGGCATGGTGGAAATGTCCTATCTGAAAGAGATCTCCGCCGAGGAACGCCGCAGCCATATCCGCACGCTGTTTGCGGTCAAGCCGCCGGCAGTCATCGTCACCCGCAGTATTCCTGTTTTTGATGAGATGGTGGAATATGCAAAAGAATACAGCATACCGCTGCTGCATTCCTCCGAAAACACCACGCAGCTGATCACCGCCATGAACTCCATGATGACGGTGGAACTTGCGCCCCGCATTACCCGTCACGGTGTTATGGTGGAGGTGTACGGCGAGGGCATTCTGATCATGGGTGAGAGCGGCGTCGGTAAAAGCGAGGCTGCCATCGAGCTGGTCAAGCGCGGACACCGCCTGATCGCGGACGATGCAGTGGAGCTGCGCAAGGTCTCCAACCGTTCCATCGTGGCAAGTGCTCCCGAAAATATTCGTCATTTTGTCGAGCTGCGCGGTATCGGCATTCTGAATATCGCCCGTGTCTTTGGCGATGGTGCCATCAAGCCCAGCGAAAAGGTGGATATGGTGGTGCAGCTGGAAAACTGGGATGGCCAGAAGAATTACAGCCGTACCGGTCTTGAGCATGAGGTCACCGATATCATGGGTGTGGAACTGCCGCTTTCTGTCATTCCGGTGCGTCCCGGCCGCAATCTCTCCATCATTCTGGAGGCCGCTGCCATCAGCAACCGTCAGAAGAAGCTGGGCTACAATGCCGCCGAAGAACTGATCGAGCGCTTGGGCCTGACCAACGATATCTCCTGATAAATCAAGGGTTTCCTGCCTGTCCGGCAGGCATATTTCGCCGGAACTCTGTCTATTCTTAAAAATAAATGAAAAGGAAGTACACGCATATGAAATACTACATCGGTATCGATCTGGGCGGCACCAACATTGCCGCCGGTCTGGTGAACGAGGACTTTGAGATCGTTGCATCCAAATCCTGCCCCACTGCATTGCCCCGTCCTGCCGCCGAAGTCGAGGCGGATATGGCAAAGCTGTGCACCGAGCTTGCGGCTGAAAAAGGGTTGACCATGGCCGATATCGGCTGGGTGGGCATCGGCACCCCCGGCGCGGTCAATCCCATCACCGGTTTTGTGGGATTCAATGCAAACTTCGGCTACCGTGACTGGTATCTGGGCAAGAATATGGAAGCGCTGCTGGGCTGTAAGGTCTATGTGGAAAATGATGCCAATGCCGCCGCCTACGGTGAATACGCTGCCGGTGCGCTGAAGGGTGCAACGAATGCCATCGCTATCACGCTGGGTACCGGTGTGGGCGCAGGCATTATTCTGGATGGCAAGCTGTATTCCGGCAGCAACCATGCCGGTGGTGAGCTGGGCCATATGGTCATCGTCAAGGACGGCCGTCCCTGCATGTGCGGTCGTAACGGCTGCTGGGAGAAGTACGCCTCCGCCCGTGCACTGGCCGAGGATACCGTCGAGGCTATGAAGCAGAACCCCGACAATATGATGTGGAAGCTGGTGGATGGCGATTTGTCCGAGGTCGGTGCAAAGACCGCTTTTGATGCACTGCATGCCGGTGATGAGTTGGCCAAGGCTGTGGTCGCCAACTATCTGGAATATGTGGCCTGCGGTCTGACCAACCTGATCAACATTTTCCAGCCGGAGATTGTCTGCATCGGCGGTGGTGTGTCCAAGCAGGGAAGTGCCCTGATCGATCCCATTCAGGCCTATGTGGATGAAGAAGATTACGCCCGCAATAACATCAGCCGTACCCGCATCGTCTGTGCCGAGCTGTTTAACGATGCCGGTATCGTTGGTGCTGCCATGCTGGGCAAGCAGGAAGCATAAACCGGATCGTGTTTGCGTACCGTATTGATAAAAAGATATGCCGGCCGGGTGCGAAAGTGCCCGGCAAAGGCTTTTTACAACCGATTCCCCAATTCCGGAGGTTTTCATGAGTGATTATGCCTGGCGTCAGCCGCTTTGTGAAAAACTGAACAGCGAGGGTATTTCTTTTCGATGGGATGCCCCCCTTGCGCCGCTCACCACCTTTAAAATCGGCGGGCCGGCAGCTTTGCTGTGTTGTCCGGCGGACGAGACACAGGCTGTGCGGCTACTGGCGCTGCTGGAGCAGGCCGGCGTGCGGCGGTATTGCCTGGGAAAAGGCTCCAATACTCTGTTTGCCGATGAGGGGTTTGCCGGGGCGGTAGTTGATTTTTCTGCACTGAACAGTCTTGAAGTGGAAGGCTGTACCGTGACCGCCGGCGCTGGCGTGCACCTTGCGACGCTGTGCAGGACAGTGCAGATGGAGGGTCTGGCCGGGCTGGAATTTGCCTATGGGATCCCGGGCGCTGTGGGCGGCGCGATTTACATGAATGCCGGAGCCTATGGCGGCGAGATGAAGGATGTGGTGCACAGTGTGCGTGCCGTCACCCCCACAGGGGAGCTTGTGACTTTTTCAGGTGAGGAGTGCGATTTTGCATACCGGCATTCTGTTTTTGAGAGAAATGGCTGCGCTGTACTGGCTGCGACCTTTACACTTTGCCGGGATGATCCCGCGGCTATCGCTGGCCGTATGACGGAGCTTGCCGCCCGCCGGAAAGAAAAACAGCCGCTGGAATGGCCCAGCGCAGGCAGCACTTTCAAGCGTCCGCAGGGGGCGTTTGCTGCTGCGCTCATCGATCAGTGCGGACTGAAGGGCATGACGGTCGGTGGTGCACAGGTCAGCGAAAAGCATGCCGGCTTTGTTATCAACATCGGCGGTGCATCTTGCGCCGATGTGATCGCATTGACGGATCGTGTTGCGGCCATTGTCAAAGAAAAAACCGGTTATACGCTGGAGCGTGAGATCCGGGTGGTAAAATAATGTGCGCATCGGGTGCATGGATGAAGGTAACGGATGGATGACTTTTTCCGCACAGGTGAAAAAAGAGCTCTGCGCTCACATCATTGAAAAGCCCTGCTGCGCCCGGGCGTTCTGCTTTGGCGCAGCTTGTTTTTCTCATACCTTTACGCCGGAAAAACTGGAGTTCCACACCGAAAACGAACTGGCGGCCCGCTATCTGCGCACCATGTTTGCGGCACAGGGAATTACGCTGCACGCCGGTACATATTGGGTGCACGGACGGGACAAGCTCTCCCTTGCGACAGATGATGAACAGGGAAGTGTACAGCTTAAAAGCTTTGCACAGCGCTGCAAGGCAGATCTGTATTCATCCGGTGCATTGTCAAAGCTGCTGCGCTGCGCTTCCTGCCGCGGTGCGTTTCTGGCTGGAGCGTTTCTGTGCGGCGGTATTGTGGCGGACCCGGCAAAGGAGTATCATCTGGAGTTCGTCACCCAGAATTCTGCCCGGCTGGATGAACTTGCGCAGCTGCTGGCTGCCGACGGACTTGAGCCGCGCCGTATTCGTAAAAATGCAAACGACGTTCTGTATCTCAGCGCCAGTGAACAGGTGGAGGACCTGCTTGCCGCCATGGGCGCAGGACACAACGCCATGGAGATCATGAACGCCAAAATATACAAGACCTATCGCAATCAGGCGAATCGTATCACCAACTGCGAGACCGCCAACATCGATAAAACGCTTGCTGCCAACGAAAAGGTTCTGGCAGCGATCCGGTATCTGCAGACGCATGATGCACTGGAAGCCCTGCCGGAGCAGCTGCGCTGTGCGGCGCTGGCACGGCTGCAGAATCCGGAGGCAACGCTTGCCGAACTCGCTGCGCTGATGCAGCCTCCGGTAAGCAAAAGCGGACTTTCACACCGTATGAAAAAGCTGGTGGATACCGCTGATGCGCTGCGCCGTAAGGAACAGATGCCGGAAACCGTTTGACCATTTACCGTATTGCCGGTTACATACACGCAATTTTTTGAAAGGAACGGATCCTCTCATGGCTGATACAGACCGCCGTTTTACACATCTGCATATCCATACCGAATACAGCCTGCTGGATGGCGCCTGCCGCATTGATAAGCTGATGCAGCGCGTCAAAGAGTTGGGGCAGACTGCCATCGCCATCACCGACCACGGTGCTATGTACGGCAGTGTGGATTTTTACAAAGCGGCAAAAAAGGCGGGTATCAAGCCTATCATCGGCTGCGAGGTCTATATGGCTACCCGTACCCGTTTTGATAAGGTGCACAAGCTGGATGGCTCCAATCATCTTCTTTTGCTGTGCGAAAATGAAACGGGCTATAAAAATCTGATCAAACTTGTCTCCGCTGGTTTTGTGGACGGCTTTTATTCCAAGCCCCGTATCGACCGTGAGCTGCTGGAAAAGCATCACGAGGGCCTTATCTGTCTTTCTGCGTGTCTTGCGGGCGAGATCCCGCAGGCGCTGCTCAACGGCAACTACGACGAGGCGAAGCGTATCGCTCTTTATTATAAAGAATTATTCGGGCCGGACCGGTTTTACATTGAACTGCAGGATCATGGTCTGGAGGAACAGCAGCGCGTGCTTCCTCAGCTGATCAAACTGGCGCGGGATTGCGGCATCCCTATGGCTGCCACCAACGATGCGCACTACCTCACCAAAGAGGACAGCAAGATGCAGCGCATTCTTGTATGCATTTCCACCAACAAAACCATCAATGACCCCGATCGGCTGGAATTTGGTACGGATGAGTTCTACGTCAAATCCACCGAAGAGATGTACGAGCTTTTTTCCATTGTTCCCGAGGCATGTGAAAACACCAATCGTATTGCGGATATGTGCTGCTTCGATTTTGAATTCGGTGTGACAAAGCTGCCCTATTTCAAAGCGCCGGATGGCCGCGACAACCGGGAATACTTTATCGACCTGTGCCAGAAGGGACTGGAGCGCCATTACGGCCCCGATATCCCGCCGGAGTATCAGGAGCGTCTGGATTACGAAATCTCCATCATCGACCGTATGGGGTACATCAACTACTATCTCATCGTCTTTGATTTTATCAATTATGCCCGCAGTCAGGGCATTCCTGTGGGCCCGGGACGCGGCAGCGGCGCCGGCTCTATTGCTGCATACTGCATCGGTATCACCGGAATTGACCCCATGAAATACAGCCTGCTGTTCGAGCGCTTCCTCAATCCCGAGCGCGTCAGCATGCCGGACTTTGATATCGACTTCTGCTATGAACGCCGGCAGGAGGTCATCGACTATGTGGTGCGCAAATACGGTGCGGATCATGTGGCGCAGATCATTACCTTCGGCACTATGGCGGCGCGGCTTGCTATCCGTGATGTGGGCCGTGTGCTGGATATGAGCTATCAGGCCGTGGACAAGGTTGCCAAGCTGGTTCCCATGGAGCTGAAAATGACGCTGGAAAAGGCGCTCAAGGTTTCTCCGGAGCTGGCGGCTATGTATAACAGCGACCCGCAGGTCAAGGAGCTGATCGATCTTTCCATCAAGGTGGAGGGTATGCCGCGGCATTCTTCTACCCATGCGGCGGGCGTTGTCATCACGCCCGAGGCTGCACAGGAGTATGTACCGCTTTCCTGCACCGACGGCCAGATCATCACCCAGTTCACCATGACCACCATCGAGGAGCTGGGTCTGCTCAAGATGGATTTCCTTGGTCTGCGCACTCTTACAGTCATCCGTGATGCGGAGAATCTGATCCGTCAGACGGAAGATCCCGCTTTCTCCATCGAAAAAGCATCCCTTGATGACAAAGCTGTGTTTGAGATGCTTTCCGCCGGCGATACCTGCGGCACCTTCCAGTTTGAAAGCGGCGGTATGCGTCAGGTGCTGATGGGTCTGAAGCCGCGCGATGTGGAGGATCTCATCGCAGTTATTTCGCTGTACCGTCCCGGTCCGATGGATTCCATTCCGGTCTACATCCGCAACCGGCACGATCCCTCCCATATCAGCTATTCCACCGAAAAGCTGCGTCCCATTCTGGATGTAACCAACGGTGTTATCGTCTATCAGGAGCAGGTCATGCAGATCTGTCGTGAGCTTGCCGGCTACAGCTACGGTCAGGCTGACCTTGTACGCCGCGCCATGAGCAAGAAAAAGCACGATGTCATGGAAAAGGAGCGCAAGCGTTTTGTTTACGGCAGTACCGAGGAGGGCAACGCCTGTATCGGCTGCGTCAACAACGGCATTCCGGAGAATGTCGCCAACGCCATCTATGACGATATGTCCAGCTTTGCCAGCTATGCTTTCAACAAATCCCATGCTGCGGCCTATGCTTTTGTGGCGTATCAGACTGCCTACCTGAAATGCCATTACTGCCGCCAGTTCATGGCAGCACTGCTGACCAGTGTGCTGGGTAATACCGATAAGGTCATCGAATACACCGCGGAATGCCACCGTCTGGGCATCCGTATCCTGCCGCCGGATATCAACCGAAGCGGCCTTGGTTTTACGGTCGAGGGTCAGGATCTGCGTTTTGGCCTGCTTGCACTGAAAAATGTGGGCCGCAGCCTGATCGAATCCGCTATTGCCGCCCGCGCCGAGCGTCCGTTCACATCTCTGTACGATTTTTGCAAGCGCCTGCACGGCACGGAAATGAACCGTCGTGCGGTGGAAAGCTTCATCAAGGCGGGAGCCTTTGATGAGCTTGATCCCAACCGCCGTCGTATGGTCACAGGTCTGGAAAGCATACTGAAAAGTGTGGAGGGGGAATCCCGCCGCAATCTGGACGGACAGCTCAGTCTGTTCGGCGCGATGGAGGAGGATGCACCTGTCTCGGATGAGTTTGTGCTGCCCGATGTGACGGAATATACTCCGCAGGAGCGTTTGCAGATGGAAAAAGAGATGAGCGGCCTGTATCTGTCCGGTCATCCTCTGGATGCCTATCGCCCCATGATCGAAAAGACCGCCAGCCATACGATCGCAGCGATCACCGGCGAGGACGGTCACAAACTGGACGGTCAAAGCGTGACCATCGTAGGAATTATTGTCAAGTTCCGTTATCTTACAACCAAATCCGATGCAACCATGGCATTTCTGACGGTGGAGGATCTTTCCGGCAGTATGGAGGTGGTGGTGTTCCCCAAGGTGCTGCGTGCCTGTATGGATGCCGTGGCTGAAAATGCCGTTGTTGTGCTGCAGGGCCGCGTTTCTGTCAAGGAGGAGGAGCCCGCCAAGCTGCTGGCGGATTCTGTTGTCGGTGCGCACGCCTACCGACCAGGCGATGCCGACCGTGCCGCTGAAAAAAAACAGACGCTTTACCTGCGTCTGCCGGATATGAGCGGCGAGGTTTTCGAGCGGGTGAAAAATCTGCTGAGCATTTTCAACGGGCCGACACCTGTGATGCTGTATCTGACTGATCGGGAGAAATATGCCCGTGCGCCGCAGTCGCTTTGGGTAGAGCCTGCCGACCTGCTGCTGGGCGAGCTGGAAAACCTTCTGGGCAAGGGCAATGTGGTGCTGAAATGATTTCTCAACTGTACCGCGGAAACAAAAAAGCCAAGGATTTCTCCCGAAAAAGGTTGAATTTTACGCATTGATTCGGTATAATGATATACTGGAATGTTTTTTAAAACATACATCAGCCATTGCTGATAAAAGATGTGAAAGACTGAATTCTCAGGGGGGAATTTATAAAATGGCAGAGATCAAAACAATCGGCGTTCTGACCAGCGGCGGTGATGCGCCCGGTATGAATGCCGCTATCCGTGCCGTAGTGCGTACCGGTATTGCCAAGGGCTTCCGTATGGTAGGTATCGAGCGCGGCTATAACGGCCTGATCAATGAAGAGATCCGCGAAATGGATCTGCGCAGCGTGTCCGAGATCATCCATCGCGGCGGTACTGTGCTGTACACCGCCCGCTGCAAGGCGTTTACCACTGAAGCCGGTCAGAAGAAGGCTGCGGACACCTGCCGCAAGTTCGGCATCGATGCGGTCGTGGTCATTGGCGGCGACGGATCCTTCCGCGGTGCTATGGCGCTGGCCAAGCAGGGCATTCCCTGTATCGGTTTGCCCGGCACCATTGATAATGATATCGCCTGCAGCGAGTACACCATCGGTTACGATACCGCTATGAATACCGCCGTGGAGATGATCGATAAGCTGCGTGATACCACACAGTCCCATGACCGCTGCAGCGTCATCGAGCTGATGGGTCGCGGTGCGGGTTACATCACTATGAATGTGGGCATTGCCACCGGCGCTCTGGCTTGCCTTGTGCCGGAGATTCCCTACGATCTGCAGAAGGATGTCATCGACCGCATGGTCAAGACCCAGAAGACCGGTAAAAAGCATTTTATCATTGTGGTCGCCGAGGGTATCGGCCATGCGCAGGAGCTGGCCAAATACATTGAGGAAAACACCGGCATCGAAAGCCGCGCCACCATTCTGGGTCATGTGCAGCGCGGCGGCTGTCCCACCGTGCGCGACCGTACCACCGCCAGCCAGATGGGATTCCGCGCCATCGAACTGCTGGAGATGGGCGCCTATAACCGCGTGGTCGGCATCAAGGATGACGAGATCACCGACTACAGCATTACCGAGGCGCTTGCCATGAAGAAATCCATGGATCCCAAGCTGGGTCTGATCTCCAAGACCATCTCTCTGTAAAGAGGTACAAGACAGCAGGCGGCCTGTAGTGCGTCTGCTGTCTTTTTAACAAATGGTGAAAGATACAGTAAATGCAAATATATCCTGCAGAAAAGAGGTATCTGTATGAATCCGAAAAAACTGCTGATCACCGGATTTGATCCTTTTGGTGGCGAGAGCATCAACCCCTCGTGGGAGGCTGTCAAGATGCTGCCCGATGTCATCGGTGACTGGCAGCTGACAAAGCTGGAAGTCCCCACGGTGTTTGGCAAGGCTGGTGAAACGGTGCTTGCTGCGGCTGCGCAGCTTCAGCCGGATGCCGTACTGTGCGTAGGGCAGGCGGGCGGCCGTGCGGCCATCACGCCGGAGCTTGTGGCCATCAACCTGCGGTTTGGCCGTATTGCGGATAATGCCGGTGCTGCACCTGTGGATGAGCCTGTGGCCGCAGATGGCCCTGCCGCATACTTTTCCACGCTGCCGGTACGCGCTATGGCACAGGCGATCACAGAGGTCGGTCTGCCGGGGCAGGTTTCCTACAGCGCGGGCGCGTTCGTGTGCAACGACCTGCTGTATACAGTGCTGCACCACTATACGGGAACACCGGTGCGGGCTGCCTTTATTCATGTGCCCTTTTTACCGCAGCAGGCCGCCGAGGGTGTACCCAGCATGACTCTGCAGGATATCCAAAAAGGCCTTTGCGCGGCCATTGCTGTGATGTAATGGTTCTGCTTTCTTTTGTTGCTGCATACAATGCAGCAGGAAAGGGGCGGGGACGATGACGGGCAAATCTGCAGGCCGCAGTATGCGGCGTTATTCTGCGGCGGGATACCGGCCCGCCGCATCAAAACAAATGCGAAAAAAACAGCCGTCACGCTTTAAGCGACGGCTGTTTGTATTTATTCTGACTGTTCTTTTTCTTACGGCAGCGCTGCTTGCGGCAATCGACAGAGCCTTTGGGCCGGTGATACGGGAGTTTGCATTGGTACAGGCCAAATATCTGGCGGTTACAACCATCAATCAGGCTTGTAACGAGGAGCTTGCCGCATGGCCGGTCAGTTATCAGCAGTTGGCGAAGGTTGTACGGGATTCCTCCGGGGCGGTTACCTCGGTGGAGGTGGATCCTGCTGCGGTGAACGATGTTTCTGCACGGCTCACACTGGCGGCCAATGCCGCGCTGGAACGCATGAGCCTGAAAAAGGTGCGTGTTCCGCTGGGTACGGTGCTGGGATCCAATTTTCTGGCGGGGCGCGGGCCGCTCATCGGGTTCTATATCCAGCCGGCTTCGTATGTGGAATCGTCCTTTTTAAGCTCACTGGAGGGGGCCGGCTTCAACCAGACCATGCACAATCTGGTGCTCCGCATGACAGTGGTGGTGGAGACCTTCTCCGCCGGTTATCACACCAGCCAGACCGTCATCAGCGATATGATTTTAGCCCAGACAGTCATTGTGGGCGAGGTTCCGGATTTCTATGCCGGCACAGCAGCCGGCACGGTATAGACCATACTCTGTCGGCGTACGGTTTTTCACAACTTTGCGCTGCGGCAGAGCGATGTACAAACCGCAGACCATTTGTGAGGTATATCACATATTCTCTGCAGTGTCAAGGTGCAAAGCGTGCCGCACTGCTTGCAATCTGCAGAAAAGTCTGTTATTATGACAACAGGAATATATCTGCACAGCAATGCAGGAGGGAACGGAAGATGGATGCAAAGGATACGCTTCAGCCGGGTCGTTATCGGCATTTCAAGGGCGGGGAGTACCGTTTGATCGGTGTGGCTTCTCACTCGGAAACACTGGAACCGATGGTGGTTTATCAGGCTCTTTACGGCGAGGGTGGTCTGTGGGTGCGGCCTGCCGCCATGTGGAACGAGACGGTGCTGCATGAGGGCGGGGAAGTAATGCGCTTTACCCGCATCGGCGACGATTAAGGCAAAGTGAAACGAAAGGATGAAAAGATGGAACAGAGCGAAAAGTTTTTTGTTCATGCCAGACCCGTTTTTCTGAAGGGACTGGAGGAAACGCTGAATGTACAGGCCGGCTTCCGCAGAGATCTTGTGCTGGATGCTCTGCCGGCTGCTGCCGTGCTGCATATCACCGCCCGCAGCGTCTACCGGTTGTATGTCAACGGTGTTTTTGTTATGCACGGGCCGGCGCGTACCGCTCACGGTCATCTGCGGGTGGATATGCTGGACATTCTGCCGTATCTGCACACGGGTGAAAATCATTTTGCGGTGGAGACATCCGCTTCGGTGGGCTGCCTTGGCGGATACTCCAACGACCAGACCTGCGAAAGCTCCATGCTGCTGGCAGAGCTGTTCATGGATGGTGTCTCTGTGTTTGCCACCGATGAGGCGTGGGATGCGGTGCGTCTGACCCAGCGGGATGAATACAGCGAGAAAATCTCCCACTGCCGCCAGAATACAGAGGTCTACCATCTGGATGCAGCCTATACCGCATGGCGTACCGGTACTGCGGCAGATGTACCGCAGCTGGATTGGCAGAAGGCTGCGGTCTGCACTGCTCCCATGCCCGGGCTGCTGCCCCGCCGTATGGCATTGCCCACGCTGAAGAAGTGCACCGGAGCACGGCTGACCGCGTTATTCGGCAGCTGTATCGACAGAAGCATTCTGATCCCGCCGCTGTGGTTCGAGCGGATCTATAAGGATTACTATCAGAAGCTGTCTGCCCGTCCCCTGTACGATTATGTGCAGACGGTGGACGGAGCGCTGCGTGCATCGGCAAAATGGATGCAGGACGGCGTTTCCTTCACCGGTACTGTCAGTGGCGAAAGTCCCTGTGCTGTCTTTGATTTCGGTGCACCGCTGCTTGGTTTTATCGGTTTTACCGTCAGCTGCGAAAAACCCTGTCTGCTGGATGTGATCCATCAGGAGTTTATCAAGGAATATGACCGTAAAAGCAATATGATTGACGGTGCAAATCCTGTCACACGGCTGTATCTGCCGGCGGGTACCACGCGGTTCCTTTCCATGGAGCCGGCGATGGCGCGGCATCTCCGTTTCATCTTCCGTGCACAGGATGGCGAGACAGTGGGAGATTGCAGTGTCAGTGATATCCATGTGCGGGAGTTCTGCTATCCCGATAACGGCTGCGGTAATTTCCATTGCTCGGATGAGGATGTCAACCGGCTGTATGCCGCCGCACGCCGCACGCTGCAGCTCAATACGCTGGATATCTTTATGGATTGTCCCGAGCGCGAACGCGGCGGCTGGCTGTGCGATTCGCTGTGGACTGCCCGTGCGGCGGCTCTGCTCTGGGGAGATCTTTCGGTGGAGAAGGCCTTTATCGAAAACTTCCTGCTTGCGCCCTACGGTGACGGCATCGGTGCAGCCAACAATTTCTTCCCGGAGGTATATCCGGCCAACAAGCTGCCCGGTGCACCGGCCATCACTACCTGGTCCTTCTGGCTGATGTTGGAGTTGGTGGAATATGTGGAGCGCAGCGGCGATTTGCAGCTGGCGCTGGATCATCAGAAGCGTGTGGAGGATTTTGTTGCCGGCAGCAAGCGGTATATCGGTGAAAGCGGCCTGCTGCAGGATATGCCCTTTGTCTTTATCGACTGGTCGCAGTCGAATCATCCGCAGAATACGCTGCCCATTTCTACGGCGGCCAATGCACTGTATGCGTTTATGCTCATCCGGCTGGGACAGCTGTATCACCGTGCCGATTGGGCCGAAGAGGGCAGCCGCATCCGTAAAGTGCTGCGGGGTGCACTGGCGGTCAACGATGGCAGTGATTTTCTGGATAAGCCGTTTTTCCCGGATAGCCTGCGGTATGAGGATGGCAAGCTGAAAATGAATGACCGCTACAGCGAGGCTTGCCAGTATACCATGCTCTGGGCAGAGCTTTATGCAAAAGAGGAGATCCCCGCGGTTGCCCGCGCTGTGGTGCGCGCCATGGGGCCGGCGCCGCTTGTGCCGCCCAGCACGCAGATCGGCGCAAGCGGTTTGTTCATCGGGCTTTGTATCCGTATGGATCTGCTGGCAAAATGGGGCGAGTACGATAACCTTCTGCGGGAGCTGAAGGCACTGTATCTGCCTCAGCTGTCGGAAGGCCCCGGTACCCTGTGGGAGACCCGTGAGCTGGGCAATACCAGCCGCTGCCACGGCTTTGCGGCGCATACGGCAGTTCATCTGATGCGGGATATTCTGGGATTGGATATTCCAAGAGTGTTTGATCTGGATACCCGTACGGTGATCCCGCCGGATACCCAAAAAGCCGCCATGCAAAAGCAGGCACATCTGTGCGGTCTGCGCTGGATGCGGGGCGCGGTGGGTAGCGCTGCCGGTATCGTCAGCCGTGAGGTGACGGATCTGTGACCCGTATTCAGCGGGAGCTTGCCGCGCTGACGGATGAAAAATACCGGGATTTTCAGTCCGCTCTGCTGCCGACAGTGGATAAAATGACGGTTCTTGGTGTGCGCACGCCGGCTTTGCGTCGTTATGCAAAGCAGCTGATCCGCACCCGTCCGGCGGAGGTGCAGCAGTTTCTTGTACAGCTGCCCCATGCGTATTACGAGGAAAACAATCTGCACATGGAGCTGCTGGCGCTGCAGAAAAACGATATCGGGACCCGTCTTGCGCAGGTGGAAGCTTTTTTGCCTTACATCGACAACTGGGCCACCTGTGACGGCCGCGCCGCGGTGCTTTTGGACGGGTATCCGCAGCAGGCACAGGCTGCCGCGGCTCGCTGGCTGCAAAGCGATCGGTGCTATACGGTGCGCTTCGGTATGGTGACAATGCTGTGTTTTGTACAAACGGCGTTTGAGGAAGAGCATCTGTCTCAGGTCGCACAGGCTGTGCTCACCGGTCCCTGCAAAGAGGAATACTATGTCCGCATGGCGGCGGCGTGGTATTTCAGCATGGCACTGGTACATCAGTGGAATGCGGCGCTGCCGTGGATCGTGCAGCGGCGGCTGCCTGTATGGGTACACGGCAAAACGGTGCAAAAGGCCTGCGAAAGCTATCAGCTGACACAGGAACAGAAGGATTTTCTTCGTGCCTGCCGCCGATGAAATTATGTGTAAAAAACGGAAGCTCCGTGAAAAGAGCTTCCGTTTTTTTGTGTAGGATGATTTCAGAAATTCAGCAGACTGATGGCATCGCTGATGGTTTTTTCATGAGCTTCGCTGCCGTATTTGTCCACCTCGGCCTTGTTCTTTTCGCCGTGAGTCAGGCAGCCGGCGCCGCCGATACAGCCGCCCACGCAGGCCATGCCTTCAATAAAGTTGGCATCTAAAACTTTTTTGCTTGCCTTCAGCAGAGCCATACGGCAGGCTTCAATACCATCGCAGGGTAGCGCCTTCAGCTTGAAATCGATGTTCTGTTCTTTCAGCGCCTGCGTTACAGCATCGCACAGACCGCCGCTGCGGGCGAAGATGCGCCCGAAGTAGGAGGCATTGTCCAGCACATCATCCTCCATACCGGCGATATCCAGATCGCGGCTGTCGATCAGCGCCTGCAGCTCTTCAAAGGTGATGACACTGTCAATGTAAGGACGGACGGCTTCTTTCTGGAACTCCATCTTTTTGGCAGTGCATGGGCCGATGAAGATGACCTTGGCAGAGGGGTCGGTCTGCTTGATGAATTTACCCAGCGCGGCGGCAGGGGAGGGGTTGTGGGAGATGTGCTCCACCATAGCGGGAAAGTTTTTCTCAATGTATGCAACGAATGCCGGGCAGCAGCTGCTGGTCAGGAAGCCTTTTTCCACCAGTTCACGGCTTTCGGCCATGGCGACCATGTCGGCGCCCAGTGCTGCTTCAATGACGGTGTGGAAACCCAGTGCTTTAATGCCGGCCACCACCTGACCCAGACGGGCATAGGTGAACTGGCTGGAGATAGACGGTGCGATCACGGCATAGACCTTGTGTTTTTTGGAACCCTCACTCTTTTTTATGATGTCGATGACATCCAGAATGAAGGATTTGTCATTGATCGCACCGAAGGGGCACTGATAAACGCAGGCACCGCAGGAGATGCATTTGTTGTTGTCGATGCTGGCGGCCTTGTTTTCATCCATCGAGATCGCCTTTACCTTGCAGCTGCGCACGCAGGGGCGCTGGAAATTGCTGATCGCACCGAACGGGCACACCTTGGCACACTGGCCGCACTCCACACACTTGCTCTTATCGATGTGGGCGACATGGTTGTGGTCAAAGCTGATGGCGCCGCGTTTACATACATCCTCGCACCGGTGGGCGAGACAGCCGCGGCATGCGGTGGTCACTTCGTAGCCGCCCATGGGGCATTCATCACAGGCGATATCGATGATCTCGATCACATTGGGGTTGGTTTTGTCACCGCCCATAGCCAGCTTGACACGCTCGGCCAGAATGGCGCGTTCCTTGTAAACACAGCAGCGGTGGGTGGGCACCTTGCCGGGCGCGATGGTCTTGGGAATATCCAGAGCATGTTCCAGCAGCTCGTCGTTCCAGGCAAGCCGCGCAACCTCGCGCAGTACCTTATATTTCAGATGTTGGACTTTGGTGTCAAATTTGCGTATGGATGACATAGCCGTCTCCCTTCGTGATATGTTTTGTCAGAAATAACTGACCTTGATGCGTTTGCCCATCCGGCGCAGACAATCGGAAAGCTCGCTGACCAGATTCATTTTGATGCTGAAAGTGATGGGCAGGTTGGGGTTCTGGTGGGCGGGATTGATGGCACGGCCCACATAGAAGTTGATATCGGTGGCTTCTTCAAAAAGCAGCTGCGCGATCTGGGAAGCGCCGTCTTTTTTAAAGCTCCAGTGTTCGTAGCTGCGGTTATCCTCCAGATAATCCTTGGCGTAGGTCAGCACCTTGTTGACGGTGATAACACCCTCGGTGACAAGATCCACGCCGTCGATCTCTGCGGTGGGCGGGATCTCCGGATCGGTGAAATCCAGCTTCGCACGCAGCGGCTTGCGCAGGTATTCGGATACCATGGCGCTGGTGGAGCCGCCGCATACGATGTGTTTTCCCTCTTTGGCGAAAAAGAGAGCCATCATTTTGTTGCAGTCGTCCCGGTTGGAGGGCGGGCCGAACAGCATATTCATCGGCTCGCGCCGGCGGATGCGCACCGCACATACGGTGGTATCATCGCCGGGACGATAGTTGTACAGCTTGTTGCATTCCTCCAGCAGCATGGTGGCCAGCGTCTTGGCGGTGTAGCCCACATCGACGATCCCCTCCATGAAATCGATGATCTCCCGCCGGTCCCAGCCGAAATTCAGCGACATTCCCACGCCTGCGTGGATACAGCCGTCGCTCATGGCGATGAAAACATCGTTTTCCCGCAGGTGTACCCGCGAACGGTAGATCTTTTTGCCGCCGATATTCATCTCGGTGCGGGGGTAGTCGTAGTTGCGGCCGCCGCGCAGCATGATGAGCAGGGGATTGTCATACTGGATGATATCCGCTTCCTCATTGTTGACAAGGTGGATAATGGTGAAGGTGGAGTAAGCCACACCGCGCACCGAGCACACCGGCAGGGTGGCGGCGATGGTCTCGACACAATCCTCAATGGAAAGACCGGCGGCAAGCATGGTGGAGATGATCTTGGAGGTCAGCGTGGACAGAATGCTGGCCTTGACGCCGCTGCCCAGACCGTCTGCAAGAACGACCACACAGGAATCGTCGCTCTGTTCCACCACATCGATGTGGTCACCGCACAGCTCCTCGCCGATGTGGTTGACGCTGCGGAAGCCGATGTCGGCACAAAGATTATTCATTGCCGATCGACTCCTTCAGCTTGGTCAGGGCGATCTTGGTTTCAGCGGCCGTTTCGCCCAGCAGAGATGCGATCTCCTGTACGATACGCATCTGCTTTTCCACCACATTATCGGCGGTTTCAATGGTTTTGCGGTTCAGCTGCTCCCGCTTTTCGCGCTGCATCTGCTCTTCGGTGACATCACGCAGAAAACAGATGAGCAGATGGTTTTCGCTGTCGTTGACGATGGTTTGCTCCACATAGCGGTTATATTCTGCCAGGAAGGTCAGCTGGTCATTGATGCTCCGGCCGGTGTTCTGTACCTGCAGGAAGGCGATCGGGTCCAGAATACGCACCACAGGTTCGCCCAGTACATCCGCAGCGGCACGCAGATTCATCATTTTGATGGCGGCACGGTTGATCTGCTGTACCTCCAGCTTGTCATTGACCACAACAATGCCGTTCAGCGTGTTGTTCAGCACATTGTCGGAGAAGCTTTCCGCACGATCCTTCAGGAAGGGCAGACACATGGAAACATCGGCTTTTCCCTGATAAATGGCGACGGCCTTGGCGCGGCAGCTGTCATATCCGCAGGAGCCGCAGTTCAGCTCGTCGCTGGGCTTGAACTTGCCCATCTGGCGCAGAATGGAACAGATCTCCGTCTCGCTGGGGTATTTGGCTTCCTTTTCGATATAGACGATGCTTTTGTGCAAAGAGGAAGCTGCGGGCTGCGCCACATCGAAATCCTCTTTACCGGCATAACGGTTGATGCGGATGTAATCACCGACAGGCTCGTGATGGTTCTTTTCCATGACGGGACCGCCGATACAGCTGCCTACGCAGGCGGACATTTCGATAAAGCAATTGTGCACCTTACCGGCTTCAATGTCGCGCAGCGCGGTCATGCAGTTTTCGATGCCGTCCAGCGCAATGTAGGAGTAACCGGGCTCATCACAGGCCATAGTCTTGAGGATGCCGCCGGTGGTGGGGAAAAGACGGGCGCGGCTGGCCTCGGTTTTGTCAACGCGGTGCTCCAGCGTGATGTGCTCGGCCTCCAGCCAGCGGGTCAGCTCGTCGTAGGTCATGACGGCGTCGGTGATGCCTTTATAGTAGTCTGCTTCGTCCTTTTTGGCAAGGCAGGGACCGATAAAGACTGTTTTGGCACCCGGATGCCGCCGCTTGATGTCGGCGCAGTGCGCCAGCATGGGGCTCTGGACATTGGCCAGATACTGCAGCGCGCCGGGGAAATACTTCTGGATCATCAGATTGATGGAATGGCAGCAGGAGGAGATGACGATATCCCGTTTATCCTCGTGCAGCATACGCTCGTATTCCCGCTTGACGATTGTGGCGCCGATGGCAGTTTCCTCCACATCGGCAAAGCCGAGCAGCTTCAGCGCACGGCGCATTTCTTCGATACCCACATCGTCATAGTTGGCGATAAAGGAAGGAGCAAGGCTGACATAAACCGGATCGTCGCCGGCCAGCAGCACCTTGACGGTCTCGGTGGCATCGGTGATCTCCTTGGCGTTCTGGGGGCAAACAACAAAACAGCGGCCGCACAGAATGCACTCGTTGCCCACGATATGGGCCTGATTGCCGGAGAAGCGGATGGATTTGACCGGACAGTGCCGGATGCATTTATAGCAGTTTTTGCAGTTGGATTTTTTCAGCTTCAGAAAATCAGCCATTGGAGGCACCTCCGTTCAGCAGAGGCTCGCGGATGTGCTGACGGTAAAAATCCAAAAAATTCTCTCTGTTCACACCACAGACGATCTCGTCGTCCAGCTGGACGGTAACGCCTTCGCGGTTGCATTTGCCGATGCAGAATGCACCCATCAGGATCACATCGTCCTCCAGCTTGTCGGCGGCGAGATGTTTGCGCAAAAGGTCGACTACCTCCGGCGATCCTTTCAGATGGCAGGAGGAACCGACACAGACCTGCACGATCATACGCGGGTCAGGACTTCCTTTTCAAAGAATTCCTTGGTGGTGTCGGGAGTGAGAGAGAAGAAGGTGTCATCCAGAGTAACGCAAACGCCTTTCTGGCAGTTGCCCATGCAGAAGGTGCCGCCCAGATCGACGACATCCTGCAGATTGTTCTGCGCGATCAGGTACTGCAGCTCCTCGACGATCTGGCGGGAGCCTTTCAGATGGCAGGAGGAACCGATACAAACCGTGATTTTCATAATGATCTCCAATTCTATCTTTATTCTATGTGTTATTTTAACAGAGGGATGGAGCCGGCACAAGAGGAGCCGGCTCCATTGGTAAAGTCTGACAGCAGAAATTATTGGTAATCCACCACGCCGACCCAGTTCAGCAGGAACTGGCGCTCTTCGGGCTTGCCCTTGACGGACTGGGAGGCAGCCACGATGGGCAGCCACTTCTGCACATACTGCTTGGCGGTGTCGCTCTTTTTGCAGTACAGGTTCAGGTACTTCTCCGCACCGGAGATATCGCCGTTCAGCCAGAAGGTCAGGTAGCTGCGGGCGGCATCGGCGGCGCCGTTGCCCTGCGTGGCGTGTGCCCAGTCGATGATATAGGGGATTCCCTCCGGTGTGATGACAATGTTGGAGGGGGTCAGATCGCCGTGGCAGACCTTGTCGTGCTTGGGCATGGCATCCAGACGGGCGTGCAGGTCGTAGCGGGTGGTGGCATCCAGCTCTGCCATGGAGATCTTGCGCTGCATCTTATCCTTCAGCCGGTTCAGCAGCGGGCATTTCTGGCGGTGGATCTCCATCTGTACATCCACCATCAGTTCAAGGTACTCGTCCTTCTTTTCGGGGTTTTCCTTGATCAGCTGGGAAAGGGATTTGCCGGGGATATACTCCGAGATGATGGCCCATTTGCCCTCGATCTTGGTCACTTCCAGAATTTTGGGGATATTCAGGCCGGTCTCCTCCACGCGGGCGGCATTCAGGGCTTCATTGAGCACATCAGCCTTGGAGTAGTTGTTGTCAAACACCTTGATGACTTTGTCGCCGTCGCGGTAAACGGTCTTGGAGGTGCGCACCGCAATGATTCTGTCCAGATTCATAAGTCAGTTTTCCTTTCTTACTTTCTTTATTCAGCGGCGGTCACACGGTCTCGTGGGTGCCGTAATAGGCGTTCAGATACATCTGACGGATCTCGCTCATCAGCGGGTAACGGGGGTTGGCGCCGGTGCACTGGTCGTCAAAGGCCTGCTCCACCATCTCGTCCAGATTTTCCAGGAAGACCTGCTCATCCACACCGTAGTCACGGATGCAGCTCTTGATGCCGACCTTTTTCTTCAGCTCGTCAAACAGGGCGATCAGACCCTCCAGCTTGGCCTCATCGTTTTCACCCCTGACACCCAGATAATCGGCGACCTCGGCATAACGGGCCAGCGTATGGGGGTGATCGTACTGGGAGAAGGTGCCCATCTTGGTGGGAACTTCAGAGGCATTGAATCGCAGTACCTCGTCAAGCATCAGTGCGTTGGCAACGCCGTGGGGCAGGTGATGGAAGGCACCCAGCTTATGTGCCATGGAATGACATACACCCAGAAAAGCGTTGGCAAAGGACATACCGGCCATGGTGGCGGCGTTGGCCATTTTCTCGCGGGCAACGGGATCGTTGGCACCGTTGTCATAAGCGCGGGGCAGGTACTCAAAGATCATCTTCAGGCTGCGCAGAGCAAGGCTGTCGGTGTAATCGGTGGCCATCACGGAGGCGTAGGCTTCCAGTGCATGGGAGACGGCATCGATACCGGAAGCACTGGTCAGACCCTTGGGAGCGGTCATGTGGAAATCCGCATCCACAATAGCCATGTTGGGCATCAGCTCATAATCGGCCAGCGGATATTTGACACCGGTATCCTGATCGGTGATAACGGCGAAGGGGGTGACCTCACTGCCGGTGCCGGCAGAGGTGGGAATAGCAATGAAATAGGCCTTTTCTCCCATCTTGGGGAAGGTGTAGATACGCTTGCGGATATCCACAAAACGCATGGCCATATCCATGAAGTCCACCTCGGGATGCTCGTACATCACCCACATGATCTTGGCGGCATCCATGGCAGAGCCGCCGCCCAGAGCGATGATGCAGTCCGGCTGGAAGGCAGTCATCTGTGCGGCGCCCTCCTTGGCGCAGGCCAGCGTGGGATCCGGCTCCACATTGGAGAAGGTGGTATGCAGAATGCCCATGGCATCCAGCTTGTCGGTGATGGGCTTGGTGTAGCCGTTGGTATACAGGAAATTATCGGTGACAAGGAAGACTTTTTTCTTGCCCAGAACGGTGCGCAGTTCGTCCAGAGCGACATTCAGGCAGCCTTTCTTGATGTAAACCTTTTCAGGGGCACGGAACCAAAGCATATTTTCTCTCCTCTCAGCGACTACTTTATAGTTCAGCAGGTGTTTGCAGCCCACGTTCTCCGAGGTGCTGTTGCCGCCCCAGGAACCGCAGCCCAGGGTCAGAGAGGGGACGGTATCAAAGTTGTACAGGTCGCCCAGACCGCCGAAGGTGGACGGTGTGTTCACCACGATACGGCAGGTTTTCATGCGGGCAGAGAAGGCGTTCAGCCGCTCACGGTCAGTGATGGTATCCAGATAGATGCTGGAGGTGTGGCCGTAGCCGCCGTCTTTGACCATCTGATCGGCCTTATCCAGCGCATCCTCAAAGCTGGATGCACGGTACATGGCCAGAACGGGGGAGAGCTTCTCGTGGGCGAATTCCTCGCTGACCTCGGCGCTCTCCACCTCGCCGATCAGGATCTTGGTGTTTTCGGGCACGGTGACTCCGGCCAGCTTGGCAATGGTGACCGGCTTCTGACCGACGATGCGGGCATTCAGAGAGCCGTTGATGATGATGGTCTTGCGGACCTTCTCTGTCTGGGCGGGATCGAGGAAGAAGCAGCCGCGGGCGGCAAACTCGGCGCGGACAGCATCGTAAACCTTATCCATAACGATGACGGATTGCTCGGAAGCACAGATCATGCCGTTATCAAAGGTCTTGGAGTGGATGATGGAGTTGACAGCCAGCTTGATATCCGCGGTTTCGGTGATGATGGCGGGCACATTGCCTGCGCCGACACCCAGTGCGGGTTTACCGCTGGAGTAAGCGGATTTGACCATGCCGGGGCCGCCGGTGGCCAGAATGATGTCTGCTTCCTTCATCAGAGTGTTGGTCATATCCAGGCTGGGCACATCGATCCAGTCGATGATACCGGCGGGTGCACCGGCAGCGACAGCTGCCTCCAGAACCGTGCGTGCAGCGGCGGCGGTGCAGTTCTTTGCACGGGGATGCGGGCTGATCAGAATACCGTTGCGGGTCTTCAGCGCCAGCAGAGTTTTGAAAATGGCGGTGGAGGTGGGGTTTGTGGTGGGGATGACCGCCGCGATCACGCCGATGGGCTCGGCGATCGTCATGGTTCCCATTACCTTATCCTCTTTAATGATGCCGCAGGTCTTGACATCTTTATAATAGTTATAAATATATTCGGCGGCGTAGTGGTTTTTGATGACCTTGTCTTCCACAACACCCATGCCGGTCTCGGCAACGGCCATCTTTGCCAGTGCGATGCGCTGGCGGTTGGCAGCCAGAGCGGCAGCGCGGAAAATGGCGTCCACCTGCTCCTGCGTATAGGTGGCGAAGATCTGCTGCGCTTTGCGCAGACGCGCGATCGCCTCGTTCAGGCTTTCCACGCTGTCGACCAGAGGACGGTTCAGATTCTGTTCCATTGGTGAGCTCCTTTTCGTGTAGGTTTTGTTTGATTGGTATGTTAATATTTTAACAAACAAAACCCGAAAAGGGAAATGCCAAATACTGATAGTGATATATCAAAATCGATATATCACAAAACGGTTGATTCGTCAATGGGCAGAATTGCAGTATTTCTGTGTGAATATTTGTGATATATTACAAAGATGAAAAGAAAATCCGGGCACTGCACATGAAAGCACAGTACCCGGTTTCCTTTTATAATGGAGAAAGACAAAAAAGGTTTTGCGTTGGAGAATACGCATAAGACGGCATTCTGGCTGCAGCCGCCTTACAGGAAAAAGTATAGCACGATCCTTGTGTCGACGGAAATGCTGATTTGGCATAGAGGTATATGGAATCTGATATCGCGGCGGTGGCCAGACCGGTGAAATACGCCACGCAGGGCAGATCTATCAGCAGATAGCGGCTGATGTCGGCGCTCTCGGCTCCTTGTACATAAAACAGTTTCCATGCAGCTGCCACGGTACGGCCTTTGGTGCTGCGTGTCGATTTTAGCCCATGGAAGTTCCTTTTTGTCCGAATATCAAATGTTTTCAGTTGCGGAAGAAGGGGGTGATATCCACACTTGCGTTATTTTCGAGCAGCATGACCGCACCGTCGCCCTCGTCAAAGGAACGGATATTCTCAAACAGACAGTCGCGCATAGCTCCGGCAAGGCGCATCACCGCACCCGCGCGGCTGTACACATTGCGCACGGTGATGTTGAAGGTTTCGTCCGGTGTGGCATGGCGTGTACCGTACAGGTGATTGTCGCCGATGCGGATGCCGCTGCCGCCGCGTTCCATATAGGGGCTGTTGGCGGAGGTATCCATCATACCATCGATCAGGATGTTGTAAAGCCGGATGCCGCTTTGGTTCAGCAGCCGGATGTTGGCGCAGAAAGCGCTTGACATAACATTGCGGATGATGACATTGTGGATGTCGGGATCGAGCCCCGGCACCTCGAACATCTGCTCCATCATGCCGTGCAGACCGGTCAGCGCAACGGTATCGTCTTCGGTGAAACCGGTGATGTTTTCGATCAGGATATCGTGGCAGCCGCTGCGCAGGTCGATGCCGTCAGCGTTTTTGATGATAATACCTTCATAGTCGACATTCGCTTTTTCCGCGGCTCCGTGTGCGCGTGTGCCGAGCGTATCGTGGGTGATGCCCTCACTGTCGATCCAGCGGCTGTCGGCACGGAAATCGATATCCCGGATGCTGCCGTTGCGGCAGAAAATGAAGTTCATGGCCCACCAGCGCTGGCGGCACAGATGCAGCCCGCGGATGTCAAAGCCGTCCACATTGGTAAAAAGGATCAGGTTGTTGTGACTGATATGGGGGCGGCCTTCCTTCAACGAATTGCGCTCCGAAAGTCCGTTGTACTCGCCGCCGTCAAGAATGACCCGTCCTGTGCCGAGGATGCGGATGTTGCGGTCGGTACCCTCCGCGGTTTGGCCCTCGGGGGTGCGGCAGTGCTCATTGATGATCATATTGCAGAAGCTGCCATCAGCCATGCGCAGGTGGCAGTTTTCCAGTAAAAGAGTAAAATCCGAGGGAAGCCGGATGGGCGATTCGATCTCGTATTTGCCGGTCACAGTGATCTGTCGGGTGCCCTGTTCGCAGGCGGCTGCGATCATGCTTTGAATGTATTCCGAGCCGTTTTTCAAAAAATTCATAATATCCTCCCGTTTTACCTTCGGCTGCAAGCTGCGTTGAGCCGAAAAAGCTCTTTATACATTACTACAATACCAGTTCCGGAATATGCGGTCAAGCGTTTCGATGGAAAACGAAAAATTTTCGAAAAAAGAGGAGCCGCCGAAAAGCCCGGCGGCTCCAAAAAGGAAAGAGCGTTTTATTCGGCAGATTTTCTGCTGCGCACGGAACGGATGACAACCAGCACGCCGAAGGTCACGGCCAGCATCACGGGCAGCACGATCCATGCATTCTGCACAAAGCCTGCCAGCAGATAACCTGCCAGCGAGATCCCCGCCATCGTCAGAGCGTAGGGCAGCTGAGTGGAAACATGTCTGATGTGTTCGCACTTGGCGCCGGCGGAAGCCATGATGGTGGTATCGGAGATGGGCGAGCAGTGATCACCGCAGACAGCGCCGGCCATGCAGGCGGAGATGGCGATGATCATCAGCTCATTGTTCATGTTGGCATTGAATGCGTCCACCGCGATGGGGATCAGGATGCCGAAGGTTCCCCAGCTTGTGCCGGTGGCAAAGGCCATGAAGCAGGCTACAAGGAAGAAAACGGCAGGGATCAGTGCAAGTACGCCGGTGGCGGATTCCTTCACAAGGGCAGCGACGAAATCGCGGGCACCCAGACTGTCGGTCATACCCTTCAGGGTCCATGCAAAGGCAAGGATCAGAATGGCGGGAACCATGGATTTGAAACCCTCGGGGATGCTGCTCATGCAATCCTTGAAACTCAGTACACGGGTGATCATGTAGAAGATCATGGTCAGGATCATGGCGATGACGGATCCGTAAACCAGACCGACAGAGGCATCGGAACCGGAGAAAGCATCAACGAAGCTTGTGCCTTCAAAGAAGCCGCCGGTATAGATCATGCCGATGACACAGAAAACGATCAGCAGCAGAATGGGCAGCACCAGATGGATCACGCGGCCCTTGGGGTTGGCTTTGGCTTCTTCCGCATCGTTTTCATCGATCACAGCACCTGCACGGGCGGCGCGCTCGGCCAGATCCATGGGGCCGAAATCAAAGTTCATCACCGCCAGCATAAGCATCATGGCGATGGTCAGCAGAGCATACAGGTTGTAGGGGATGGCGCGGATAAAGAGAGTCAGGCCATCTACACCGTCCACAAAGCCGGTAACGGCGGCGGCCCAGCTGGAGATGGGAGCAATAATGCATATCGGTGCGGCGGTGGCATCGATCAGATAGGCGAGCTTTTCGCGGCTGATCCCGTGCTTATCGGTCAGAGGACGCATGACGCTGCCCACGGTCAGGCAGTTGAAGTAGTCGTCGATGAAAATCAGCACACCCAGCACAACGCAGGCCAGCTGCGCGCCGGCCTTGGTCTTGACATGGGTGATGGCCCAGCGGCCGAATGCAGCAGAGCCGCCGGCGCGGTTCATCAGCACGACCATGCCGCCCAGAACCACGAGGAATACCAGAATACCGGCGTTCCAACCGTCGGAGATCTGCGGGATCAGACCGTAAATGACGGTTTCGCCATCGATTTCGGCCTGACCGAAAAAGATGTGCTCAAAGGCGGCAACGATATCAAAGCCGCTGTACAGCAGTGCGCCGGAGACAATGCCGATAAACAGAGAGGAGTAGACCTCCTTTGTGATGAGCGCCAGCGCAATGGCGATCACCGGGGGAAGCAAAGACCAGAATGTTGCGTAAACTTCCATGTTTGCAATTCCTTTCTCAAAATAATCTCCGGAAAAAGAAAAAACACGAAACACAGGCACGGCTTGTCGTTTCGTGTCAGAGAGCACAGCTTACTGTGCCTTCGTGAATCGAGATGACAGCTCTCCACAATTACTTGTGACAGTGCGGTGCATCTGCTGCACCGCCCCAGCGAACAGGTCGATGGCACGCCCTGTTTGCTTCGGCAGCGGCCCTGTTCACCCTTTGAGATGCCATTCCTGCAAGGGATACTTGTGGCTCGCCGCTCCTCCATCATTCCATGGATCGTATTTGATTTTTAACCGGAAAAATATGCGGAAACCCCGTGGTTACCGCATGGAACGCAGGTATCATACCATGCCGGACAGGGTGTGTCAAGATTTTTCTTGAATTTTTATAATAATATGTTAAAATAGACGCAACAGATGGAATATTCGGTATTCTGTCGAAAGAAGGAGGACTTTACCATGCCGATGCTCGATATGCCCTTGGCACAGCTCAAAACCTATACCGGTATCAATCCCAGACCGGCCGACCATGATGAATACTGGGCCCGTGCTCTTGCCGAACTGGATGAGCTCGATCCGCAGGCTGAATTTGTCAAGGCTGATTTCAGCGTGCCCGGATATCTGTTTTATGATCTGTGGTTCACCGGTGTGGGCGGCAGCCGTGTGCACTGTCGTTTTGTCCGTCCCGAAAAAATCGAAAAGCCTGCGCCGGCGCTGCTGCAGTTCCACGGTTACGGCGGCAACTGCGGCAGCTGGAATGAAAAGCTGAGCTGGGCTTCCATGGGCTATGTGGTGTGTGCTATGGATACCCGTGGTCAGCGGGGGCAATCCGAGGATCGCGGCAGTGTGGGCGGTTCCACTCAGTCCGGTCTGATCATGCGCGGCATTGATGAGCCGGATCCCGACAAGATATACTATCGCAATGTATATCTGGATACAGCCCTTGTGGCCCGTATCGTTATGGGGCTGGATTATGTGGATGAGACCCGCGTTTCCGCCACCGGAGGCTCGCAGGGCGGCGCACTGACCATCGCCTGTGCAGCGCTGACGCCCACACTGTACAAAGCTGTTCCCATGGTGCCCTTCCTGTGCGATTACAAACGCGTATGGGAGATGGATCTTGCTGTCAACGCCTACGCGGACATTAAGGATTACTTCCGCAACTTCGATCCCACCCACACCCATGAAGATGAAATATTCACCCGTCTGGGCTACATCGATCTGGTGCATCTTGCTCCGCACATCAAGGCGAAGCTGCAGATGCATACCGGTCTGATGGATAACATCTGCCCGCCTTCTACACAGTTTGCCATGTATAATCACCTGACCTGCGAAAAGGAAGTGGTGATCTATCCGGATTTCGCCCACGAAGTACCCCGCGAAGGCGGCGATATCTGCATGCAGTTCATTGTCAATGAGTAAAAGAAAAAACCGGGTCGGAAGTGCTGTGAAATGCAGCTTCCGGCCTGGTTTTCTTTATCTGATAAGTGCGTAAAGTAAGGAGACTTTACGGAAGGAAATGGAAACTCACCGCAGTGCTGTCTCCCATTCCGCGGCACGAAAGCCGGGGATCACGGCTTTTTCGGTGATAAGGATCGGCCGCTTGACGAGCATACCGTCAGTGGCAAGCAGCGCAAGCTGCTCCTCCTCATTCATGCCGGGCAGCTTATCTTTCAGCTGCAGCTCTTTGTAAAGCAGACCGCTGGTATTGAAAAAACGCTTCAGCGGCAGACCGCTGCGGGAATGCCATTCACGCAGCTCTTCCAGAGTAGGGTTCTGCAGCTTGATATGGCGGCTTTCGAAAACGATATTATGCTGCTGCAGCCATGCCCTGGCTTTCTGGCAGGTGGAGCAGGGAGGGTATTCCAGAAAAAGGATCATGTTGTTTTCCTTTCCAAGTGAAGATAACAGCCGGCAGCCGGCACGAACGCTCTTAAGATACCATTTTCATGTTTCGTTGTCAAGATTTTTGACACAAGCTATTGCATTTTGGGCATCCAGACCGTAAAATCAAAATAGATCATTCAGGAGGTGTGTATGATGATCCATCCCATCACGGTAAACCTGAAAAACGAACTGTCTGTACGCACGCAGGCTGAGTGCGCCTGCGAGTGCGCACGCGAGTATTTCAAAGCGGCGGGTGCAGCCATGCTGCCAGCGGGGGCTTCGACAGGTGCAGTGCGTGCCGCGGCGGCACGGGCGCTACTGCGTACACCGGGCGCTTACATATACCGGAATGACCGGATTGCAGGCAGCCTGCGCCCGCTGTGGTGTGTGCTGGATGAACAGCAGAAAAACCTTGCACAGGCATTTTCAGGGAGATACCGTGAGCGAACTTTTCCGGAGAATGCCGACCATTTCGCACCGGATTACCGCACGCTGGTCACTGTCGGTCTGCCGGGGCTTTTTGCCCGCATAGAGGAATCAAAGCGTATCCACGCCGCCGAAAAGGAGAGAGCTGCATTCCTTGATGAAATGGCCACAGCACTGGACGGCATGCGCGGTATGATCGAAAATTATGCCGCTGTGGCGGAGTCTCTTGCGCAGCAGTCGGATGGACAAAGCGCTGAAAATGCTGCCTTTATCGCTGCAAACTGCCGGCAGCTGCTGGCAGGGGCGCCGCAGAGCTTTGCACAGGCGCTGCAGCTGGTGTGGTTTGCCCATCTGTGCTTTGTGTATGAGGGCCGCTATGCCATGGCGCTGGGCCGTATTGATCAATATCTGTATCCTTTTTACAAGCAGGATGTGAAAAATGGAACGCTGACACCGGATGAAGCCACAGAGCTTCTGGAAAATGTATTCATCAAACAGTATGAGCGCACGGTGTTTTACGGCGGCGACGATGTGGTGAATATCTGCATTGGCGGTACTTCCATGGACGGCAGATGCGATGTCAACGAACTGAGCTATTGTGTGCTGCGTGCCGTGGGCAACTGCAGCATTCCCGGGCCGAATCTCTCTGCCCGTATCTCCCGGGATACACCGGATGATTTTCTGGATGAATGCCTGCAGACCATTGGTACGGGGCTGGGCTATCCCGCACTGATGAATGATGAGGTCAACATCCCCGCGCTGCTGCGCTTCGGCTATGCCGAAAAGGATGTGTACGATTACTGTATGGTGGGGTGTATCGAAAACTTCATCACCGGTATGCAGCCGCCGTGGAGCGACGGCCGCTTTGATGCGCCGCGGTATTTCAGTTACCTGCTGAACAGAGGCGAGAGTGCGTTTGACGGCAGCTTCGGCCTTGATACCGGTCCGGTGGAAACGATCGACAGCATGGAAGAGCTGCAGCGCCGGCTGGAAGTGCAGCTGGCCGCCGGGGTGAAGAAATATGTGGACGGCTTTCTTGCGGTGAATACGGCGCTTGAACCAAAGGAGTACACCTCGCCGTTTCTTTCCTGCTTCTGCCGGGATTGCATCAGCCGTGGGATGGATATCAATGACGGCGGCGCGGTGTATCCCTCGGTGCATGGCGCTGCACTGATGGGCGTGGGAACAACGGCGGATTCGCTGGCGGCCATCGAGCGCGTGATCTTTGAGGAAAAGGCTGCCACGCTGGAGGAGCTGCGGCAGGCGCTGGCGGATGATTTCGCCGGTCACGAAGAGCTGCACAAAAAGCTTCTTGCCGCGCCGAAGTATGGCAATGACGATTGGTTTGTGGATAAATACGCCGTGTGGTTTACAGATTTTCTGTCCTCGGAGTTCGATAAATACCGCACGCCGGACGGCGGCGGCTTCTATGTCGCCATGGCGGCCAATACCAGCAATATCCATGCCGGCTATACCATCGCTGCCACGCCGGATGGCCGTCGCCAGGGGCAGCCGCTTTCCGATGCGGCATCGCCCACCTACGGACGTGATGTAAACGGTCCTACGGCAACCGTCAACAGTGTGACGAGGCCGGATTATACCAAGGTCGCCTGCGGCACGGTGATCAATCAGAAATTCTCACCGGAGATGTTTAACGACGAAAACCGTCCGCGCCTTGCTGCGCTGCTGCGGGTGTATTTCGCCAAGGGCGGGCAGGAGATGCAGATCAATGCCACCTCCCGCCAAACGCTCGAGGATGCGATGGAGCATCCCGAAAAATATCCTGCCATGGTGGTGCGTGTTTCCGGTTTTTCGGCGGTGTATGTCAGGCTTGCGCCGGATGTGCAGCGCGATATTCTCAACAGAACGCAGCACGAATGATGAGTTTAAAGGAGAACCAACGATGTGTGTAAATTGCAATAAGGCCAAGGCCGCCGTTTTCATGGGGCCGGAGCTGTCGTTTGAAGTCCGTGAATTTCCTGTTGCCGAGACTCCTGCCGGCTATGGCCGCAGCAGTCTGATCGCCAGCGGTGTCTGCGGTACGGATGTACATTTTCATAAAGGAAAGCTGTTTGTGCAGCCGCCGACGGTGATCGGTCATGAGTTTGTGGGCAGACTGGAGGACTGCGACATCGCCGAAGCGGAAAAATACGGTCTGCATATCGGGGACAATGTCATTGCCGATATCGCCGTGCCCTGCGGCGAGTGCGCCCTTTGCCTTGCGGGCGATGATGCCAACTGTGTCAATATGCAGGTGACAAACGGCGGCAGCATCGATACGCCGCCCTATCTGTACGGCGGCTATGCACAGGTAAACTATACGCCGCTGGCCAATCTGATCCCGATTCCGGCACAGCTGGATCCGGCCATGGTTGCCACTTTTGCCTGTCCCGGTCCTACGGCGATCCATGCCTTTGCGCTGGCCCGCCGCGCCAATATCGATCTGAATCACATCAACGCAGCTGTGGTACAGGGTCTTGGCCCTGTGGGATGCTTTGCACTGCTGTACCTGAAGGCGTTGGGGGTCAAAAGGCTGTATGCCATTACGGCGGTGAAGGATCCTGTCAGAGAAGAAATGGCGCACAGGCTGGGTGCAGACGAGGTGCTGGTGCTTGAGGAAGCCGGCGCCGCGGCGGTGACAGAGCTTCTGCAAAAGGAAAACGGCGGTCTTGGTGTTGACCTGTGCTTTGAGGCCTCCGGCGCACCTGCCGCAGTGCCGCAGGGGATGGAGATCCTGCGCAATCGCGGCGTATATCTCATTCCCGGTCAGTATTCCAACAGCGGCGGCATTACCATCCAGCCGCAGATGATCACATTCAAGGCATTGCAGATCATCGGTTCCTCCCAGTATTCCGTGGTTGATGTGCGGGAGTATCTCGACTTTCTGTGTGCACATCCCGAATGTCACGACGCCATCCATGCGCTGGGCAGTCGTTACCCTGTGGAGCAGGTCAATCAGGCGTTTGCAGATGCGGAAGCCGGAAAAAATATCAAAACGCTGCTGGTGATGTGATGAATAAACGCCTGCGGAAGCTTTGAAAGGGCAGAACGAATTTATGAGTCCGTTTGATTTTGGAAAGAAAAAACGCGGCGGCGAAACGGCTCCGCTGAATCTGCAGAAAACGGTTGACCTGACTGCAGAGGAGATCTGCTCCCGCGGTTACAATTTGTATCAGCAGGGGCTGCATGCTGCGGCGGCTGAGCAATACCGGATCGCTGCCGGTCAGGGGCATGCGCGGGCTCAGTACAATCTTGCGCTGTTGTATGATAATGGTGAGGGTGTGGAGCGGAATTATGCCGAAGCACGGCGTTGGTATCTTGCTGCTGCAGAGCAGGGGCATACAAGTGCCTGCTTTAATCTTGCGCTGTTGTATGATAATGGCGAGGGTGTGGAGAAAAATAAAGCCGAAGCGGCCCGCTGGTATCTTGCTGCTGCCAATCAGGGACATGCGCGGGCGCAGTTCTGTCTTGCCTATATGTATGATTGCGGCGATGGGGTGGAAAAAGATGATACAGAAGCCCTTCGCTGGTATCGTGAGGCAGCAAAGCAGGGACATAAGTCTGCACAGCATAACCTTGCTCTGATGTACAAAAACGGGCGGGGAGTGGAAGCGAACTGTGCCGAAGCTGCCAGGTGGTATCTTTGTGCGGCGCAGCAGGGGCATACGTCCTCACAGTACAATCTGGCGCAGTTATATGATAAAGGCAGCGGTGTGGCGCAGGATAAGCAGGAAGCTGTGAAATGGTATCTGGCTGCAGCGGAAAGCGGCCATACCTTTGCACAGTACAATCTGGCTTTGATGTACAAAAAAGGTGAGGGCACGCAAAAGAATGCACAGGAGGCCTTCCGCTGGTTTTCTGCTGCGGCGCAGCAGGGCGACCGTGATGCACAGTACAGTCTTGCGCTGCTGCATGAAAAAGGTGAAGGCGTAGAGCAGGATAAGGCCGAGGCTTTCCGCTTGTTTATGGCTTCGGCGCAGCAGGGCCTGCGGACTGCGCAGTTCAAAACAGGTCTTTATTATGAAAATGGCGACGGTACGCAGCAGGATCTTGCCGAGGCGATGCGGTGGTACAGCCTTTCTGCAGAGCAGAATTATTCCTACGCCCAGTTCAATATCGGCCTTTTATATAGAAAAGGTCTGGGCGTGGAGAAAAACGATGCCGAGGCTGCCCAGTGGTTCCTTCGCAGTGCGGAACAGGGGCTGGCAAAGGGTCAGTTCAATCTGGCGCGTATGTATAAGCGCGGCGAGGGCGTGGAGAAAAATGAGGCAGAGGCCCTTCGCTGGTATCTGACCGCCGCAAAGCAGGGCTACGAGAGCGCCTGTTACAACCTTGCTCTCATGTATCAGAAAGGTGAAGGCACGGAGAAAAATGACGGCGAGGCCGCTGTCTGGTTTGCCGCTGCTGCCCAAAAGGGTCATATGAAGGCCCAGTACAAGCTGGCAGTGATGTATGACGAAGGCAGGGGTGTGGAGCAGAATAAAACCGAAGCAGCCCGCTGGTACCGTGCTGCCGCACAGCAGGGCCATGCAGAGGCACAGTTCAATCTGGGGCTGATGTGTTATCACGGTGAAGGCGTGAAAAAGGATCTTGCCGAGGCCGCCGAATGGTTCCGTGCTGCGGCAGAGCAGGGCGATGTACAGGCGCAGTTCAATCTGGGAGCTATGTATGCGGAGGGCGATGGCGTCAGACAGGATCTGGCTGCCGCCGGGCGCTGGGCGCTCAAGGCTCGCGAAGCAGGTCACGCGGATGCCGAAGAGCTGCTGGAAAAAATTGCCGCAGCCAGAAAGGATATTCCCGAAAAGGAATATCGGCGCGGCACAGAATTTTTGGAAAAAGAGGAATACTCTGCCGCGGCGGATTGCTTCAGGGCTGCCGCACAGCTCGGCCATGTACAGGCGCAGTATGTGCTCGGCGAGCTGTACACAGAAGGCCGTGGCGTGAAGGAGGATGCACAGGAGGCGTTCCGCTGGTACCGTGCCTCCGCCGAACAGGGGCTGGCGCAGGCGCAGAACCGGCTGGGTGAGACATACTTCCTTGGCCTTGGTGTGGAAAAAGATTATTCCGAAGCGCTTCGCTGGCTGAACGCTGCTGCAGGGCAGGGCGACACATCGGCGCATAGCTCGCTTGCGGCCATTTATACCTACGGGGAAGGCGTGGACAAAGATACGGAAAAAGCCGGATACCATGCTATGGAAGCCCTGTGCGGCGGCTCGGAGGATGCTGCCGCATTGCTGGAAACGCTGCGTATGGAGCGCGCACAGCAAACGAAGGACATTTATGAAAGAGGCCTGCGCTGTGTCGAAGCGGAAGACTATTCACGGGCGGCGGTCTGCTTTGAAAAAGCAGGTGCGCAGGGCAATGCCATGGCGCAGTATGCTCTGAGCGAATTGTATTCCAATGGCAAAGGCATGGAAAAAGACCTGGCAAAGGCTGCACAGCTGCTGTACGCGGCGGCGATGCAGGGGCTTCCGGAAGCGCAGTTCGATCTGGCGGGACGGTATCTGAATGGCGAAGGCGTGGAGAAAAATGCCGCCGGGGCGGAAAAGTGGTACCGTCTTGCGGCATATCAGGGCAGCGCGGCTGCCAAATACAATCTTGCGGTCATGTATGGCGTGGGAAGAGGCGTGGAGAAAGACCTTGAACTCGCTATGCGCTGGGCGATGGATGCGTTTTTTGCCGGGGCAGAAAAAGCGGACAAGCTGCTGACGGTGCTGCGGGCCGAGCGGGAGGCATCTACGGCACAGCTGGTGGAGCGTGGCGCTGCGCTTTATGAGAAAGGCGATCTCTCCGGAGCTGTGGAATGCTTCCGCGAAGCGGCGGAGCAGGGGAATGCCGCTGCACAGTACTGGATGGGCAAATTTCTTTCCATGGAGGAAGAGTCGTCTCAGGATCTTTCCGCTGCGGCAAAGTGGCTTCGGGCCGCTGCGCTGCAGGGACTTCCGGTAGCGCAGTTCGGCTTGGCAGGTCTGTACCGGAGCGGCTGCGGCGTGGAGCAGGACGACGCCGAAGCAGCAAAATGGTGTATGGCGGCGGCCGTTCAGGGCGTTGCCGCGGCACAGTTCGATCTCGGGCTGCTGTATCTGCGCGGGGAAGGCGTGACGCAGGATGACGCCAAAGCGGCAGAATGGCTTCATGCTGCTGCCGAACAGGGCGATGCGAAGGCGCAGTGCATATACGGCCGGATGCTTTTGGTCGGTCAGGGCGTGGCGGAGAATGCTGCCGAAGCGGCAAAATGGATCTCGGCCTCTGCCGGACAGGGCGATGACGAGGCGCAGTGGATTCTGGGCATGCTGTACGAGCAGGGGACAGGAATAGCGATGAACGGAGAGGAAGCCGCCCGCTGGTACCGTGCCGCCGCAGAACAGGGACATATCAAGGCGATGTACCGGCTGAGCGAATTGTACAGGAGCGGCGAACTCGTACCGATGGACCGCAAAGAATCTGTGCGCTGGTTTATGCGGGCAATGCGGGCGCAGAAGGAAGAAGAGGACAAGGCATAAGCTGCATTGTTCGCAGCGCCGGAGATGAATATTGATAAAAACGCCGTGAGCGGCTGCAGTTCTGCAGCCGCTCACGTGTTTTATTGGGTGTTATCCGGTTTGGTTTCTTCCTGGGATTTTGCATCGGGCAGTGTACCCGCATACCGCGAAGGCGCCGTGCCGTATTCCCGCCGGAACCGGCGGGAAAAATGCGGCAGATCGGAAAAGCCGGCAGAGTAGGCAGCCTCTGCAACACAGGCGCCGCTTTGCAGCAGCTGTGCCGCATGCTGTAATCGCAGCCGGCAAAGGTAATCCTGCGGTGCCATACCGTATGCCTGACGGAAAAGCCGGAACAGGTGACTGCGGGAAACGCCTGCATAAGCTGCGGCCTGTTCCACTGTGATGGGATAGGTGTGATTTTGTTTGAAAAAGGCCTTGGCGACGGCGGCAGGCGACGAGGTCCGCGTGCTTTGGGATGCCAGCGCGAAAAAAGAGAAAAAGTGGTAAAGCTCGCTTTGCAGAAGAAACGGATTGCATTCCGTATTCAGATAGCGCATCAGCCGGCGTACACAGCTTTCCGCGCCGGTAAGATCTGTGCATTGAAGGATCGGTCCGCCGCCCAGCATCTCCAGAATATCTGCAGCCTCGCTGCCGGAAAAACCCACCCAGGCGTAGCTCCACGGATCATCTTTATCGGCGATATAAAAGGTGGATTCGTCCGGACGGATAAGAAAAGCCTCGCCGCTTCTGACCGGGTAGCGGGTGCCGCCGACCTCGAAAAAGCCGCAGCCTTCCACAACGCAGTGGATCAGATAGTGATCGCGCTTGAACGGGCCGTATCCGTGCAGTGTTGCATTGCGCTCAAAACCGCAAAGGCTCAGCTCCAGTGCGGAACCGGTTCCGGTCCGGTACGGCGCACGGTATTGTTCCATACCAGTACCTCCAGCAGAAATGTTTTGAGGAAAGTATATCACTTCAAAAACAAAAATGCAACATTATGACAAATCCTCACAACATCAAGCCGTAGTCATAAAACGGCTTTTTTGGTATGATAAAAAAGAAGAAGGCCGGCACCACTGTCCGACCGGTAATGCAAAAAGGAGAAAAAGCTATGAAGATCACATTCATCGGCGCGGGCAGCACTGTATTCGCCCGCAATGTCATCGGCGACTGCATCCTTACCCCCGAGCTGGGCGAGTTCGATGTGTATCTGTTCGATATTGACCCGCAGCGTCTGGATGATTCCTACCAGATCCTGACCAATATCAACAAGACCATGAACGGCCGTGCACACATCTATCAGACGCTGGATCGCGAAACTGCTTTCCGCGGCGCGGATTTTGTCATCAATGCCATTCAGGTCGGCCTGTACGAGCCGTGCACTGTGACCGATTTCGAGGTGCCCAAGAAGTTCGGCCTGCGTCAGACCATCGCTGATACGCTGGGCATCGGCGGTATCTTCCGCGCTCTGCGCACCATTCCCGTCATGAAGGCTTACGCCGACGATATGGAGCGCTGGTGCCCCAACGCTCTGTTCCTTAACTATACCAATCCCATGTCCATGCTGGCCGGCTATATGCAGCGCTTCACCAATGTGCAGACCGTCGGCCTGTGCCATTCCGTGCAGGCCTGTGTGCCCCATCTGCTCAAGGAGCTGGGGATGGATGAATATCTGGATAACAACCGCTGGGAGATCGCCGGCATCAACCATCAGGCATGGCTGCTGAAGGTGGAGGATCTGCAGGGCAACGACCTGTATCCTGAGATCAAGCGCCGTGCTTTCGATCCTGCCTATAACACCGAAATGCAGGATCTGGTCCGTCTGGAGCTGATGCGCCAGTTCGGCTACTATGTCACCGAATCCAGCGAGCATTCCAGCGAGTATACTCCCTGGTTCATCAAGGATAAGTATCCCGAGCTGATCGATCGCTACAAGATCCCTCTGGATGAGTATCCCCGCCGCTGCATCAATCAGATCAAGGGCTGGAACGAAATGCGCGCCAGTCTGCTGGATGAGGCAAAAATCGAGCATAAAAAGACCCACGAGTTCGCCTCTTACATCATCAAGGCTGCCATGTTCGATGAGCCCTACCGTATCCATGGCAATGTGCTGAATACCGGTCTGATCACCAATCTGCCGCAGAATGCCTGTGTTGAGGTTCCCGTCATGGTGGACCGCAACGGTTTCAACCCCTGCTATGTGGGCGATCTGCCCGAGCAGTGTGCAGCGGTCAACCGTACCAACATCAATGTTCAGCTGCTGACCATCAAGGCTGCCGAGACTCTCAAGAAGGAGTATATCTACATGGCAGCGCTGATGGATCCTCACACCTCCAGCGAGCTTTCCATCGATGATACCCGCGCCTTGTGCGATGCTCTGATCGAGGCCCACGGCGACTGGCTGCCCAAGTTCCACTAAACCTCAGTCACGCCGCACGGTAATATGGGGTGATATTCATGATTTACAAACCGGATCTGAATGAAGCGAAACGCTACTGGCGTGCCTTCTGGGAAAAAGAGGTCCTCGACCGTCCGACTATGTGTGTTACCGCACCCAAAGACGGTACAGAGTATAAGCCTTACGGACTTTCCCCCGCAGCAAATTATTTTGCCTGCATGAATGATGAGTGGGATGTGCATCTGCCGAAGCTGGAAGCCTCGATGGAAAGCACATGGTATGGCGGTGAAGCTATGCCGTGGCTGGAGATCACTCTTGGCCCGGATGTATACGGCGCGTTTCTCGGTGCAAGACTGGAGGCCCGCCGCGGCGAGCACACCACATGGTCCAAGCCGATATGGGACGGTGAGCTGGCACAGTATTCAGCTGCTCTGGATATATCGGAGGGCGGCGCATTTGATATGGTGCGCAGGGTCTACCGCAGGCTGGCCGACTGGTCGGAGAACAAATGCCTGTTGGGGATGCTGGATTACCATACGCATCTCGATGCACTGTGTGCGCTGCGTGATCCGATGGATGTCTGCATGGATGTCATTGACGATCCGGAAAATCTGAGCCGGGTGCTGGATGAGATCGCCGCTGCCTATGTGCCGGTGTTTGAAGCGCTTTATGCAGACGGCCGCATGGCGCAGCGCGGCAGCCTTGGCTGGGCGCCAACCTATCTGGAAAAAGGCCGTTTTGCGGTGGTGAGCTGCGATTACTCCTGTATGCTCAGTCCGGAGCAGGGTCGAAAATTCTTTCTGCCCTATGTCCGGCAGGAGGTGGAGCATCTGGATCACTGTGTATACCATCTGGATGGCAAGGGCGCGCTGCAGCATCTGGACGAGCTGCTGGCAATCCCCGGCATCGATTGCATCCAGTGGGTGCCCGGTGACGGACAACCCCGTTCTATCGAGTGGATGGAGCTGCTCAAAAAGATCCAGTCTGCCGGCAAGAGTGTCTGGATCTACGATTGGACACCGGAGGAGATCCGCGCCCGCTTCCGTGAGCTGGATCCGGCAAAGACTGTTTTCAGTGTTCGCTGCAGTACACAGCGGGAAGGCGAACAGCTCTTGCGTGATGTAAAGCTGTAAAAAACATAAAGAGCGGCGTACCGAACGGGTTTCGGTACGCCGCTTTTTCTCTGCCGGAATTTGCGTTCAATATTGGTTGATAGATCATGGAATATGTGTTATATTAAAACAAAATGCCGCTTTTGGAGGGATGATATGAAATACAGAACCGACCGTTACGGGAACCGGCTTTCAGTCTTGGGCTTTGGCTGTATGCGTTTTCCGCAGAAGCTGGGCCTGATCGATATGGAGGAAACCGAAGCAGAGATCATGGCGGCCTTCAGGGGCGGCGTGAATTACTTTGATACGGCGTATATTTATCCGGGAAGCGAGTCTGCACTGGGGCAGATCCTGGAAAAGAACGGGATCCGCGATCAGGTATATATTGCGACCAAGCTGCCGCATTACCTGATCAAAACGACAGATGCGCTGGATAAGCTGTTTGATGAACAGCTGCGGCGGCTGCGTACCGATCATGTGGATTATTACCTGATGCACATGCTGCCCGATACCGGTGCATGGAGCCGGCTGAAAGCACTGGGGATCGTCGAATGGCTGCAGCGGAAAAAGGCGAGCGGGGCGATCCGTCAGCTCGGCTTTTCCTATCACGGAAACGCCGAGGGTTTTTGTGAACTGGTGGATGCCTACGATTGGGATTTCTGTCAGATCCAGTATAATTATATGGATGAGAACTCGCAGGCGGGGCGCAAAGGGCTGCGTTATGCAAGCGCAAAGGGAATGACCGTCATCATTATGGAACCGCTTCGCGGCGGCAAGCTTGTCAAAAGACTTCCGGCGGGTGCGCTTAAAATATTCCATGAGTACAAGGTGAAGAATACGCCCGCACAGTGGGCGTTCCGCTGGCTGTGGAATCAGCCGGAGGTCACCGTGGTGCTTTCGGGCATGAATTCCGCCGCAATGGTGCAGGAGAATATTCTGACCGCATCTACCTCGGAGGTCGGCATGCTCGGCCCGCAGGAGGAAGATATGCTGCAGCGGGTGGTCAGGGAGATCAATGCGGGAATGAAGGTGGGCTGCACCGGCTGCGGCTACTGTATGCCCTGTCCGAAAGGCGTGGATATTCCCGGTACCTTTGCGGCGTATAACCGCCGCTATTCCGAAGGCAGGTTTGCGGCCTTTGTTGATTACATGATCTGCACGGCACTCCGGAAAAACTCTACGGCAGCCTCCAACTGTATCGGCTGCGGAAAATGCGAAAAACACTGTCCGCAGAGTATTGCGATCCGCCAAAAACTGAAGGAAGTGGAAAAGGAACTGGAGACTCCGCTGTACCGCTTTGTCCGCAAAGCGGCGGGTAAATTTATGAAATTCTGAAAAAGGAAGCAGATGCGTTGGTGCGTCTGCTTCCTTTTGCACTTGTGACAAAGCTCACATGGAAAGTGTATCGTCTCTGATTGCTTCGATAAGATTCATATTGCAGATTTTTTTGCCGCCCAGATAGTAGGCCAGTGCAACAAAACCGGTAACTGCCGCAAAGAGCAGAAGGGCAGGGAGCAAAGGCATACGCTGGGCAATGAAATCGTCTGCGGATATTCCTCCGGCATCCAGCATCACTGCCATCAGTGGAATATTTACCGCAATGGTCAGCAGGATCGGACGGAACGCGACAATGGCTGCTTCCCGTGCTAAAATTTTTGCTGCACCTTTTGGCGTTAAACCAACCGCAAAGTATCTTGCGAATTCACGCTTACGCTGATGGATCTGCCCCAAAGTGGATGCAAAAATGTTGACAAGGCCGATGCAGGTCAGTATTCCGGTGAACAGATAGACGATCATTCGCAGCCCCTGCTGTATCTGCAGTTCGTCTGCAAGCTCCTGCATGCGACTTTCAAAAGCGTAGTCAGGATATGTTTCCAGCAATCCCCGTAATTTTTCCTCAAGCACATCGTTCTTGCTTTCGTCTGTCATTTTAAGGGTGTAAACTATTTCTTCAGCAACCAAATCAAAACCAAGGGATGCATAATGACTTTCGGACATAACGAGTGTCAATGCGTACTGCGTTAATTCTTCTCTCAATACGGGCAGGGCATCGCCAAACGCTGAAACGGAGATATCCTTTCCATTGATATTCAAAACAATTTCCTTGCTCTCATTCAGGAAGGGGATATACCGGCGATCCGTTCTCTCCGAGTTGACACTATCCCAAATAATATTGACTGCAACCACATTGGCATCGTTTGCTTCACCGTGATATTCTGCGAAGCTTTTATCATCCAAAATAAAAATCGGCACTTTTGTGTTATATGCATCTGCTTCGCTGACCGCAAAGCTGCTGCTCAGGTTTTCGAGACCCAGCTTTTGAACATCAGCGCTGAGAAGATCCGCAGGAATTTTTGTGTCACTGTTTACGATTCGATGAACAATACAGCCCGCTATATCTTCTGTATTTCTGATAACATTCAGCAGATCCTTGCTATAAGTGTCACCTTTGACAGTAACGAGAAAGTCCCAGTTATTCTTATAACGGTCAAAGTATGTTTTTTGTGTGCTGAGACCGGATACGCCGAGCATGTTCAGAATGGAGATGCAGGCAAATACCGCCAGAAAAATGGACATTGTACCGACTCGCATAGCCTTACGCCTTACAAACAGAGATTTGCGTGCCAGCGCACCGTAAATGCCAAAAACAGCAGAATGAATGCGATATTTTTTCACCTTCTTGACAACAGGCTCATTTCCGTAGCGTATTGCTTCTAACGGTGCAATACGGCTGAGCTTTCTGGCGGGGATCCACGCTGATATTGCGGCAGTGAGCATCGAAAAAACAAACGAGCCGATAAACACAATGGGATGATAGGTGAAGGTCAGGGTGTAATCACGCAAATTAGCGGTCGAATCGATAATGAATGCCATAACAGCCCAGCATAAGCCAATGCCGACAATGTTTCCCGCAATGACAGCCGGCAAAGACAAAACCACCACTTCATTGACAAGCGCAGATTTGATTTGTCGGGGTGTAGCGCCAATGCTTTGCAAAATGCCCAGCTGGTGGATACGATTTGTCATCGTTGCCGCAAACGCATGGTGGATCATCATAATAAGTGCAAGGCAGGCGAGGGTGAATATTACGATGTATGCGATGACCACCGGGGTGAACTCCACCCCCGCAGTTCCGCTTTTGGCAGCGGTTTGCTTGACCTGATCTGCCCACAGATTGTAGAATAAACCACTCACGAGGCTAAGCATCATAGCTGCCAAAAAGGAGATTGTCATAATAAACCTGTTGCCGGTTTTATTGTTTTTTATATAACCGGCACTGTAAGCATTCCACATAGCGAACCCTCCTCAATATGTTTTCTCGTCAGAAACGATTTTACCATCCGCGATTCTGATGATTCGGTCCGCCTGCAGTGCAATGTTTTCATCGTGTGTAATCACGATCAATGTCTGTTTGTATTTTTTGTTGGAATATTTCAGCAGCTCCATGATCTCCTGACTGCTCTTGCTGTCAAGATTTCCGGTTGGTTCGTCGGCTAACACCAATGCAGGAGCGTTGATAAGCGCTCTGCCGATCGATACACGCTGTTGCTGACCGCCTGAAAGCTGACTCGGTAAATGCTGTTTACGGTCAGCAAGTCCAAGAACCTCAAGCAGTTCATTAACACGCGCATGGTTTATTTTCTGTCCATCCAGTTTCAGCGGCAAAGTCATGTTCTCCACCACATTCAGGACTGGGATAAGGTTGTAGAACTGATAAATCAGTCCGACTTGACGGCGACGGAAAATAGCCAGCTGTTCTTTGTTCTTTTTATACACATCCTGTCCGTCGACAAAAATATGTCCGGAGGTGGGTTTATCCACACCGCCGATCAAATGCAGCAGCGTGGATTTGCCGGAACCGGACTGTCCGATGACTGCAACAAACTCTCCCTTTTCGACGCTGAATGATATATCGTTCAAAGCCTGTACCTGATTGCTGTCCTTTCCATAGACTTTACAAAGATTCTCCACTTTTAAAATCTCCATGAGCAATCTCCTTTTTGATATATTAATTTGGAATACAGTATAGCAGTTTCATAAATCAGTTACATGACTTTTGCGTGACAATATTGTAATAAAACAATAAGGGAGCCTATATGGCTCCCTTGTAAATGCGTATTGTAAACTGTGCTCCGCCGCAAGCTTTGTTTGCGGCAGTGATAACTCCGTTCAGCTTTGAAATAATCATTCTGGAAAGATTCAATCCGATTCCTGCACTTTCTTTTGTAGAATTACTTCCGCGATAGAACCGGTCAAATAAATGAGGAATATCTTTTTCGTCAAATCCTGTTCCGTTATCTGAAATAATAACCTCTGTATAGAGTGGATTTTCTGTGGAGTGTATTTCCAGTTTACCGCCATTAGGGCAATGCTCAATGCAGTTTTTTAATATATTTCCAATTGCTTCGGTGCTCCAAAGGCGATCACCGGTAAAACCTGCATTGTTTTTTATATCGCACGACAAGTGAATATTTTTTATGTCCATAAGTATTTCCAACGGTTCCAGAGTATCGTTGATCAATGAATCGATTGGAATGAATTCATCAGAAAACTGTACCGTTCCGGATTCCAGTCTTGCGATTTTCAGCAATGTGGCAATCATCCATTCGGTTCGATCCAGCAAAGTGTTAACTTTTCTGACCTTCGCCTGTTGCCCGGTGCTTTGTTCTTCATTTGCAAGCCCGGATACAAGCATACGAATGGATGTCAGCGGCGTGCGTAACTGATGCGAAATGTCCGCAAGGGAATCGCTCAGGTATCGCTTATCTTTTTCCAACCGATCAGCCTGATCCCTCATACGCAAAGTCATTTTGCTTAATTCACTGCAAAGAACAGCAAGTTCTCCTTCTTCATCGGGGATCAGACTGATATTGGATTCCCCGTGCAGAATGCCGTCAATTTTGGCATTCAAGTCCGAGATGGCCTGATAGCGTTTTCCTGTGAATACAATAAAAAGCAAAGCACTCATCACGCAGACGCCGAATATCAGAATTACCGCCCAGACACTGATAAATGATGCAGCCACAGAGGCAGCGGTGGCAAGAAGAAGATAATGAAATAGAAATACCTTGATTTCTTTATTTCTGAACAAATTCATATCAATCACCTATTCTGTATCCAAGACCGCGAACAGTTTTCAGGATTACAGGATTGGCGGGATCCGATTCTATCTTATCACGAAGCCGTTTGATATACACAGTCAAAGTGTTGTCGTTGACATAATCTCCTGCAATATCCCATATTTCGTGAAGCAGTGTTCTGCGTGAAAGTGTTTCTCCAAAATGGTTTAGAAATATCAAAAGTAATCTGTATTCCAGTGCGGAAAGAATAACTTCTGCTCCTGCTTTTGTTACAACGCCTTTGGATACATCAATGTGCAAATCCTCAACCTGAAAGACAGAGGGGACTTTTCCGCTTTTCCGTAAAGCGTTTCTGATACGATAAATCAGTTCCATCGGTTTAAAGGGTTTGGTGATATAGTCGTCTGCTCCGAGTTGAAAGCCGGTAATGATGCTGGGTTCATCCGTCATTGCGGTGAGAAAAATAACAGGAGTGTTTGTTGATTGTTTGGCCGCAGTACATAACGAGTATCCGTTTCCGTCCGGAAGAGAGATGTCAAGGAGGAGCAAATCGATATTTTCGTCGTACAATATACGAAGGGCGGTTTTCGCGTTGAATGCCTGACAAACAGAGTAACCTTCCTCCTGCAGCAGAACGGACAGGCTCTCCACGATATCTGTATCATCCTCTACGATTAAAATCTTCGGCATAGTGATGCTTCCTCCCGGTATTAACTATTGGAATGAAATTGGTTCGAGAAGCTGCAAACGGGGCAGGGGATAGGCGGGCTCTGTTATAAAACAAAAGCGACGCACAAAAGTGCGTCGCCTTGTTGGTGCGGATGAAGGGACTTGAACCCCCATGAAATTGCTTTCACTAGAACCTGAATCTAGCGCGTCTGCCAATTCCGCCACATCCGCATATTGCCGTCTGTTTTCTGACGGCTTGATAATAATACCACATCGGCTTGGGTTTGTCAACCCTCTTTTTGCGAATTTTTACGGTTTTTGTAAAATTTTTCCCGCTCGGCAAAATAGCACTGCGGACACATGCTCTGGTATTCCACATTGTCCTGCAGGTCGATAGCCACCTGTGCGCCCTCAAATACATATTCGCCGTTGATCTTACGCCCATTGAAAAGCGCTTTGCGGCCGCAGGTGCAGATGGTCTTCATCTCTTCGATGTTGTGAGCCAGTTCCAGCAGGCGGGTGCTGCCGGGGAAGCCTCTTGTGGAAAAATCACTGCGCAGGCCGTAGCAGATAACAGGCACATTTTTGTGAACGGTCAGCCAGAAAAGCTGCTCGGCCTGAACCGGCTGCAAAAACTGGCTTTCGTCCACCAGTACACAGGCGAGGGGGCCGTGAATCTCGATATCACGACAGACCAGTTCAAACGCATCGTCATCCGGCAGAAGCGACAGATCCACCTGCCGGCTGACGCCCAGACGGCTCACTAGCCGGTCGCCGCCTTTGGTATCAACGGAGGGCTTGCAGATTAGCACACGCATGCCCCGTTCTTCGTAATTGTGCGCCACCTGCATCAGCGCAGTGCTTTTGCCGCTGTTCATTGCGCCGTAGCGGAAATACAGTTTAGCCATGTGTCAGAATCCTTTCCAGGCTCAGTCGCCGATATCCTCGCGCACACGGTAGCCGAGACTCATCAGACTGTCGCCGAGATGCACATTTTCCACAATGATCTCGGGATGCCCCACAGAAAGATCAAAATGGCTGAAATTCATAAAACCGCGTATGCCGCACTCGATCAGAGTCGGCGCCAGATTGCGGGAAGGCTCACGGGGCAGACAAAGTACCGCTACCTTGGGTTGATGCTCTGCACAGAAGGCAGAAAGCTGTTCTACGGGGAGAATGGGAGTGCCGCAGATCGTCTGGCCGAACAACTCCGGGTTGGCATCAAATGCCGCTACGAGCCGGAACCCCTGTGCCTCGCGGGAGACCCACTGAGCGATGGCACGACCAAGTGCGCCCACGCCGATAAGTACCGCATCCAGCTTTTCTTCGTGGAAAAGCAACTGATGAAGCTCGTCCAGCAGATTGGGCACATCGTAGCCGACTCCCTGCTGACCATAGCCGCCAAAGCAGTTGAAGTCCTGCCGAACCTGCGAAGCGGTCGTACCCATCAGGCGCGCAAGCTCGTTGGAACTCACCTTTTTTACACCGGCAAGATTCAGCTCTTTTAAATAACGGTAATACTTGGGCAGCCGCCGAACAACCGGCAGTGCAACTTTTGCGTCGGACACAGGAACCCTCCTTTGCCATATAAACACAATATATCAGGATAAGTATAAAACTTTTTCAAGGCCTTGTCAATTGCGCAGCCGGCATATTTTATGCAGAAGCGATGCACAATAATTGCGTACAGCAAGGAAAAAGGAGATGTTGAAATGGAAAAAAGAGGTCACGCATCGAACGAGTGTTCCTCCGATGCGCAGCAGCAGGAGAGGGAAGAGATTCTGGAGACGGGAAGCGTGCTTCGCACAAGAGGTAAATATCCGATCCATGTGCTGACGGTGATCGGTCAGATCGAGGGTCATTCTCTGGCGCCCAGTGCTCAGAAAACCACAAAATACGAGCATGTTATCCCTCAGCTTGCCGCCGTGGAGGAGGATCCGGAAACAATGGGCCTGCTGGTCATTCTCAACACAGTGGGCGGCGATGTGGAGGCGGGCCTTGCACTGGCAGAACTGATCGCGGGGCTTTCCAAGCCGACAGCAACGCTGGTGTTGGGCGGTGGGCATTCCATCGGCATTCCGTTGGCGGTCAGTGCCGACCGCAGCTTCATTGTGCCGACTGCCACGATGACTATTCACCCGGTACGGCATTCCGGGTTAATGTTGGGCGTTCCCGAAACCATGACCTATTTTGAGGAGATGCAAAACCGCATCACAGGTTTTGTGTGCGGGCATTCGGCGATCAGGGCGGAACGATTCAGTGAGCTGATGATGCGCACCGGTCAGCTGGTGATGGATGTGGGAACCGTGCTGGCGGGAGAGGATGCCGTTAAAGAAGGTCTGATCGATCAGCTGGGCAGCCTGCGGGATGCGCTTGACTGGCTGTATCGGATGATCGGGGAAAAGGGATCCGATCGAAGCGATCAATGAATGCGAAGCGAATTCTATAAGAGGCGTGTGTGGAAAAATCCCTGTGGCTTCTTTACAAAGACGGCTGGCTGTGTTATCTTAAAATTGAAAAAATCCGGAAGCGGCAGAAAGCCGCGCAGTATGCTGCTTTATGAATGGAAAGGTATGCTGCGGCGGCTATGCCGCAGCCGGCTGCTGAAAAGAAGGGGGAAAGAAAATGAAAGTAATGGTAGAAAAACGAAACGGCGGATTTTTCCTGACGCAGACCGCGGAGGGATGCAGTAACGCTTCCCGCGGATTCTGTACGGTACGCCGTGCGCATCTGAACGGCGCGTTGGTCAATGCACTGACGGTAGGCGGTGTAGGAACCGAACCCGAATACCGCCGCATGGGACTTGTGCGGAATTTTCTGGCCGAGGTGGAAAAGCTTGCCGAGCGGGAGGATTGCCCGATCACGGTGCTTCATCCCTTTTCCTTTGCCTATTACCGAAAATTCGGTTTTGAGCGTGTGGCGGATCACAGGATTCTGGAAATGCCTATCAGTGCACTGGATTTTGTACCGCGGTACGAAAAGCTGATCCGCTGTACCGCAGCGGATGCAGTGCAGCTGGATGCTCTCTACAATGCCTTTGCGAAAAAACGCAACCTGATGTTTGAGCGCCGCGGTTATCCGTGGCCGCTGGAGGATACGGCAAAGCGGATCTATCTTTCCCGCGATGAAAATGGCTGCGCTGACGGTTACATACTGTATGATATTGAAAATCATCTGAATGTGAACCATATGGAACGGGGTGTATTACATGTGCGGGAGCTTGTATTTACCTCGCCGGCCGCACTTGACAGGCTTTTCGGCTTTATGCGGATGTTTGATGGTGAACTTGAGCGGGTCGTGCTGCATAATACCGCCATGGCGCCGGAGATCGAGCGCCGTCTGCGCCACTATACGCATACGGGAATCACAGTGATGCCGGATTTGATGGTGCGTATTAACGATGTGGAGAAGGTTTTGCGTGCTGTGCAGTATCCGGTGGAGAAGGGATGCTTTACTGTGAAAGTGACGGAGAAGGATGTCACCGCCTTCAGTGCGCCGAAAACCTGCGGTGTGTGGTGTGTAGAGTACGAAAACGGTTCGGCGCAGGTGTCGCGCATGGGATCGGATGCCTCGTGTGATCTTGCGGTTGAACTGCAGGCATTTACGCAGCTGGTGTTCGGGTACGAGAGCACAGGCGCGGATGTAGCACGGTACATGCACGGTGTGGAGATCATGACGGATTGCGCCGATTTCTTCCGTGCGTTTCCCAACCGTCATGTTGGGCTGTTCGAGCATTTTTGAGCAGAAAGAAGTGTAAAACGCTTTCGTTTTACGGATAGTGCAGAGCGTATATAGTTGATGTCCGGAGGTGGCCGCTTGTTTTTTAAAAGAAAGAAGTCCGGTGGAAAAACCGCCGGAAGGTGGAAGTGCGGCTGGCGAAGGCTGAAAATGACGGTGCGGCAGGTGATACGGGGCTATTTTGAGCACGATGTAGGCCGTAACGGTGCGGCGCTGGCATATTATCTGCTGTTTGCTTTGTTCCCGCTGCTGTTGTTTGTCAGCAATCTTTTGGGATTGATGCAGCTGGATGTTGCTGCTGTCACCCATGCGCTGGCGCGATTTCTGCCCAAAGAGATCGTATCGCTTGCAGAAGGGTATTTGATGCATGTGGCCCAAAATTCCAGTCCTGCATTATTCAGCTTCGCGCTGGTTTTTACGGTGTGGTTTCCAATGCGTGCCGCTAACGGACTGATGGGCGCGGTGCGACGGGCGTATCATCTGCCCAAACCGGCCAGACCGTTTCTGTATACGCTGTGGCAGTTTGTGTATACATTAGTGCTGCTGCTGACAATCGCTCTTTCGCTGCTTTTTTCTATTGCAGGCGAGTGGGTGATGTCGCGCATTCTTGCGCTGTTCCCGGCGGTACAGGCTTTGCCGCTGACGAATGTTTTGCTCCGCCTGTGGTATTTCATCCGCTTTGTGCTGCTTGCGGTGGTTATGTATATGGCCCTGAGCACGTTGTATGCGCTTTCACAGGATCAGCGTCAGCCGCTGCGGGCGGTTCTTCCCGGAGCGATATGTGCATTGAGCGCATGGATGGCTGTCAGTGTGGGATTCTCCTTTTATGTGGAGAATTTTGCGCGGTATTCTGTTATATACGGCACGCTTGGGGCGGTGATCGCGCTGCTCATCTGGCTGTATTTGACGGCGGTCATCCTGATTCTGGGCGCAGAGCTGAATGCTGTGCTGCAAAAACAGCGAACGGAAAAAGAAGATTAAAAAATCACCCTTCGGCAATACTGCCGAAGGGTGATTTTGGTGGAAAGGAAAACGGCTTTACAGATTGGCGAAGATGACATCGCGGAAACGCTCGATCATGCGGACATCATCGGCGCCGAACACATGCTGCATATAGAATACACAAAGCCTGTTTTCCGGGTCGATAGCTCCGTAAGAGCCGGTGGCACCGCCCCACCCGAAGGGACCAAAGCTTGCGGGCGCGTCACCGGCAGCACTTCCCAGAGCGGTGCGCACGCCTAATCCGTAGCCCATGCCCAGATGGGTGTAGCCATAGCCGTCACGCATGGTGCCGTGCAGCTGATCCACGCGCATAAGATCAATGGTTTCTCTGCGCAGAAGCTGCTCTCCGCAGACCAGAGCCTGCTGAAACCTCATGTAATCATTAACGCTGGAGATCAGACCACCGCTGGCGCTTTCGCGCAGGATGGGGGGGATCAGGCAGTTGGCTGCACCGCATTCGGTCAGCGGCTGTGCGGCACCGTTGTAGCGGTACTGGTTTGCCAGAGACTTATTTTCAAGTGCATCCAGTGAAAAGGCGGTATCCTTCATATCAAGCGGTTGGAAAATATGTTCTTTCAGATATTCGCCGAAGCTTTGCCCGCTGAGCTTTTCGATCAGTGCGGCAAGCATTTCATGACAGATGCCGTAACGGAACTGCGTACCAGGCTCAAACAGCAGCGGGCAGGCGGCGAGATATTCCGGCAGTTTTGCCGAAGGACACGCACCGCCGGTTTCCATATAAAAGCGCATGCCCATTTCCTTATAGTCATCGCCGTCGCCGATCCCGGCAGACATACGGAATAAATCGCGGATTGTGATGGGATTTTTCGCATCGGTCAGGCCGCCATCTGCTGTGCGTACCTGCATATGGGTGAATACGGGGAAATACAGCGAAAGAGGATCATCCAGCCGGAATGCACCCTGCTCGTACAGCTGTAATGCAGCCACACAGGTGATGACCTTTGTGTTGGAGTAGATATTGTACAGGGTGCTTTCGGTGATGGGGGCGCCTGTTGCAAGATCTGCCACACCGACCATGCGCCGGTATATTTCCTTACCGTCCCGCCAGACGGCGCAGTCATAGCCGGGCAGGCCGAATTCTTCCATGTGCTCATCCAGCAGTACGGTGAGCAAGTCGGTGAAATTTGCCATAAATGTACTCCTTCCAGGCCGGGATCAATATTTGCGGGACATCTGAGCTTCGGCTTCTTCGCGGGTGATCTCGCCGGCATTGCATTTTGCCATGACAGCGACATCCTTGCTGCGCAGCTTGTAGAAGCAGAGCAGAAGAGTGTAGGAGATCAGCGCCGCTACAAGGCCGGGGATCTGGGTGACCAGCCACATTTCGGTGATGGCCTGTTCGGTCTGGACGATGCCGGAGCTGGCAAGATCGGCGATGCTGTCGGCTTCCACCAGAACAAAGGAGGTCAGACTCAACAGGAAGGTACCGAGTGCGGTACTGAAAGCGCCGGGGATCTTGGCCGAGAAGGTCTGCACCGCGAAATTGATGCCCGTTGCATCAATACCGGTTTTGTATTTGCCGTATTCCAGTGCATCCAGAGTGAACATATATGCCACCAGACCGGAAAGAGTGGTGGGAACGGCGGTGATGATGGAGCCGAAGATCGCCCATGGCACGCTCAGCCAGCCAAGGAAATAGGCGCTGAAATTGATGATCGACCAGCACAGTGTGAAAATATTGCAGGCCATGTACAGTTTGAAGCGGTCGATCTTTTTCAGGATCAGCGGCAGCAGCATACCGAGAACCGGACCAGGGATCATGTTCAGCCATGTGGTGATGATGCCGAAGGTGGTCTGTCCGTAAAGATAGTAGGTGCCCACCATACCGGCTGCACCGCCGGTGGCGCAGATGCCGCACAGGATCTGGCAGCCATACATCATGGTCAGGTATTTATTCTGTTTCAGGTAGGAAAGCATTTCCCTGAGAGTAAATTTCTGCTCTGCCTCATTCGGGTCTTTCGGCGGAATCGCATAGCGTTCTTTGCCGAGGAACATCAGCGGGATGGTAAAGAGAAAGCCGATGGCACACACGATGACAGAGGCAAGACCAAAGCTCATACCGCCTTTTTCACCCACAAGCCAGGTCATGATCGTGGAGCAGATCAGTGTGCCGGCGCCATGGAAGACACGCGCCACCGAAAACAGGGTGTTGCGTTCATCCATGTTGGCCGTCATGGTGGTGGTCATGGAGAAGAAGGGCACATCGCAGACGGTATATGCGGCATCCCACAGCATATAGGTGACGGCGAACCAGATCAGCTTGCCGGTTTCGCTCCAGCTGCCGGGCATATTGAATACGGCAATGGAGGCAAGCGGCATAAGAAATGCTGCAATACGAAGCCAGGGCAGGCATTTTTCCTTTTTGAATTTTACGCGGTCAAAAATGAAAGCGAACAGCGGATCGTTGACGGCATCCCAGATCTTGATGCCCAGAAAAATCAGTGCGACCTTTCCCAGATCGACGCCGCGCAGCAGCAGGAAGGTGTTCAGATAGCTTCCGACAATCTGGTAGTAAAACAGCATACCGATGCCATAGAACCAGAAGCTGCCTCGTTCAGTAAAGGTGGTGGTGAATTTCTGCTTTTGGGCAAGAGGTTTTGCAGACATGGAGTTCTCCTTTCTGGTATTACCAGTAAATTTCAATTGTATCATATCAATACAGTTTGGCGCTGTCAATGACCCCAAAATAATTTCAGCGTATTGCGAAAACACCGGGCTTGACAATGTGTAAAATTCACGGTAAAATGCAGGTGAATGCAGTTGGTATTACCAGATGCAGTTGATGCAAAACGAGAGGATGATGTCCATGGGGTTCGATAAGCTGCAGGCGCTTTCGCTGACGGATCTTTTTGTGCAGCAGATCGAGAATATGATTCTGTCCGGTGAGCTGGCGGTGGGGGAACAGCTTCCGCCGGCGCGGGAGCTTTCCGTTCGTATGGGGGTCAGCCGACCTGTGATCAGTGCCGGTTTGATCGAGCTGGAAAAGCTGGGCTTTGTGCAGATCATTCCGCGCAAGGGGGCTTTTGTGCGTGATTATCGCCGCACCGGTACCATCGAAACGCTGATCGCCATCATGCGATACAACGGCGGTATCATGCGGAAAAACGAGGTCGCCTCTCTGATGCAGGTCCGGCAGGTGCTGGAGCAGCTGTGTATGCGGCTTGTGATAGAAAAGGCCACAGATGAGCAGCTTGCAGAGATCGCACCGGTGCTGGAAGCCATTGGCAGCGCGAAAACACCGGAGGATTCAGCGGAAGCGGTGTATGTTTTTCATCATGAATTGGCCGTACTCAGCGGGAATGTGCTGCTGCCGCTGCTGTATCATTCTTTCAAGCCGGAGAGCATCCATCTTTGGCTGTGGTATATCAAACAGTTTGGGGCACACAAAATGTATAGCATCAAGCTGGAGGTGTATAAAGCGCTGCTTAACCGCGATGTGGAAAAAGCTACAGCGCAGCCCGGGGAATATCCGGATGAATACTGAGAAAGCCGGATGGAGAAAGGAGACCGGATCATGCTGAATATTATGCGAAAACCGGACGGTGTCCGTGTACTGTTGGAGAATATGAGACCTGCATCGGAAGCGGAGGTGCGATTCGAATGCGAACCGGAAGGAATGAGAATATTCCTTCGCTGCGAAAAACAGGATCCCGCCTTCATTTGCTTACGGTGGGAGCAGGAAATAAAAGGTCCGGTGCAAATACTGGGGGACGCATGGGAACGTTCCTACGCAGATCTCGCTTGGCGGCCGCTGGACTGTACGGCTTTTTATCCATGGTATTTCCTTGCCGCCGGCGAAGAAGGGATCACCGGCTGCGGTGTTATGGTGCAGCCGGGCAGCTTTGTCAGCTTTCAGTGCGATCCTCATGGAGTCACCGGCTGGTTTGATGTGCGCTGCGGCGCAAGGGGAGTCCGGCTGGGCAAGCGGGAGCTCCATGCGGCAACGGTACTGAGCCGCAGCTACAGCGGCATTTCAGCCTTTGAAGCGGCAAAACGATTTTGTGCGGCAATGTCGCCTGCACCTGTGCTGCCGAAGCAGCCTGTCTACGGCAGCAATAACTGGTATTATGCCTACGGAAACAGTTCGGGCGAAGAGATCCGCCGTGATGCGGCAGTGGTGGCGCAGCTGGCGGGTGGAAATCCCAATCCGCCGTTCATGGTGATCGATGACGGCTGGCAACTGAACCCCTGTGCCGGGCCGTGGGAGGGCAATGACCGGTACGGCGATATGAGTACTGTTGCTGCTGATTTCAAAGCTTTGGGCGTCCGTCCGGGTATCTGGGTACGTCCGCTGCGGGATCTGCAGGCAATGGAGGAACATCCCGAATGGAGACTGAAAAAAGGGGAGGAACTCACATTTCTCGATCCTTCTCATCCGCAGGTCAAGGAGTATCTGCGGGATCTGTTCGAAAGGATCCGCTCGTGGGGCTTTGAACTGATCAAGCATGATTTTACCACGGTGGATATGTTCGGCGATTACGGGTATCTGTTGAAGGGCTCTATCACCCGACAGAAGGACTGGAGTTTCTATGACAGAGAAAAGACGGGTGCGGAGATCACGCTGGAGCTGTACCGTCTGATCCGCGAGGCTTCCGGCGGTATGATGATCCTTGGATGCAACACGGTGTCGCATCTGTGCGCCGGTCTGGTGGAGATCAACCGCATCGGCGATGATACCAGCGGCAGAGAGTGGAACCGCACACGTGCCATGGGCGTAAACACGCTTGCATTCCGTCTGCCGCAAAATGGCAGCTTTTACATGGTGGATGCCGACTGCGTGGGGATCCTGGGCAGAGAGATCCCGTGGGAATTGAACCGTCGGTGGCTGGAGCTGTTGGCCTGCAGCGGTACACCGCTGTTCGTTTCGGCTCAGCCTTCTGCATTGACAGCGCAGATGGAAGCGGATCTGCGTGCCGCATGGGTGCATAATGCTTTGCAGACGGATATCGCCGAGCCTTTGGACTGGCGATACAATACAACGCCTGAAAAATGGCTGATCAACGGCACTGTAAAGGAGTTCGACTGGACAGGCGGTTTCTGGTCGCCTATGCTGTGGGAAAGAACACAGATGTGCTGAAATTAAAAAAATACAGCAAAAATCGGAGCTGCGCACATTGGCAGCTCCGATTTTTGCTGTAGCGATACAGATAAGGGATCAGTATTCGCCTTTGGCGATCTCCTGTGCATTCAACAGCTTCAGCGCACTGCTGGAACCCAGCCGGTCTGCACCCAGAGCAAGAAACCTTTCCATGTCCTCCACACTGTGGATACCGCCTGCGGCTTTGACCTTGCAGCGGCCCTTTACACAGCGGACGAAAAGCTCGATATCCTCAAAGGTGGCGCCGCCGGTGGAAAAACCGGTGCTGGTTTTGATGTAATCCGCGCCGGCTTCGCATACCAGATCACACATTTTTTCCTTTTCGGCATCGGTGAGCAGACAGGTCTCGATGATCACCTTCAGAATGTTATCGCCGATCGCCTGCTTGATGGCGGCGATCTCATCACGAACAAAATCATATTCGCCGTTTTTCAGCCGTCCGATGGCAATGACCATGTCCACTTCGACAGCACCGTCGGCAATAGCCTGCTTTGCTTCAAAAACCTTGGCGGCGGTGCTCATAGCGCCAAGAGGGAAGCCTATAACGGTGCAGATGTTCACAGGCAGGTTGTTTTCCCGGATATAACCGGCGGCCTGTGCAATGAAGCCGCTGTTGATACAGATGGAAGCAGTGTGGTCGGCGGCGGCTTCGTCGATCAGCTTGCGGATCTGCGGCCATGTGGCGTCGGCTTTCAGCAGGGTATGATCCACATGGCAAGTGATCTCCTGTCGTGTCATGCTCAAATTCTCCTTTGTTGATTATTTGTTTTGAGTATAGCACAATTTTCCCTTGTTCACAAGCTGCATAGCTGGAAAACCGGAAAAAATACAGGCTTTCCCACATATCCATGTTATAAGCCCGGTGATGACGGCTTGACGAGGAGGCTGTGATATGGGATATGCAATGCTGATCAGTTTACTGGCGGGATTATTTACCGCGGTGGGCGGCGCGGCTGCGTTGATTCTGCCTGCAAAGGAATCTGTAACAGCAGCAGGAATGGGCTTTGCCGGGGGCGTTATGGTCACGGTATCGCTGGCGGACCTTTTGCCGGAAGCAGTTGAGGGGTATCTTTCCGCCGCATCTCCATATACAGCTGCGGCAAAAGCTTTGAGTTTATTCTGCCTTGGAGCGATCGCCGCTTTGCTTTTGGGGGAGGTTCTGCCGGAAAGCAGTACTCTGTTTGCGAAAAGTGATATGAAAAAAGCAGGGAGGAAGGCGGCGGACAGTTCGATTCGCGCGGCTGCGCTGCGCAGCGCAACAGTCACCGCAGCGGTTGTGATGCTGCACAATCTGCCGGAGGGGGTCCTGACTCTCTTTTCCGGATATACGGACCGCAGCCTTGGTGCGACGGTTGCACTGGCCATTGGTCTGCACAATTTACCGGAAGGTGTGGTTATCGCTGCACCGGTGCTCTATGCGACCGGGGATAAAATGCGTGCTTTCAGTGCGGCTCTGCTTTCCGGTCTTGCCGAACCGGCCGGAGCGATATTGGCTTTTGTCTGCCTGCATCGAGCGATCAGCCCGATTTTTATGGACGGCTTACTTTGCATTGTTGCCGGGATGATGTGTGCAGTCAGTTGGAAGGAACTGCTGCCTTTGGGTTACCGGCTGCGCCCGTCTGCATGTGCGCTGGGAGCGGTGTTGGGCTGCGTGATCATGTGCGCCGGAATTTATTGTATTTCATAGAAAAGTATGATATAATCAATCAAATAAAGTAATGAAAAAGGTTCTGGTGCCGATTGCGTTCCGGAAAGAAAGGTGGTGGACAGTATGAAAAAGTTGGTGAGGCTTTTTCTGGTATGTCTGTTCATCGCTGCTCTGTTTGCGGGATGCTCTTCCGGCACTGCGCATGAGGACAGGACGCTGCTGGCGAAGCCCGCAGCATCCGGGCAGCAGCAGCTTTTGCTGAAGGCCGTTACGGAGTATCTGGGTGATAGTGTTGTGCTCAAATATCCGATGTGTTCCGAAGGCTCCAGTCCGTTCCTGTGGTGGGATGTCGATTCGGATGGAACGGATGAACTGATCGTGCTGTACCAGAACACAGCCAAGAGTAAAAATGTGCAGCTTGCGGTAATGAAGCAGGGTAGCAACGGTTGGTATGCTGTTCATATGGATGTGGAAGGTGCTGCAGGTGAAGTGGACGAGCTGCGCATTCTGCGTTTGGCTGATGGGGAAGAATGCCTGATGGCGGGATACCAGGATTCTACCGGCCAGGACTGGACTGTCTGCCTGTATCGGTGGAGAAACGGTGCACTGCAGGAGTGTGAGAGGCGGTTCTGTCAGCAGTATGCCTGCATTTGGCTGGAGGACAGTTGGCGGTTGGTCATGGTTCAGAAAAATGAGAGTTACGGCAATTTACAGCTGCGGACTTTCGGCGCCGTGCCAAAGGAACTGATCGATGGTCAGAATGTGCTGGATGAGCCGCTTATTACCGTATTGGATCCTCGCTTTGAGCGCTGCATCTCGCTGGAGGTCGCTTCAATCCCCGAGACAGAGCCATTGATTGTAATGGATTTTACGGATGATTCCGGCAACTGCCTTGCGGAAGCAATGCTGTGGAAAAACGAACGTTTTATGCGATGTTATACTGCTGACAGCAGCAGTATTCCCAATTTTACCACCAGACCTTTTGCGGGACTTTCTCCTGCGGATATGGATGGTGACGGAGTAATCGAGGTCCCGCGTGTGGAGGCCCCGGTGTTCAGCGGAGGGGCGGGAGCGCGTTTCTATCTGGTTTCGTGGCATAAGGTTTCTTTGACGGAAACGAAACAGACTGCATACAGTCTTGTGGATGTAAGAGCGGGATATTGTCTGCTGCTGCCGATGGAGTGGCGTGAATTGCAGCTGCAGATGCATGCGGCACCGGAAGGAAGCTGGCTGCTTCGATCCATTGAAACCGGTGAGCTGTTGCTTGCGCTTCGTTTGACGGAGGCGGCAGAGGCAGAAGGATTCCGTCCGATGGGCAGGCTGGATACACAGCGTTTGTATCTGAAAACCGGAGACGGTCTTTCGGAGCAGGAAAAGGATATTCTGAGCAACGGATTACGCATTATGTACCGCTGATGCGGTTGACCTAAATATCACGGCGGCGTGTGCCGCGTTCGGAAGAAGGGAGACGCCCTGCGGGGCGAAAGAGAAAATGAAAAAGATTCTTGTAGTTGAAGATGAGATATCCATTCGCGAAATGATCGCGTTGAATCTGGAGCGTGCGCAGTATGAGGTTTCGGCTGTTGGCTCGGCAGAGGATGCGCTCGCCCTTGTTGCTGCGGGCAGGGAATACGATATTGCTCTGCTGGATATCATGCTGCCGGGGATGAACGGTTTTTCTCTGTGCGAGCAGCTGCGGCGCGAGCATGCCCGCATGGGTATCATTATTCTTTCTGCAAAAACGCAGGAGAAAGATAAAATCGGCGGCCTTTCCATCGGTGCGGATGACTATATGACAAAGCCGTTCAGCGTATCCGAGCTTCTGGCCCGTATCGAGGCGCTGTGCCGCCGGATCAGCCGCAGTGCCGATATGCATGATTCTGCGGAGGGGAGGCTTGTTTCCGGCAGATATGTGCTGGATTCCCGCAGTCATATGCTGTATAAATCCGGCAAAGCGATCGATCTGACGCAAATGGAATTTCAGATCATGGATCTGTTTTTTCGCAAGCCGGGTGAGGCGCTGCGCCGCGACGATATTCTGAAAAGTGTCTGGGGTGCCAATTATTTCGGTGATCCCAAGGTTGTGGATGTCAATATCCGTCGGCTGCGTATGAAGATCGAGGATAAACCCAGTGATCCGCAGCATATTCTCACGGTGTGGGGGTTCGGCTATCGCTGGGCAGAATAACTGTTTCGGGCTGCAGCATGAAAATTGAGGGAAAGGAAAACGGAAAACAATGAGCAGTGGACTGTCCAACCGATGGGTCCGCGGCAATCTGCTGGTGACGGTGCTCATTTTGCTGGTGGCCGAGGCTCTGCTGATGCTGTACACGGTAAACAGCGCCTATTCTGCAGTACTGCAGATGCTGCATGGTGAGATCGCACTTCTTTCGGGCCGTTACGAAACCGTGCGTATGCTTTCTTCGCGTGAACGGGCAGCCATGCTGCGGGGTATTGTGCAGGAAACAGCGATGGATGACAGTGCTGTTTTTAATATGCAGCTTCTTGATGAAGAGGGCATGGTATATGCCAGTTCAGAAGGGTTTCTTCCCGGGCAGCAGATATGGGATGATGTGGAGCTGACACCGCAGATGCTGGAACTGGCACTGCGCTCCGATATTGAACCGGAACAGCTGATGGAAACAGTCGACACGGTTCCGCAGGATTATACGCTTGCACTGACAGAAGAAGATGGCATTGGCGAAAGTATCGGCCGCAGCCGGCGGGGGGAGCGAGTGCTTTCATTGACATGGCTTCTTCCTGTGCCGGTGCAGGGAATAAGCGCGATCCGACTGGTCACTTCACTGGAAGGCTGCATCCACCGTATCTGGCAGGTGCTGGGTATCTCGCTTGCCGTAGTGGTTGGCTGTTTTATGCTCAGTTTGCTCACGGGATTGTATTTCGTACGCAGTATTGTGTATCCGCTTGCTCAGGTAGAAGCAACGGCAACGCGCATTGCAGGCGGTAATTTCTCTATGCGGCTGACTAAAAAACACAACGATGAGATCGGTCGCTTGTGTGATACTATCAATAATATGGCGGAAGAACTTTCCAAAACCGAAAAATTGAAAAACGAATTTATATCTTCCGTTTCACACGAACTTCGAACTCCGCTGACTTCCATTAAAGGCTGGACAGAAACCTTGCGCAGTATCGATGATGTAAATGATCCGAACTATGCACATGGAATGCGCATCATTTCCGGTGAGACAGACCGGCTTTATGGTATGGTGGAGGAACTTCTCGATTTTTCCCGCATGCAAAGCAAGGGGCTGGAACTGCATAAGGAACGATTGGATCTTGCAGCAGAGGTCAGCGACGCCGTACTAACGGTACAGCAGCGTGCTGTACAGGCGGCGATCACTCTGGATTACGATGAACCCGCCGCTGTGATAATTATCGATGGCGATGCCGACCGGCTGAAGCAGGTGTTTATCAATATTCTGGATAATGCGATCAAGTATTCGCCGGCGGGCGGAACGATCACGATCACAGTGAGCGCCATGAACGGCGAGAGCTGTGTTTCGGTAAGGGATCAGGGGCCCGGCATCGCACCGGACGAACTGGAACTTGTCAAAACACGCTTTTATAAAGGACGCGGCTCGGTTCGCGGCAGCGGCATCGGCTTGTCTGTTGCGGATGAGATCATCCGTGCTCATGGTGGAAGTCTGCGGCTGGAAAGCGTACAGGGAAAAGGTACTGCGGTGTATATCAGTCTGCCGCAGCAGTTTGAGTAAATTTCCGGCACGGCCGGTTATCAATAAGGAAATGGAGAGGACCGATGCAAAAACCTTTTCTGGAAGTGGGAGAGATCGTCACTACGCACGGTGTGACCGGTGAATGCAAAGTATATCCGTGGTGTGATTCGGCAGATCTGTTCGGCAGGCTGAAAAAGCTGTACTGGGATGCTTCCGGTCAGCGCTGTGTGCGTGTTCTGGGAGTAAAATACATCAAGAATATGGCGGTGCTGCGGCTGGACGGTATTGAAACGGTGGAGGATGCCCGTCGGCAGGTGGGCAAGGTTCTGTATGCGGCACGCGGCGATATCCGTCTGCCCAAGGGCGCTTATTTCGTACAGGATATCGTCGGATGCAGGGTAACGGATGCGGAAACAGGTGCGGAATACGGTGTCGTGATAAATGTCACTCATCCGGCGAACTGCGACATTTATGAGATCAAAACGCCGGACGGCAGTACGGTGCTTTTCCCGGCTGTACCGGAATTTATGGGCGAGGTGGATGTGGAAAACGAGCACATCACCGTGAGGCCCATTGAAGGGATGTTTACAGAATGCGAATCGATATAGCCACATTGTTTCCGGATATGTGTGAAGCCGTGCTGCACGAAAGTATTGTCGGCAGGGCACAGGCGGATGGCCGCATTGCCATTCACACCCACAATATCCGGGACTATACATTGGATAAACACCGCCGGGTGGATGATTATCCCTATGGCGGCGGCTGCGGTATGCTGATGCAGGCGCAGCCTATTGATGATTGCTGCGCTGAGATCGCACGGCAGCAGCGGGAGGAATTGGGGGAAGATATCCCTACCCATGTGGTGTTTCTCACCGCTGCCGGCAGCCGGTACGATCAGGAAATATGCAAGCGGCTGGCACAGCTGCCCTGCCTTACTCTTGTCTGCGGCCATTATGAAGGGATCGACCAGCGTGTGATTGATGCCCTTGCCGATGAGGAAATCTCCATTGGCGACTATGTCATCACCGGCGGCGAGCTTGCCGCACTGGTTGTCGCAGACAGCGTTGCGCGTCTGCAGCCGGGCGTTCTGGCTCAGCCGGAAGGCTATGAAGGTGAAAGCCACTACAACGGCTTGTTGGAGTATCCTCAGTATACCCGCCCGGAGGTATGGAAAGACCGTCGTGTACCGGAAGTTCTGCTCAGCGGTCACCATGCAAAGATTCTTGCGTGGCAGAAAGAGCAGAGCGAGGAGCGAACCCGCCGGCGCCGTCCGGATTTGTGGGAAAAATATTCTTCGGAAGAATGACCGGGTTTGTTCCGGTAGCGTTTTCAACATCCGATGTGTTGAAAATAAATGTATACATTGCACAGATTGTTGAAAACTATCTGTGCAGCCAGACAAAAACAGCCTGTTTTTTTTGAAAAATCCTGTCATTTTTGAGAAAATCCCAAAAACAGTAAAAAAGACTGTTGACTAACTTTCAAATTTCGATTATAGTTTATTTAAGAAATCAAAAACCTGCGGCTGCAGAAATGCGGAGGCCTGTGGGAATTTGCATTTTAAACATTACAAAATAGGAGTGCTGTCACTATGTTTGTTAAAGAAGTTACTGTTGAAAATCAGGTAGGTCTGCATGCGCGTCCCGCTACTTTCTTTATCCAGAAGGCCAACGAGTACAAGTCTTTCATCTGGGTCGAGAAGGAAGAGCGTCGTGTGAATGCCAAGAGCCTGCTGGGCGTCCTGTCTCTGGGCATCGTCGGCGGCACCACCATTCGTATTATCGCCGATGGCGCTGACGAGCAGCAGGCTGTTGAGGGTCTGGTCAAGCTGGTCAACTCCGGTTTCAGCGAGTAATCACATTTGCGGATAAAACGGCTGCTTGCGGGGCCTAGGCCTGCCTGCAGCCGTTTTTTTCTATCTCACACAAGGAGCCGTGCATGACCAAACAGGAACTGTACGAAAAAGCCCGGGCGCTGCCGCTGCTGCCGGGCGTATATATCATTCGAAATCAGAATGATGAGATCATTTATATCGGCAAGGCGAAGCGCCTGCGCACCCGTGTTTCACAGTATTTCCGCGAGGGCGTACCTCATGATGCCAAGGTTACCCGGATGATAGCCAACGCATTCAGCTTTGATGTGATCGTGACTCAAAGCGAATTTGAGGCACTGGTGTTGGAATGCAGCCAGATCAAGCAGCATCGGCCAAAATACAACATTCTGCTCAAGGATGACAAGGGGTATTGCTACATCCGTGTCACAAAGGAGGATTATCCCCGGATATCTTCCGTGCTGCAAAAGGCAGATGACGGTGCGGAATATATCGGTCCGTATATCTCGCATTATGCGGTGGCCCAGATGGTGGAGACAGCGGTGACTGTGTTCGGTTTGCCTACCTGCAGCCGCAAGTTCCCGCAGGATATCCGAAAAGGCAGACCGTGCCTGAATGCACACATCGGCCGCTGCTGTGCAGTTTGCAGCGGGAAAATATCCCATGAGGAATATATGCAGCGCGTACAGGATGCACTGCGCATGATCCGCATGGGAAAAGGGGAGATCCTGCGGATCCTGAAAGAGAAAATGCTGGATGCCAGTGAGCGGCTGGATTTTGAAACAGCTGCCCGCTGCCGTGACCAGATTTCAGCGATCGAAAAAGTCTCTGCCGGACAGAAAGTTGTCACCAGTAAAATCAAAAGTCAGGATATCATTGCATTTGCAAAAACCGCGGATGCCGTGTGCGCCGCCGTGCTTCGCTTCCGTGAGGGCCGACTGGTGGATAAACGGGAATTTGTGTTCCATGATACCGCCGATGATGATGCTGTACGGGAGGAATTCTATTCCCAGTATTATCTTTCTCAATCGATCGAAGATGGCGAAAACGCTTATGATCCCGTGCCGCCGCTGATCGCCGTCGACCGGATGCCGGAGGATGCGCAGGAGCTGGAGCAGCTTCTGGGTGAGAGCCGCGGCGGCAGAGTGCGTTTTTTTGTGCCGCAGCGAGGCGATCCGCTTCGGCTGGTACAGTTGGCATATACCAATGCTATTGATCGGCTTGCGAGGGAGAGCGGTCGATACAGCCGCGAAAATCGTGTGCTGGATGAGCTGGCTGGTCTGCTTGGTCTTTCTGCTGCGCCGGTCACCATCGAAAGCTATGATATATCCAACTGGGGCGAAGGAACTTCTGTGGCGGGTATGATCGTTTTTGAAAACGGCAAGCCCAAGCGCTCCGGCTACCGGCGTTTCCAGATGAAAACCGTGGCAGGAACGGACGACTATGCCAGTATGGCAGAAACATTGACCCGCCGCGTACAGGAATATGAAAACGGTGCGTCGGGACAGTTCGGCATCAAGCCGGATCTGATCCTTCTGGATGGCGGTGCAGGACAGCTTTCCGCTGTATTGGAAGCGTTGAAGGAGACAGCCTTTGCGGATGTACCGGTTTTCGGCATGGTCAAGGACAGCCGCCACCGTACCCGTGCTCTGGTGGCGGAAAAAGGCGAGCTTGCATTGAATATGAATCAGAGTGTGTTTGCATTTGTCACCTCTGTGCAGGATGAGGTGCATCGTTTTGCCATCACCTATCAGCGGCAGAAAGCAAAAAAGAAAACATTTTCTTCTTCACTGACACAGATCCCCCATGTGGGAGAGGCGACGGCAAAAGCGCTGCTGGGGCATTTCAAAACCGTCGGAGCGATTGCACAGGCGAGCGCAGAGGAGCTTGCTGCTGTAAAAGGGGTAAGCCGTACCGCTGCGGCAGCGGTATTTGCAAACTTTCATCAGGAAAAATGAGAACAAAAAACAGCACCGCAGGTTACAAACCGTGCGGTGCTGTTTGAATTTTGAGTGATAGCGACAAAAAGAAAAGAATGAAAATCAGGCGAGGGCCTTGCTCAAAAGCCCATACAGCCGGTCGAACCACTCCGGATCGGTGGGGTAATGTGTCATGGTCATCGTGCCGCCGTCCCAGCTGTTTTCCAGCAGCTCAAGAACAGCTTTGCGGCCAAGTCTGGATTCGGCAAGGCGCAGCAGCCGCAGATCCTGCATGGCTTCACGGATAGTAGCGGCGCGCAGGCTTTCGATGGCGGTGCCATCAGCGGCGGGATAGACGAGGAACGGATCACCGGCAGGCCAGGTGCCGAAGCCGTCGGCGTTGCGCCAGGGATCGACAGGTGCCAGAGAATGCCTGCCGTTATAGAAATTGAAGCCCCATTGCAGGAAACCGGCAAGATCGTAACGGTACAGCAACGTGCCCAGAATACGGCTGCGGGCGGAGGGCATCGCCAGATAGCGGTTGGGAACATCGGTGTGCTGGCCGCAGCAGTAGTAGGTCCACAGACCGGGAACCTTGGCTTCGACAAAGGGTTCAAGATGCTCCTCGCTGACAACGGGGGTCTTGATGAGGCCCTGCTCATAGAAATCGAAGCTGGAAAGCGCATCCAGCATATTGCAGTCTTCCAGCAGATCGGCAACAGAAAGACGCGCGGCGTTCCATTGAGTCAGACAGCTGTTGTTCGGTTCATCGGAAATGTGGAACCAGCTGTGAGTCAGCATATCCTGTGCAGCCAGATGTTCTTTCAGTACCGGCAGGAAGGTGCGCAGGAAATTGGTGTATTCACCGCCGACAGCAGGGGTATCCCAGCCGAAAATGCGTTTGTATTCACCGTTTACCGTTGCCATTACCTTGGGTGCGGCGGCGGCGCCCCACTGGGTGAACAGGTGGCAGATCTCCAGTTCGTGAATGCCGTGCTTGCGGCACAGGGCGATCCAGCGGTCAAGCTTTTCAAAACCGAAGCTGTAAGCACCTCCGGTCACGGTGACATCCACCAGCTGTACTGTGGTGCGTTCGTGGCCCACTGCGGTATCCAGCGCAGGGGTGAACAGCGGGGTCAGCAGCATATTGATGCCGACTTTGGAAGCTGCCTCCATGAAGTTTTCCACGATACGCCAATGATCCTCGCTCCATGCGGGCACATGGTAATAGTCGGCCAGACAGTCGGCGTGGAACCACTCGGTGTGCAGCAGAGTCTGCTCAGGCAGAGCATCTTTCTGGATACAAAGGGTCAGCGTAAAGGCGGCCTCTTCGGTGCCGTCTGCGGCAGTGGCGCGAACCGTCAGTGTATGTTCTCCGGCGCAGGCATCCGCAGGGATGCATACGTCGCACCAAACGGCGCCCCACTGATTGCCAAGGCAGAGCAGAACGGCAGGCTTGCCGGCGGCATATGGCATCAGAATATCCGGAAGCATTCCGGCAGTATGGGTCAGGTAGTTTTCGTCCTTAATGCCATAGGTGGCCAGCAGAACGGGCTCCAGCTCCACATTGCGTGCACGGACATCCATCCCTTCAAAGGTGATGGTCAGCGGCTCACCACTGCCGCATTCCTCGCGCACGGCTTTTGCGGCAATCTGAAAAGAGAAGGTCGCGCCGGGCCATACCGGGAAAACTGTGGTGCCTGCAGTACGGGGTTCTTTCCCGGGAAGAACTTTTTCCAGACTGTCGCACAGGCGGATATCGTATTTGGTCATATTCCTTTTCTCCTTTTTCCTGCGCTGCAAAAGCGGCGCTGATTATGTGATGTTATGTGCGGGGCTTGGTATAGTTGGCAGACCAGCGTGTTTCGTTTTCGGCGTATTGGGCACGCAGCCAGTTACAGGCAGCGACAAGACCCTCTTCGTCTAAAGAAAATTCAGCAGTCAGCCGGGTCTCGGGGTCACTGGCATCAAAGCACAGCGGCTCATCCCATGCCCATGCTTTCAGAAAGCTGTCACCCTCTTCCGGTTTGATCATGGCAATGCGCATCCGCATCCCCATATGATCACCGGTGAAAGCGTTTTTCTTCTGAAAAAAAAGCAGACGGGGAAAGGCATCCAGCATCAGAGAGCCTCCTTTCGGAATCATTGATTTCAGTATACAACAAATTAAGAAAAAGCTCAATGCAAAGAAGCGTTTTCTTTTTACACAGTTATTGAAATATGGGGTGGTATTTGCTATACTGAAACCAAAGAAAAGGAAAAGGAAGTGCGGTTTTCATGATGTATGTGACAGAGGAACTCAGGACCCCGCTGGGCGAATTCTATGATGTGATCGTGGCGGGCGGTGGCCCTGCCGGCTGCTGTGCAGCGATCGCTGCGGCCCGTGCCGGTGCAAAAACGTTGCTGGTGGAGCAGTCCGGCTGCTTTGGAGGTATGTGGACCGGCGGTCTTGTCAACCCCGTGTACGACCATGCCAATAAAACCGGTCTGATGAAAGAGATCATCACAGCGCTTTCGCAGCGCCGCGGCTTTGGAGGCTTTATCGATTCCTGCTGCCATATCGAGGATATGAAGGCGCTTCTGGATGAAATGCTGACCGAGGCGGGCGTATGTCTGCTGACCAATACTTTTGCTGCAGGCGTTTTGAAAGAGGATGGTGCGATCACGGGAATCGTGGTGGAAAACAAATCCGGCCGCACGGCGTATCCTGCGGCGATGGTTATTGACTGCACCGGTGATGCGGACATTTGTGCCCGCGCCGGTGTGCAGACGGTATTCGGTGATGAGGAAACCGGTGAGGTGCAGTCTTTTACGCTGATGTACCAGCTGGGAAATGTGCGTTTTATGCAGACCGATCCTTATGCACTGACAAAGCTGGTGGAGGAGACCAACGCCCGCACCGGAAAAAATTACGAGATACCCTTTACCCGTTCGTACATCATTCAACTGCCGGCGGATGCTCAGGCGGTCGTTATGCTGACGCATATGCGCAATCTGGATCCGCTGGATGAGAAAGACCGCACGGCTGCTATGGTCGAAGGACGCCGGCAGGCCCGGGAGATGTTCCTGTATTTTAAGGAGAATGTTCCCGGCTTTGAGGAACTGACCTTCACCCAGACGGCATCGATGCTCGGTGTGCGTGAAAGCCGCCGGCTGGTCGGTCTGCATACCATTACCATTGAGGATTGTCTGCGCGGTGTCATCCCGTCGGATTCCGTTACCGTGGCGACCTTCAATGTGGATATCCACAACCAGAAGAACAACGATCAGGGCTATTTTGATGTGCAGCCCTACGGGATTCCGTACCGCAGTATGATCCCTGTATATGCTGACGGTCTGCTGGTTGCGGGACGGTGCATTTCCGGTACCCATGAGGCGATGGCGAGCTATCGCGTTACCGGTAACTGTGCTGCCATGGGGCAGGCTGCCGGTTGTGCGGCTGCTCTGTGTGCAAAGCTGGGCTGTCAGCCGCGTGAGCTTCCTTTTGCAGATCTTCGTTCACTGTTGAAGGAGCAGTCGGTGGAGATGCCGGAGTAAAACCGGGTGATTTCAAGTGATAAAAGTCGGCTGCAACCAATAGTTGACATATAGTTGGTGGTGTTTGGGGTTCATCCGTGCTATGTTTAGGGCGGAGGTGAATGAAATGGCAATAGAGGACAGGATCCGAGAGCGTCGCACCGCGCTGGGCATTTCGCAGGAGTATCTTGCGGAGCAGCTCGGGGTTTCGCGGCAGGCCGTCAGCAAATGGGAAAGCGGCAAAAGCTCGCCGGATACCCGCAATCTGATTGCGCTTGCCGGCTTGTTCGGCGTATCCGTGCAGTGGCTCGCTGTGGGTGAACAGCCTGCGACAGACAGCGCTTGTGCTTTAGCTGATATAAAGTGTCGGCGAAAAAAAGTCACGATCATTCTTGCAGTGTTGCTTCTGTCTGCAGCAGCAGTGCTGCTGGTGATCCATTTAGCCCCGGTAGACTGGGATGCCGGGGCCTGTGGCGGAGGGTTTGGTACATGGCTTTTTGATAAGCACAGCCCGCATCTGACAGGCGTATACGGTCAAACGAAAGAGGGATATGCGTTTGAAGCTCTGCGTGGAACGCAGGAAGTCTCATGGAACGGACGCACGATCATACTCTCTTTTGATATCCGTTACAAAACGCAGGACAGGGGAACGGTGACGGATCGTGTATCCTTCCGGGGAAAACGGATCTGGATTGAAAAGTATCGCTGGCGCATCTGGACGGCAGAACAGGAAACGGTTCAGAGTGAAGCGGAAAGCTGATTGGTTTTGATGATGAAAGAGCATTCGTACACGGTTGTGCGAATGCTCTTTTTTATAAATCGAGGGCTGACGGTTGAATTTTACATAAATAGAGATATAATATAAGTGGAGAAATGATGCCGGTATCCATCCGGAACAGACAGAATATGAAAGGACAGGGGGATGCAAGCATGTATCAGCCGAAAAACTTTAACGAAAATGAGCTTCAGCTGCCGGAAGAACTGCTTCCTCTGCGCGAGATACTGGCAGAGGATATTCATGATGCCTGGGCGGCCGGTCGCCTTGCGGAAGGGTGGCAGTATGGGCCGGTACGGGATGATTTGAGACGAACCCACCCGGATCTGGTTCCGTACGGTGATTTGCCGGAGGGAGAGAAAGAGTATGACCGGCGCACGGCGGCGGCGACCATCCGGTGCATCCTTGCCCACGGGTACCGGATCGAAAAAGCGAAGCGGGAACAGGCCGGTTCGCAGGTAAATGATGGTATTTACAAACAAGGATGAAATCTTGACAAAATCAGGCAGATGAGATATCATATTTGAATACCTTGATTACAAAGTCGGCACAGCTGTGCCGGGTAATATTAAAAAGAGCGGCGGACAGAACCGGCCGCCGGAAGGGCAGGCGAAGAGAACGATGCGTATTGTTGCAGGTGATTTGCGCGGCAGAAAGCTGTTGGCGCTGGAAGGGGATGAGACTCGTCCCACGCTGGAAAGAGTAAAAGAAGGAGTTTTCAGCTCCATTCAATTTGTGCTGGAAGGTGCCCGTGTGCTGGATCTTTTTGCCGGCAGCGGCCAGATGGGGCTTGAAGCGCTCAGCCGCGGCGCATCCTTTGCGGTGTTTATTGATCAGAATCCTGCGGCGACTGCAGTTGTCACACAGAACTGTAAGGCGCTGGGTGTTTTTTCGGATTGCCGTGTTGCCACGATGCCGGCAGAGAGCTTTCTTGCCGGCAGTAAAGAGCAGTTTGATATTATTTTCATGGATCCGCCTTATCGGCAGGGAACACTGGAGCGTCTGCTGCCGGCAGTTTCGGATCATGTTACCCCGGGCGGCTTTGTTTTATGCGAAAGCGAACCGGAAGCGCAGCTGCCCGAAAAAGCCGGCGGGCTGGAATTGGTCAAGCAGTATCGCTACGGCACGGTGAAGGTTTGCAAATACCGAAAGGATGGCGAGTAAAATGCGGCGGGCGATCTGTCCGGGCAGCTACGATCCGGTCACAGTGGGGCATCTGGATATCATCCGGCGTGCGGCGGCGCTTTTTGATGAAGTCGTGGTACTTGTGGCGGTGAATTCATCCAAAAAGACCATGTTTACCGTGCAGCAGCGTGTGCAGATGCTGCGGGCGGCTGTAGCGGATATTCCCGGTGTATGTGTGGAGAGCAGCGACGGACTTCTGGCGGAATATGCCAGAAGCTGCGGTGCGTGTGCCCTTGTAAAGGGGGTGCGCTCTGCACAGGATCTGGATTATGAGCAGCCCATGGCACATGCGAACAGATATCTTGAGCCGGGTCTGGAAACGGTTCTGCTGCCTGCTGCGCCGGCAGTTTCATGGATCAGCTCCACCATTGTGCGTGAGATGCTGCGTTATCAACAGGATATTTCGGAAATGGTTCCGGCGGGTGCGCTGGAGATCCTTTCCGCTCAGTTGCAGAAGGAGAATGAGAACAGATGAGTATTGATGAAATTTTGATTGAAATGGATGAACTGCTGGAGGACTCCATCAATCTTCCGTTTTCCGGCGGTAAGCGTATGGTGGATGTGGAGCGTATCCGGGATCTGATGGGTGAGATCAAGCTGAATCTTCCCGGCGAGGTGCGCGATGCCCAGAAAATCGTGCGCGACCGCACCGATATCATTGCCACTGCGAACAAAGAAGCGGACGGCATCGTGCGCCGTGCCGAGGAGCGCGCTGCTTTGCTTGTGAGTGAATCCGAGGTGGTCAAGGCCAGTCAGGCCAAGGCGGCCGAGCTTCTGGCAAATGCGCAGCAGCAGAGCCGTGAGATGCGTAAGCAGGTTCTGGAATATTGTGACGGGATGCTGCGCCAGAGCGAAGAGGTGCTGGCAAAGAAGGCGCGGGATATCCGTGAGGTGCGCGGCAGCCTGACCCGTGGCGGCAGCGGCAATGCCGGCAATACGGCGAAATAATTTATTCCGGCGACAGGCCTGCGGAAAACTTTTTCCGGCTTTCCGCGGGTCTCTTTTTGTATTTTGAAAGGTATAAATCTATGCAAAAGAATCATTCTTCCGTTGCCGGTCAGCTGCGGGGCAGTGCGATGCTGCTGCTGGCGGCTCTTCTCTGGGGCATCGCCTTTGCGGCACAGTCCAAAGGAATGGATTATGTGGAGCCGTTCACCTTCAACGGCGCCCGCAGCTTCCTGGGCGTGGCTGTGCTTGTGCCGCTGTGGCTGCTGCTCGGACGCCCGCAGCCGGAATCCGGTTACGATCCCAAAGCGCTGTGGATGGGCGGTGGTCTGTGCGGCTGTATGCTGTTTGCTGCCACAAGCCTGCAGCAGATGGGGCTTGTCACTACCAGTGCGGGGAAATCCGGATTTCTGACGGCCTTGTATATTGTGCTGGTTCCGGTTTTTGGAATTTTTGTCGGTCGCAGAGCGGGCGGCAATGTGTGGCTTGCCGTGGTGCTGGCCACTGCCGGTCTGTATTTGCTTTGCGCAGTGGATGGCTTTGAGCTTGCGGCAGGTGATCTGTTGACCTTGCTTTGCGCTGTCTGCTTTGCTTTCCAGATCATGCTGGTGGATAAATTTGCTCCGCGTACCAATCCCATGCTGCTTTGCGCGGTGGAATTCGCCGTCTGCGGTCTGCTTTCTGTACCTGCTATGTTTATCTGGGAACAGCCCAGTCTTGCCGGTCTGTGGGAGGCGCGTATCCCGCTGCTGTACACCGGCATCATGTCCAGTGCGGTGGCATATACCCTGCAGATTATTGGTCAGCGTGATACCGATCCGGCAGTGGCGTCTCTTCTGATGAGCTTTGAATCGGTTTTTTCCGTTCTGGCGGGAGCGATTTTGTTGAAGGAGCGGCTGAGCGCTGCTGAGCTGTGCGGCTGCGTGTTGGTTTTTGCCGCAATCCTGTTGGCGCAGTTTTCGCCGTTTGGAAAACTTCACAAAAAAGGCAGGAAAAACAAAACCGATTGAGTGGACAGTTTCCGTCGTTTTCACCTATTTTTACTGGGTGGATCGGCGGAAATTTTTTTGAAAAAACGGTGGAGAAAGATGGAAAAACAGTGGAATTTTCAGAATAACCATGTTATAATATCAGTGTCTGTGAAAAATGTATCAACCCCTTTCGCAAACAACAAGGATTCGACGGCGCTGTCTGGCTGGCGGCGGCGTTTTATCCAACAAAAATGGAGGAAGAGCTATGAGAAAGTTTTCTACCGTGCCCTTCAAGGGCACACCAGAGCAGGAAGCTGAGCTGCGTACCTGGCTGCAGGAGCACAAGAATATGCGCGGCGTCGAGATGCCTGCTCTGCAGAAAGCACAGGAGATCTATGGCTACCTGCCCATTGAGGTGCAGCGGATCGTTGCCGCTGAGCTGGATGTTCCTCTTGAGGATCTGTACGGCATTTCTACCTTCTATGCGCAGTTCTCTCTGTGCCCCAAGGGCGACTACCGCATCTCCGTGTGCCTGGGTACCGCCTGCTATGTCAAAGGCAGCGGCAAGATCTTCGAAGCCCTGCAGGAGAAGCTGGGCATCGGTGCCGGCGAGTGCACTGCTGACGGCAAGTTCTCTCTGGATGCCTGCCGCTGCATCGGTGCCTGCGGTCTTGCTCCCGTTATGACCGTCAATGATGAGGTCTACGGCCGTCTGACCGGCAACGAGCTGGATGAGATCCTGGCCAAGTATTAAGCCGTATGCAGGAACTTTCGCTGAACATTCTTGATATCGCGCAGAATTCCGTGCGTGCAAATGCATCGCTTATCGGCATCAAAGTCGAAGCTGATACCGCTGCGGAACGTCTGATCATTACGATCACCGATAACGGCTGCGGTATGAGTGCGGAGACGGTCGCCGGCGTGATGGATCCCTTCTATACCACCCGCAAGACCCGCAAGGTCGGTCTGGGCATCAGCTTTTTCCGGCTGGCGGCGCAGCAGACCGGCGGCGATCTGACGGTGGAAAGCGAGTTGGGAAAAGGAACGCGCGTGACCGCGTGGTTCACATTGGGGCATATTGATCTTGCTCCGGTGGGCGATCTGGAGGGCACCGTTACCAGTCTGGTGCAGTGCAATCCCGATATCGATTTTGTCTATACGCTGTGTGTGGACGGGCAGACATTTGAAATGGATACCCGTGATATGCGCGCGATCCTGGGGGAGGTCTCGCTGGCCGAACCGCAGGTGGCATTGTTCATCCGGGAGTATCTTACCGAAAATACCCAGGAAATGATCCCGCCGGAATTCCATGGCGGAATCATACCGAAATGAGTTATGTAAAGGAGAAAACGCTATGAAAAGCCTCGCAGAACTGGCAGCGATCCGTGATAAAATGCGCCAGACCGTCGCCACCCGCGACGACAAGGCCTCCGTTCGCGTTGTAGTCGGTATGGCTACCTGCGGCATCGCCGCCGGCGCCCGCCCTGTGCTGAACGCTTTCACTGAGGATGTGGCCCGCCGCGCTCTGGAGAACGTGATGGTCACTCAGACCGGCTGCATCGGCATCTGCCAGTACGAGCCCGTCGTCGAAGTGTACGAAGAGGGTAAGGAAAAAGTTACTTATGTTAAGATGGATCCCGCCAAGGTTGCCCGTGTTGTTTCCGAGCATCTGGTGGGTGGTACCCCTGTTGCCGAGTATACCGTCGGCACCATCAGCAAATAAGGAGGAAAAGAGAACATGTTCAGAAGTCATGTTATGATCTGCGGCGGTACCGGCTGCACTTCCTCCGGCAGCGACAAGGTCGCCGAAGCCTTTGAAAACGAGATCCTGGCCAACGGTCTGGAGAACGAAGTCAAGGTCATCCGTACCGGCTGCTTTGGTCTGTGTGCGCTGGGCCCCATCGTTGTTATTTATCCCGAGGGTTCTTTCTACAGCCGTATCAACGACAGTGATGTCAAGGAGATCGTGAGCGAGCACCTGCTGAAGGGCCGCCCCGTCACCAAGCTGCTGTATAATGAGACTGTTGCCGAGGACAACACCATCAAGTCTCTGGATGAGACTGCTTTCTACAAGAAGCAGGTCCGTGTCGCTCTGCGCAACTGCGGCGTCATCAATCCCGAGAACATTGAAGAGTACATCGGCTACGACGGCTATCAGGCTCTGGGTAAGGTTCTGACCGAGATGACTCCCGATGAGGTCATTCAGGTCATTCTGGATTCCGGCCTGCGCGGCCGCGGCGGCGGCGGTTTCCCCACCGGCCTGAAGTGGAAGTTTGCTTCCAGCAACCGCGGCAAGGTGCAGAAGTACGTCTGCTGCAACGCTGACGAGGGCGACCCCGGCGCGTTCATGGACCGTTCTGTTCTGGAAGGCGACCCCCATGCTCTGCTGGAGGCCATGGCCATTGCCGGTTACGCGATCGGCGCCAACAAGGGCTATGTGTACGTCCGTGCCGAGTACCCCATCGCTGTTAACCGTCTGCAGATCGCCATTGATCAGGCCAAGGAATACGGTCTGATGGGCGAGAACATCTTTGGTACCGATTTCAGCTTTGATGTTGAGATCAAGCTGGGCGCCGGTGCCTTTGTGTGCGGCGAGGAAACCGCTCTGATGACCTCCATCGAGGGTCACCGCGGCGAGCCCCGTCCCCGTCCTCCGTTCCCCGCTGTCAAGGGTCTGTTCGAAAGCCCCACCATCCTGAACAACGTTGAGACCTATGCCAACATTCCCCGCATCATCCTGAACGGCGCCGAGTGGTTCAAGTCCATGGGTACTGAAAAGAGCCCGGGCACCAAGGTGTTCGCTCTGGGCGGCAAGATCACCAACACCGGTCTGGTGGAGATCCCCATGGGTACCACCCTGCGCACCGTTGTTGAGGAGATCGGCGGCGGTATTCCCAACGGCAAGAAGTTCAAGGCTGCTCAGACCGGCGGTCCTTCCGGCGGCTGCATCCCTGCTTCTCTGATCGATACTCCCATCGACTATGACAACCTGATTGCTATCGGCTCCATGATGGGCTCCGGCGGTCTGATCGTTATGGACGAGGATGACTGCATGGTTGACATCGCCAAGTTCTTCCTGGAGTTCACCGTGGATGAGAGCTGCGGCAAGTGCGCTCCCTGCCGTATCGGTACCAAGCGCCTGCTGGAGCTGCTGAACAAGATCACCAGCGGCAATGGCGAGATGGAGGATCTGGTCCGCATCAAGGAGCTGTCCGAGTTCATCAAGGCCAACAGTCTGTGCGGTCTGGGTCAGACTGCTCCCAACCCCGTTCTGTCCACTCTGCACTATTTCTACGATGAGTATGTTGAGCATATCCAGAACAAGCGCTGCCCCGCCGGCGTCTGCAAGGCTCTGCTGAACTACAAGATCGATCAGGATAAGTGCATCGGCTGCGGTAAGTGCGCCAAGAACTGCCCGGCTGACGCTATCACCAAGACCACCTACATCGCTCCCGGTCATAAGCTGCCCTCGCTGACCATTGATCCTGCCAAGTGCGTCAAGTGCGGCGCCTGTATGGACGGCTGTAAGTTCGGCGCGATCAGCAAAGGTTGAGAAAGGGGAAACGACGAACAATGGATATGATCACTGTTAAAATCAACGGTATCGAGACCCAGGTCGAGAAAGGCACCACCATTCTGGATGCCGCTCATGCTATCGGCGTCGAGATCCCGACTCTGTGCTATCTGAAGGATATCAACGCCATCGGCGCCTGCCGTATCTGCATGGTTGAGTGCACCGGTGCCCGCGGCCTGGTTCCTGCCTGTGTGTACCCCCTGGAGAAGGACGGTACCGAAGTCAAGACCAACACCAAGAAGGTGCAGGATGCCCGCCGTACCAATCTGGAGCTGGTTCTGTCCACCCACAATCAGGATTGCCTGGCCTGCGTGCGCAGCGGCGACTGCGAACTGCAGAAACTGTGCCGTGACTATGGCGTTACCAAGTCCGATGCTTTCGGCAGCAATCGTCCCGAGTACGAGATCGATGATTCTGCCCCCCACATGATCCGCGACAACAACAAGTGCATTCTGTGCCGTCGTTGTGTTGCTGCCTGTGCCAAGACTCAGGGCATTGGCGTCATCGGTGCCAACGAGCGTGGTTTTGATACCCATATCAGCTGCGCTTTCGAGGCCAAACTGGATGATTCTCCCTGCGTTTCCTGCGGTCAGTGCATCGTGGTTTGCCCCACCGGCGCCCTGTCCGAAAAGGACGACACCAACAAGGTCTGGGAGGCTCTGGCTGATCCCAGCAAGCATGTTGTTGTGCAGACCGCTCCCTCTGTCCGTGCCACTCTGGGCGAGTGCTTCGGTATGCCCATCGGCACCAATGTCGAGGGCAAGATGGTTGCTGCTCTGCGCCGTCTGGGCTTTGCCAAGGTCTTTGATACCGACTGGGCTGCTGACCTGACCATCATGGAAGAGGCCACCGAGTTCCTGCATCGTGTCAAGGAAGGCGGCAAGCTGCCCCTGATCACCTCCTGCAGCCCGGGCTGGGTCAAGTACTGCGAGACCTATCATCCCGAGTTCATCGACAACCTGTCCAGCTGCAAGAGCCCGCAGCAGATGTTCGGCGCCATGACCAAGACCTACTATGCTCAGAAGATGGGCATTGATCCCAAGGATATCGTCTGTGTCGCCATCATGCCCTGCACCGCCAAGAAGTTCGAGGTCGGCCGTCCCGACCAGAGTGCTGCCGGTGATGGTATCCCCGATGTGGATATCGCTCTGACCACCCGTGAGCTGGGTCGCATGATCGATCGTGCCGGTCTGCGTTTTGCCGATCTGCCCGACGAGAAGTTCGACAACATCATGGGCGAGGCTTCCGGTGCCGGTCACATCTTCGGTGCTACCGGTGGCGTTATGGAAGCTGCTCTGCGTACCGCCGTTGAGACTCTCACCGGTGAGCGTCTGGAGAAGCTGGACTTCAGCGATGTTCGCGGTACTGCCGGCCTGAAGGAAGCCACCTATGAGGTTGCAGGTCTGAAGGTTCGCGTTGCTGTTACCAGCGGTCTGGCCAATGCCGGTGCTCTGCTGGATGCCATCAATCGCGGCGAGAAGGAATATGACTTCATCGAGGTCATGGCCTGCCCCGGCGGCTGTGTCAACGGCGGCGGTCAGCCCACTCAGCCCGCCTCTGTGCGCAACTACACCGATCTGCGTGCTCTGCGCGCCAAAGCCCTGTATGATGAGGATGCCGGTATGGAGCTGCGCCGCAGCCATGACAACACCGAGATCAAGGCGGCTTACGCTGAGTTCCTCGGCGAGCCCGGCAGCGAGAAGGCTCACCACATCCTGCACACCACCTATGCGAAGCGCGAGAAGAAATTCTGATTTTTCTGATTGCTGAAGCAAACGGTTAATAAAGCCCGGTACGGTTTGATCCGTGCCGGGCTTTTCTACGCCTGAGACTAATGTAAATCGGTATTCACTTTTTGCCGATTTTGTGTTATGATTATTCGCGAAAACAGGTCAAAAGGGGAATCCTTTTATGAATGCAAAAACGAATTCCAATCTGGCGATATATGCATTGCTTGTGCTGCGATCTGTCATATATGGCAGCACCTATCTGTTTACGGGGCGGCTGCTGCAAAGTATGGATGTTCTGGACCTGCTGTCGCTGCGGTTTCTGCTCGGTTCGCTTTTGTTTATTCTGTTTGTAGCGTTCGGCGTGCTCAAGGTGAATTTCCGCGGAAAAGACCTCCGTTTACTGGCAGTAGCGTCGCTGTTTGAGCCGGTGTTATCTTTTGTGTTTGAAACACTGGGCGTGGCAGGCACCAACAGTATGACAGCGGGGCTGCTTTCGGCATTTTCGCCGGCGGTGGTCATCGTTTTGGAAACGATCATTCTGCGGGAACGTACGACTCATCTGCAAAAGCTCATGGTGCTTGTCAGTATTACGGGTGTTCTGCTGATCAGTGTGGTGGGAAGTACAGGCAGCGGAACAAATACACCGGGCGGCATACTGGCCATGATGCTGTGTATGCTTACCAGTGGCCTTTTTCTGATCTGTTCCCGGCACTCCTCTCAAAATTTTACCGCAGTGGAGATCACATTTTTCACAACACTGATGGGCGGCGGCATTTTTAATACGGTCAATGTAGGGCGGCATCTGGTAAAAGGTGATATTGCCAATTATTTTACACCGCTGAAAGAGCCCTCTGTCCTGCTGGGTCTGCTGTTCCTTGGCGGTATGGCATCCCTGGTTGGTGCCATGATCAACAACTTCGGTCTTGCAAAATTGCAGGCATCCCGTGTGGTTGCTTTGAACGGCATTTCTCCCGTGACCAGTGTGGTACTGGGCGTGTTGATCAACCATGAGTCCTTTCATTGGTATCATGCGGTGGGAGGCATTCTGGTCCTTATCGGTGCAACAGGCATCAATCGTCTGGCACAAAAAAGATAACGAAAAAATATGGAGCAAAGTAACGGCTGCAGAAATAACGGATTGTTGTGTGGAGGGATACAATGAAAGTGTATACATTGGAACAGGAGCGCACAAGGCTGGAAAATGTGGTATATGCGGAAAATGCCGTCAAGGCCTGTACCCGCAGGCTGCGTATTCATGACTATATCCCGGGACAGGCGACATACAATTTGGGCGGATATCCCAGCAAGTTTTCCATTACACCTACGGAATATGACGAAGAGTGCATCAAAAATCTTGCGGGGATGGGTGTTGGACTCATTCAGGTACATGAAGAATGGAATGATTCTATCCGGGTGCTGGGGGCGGACAAGTATTCGTCTCATGATCCGGAGGGGATGCGGGCGTTCATTGATTTGTGTCACAAATATGGTATCAAAATCATTCCGTATATTTCCACCGGGTATATTGATGCCCGCGATCCGGATTGCAGTGAGGACTTTTTCTTAAAGGAAGAACCGGATCTTCGTTTGGAACAGATTCATTTCCGGTACCGTCATGCCTGTCCGCAAAGCGCGTCCTGGCGTCGGTTCATCCTGGGCAAGATGGAAACCATTCTGGATAATTACGGTTTTGACGGCTTTTACAATGACTACGGCTATGCCCGGGCAGAGTTCCATCGGCAGTGGTGTCTGAAAAACGGTGTGGAGTTCCGTGACGATCAGCTGCCGTATGATCCCTATGCTGAAGATATGCTCTCCCGCGCATACGATCTTTGCCACAGACGCGGCGGTGTGATGAAGATGCATGTAGCTTTCAATCGCCGTATCACCAGTACAGAAAAGCTTTACGACTATCTCTGGGTGGGTGAAGGGATCGACGATCCCGCCACCATGCTGATGACGGTACCTTATGAGCCATATATTGTGCCGTGTCCGGATTATAAATGCGTCACCGATGAGAATTTTGAAGCATTCTTTGCCCAGAGTCTGCCGTTCCTGCAGTTTCCGCTGCGTCTGGATGGCCGTCCCTTGAGTCCGGCAAAAATGAATGTACCGGGTGTGGAGTATGCACCGGATCCGCTTACGGATTTCTACCGCGAGGTGGCGGAATATTCAGCCAAGCACCCCAATGGTCCGTATGTGTACAGCGAGTGGTCCTCCATTCCGGATAATGTTCAGCTGCGCAGCCGCTGGGTGGAATATCTCCGGCTATATCTGCCCATGGTGGAAGAGGGTAATCTCTGTCACATGAACATTACGAAAAGCACGCTGATCAAGGGTGCGATGCCGCAGGATGTGTACATGAGCTTGTTTACCGGGTGCAGACAGTTTCTCTGCCTGAGCAATCTTGGGTCAAGGCCGCAAACGCTGATACTGAGCGATATGTGGAAGGATTGCGAGAGCGGTGCGACCGAGAACTGCATTGTGCTGCAGCCGCAGCGTGTACGCTTTCTGGAAAGGAAGCCGCAGCTGTAATTGCGGGACTTGCCATTTTCCTTCTTTTCTGCTACAATATTTCCTGCGCGGAAATCCTTGCTGTTTCCATTCCGCGACCGTGAGTTCGAAACCATCCTCACGGGCCTGCAAACAGGCAGAATAAAACTACGGGAGAATATTGTGCAATGAAAAGACAAAATGAACGTATCCGGTCAATGGCGCAAAGCGCCATGATCGCAGCTTTGTATGTGGCGCTGACTTTTGCAGCCAATCTGGCGGGACTTGCCAGCGGTGCGGTGCAGCTTCGACTTTCCGAGGCGCTCACTGTCCTGCCGGTGTTCACCCCTGCGGCTGTGCCCGGGCTGTTTCTTGGCTGTGCACTTGCCAACCTGCTGACCGGTAGCGCCCTGTGGGATGTTGTGGCCGGTTCGCTTGCCACTCTTCTGGGCGCGTTGGGGACCTACTGGCTGCGAAAGTACAAATTCCTATGCCTGTTGCCGCCTATTGCTGCAAATACACTTGTTATACCGTTTGTTCTTGCATGGGTTTACGGAGCAGAGGGGACGATCCCGTTCTTCATGTTGACAGTAGGCGTGGGGGAATTGCTCTCCTGCGGGTTGCTGGGCTGGCTTCTGCGCGCTGCGCTGGAAAAGTACGGCAAAGGTATCCGCTGGGCAAAATAATTGACGAAAAAAGATGGTTGAAGCTGCTGCAGGAATGCGGCAGTTTCTTTTTACAGAAAAAAGAAGCCTTTCCATATGGAAGGCTTCCGAATGGGACGGTATAAAGCGGCAGTCTATACAAGGCTATACGCCGCTTAAATCGAACGGCGGGGTGTATTCCTCTTTTGCACTGCTTCGCTGCTGCATATAGCCGGTATCCAGTCCGAGTGAAAGCGCGTGCGCTACCACAGCGTTGTATTCAAAGCTGCTGATACGCCGGTGCAGCGGCGGTATTTCCTTTGCTTTATAACAGGGGGTGTACTGGCTCATCAGGCTCAGAATGAAGCTGTGCGGATCAAAATGCTCTGCCAAAGCATTCAGCACCGCTTTGCTGTCTTCCCGATGGCCGGGCAGTGCCAGATGCCGGATGATCACGCCGCGGCGCAGCAGGCCATCCGCAGTATATTGCGGTGCGCCGCAAAGCTGCACCATTTTTTTAGCTGCGGCAAGTGCGATGGGGAAATAGTCGGCAGCGCCGCAAAGTTCTTTGGCGAGGGAGGGATCACAGAATTTCAGATCCGTCAGCCAGATATCCACATAAGGGGCGAGTGCATCCAGAGCCTCCGGCAGCTCATACCCGCCGGTGTTGTAAACCACTGGAATGTGAAGCTTTCCGCGTACATCTTCCAGTGCCTGGATCACAAAGGGAAGATAAGGTGCAGCGGTGACAAGATTCAGGTTATACGCACCCTGTTCCTGCAGCTGCAAAAAGATTTCGGCGAGATGTTCCACAGAAATATTCTTTCCGAAGCCGCCGGCAGAAATTTTGTGATTCTGACAAAAGCAGCAGCCGAGGTTGCAGTGGGAGAAGAATACCGTCCCACTGCCGCGTGTGCCGGCAGGCACCTGTCCCACAGGCAGTGTGCTGTCGGCGTAAGCGCCCGGCCCGCTGATGCAAGGCTCTTCCCAGAAATGAAGCCCGGCGCGGGCGATGCGCACAGCGGCGGGTGCGCCGCAGAAGCCATGCTTTATCATCCCTTCGGTATTGAGCGTCCGGTTGGCGCGGCAGCGGCGCGGACAAAGCTCACAGTGGATCATATCCATGAGGAAAGCCATCGTTTCAGCCCCCTTCTTACAGAAAAACAGAGAAAATTTGTACAAAATACCCTATCAAAATCAATGGGGATGTGTTATCATAATAGAAGTATAACATATTTCAAGGCATCTTCCAACCCATTGCATGGTATGAAATTAAAGAGAGAATAAAAGGAGATTGAAAATGGAAGAGCTCCATTCGGAAGAAAGGTTTACCCCGGAACGCCTGCAATATCTGGCTTTGCTGAGTAAACAGTATCCTTCTGTGGCGAAAACCACAGCGGCGATCATCAACCTGCAGGCTGTGCTGAAACTGCCCAAGGGGACCGAGCATTTTATGAGTGACCTGCACGGCGAGGATGAGGCTTTTACTCACATCCTCAACAATGCATCCGGCGTTATTCGTGAAAAGGTTGATGCGGTCCTTGGAAAGCAGGTATCCAACCGGGAGCGTGCAGAATTTGCCACATTGATCTATTATCCCCGCCAGAAGATCCAGCAGGTCAAGCTGTCTGGTATCGAAATGGATGAATGGTACAGCATCAGCCTGTACCGCTTGATCGATGTCTGCCGTCTTGTTGCCAGTAAAAACAGCCGTCGGTTTGTGCGCAATAATCTGCCGGAGGATTTTGAGTACATCATTGATGAGCTCTTGCACGCACATTTTGAAGATCATAACAAGGAGCATTATTACGAGGCGATCATTTCTACCATCATCGAAACAGGCCGCTCCGATGCATTTATTGAAGCACTTGCCGAGCTGATCAAAAAGCTGGCGGTGTACAAGCTGCATATCGTTGGCGATATGTTCGACCGCGGTTCCCGTCCCGACCTGATTCTGGATAAACTGATGGATCACCATTCGGTAGATATTCAGTGGGGCAACCACGATGTACTGTGGATGGGTGCGGCAGCCGGCAGCCGCGCCTGCGTGGCAAATGTCATTAACAATTCGCTCAGTTATAATAATCTGGAAACGCTGGAAGATGGCTACGGAATCAATCTGCGTCCGCTGGCGCAGTATGCCGAGGAATGCTATAAGGATGTTGATGTCAAGGATTTTATGCCGAAGAATGTCCGTCCCGATGCCATCAACGAGTATGCCCGTCAGTCCGTCTACCGTGTAGCGCGTATGCATAAGGCTATCGCGGTCATTATGTTCAAGCTGGAGGCCGCTATCATCGACCGTAATCCGGATTTCCACATGGAAGACCGCAAGCTGATCGAGAAAATGAATCTGAAAGAGGGGACAGTGGAGATCGACGGTGTGGTATGGCCGCTGAATGATACCAGTTTCCCCACCATCGATCCCAAAGATCCCACCAAGCTTACCAGAGCGGAAAATGAGGTCATTGAAAGTCTGGTGGCCAGCTTTCAGCAGAGTGAGCGCCTGCAGCGCCAGATCCGCTTTATTTATGCCAAGGGCAGTATTTATAAGGTGGAAAACGGCAATCTGATGTTCCACGGCTCTATTCCGCTGAACAAGAACGGCACATTCGAGCCGGTGGAATTCGACGGAACTACTTACAGCGGCAAAAGCCTGATGGATTACTGCGATAAGATGGCGCGTCAAGGCTATTTTGGCCGTGAGCGCAGTATTGCCCGTCAGAAGGGCAAAGATTTCCTGTGGTATCTTTGGTGCGGGCCCAAGGCTCCTACCTTTGGCCGTGCCCGCATGACAACTTTTGAGCATTTCTTCATCGATGACAAATCCACCTGGGAAGAGCAGAAGAATCCCTACTACCGTTATATCGACAGTGAGTATGTAGCCCGCTATATCCTCAGTGCATTCGGTTTGGATCCCGCGGTCAGCCGTATCATTAACGGACATGTGCCTGTGCGTGCATCCGCCGGCGAAAAGCCGGTCAAGGCCAACGGTAAGGCCGTCGTTATTGACGGGGGCTTCTGCCGTGCATATCACAAGCGTACCGGTATCGCCGGCTACACATTGATTTATTCCTCCTGGGGGCTCTCGCTGCGCAGCCATCAGCCGTTTGAAACGGTACAGAAAGCCATTGAGGAGAATCAGGACATCATTTCCAGTACCAATGTGTTTGAAAAGATGAGTGATCGCCTTTATTTTGAGGATACGGATGAAGGCAAGGAGATGCTGGCAGAGATCCGTGATCTGGGGGATCTGCTGGATGCCTACCGCATGGGTTACCTGAAAGAGGGCGTGAAGCGCCATAAGGGTATGTGATCTGAAAAGGAGAAAGAATCATGCTGCATGAAAACAGGATGTATTTTCTGGCGAATCAGAACCCCCGCCAGATGATGAGTTTTATCATTGAAACTGCTGACGGCAAGATTATTGTGGTGGATGGAGGTTATGCGGATGATGCGCAGCATCTGCTGGATACATTGAAAAATATCACCGGCAGCGAAAAGCCCCATGTGGATGCCTGGCTGTTGACACATGCGCACAGCGATCACATCTGCGCCCTGCTCAAGCTGGTGGAAAATGGTTTCGACAGACTGACGATCGGTGCATTGTACTATAATTTTCCCTCGGTACAGTGGCTGCGCAGCAGAGAGCCCCGGGATGAAGGCGAAGTCGCCGGTTTCCTTGCCGCCCGCAAATATCTGCTGCCGATTTCCGAGATCGTGACCCGTGGCGACAGCTACCGGATCGGCGAGGCGCAGATCGATGTGCTTTTCACCTATGATCCCGCATTGACCCGGTTTGGAATCAACGAGTCCAGTACCGTGTTCCGCCTGACACTGGGCGGACAGACGGTGTTGTTCCTTGGCGATCTGGGCATTGAAGCCGGTGAAAAACTGCTTTCTCTTTACGGCGTTGAGTTGAAGAGTGACTTTGTTCAGATGGCCCATCACGGCCAGAATGGTGTGGATAAGTCTGTATATCAGGCTGTTGCCCCCAAGGGCTGCCTGTGGTGTGCCCCGCTGTGGCTATGGGAAAACGATGCCGGCAAGGGTTATGACACGCATACTTTCCAAACGGTGATCGTTCGCGGCTGGATGAGTGAGCTGCGAGTCAAGAGACATTTTGTCAATAAAGACGGCGACCATGTCATTCCGCTGCCTTTTGATTTCGACTAAAACAATGGGGAGAGACAAACACCTATGAAACATGAAAACCGTATTCATTTTCTGACACACAAGACACACGAATGGATGCTCTCCTTTATCATTGAGACCGCTGATGGCAAAATCATTGTCATTGATGGCGGTACTGCGGGCGATGCTGAGCATCTGCTGGATAATTTGAAAGCCGTTACCGGCAGCGATACGCCGACGGTCGATGTGTGGTTTTTGACACACCCGCATCTGGATCATACCGGTGCGCTGATCCAGCTGGTCAGTACCGATGCGCCAGTGATCATCAAGCAGATCTATCATCATTTCCCGTCCCGTCAGTTCCTTGCGAAATACGATGTCAATATCGGAGCCACTCACATTGATAAGTTCTATCCCATCCGTGCAAAAATTGCAGATGTGCTGGAATTTGCCACGCAGGGGGATACTTATCAGGTTGGCGAGGCAAAGTTTGACATTTTGTATACACATGATGCAAGCTTTACCGAGGAGGCGTACAATGATTCCTCCATGGTTATTCGTATCACACTGGCAGGACAGAAACTGCTGATTCTGGCCGATCTGGCAAAAAGCGGCGGCAAAAAGCTGCTTGCAATGTATGGTGATGAGCTGAAGAGCGATTTTGTGCAGATGTCGCACCATGGACAGGGGGGCGTGCGCCGTGATGTCTACGAGGCAGTTGCTCCGAAATGCTGCTTCTGGTGTGCAACGCAGCAGTTGTGGGATAACGATGTCGGTCTGGGCTTCAACACCCATGGCTGGAAAACCATCGAGACACGAACATGGATGGAAGAAATGGGCGTAAAGCATCATTTCATCATCAAGGATGGCGATGCGCATCTGACGCTGCCTTATGATCTTGACTAATTGGATCGGATCTGCAAAAATCTCCATCGCGGGCTTTGGTTGCCTGCGATGGAGATTTTTTTCGATATTAAGAATGAAATGCGGCATGGACAACTTCGGCACCGCTCACCTGCAGCAGACCGGAATCCAAATCATATGTAACTTCCGCGATCGCATCCAAATTTTTAAGAATCACGGAAAATTTTTTAGTGATCAGATATCCACCAGCCAGCATTTTTCCTTTGCGGGGGATGTCGACCGGTATACGATTAGCGCAGCGACCTTCTTCACAGAATTGTTCGATGCATGCCAGCTGCTCCGGTGTGGCGTTACCCCAATGGGCATTGGTGCCGACGCCCGGGATCTGCCAATACCGGATCAGATCACCGTTTCCTGCAGCCTCTGCTGCGGCGATAAAGCGTCTGGAATGTTCACTTGGAACACGGAAATCCGTCTCACCGTGAACGATGCACATAGGGGAACACAGGTTCTGTACCAAAGAAGCTCCGCTGCGGGCGCGGTAGGCTGTATCATTGCTGCGCGGGCCGATCCAGATATCCATCTCATCGCGGAATTCGCCCACGGAGTCATTATCATACCAAAGTGCGTAATCCGAAATCCCGCACAGAGCGCTGACATGTGAAAAATAGTCAGGGAACTTACAGGCGATGGCCATGGCGTTTCCGCCGCCGCCGCTTCCGGCGTCAAAATAAACCACATCCGGATCAAGTATATATTCGGCATAGTGCTTTTTTACATACTCGATGGCATCGATCACATCGTAAAGTTCCCAGCCATTACAGTCCTGTTGTCCCTGTGAATATGCGCGGCCGCGCATGTCGACTTCCACATACAGATAACTGGAGCAGGGGCGGCTGTATTCTTCGAAAGCAGGGATCGTCATGTGCCAGCCGTGTGTGGTTGCCAGAATATAACCTGGCTGCTCCGGCTTACAGATTCGCATAGCCAGAGTGAGACCGGGCGTTATGCTGGAAGGGTAATAGATAAAATCGCAATAGCGGGAAAACCGGCTGCGCTCGTCTGCCGGCATCTGTGCACTGCGGATAGTATCTTCAAAGCATTCCAGTCTGTTCACAGTACATTTATCCATGGAACGATCCTCGCAAAGAAAATCACTGCATATCCTGAATGATACCGCCGCCCATGACAACATCGCTGCGGTAGAAAACGGCACTCTGGCCGGGAGCAGGGGCGCGTACCGGCTCAGGGAAGGTGACAGTCACTGTGCCGGCTTCGGTGTTCACATTGCAGCTGACCGGCTTGGCTGCGCTGCGAATTTTAACTTTATATTCGCCGTTCAGAGGGCAGCCGTCAGCTGTCAGTACATCATTCAGCGTCAGGACAGTGTAGAATTCTTCACCGGCCCATGCCAGCTGGATGTCGCCGTTTTCCAGAATACGCTTGACGAATACCGGTTTGCCCAGTGCCAGATTCAAACCGCGGCGCTGGCCAATAGTGTAACGAAGAACACCTTGATGTTCGCCCAGATCCTGTCCGTCCGGCCCGATGAAGCGGCCTGCTTTTCCGATGCAGCCGCGTGCGGAGATATAGTCCGGATAGTTGCCGTCGGGAATAAAGCAGATCTCCTGACTGTCCGGCGTATCGGCACAGGGCAGCTTGCTCTCCATGGCTATGGCGCGAACATCCTCTTTTTCAAATTCACCCAGCGGCAGGATCAGCTTTGCGAGAATTTCCTGCGGCAGGCGATACAGCATATAACTCTGGTCGCGGGAACGGCTCTCTGCACAGGCAATGCGGTATACGCCGTCGTCGCCTTCTTCCACGCGGGCATAGTGGCCGGTGGCGATGAATTCGATACCCATTTCTTTGGCAGCGGCTGCCAGAAGCTTGAATTTCACAGCGGGATTGCAACGAATGCAGGGACTGGGGGTAACGCCGGCACAATATTCGCGGCAAAAAGGTTCAATAACTTCTTTTTCAAACTCTTCATAGCACTTTTGGACATGCAGAGGAATACCCAGCTTTTTGGCAGCTGCAAGTGCGGCTTCCACGGCTGGCTTATGGGCAGGGGAGAACTCCAGCACAAGGCCTTCTACTTCAAAACCCTGATCCTGCAGGATACGCACGCAGACAGAAGAATCCACGCCGCCGGACATACCCACCAGAACTTTATCGGTGGTGCTGGTCATAAAATTGCTCAGTGCATATTCACTCATAGGTAAACTCTCCGTTTTCCTTATTTTGTTTTGATCATTTATACTTCTGGCTTTCTGCAACGGCCATGGCATCACAGCGTTCGTTTTCCGGATGACCGGCATGACCCTTGATCCATTCATACACCATTTCGTGGCGGGTAATGTGCGGCAGAAGCTGTTCCCAGAGATCCACATTTAATGCGGGCTTCTTGTCGCTTTTGATCCAGCCTTTTTTCTTCCAGCCCCAAACCCAGCCCTTGGAAAGAGCATCCAGCACATATTTGGAATCACTGACAAGGTGAACTTTACAGGGTTCTTTAAGCATAGCAAGCGCCGAAAGTACGGCAGTCAGTTCCATACGGTTATTGGTGGTTTGTGCCTCGCCTCCGCAGATGGCTTTTTCATGTTCGCCGTAACGAAGGATCGCTCCCCAGCCGCCGGGCCCGGGGTTTCCGCTGCAGGCACCGTCGCTGTATATCCAGACTTCTTTCATATCATACCATCCTGAATTTTACTGTATTTAATTAGTATAGCCTAATTGAAGCGCAAGCGCAAGGCGAAACCTTGAAAAAGTGCTGCAAAGAGGAAAACAATGGCGTATGGGGGCATATAACTTGACAGAAACGCAAAAAAATATTATCATATAAAATAAGTTAGAGTACGGTATCCGCAGTGCATGCTACCGGCCTGCGGTTTTACGAAAGAATCATAGGGTGAGCCAGTGCTTTGCCGCCTGCGATTCTTCCGGCTTCGAAACTGAATGAGGCGCGTTCTGTATTCACCACAGGCGGACGTTGCCGCAGAAGCTCTGTCTCTGTCGTAAATAGAGAGCAGGGCTTTCTGTGTTGTATTTGATTGCTGATTTGCGTCAATTATAAATGAAAAGAGGACGGCACGGTGCTTGTGCCGGTATATTGTGCTGCATAAGCCGGTTTTGATGTGGAGAAAAAACGGTGGCAGTAAAATGGGAAATGGAGATAATTATGGCAGAAAATTCTCAAAATAAAAAGAAGAACACGCAGGGTGCCGAGCAGGAGCAGCAGGTGAAGAATGGTGTACGCCACACGCATCAGCGTGCGGCGAAAAAAGCTGCACAGCAGGAACAGAACGAGGGAGCAGTCAAACAAGCGGCTAAGGGCGGAAAACCGACCGCACAGAAGCCGCGTGGAAAATCCGCTGCAGATAAGGCATCTCAGAATGCTGCGAAATCCGATGCAAAACAGCCGGCAAAGCAGTCCCGCGGAAAGACAAAAAAGGCAAGTGATGCCGCACAGGAAGCGACCGGACAAAACCGGAAAAAAGATAGTAAAGCTGCGCCGAAGAATTCGGCACGCCGCGCCAAAAATGCACAGAATTCTACAGCAGAAACACTTGCAACGGGAGTTCCGGGTGTAAAGCGCGGAACGAAAAAGGGTGATTCCGCCGTGTTGCTTCCGGCGGCACAGCAGACCGCCCGCCGCCAAAGCAAAGGCAAGAGCGGTGCCCCGGTGCGTATCATTCCGTTGGGTGGTCTTGGTGAAGTCGGCAAGAACATGACCCTGTATGAGTATCAGGGCGATATGTTCATTGTGGACTGCGGCTCGCTTTTCCCGGATTCCGAAATGCTTGGCGTGGATCTGGTTATTCCCGAATTCACTTACGCCATGCAGAATATCAATAAAATCAAAGGAATTGTCATTACGCATGGTCACGAAGATCATACCGGTGCGCTGCCGTATTTTCTGAAAGAGTGCAAGGTACCGGTATATGGTACTCGCCTGACCCTCGGATTGATTGAGAACAAGCTGCGCGAACATAACCTCCTTGGAGATGTGGAGCTGCGGCTCGTTACCCCTGGAGAGAAATTCCATCTGGGCTGTTTTGAAATTGATCCTCTGCGAGTCAATCACTCTATTCCGGATGCCATCGCTCTGGCGATCACCTGTCCTGCGGGTACAGTTCTGCAGACCGGCGATTTTAAAATCGATTATACGCCGGTGTCGGATAAGCCTATCAATCTTGGCGAATTCGCAGCTTACGGTGAGCGTGGAGTGTTGGCTCTGCTCAGTGACTCCACCAATGCTGAACGTCCCGGCTACTCAAACAGTGAACGGACGGTTGGACGCAGCTTTGAAATGCTGTTTGGGATGGCAGAAAATAAGCGCATTATTATTGCGACATTCGCTTCCAATATTCAGCGCATTCAGCAGATTTTCAATATGGCGGTCAAATACGACCGCAAGGTGGCCGTCAGCGGCCGCAGCATGATTAACAACATTGATATGGCGCTGGAATTGGGATATTTGAATGCTCCTTCCACGCTTCTGATCGATATTGAGACAATCAATAACTATCCGCCGGAAAAACTTGTGATCGTTACCACTGGCAGTCAGGGAGAACCCTTGTCGGCACTTTCCCGTATGAGCGGCGGTATGCATCGCAATGTGCGTATCGGTGTCGGCGATTTTGTGATCTTCTCATCCAAGCCCATTCCCGGCAATGAAAAAATGGTGGGCAAGGTGGTCAACAGCCTGATGAAGCAGGGGGCGGATGTCATTTATGAATCCATGTATGATGTTCACACCTCCGGCCACGCCTGTCAGGGCGAGCTGAGCCTGATGATGAGCCTTGTAAAGCCGAAATACTTTATACCTGTTCACGGTGAGTACAAGCAGCTGAAAAAACACGCGGATCTTGCCCGTGCACAGGGGATCCCGGAAGAAAACATCCACATTCCGGATATCGGTGAGTGCATCGCGCTGAACGAAAAAGCCATTGTGTTGGAAGCAAGTGTTCCTTCCGGAAAAACGCTGGTGGACGGCCTTGGCATCGGTGATGTGGGCAGCGTGGTGCTGCGCGACCGTCAGCATCTGTCTCAGGACGGTCTGGTTATCGTTGTTGCTACAGTGGATTCTGTTTCCGGTGAGATTCTCAGCGGGCCGGATATTGTCAGCCGCGGATTTGTTTATGTGCGCGAAAATGAGGATCTGATTGACGAGGCGAGGCGCTGTGTCAACGATGTGCTGTACGGTTGCTGGGCCAGCGGTACCCGCGATTGGTCCAGTGTCAAATCCCGCATCAGAGAAGAAGTTTCACAGCTGCTTTACCGCCGTACCAAGCGCAGCCCGATGGTTCTGCCGATCCTGATGGAAGTGTAAGTTGTCGGCTTGTGAGCAGGTGCTGTGCGTTATCCGGTTTGCATTACAAGGAAAGTGAGGATAAGCCCATGAAAAAAAGACCGTCGATCTCCGTCTGGCTGGTGATGATCTGGCTGCTGCTGTGCTGTCTTGTCAGTGCGCTGCTGCTTTCCTTTCACAGTCTGCGGCTGGTGGCAGCGGGGCTTATCCTGTTTCTGCTTTGCGGTGCTGCGGTATTCGGCCTGAGTCAGTGGCTGCGCCGGGGCCTGCGGCTGCTGCTTGCCGGTGATTTGGAACGCAAAAGCGGTGCGCCTGCAGCCGTGCAGGCGCTGCCGCTTCCGGTGGTTGCTTTTGCTCAGAAGCGCATTGTATGGTATAACGAAGCTTTTTTGCAGCAATTGCTGCATGGTACAGACTCTGCCGGTGCCTCTGTTTCGCAAGTGATTGCAGGGCTGGATGCGGAAGAATACTGTTCGGCCAATGGGCAGTGTATTGATGTGGAGGAAAAAAAGTATACCGTATTCGGCATGCGGGAAGAAACCTCTGATATGACAGTACTGTATCTTTTCGAAGATACCTTGCTGAAATGGAAAGCGGCGGAATATGAAGCGACTCGTCCGGCAGTGCTGCATATTCTGCTGGATACATACGATGAACTCAAGCGCGACCTTCGTCCGGCTGAATTGGGTAAAATCACAGGTGCGGTTCAGGATACTGTAATTGACTATATCAATGCATACAGCAACGGCTTTGCGGTGCGTATTTCTTCCGAACGTTTTTTGTGTGTAGTGGAAGAGCGGCATCTTGCCCGTATGCTGGAGAATCGTTTCTCGTTGCTGGATGCGGTACGCGGTCTGAGCAGTGAACTTGGCATTACCACGCTATCCATTGGTGTCTGCCGCGGGGCAGAGAGCGTTGCCGTGGCGGAGGAAGGTGCGATGACCGCGTTGGATCTGGCGCTTGGCCGCGGTGGCGATCAGGCGGCAGTCAAGGATAAGGATGGCTACTCCTTCTACGGCGGTGTTTCGCACAGTGTGGAAAAACGCAGCCGCGTCAAAGCGCGTATCATTGCCAGTTCTCTTTCGGAGTTGATTACCGCTGCGGATAATGTGGTAGTCATGGGACACCGGCTTTCGGATATGGATAGCCTTGGTTCGGCGATGGGTGTGGTGCGGATCTGCAAATGTCTGCATAAGCCCGCGTGCATTGCCATCAACAAGGCGCGTACATTGGCCGGTTCCATGGTGCGCCGGTTTGAAAACGAGGGTCTTGGCAGCGACATGGTTTTGCCTGAACAGGCTATGAACTCGGTGGGAAAGAACACTTTACTGGTTGTTGTGGATACCCATGTGCCGGGTCTGTTGGAAAGCAGAGAGCTGTTTGATGCCATTCCGCGCAGAGTGGTCATTGATCACCACCGCAAAATGGTCGGCTTCATTGATGACGCCATCGTTTTTTATCATGAAAGCTATGCCTCCAGTGCCTGTGAAATGGTCAGTGAGCTGCTGCCGTATTTTATTCAGAAGACAGAGCCGATGCTTCCTGTGGAGGCAGAGGGCCTGTTGGCCGGCATTATGCTGGATACCCGTGATTTTACGGTGCATACCGGTGTACGCACCTTTGAAGCGGCCGGTTATCTTCGCCGGATGGGTGCGCAGACAGCCAGTGTCAAGCAGCTGTTTGCCGGAACGCTTGAGGCTTATATGCATAAGGCGAAGATCGTTGGCAATGCATATGTTTACCGCAACTGTGCGGTGGCGTTCAGCGGCGACTTGCCGGAGAGTATGCGTGTTGTCATTCCGCAGGCTGCGAATGATCTGCTTGGAATCGAGGAGGTCCGCGCCAGCTTTGTGGGAGTGCTGATGGGGGATACGGTGAATATCTCCGCACGCAGCATGGGTGAACTGAATGTGCAGGTGATTATGGAGAAACTGGGCGGCGGCGGTCATCTGATGATGGCCGGTACGCAATTGAAAGGGATTTCTCTGGAGGATGCACAGCAGCGGCTGAAAAAAGCAATTGACGAATACTGGGCAGAGTCCCAGCAGGGATAACTGCAGGCGGAATGCCTGCACATAGGGAAAGGATACAAAAATGAAAGTAGTGCTCAAGCAGGATATCAAAGGAACCGGCAAGAAGGATCAGATGGTGGAGGTTTCGGACGGCTATGCCCGTAACTTCCTTTTTCCGCGTAAGCTGGCTGTGCCGGCAGATGCCGCCAATGCAAATGATGTAAAGAATAAGGCAGAAGCCAAGCAGTTCCATCTGGAGCAGGAGCGTGCTGCTGCGCAGAAGCTGGCAGATGCTGTCAACGAAAAGGGGATTACCATCCATGCCAAGGCAGGTACCAATGGCCGCCTGTTCGGCGCTGTCACGGCCAAGGATATTGCTCAGGCGATCAAAGAGAGTTATGGCGTAGAGCTGGACAAGCGTAAAATCGTGCTGGATGCGGATATCAAGGCGTACGGCTGTTATCCTGTATCCGTCAAAATTTACAACGGTATCACGGCACAGGTCACTGTCAACGTTCTGGAGTGATACGGCCTGTTTCAATCCGCCCGAAAGGAAGCGATCTATATGCCTACAGAGCGTACTTCCCTTACCGTTGAAGGACTGGGTCTCAGCCTGCCGTACAGCATTGAAGCCGAGCAGGCAGTACTCGGTGCCGCCATATTGAATCACGATCTTGTACCACAGATGGTCAGCCGTCTGCGGCAGGAATATTTTTACAGCCGGCAGAACGGTGAGATTTTTGCAGAGATCAGCGCTATGTCCAATATGGCGCAGGCCGTTGATTTTGTTACCTTGCTCGGTCGTGTTACCGATGCGAACATTTTCGAAAACGGTGAGGCCGCCAAGGTCTACCTGACCGATCTTGCACAGACAGTACCTCATCTGTCCAATATGGACAGTTACATGGATATCATTGAGGAAAAGTATCAGATCCGGATGCTGATGGGGGCTGCGGCACAGATCCTTGATATGGCCGGCAAAGAGCCGGACGCCAAGCTGCTGCTGGAAACAGCGGAACAGAAAATCTATGAAATTCGCCGAGGACGGGATCAAAGCGTCATGCAGTCCATGCGCAGTGTTTTGCTGGAAACACTGGCGTATCTGCAGGAGATCACCGGAAAGGGCGAGAGTGTGGGTGTGCCCACCGGATTCGGGCTGCTTGACCGCATTCTTTCCGGCGGCTTCGGCAAGAGCGATCTGGTCATTCTTGCCGCCCGTCCCGGCATGGGTAAGACAACATTCGCACTGAATATTGCCACCAATGTTGCGAAAAAAGCAAAAATCCCTGTGGCGGTGTTTTCGTTGGAGATGTCCAAGGATCAGCTGGTCACCAAGATTCTTTCCAGCGAGGCCGCTGTCAGCAGTCAGGCGCTGCGAACCGGTAACCTGACCGCAAGCGATTGGCAGGATATTGCCGTTGCCAGTGAATACATGGGCAATATGCCAGTATTTCTGGATGATACCCCCAGCATTACCACGGCTGAGATCAAAGCGAAGATCCGCCGTCTGAATCAGGATCCTGAGCGTCCGGATATCGGGTTGATTGTTATTGATTACCTTCAGTTGATGAATTCCGGTATCAAAACGGATTCTCGTGTGCAGGCGGTCAGTGAAATCACACGAAATCTGAAAATTCTTGCTAAGGAGCTTCAGGTGCCGGTGCTTTGTCTGTCGCAGCTGAACCGTTCCACCGAGCGCGGCAGCGCCACTCATCGCCCGGGTCTGTCCGACCTGCGCGATTCCGGTTCGATTGAGCAGGATGCAGATGAGGTTCTGTTTTTGCTGCGAGAAGCTTATTATGATGACGGTACCGGTGAAAATGAGGTGGATACTACCACCGCGATCTGTATCGTTGCTAAAAACCGTCATGGCGAGACCGGCGATGTGCCGCTGGGCTGGGATGGCGCCCATAGTAGATTTGTCAATGTGGAGTACAATGCCCGTGAGTGATCCTTTTTCCGCAGCTGTAACAGAGGTGCTGCGGCAATATGCACCGGATATCAAAGGCAGCAGAGTCATCGTCGCTCTTTCAGGCGGCGCTGACTCTGTTGCCTTGTGTCATTTTTTGACCGTCCATGCGCAGAAGCTGGGAATTACGGTGGAAGCAGCTCACCTGAACCACGGACTGCGTGGTGCGGAGAGTGATGCCGAGGAAGTATTTGTACGCAGCTTTTGTGAAAGGCTTGAACTTCCGCTTGTCTGTGGAAGGCTTTCGCCGGACGGGCATCCGTCAGAGGCATGGCTGCGGAAAAAACGGTATGAATTCTTATGGTCTGCTGCAAAAGAAGGCTTTCTCGCAACGGCTCATACAATGACGGATTCGTGCGAAACGCTGTTGCTGCATGTGGCGCGCGGAACGCGTCTGGGCGGTCTGCGCGGAATTCCGGCACGCAGTGGCCGCCTGATCCGTCCCTTGATCGGCCTGCAGCGAACGCAAGTTGAAGCATATTGTGCTGAAAACGGGTTGGAATATGTCAATGATTCATCCAACGCACAGGATGTGTATGCCCGTAACCGCTTGCGTCATGCAGCTATGCCGGCGATGCGTAGTGTGAATCCCGCCGCAGAACGGGCAATGGCTTCCATGATGCAGGAAATGAGGGATCTTCATGCATATCTGGATACACAGGCGGATGCACTGTTTGCCTGTGCACAGCGAAACGAGGAATGTCAGGAGTGGGATGCGGCAGTCCTGAGTGCAGCGCCGGATGTTGTGCTTCGCCATGCGCTCAATCGGCTTCTTTCTCCTTACGGCGACAGCAGTGCAGCGCGCATTGCTTTGGCGACAGAGTGTATCCGCAGCGGAGGTGCAGTGGAATGGTGTGCCGGTGTTCGCCTGTGCTGCAGGAACGGAACGGTAAAGCTTTCATTTTCCAAAGGTGAAAGCGTTCTTGTCCGGAGCTTCAGTACAGCGGCAAAACCCGGTGTATATCACTGTGCACCGGATACAACGGTGGAAATCGTCTGTAAAGTGTGGGAAGAATCTCTTTCCGGGTGCGACAAAAAAGAAAATAATGAGAAAAAATCTAAAATTCACAAAAAAGACTTAAATAATCAGCTTGATTATGCTAAAATAACAGAGATGCTTTCCAGTGAAAGCGGCGGTGAAAATGCGGTTCCCGTTTTGCGTTTCCGTCAACCGGGGGACAGGTATCGGCCTGCACGCGGCTGCGGAGACAAATCGCTGAAGAAATGGCTTAATGAAATCGGCTGTCCGCCTGCGCTGCGGGGCAGGCTGCCGTTGATTGCTGTGGGAAACCGTGTGCTGTGGCTGGCGGGTTCCGGAGCAGCGGAGGGTTTTTTGCCGGATGGAGTGTCCCATACTGTATGGGAGGTCAGCTGGCAGACAGAGGATGTGGAGGAAGTGGAATGACTGAAGTTGAAAAAGGTGTCCAGACTGTTCTGGTGACGGAGGAGGAGATCCGTCAAAGATTGTGCGAACTTGGCAAAGAGGTGAGCGCGGTCTACCAGGGACAGGATCTGCTTCTGGTCACGCTGCTGAAGGGGGCTGTTGTGTTTCTGGCCGACTTTATGCGTGCGTTGGAGTGCCATTGCGAGATCGATTTTCTGGTGACATCTTCTTTTGGCGGCGGTGCTATGAAGATCATCAAGGATCTTGAGGTTCCCATCGAAGGCCGTCATGTACTGATCGTGGAGGACATTCTGGATTCCGGCATTAAGCTGTCCAAAATCAAGGATATGCTGGAAGCGCGTAATCCAGCCAGCGTTCGTATTGTTACATTATTGGATAAGCCCTCGCGTCGTAAAGCGGATGTGAATGCGGACTTTACCGGTTTTGTTATTCCGGATGAGTTTGTGGTCGGTTACGGACTGGACTACGATGAAAAGTACCGGAACCTTCCTTTCGTCGGTGTGCTGAAGCCGGAGGTTTATACAGGTTAACAGGCGGTTCGCGGCGTTTTTTCGACGCGAACATGAAATATTGCAAGAGAGGGAGATGAAGTATTGAATAAAAGAAGAGGCAATCTGGGCGTTATTCTTCTGGTTTTGCTGGTGATCGTGATCATCGCCATCTGGATGACCCCGCAGGGAACTGTTTCAACGATGAGCTATTCTGAAATGGTGAGCTATTTCCAGAATGAGCAGGTGACGGAGTTCACGCTGGATCTGGGCAGCGGTGAAATGCTGCTTCAGCTGAAAGGGCAGGAGACACCGGTAGAATATAAAATTGGTTCGATGACGCTCTTTATGGAGGACATCCACGATTACATTCAGCTGTATAATGAGCATCATCCGGATGCTCCTATGGTTTATGACTACCTTCCTGCAAAGGAAACCTCGCTGTTTGTGAGTATGCTGCCCACCCTGATCACGCTGATCCTGATGGGTGCGCTGTTTATCTTTATGATGCGGCAGACCGGTGGCGGCGATAAGTTTATGGGTGGCATGGGCAAGGCTCGTGTGCAGGATCCCAATGAAAGCGGCGAGAAAAAGACTTTTGCCGATGTGGCCGGTGCCGACGAAGAAAAAGCCGAGCTGCAGGAGATCGTTGAATTCCTGAAGGATCCATCCAAGTATAACCGTCTGGGTGCCAAGATCCCTCACGGTGTGCTGCTGCAGGGTCCTCCGGGTACCGGTAAGACTCTGCTGGCCCGCGCCTGCGCAGGCGAAGCCAATGTACCGTTCTATGCAATTTCCGGTTCGGATTTCGTACAGATGTTTGTCGGCGTAGGTGCATCCCGTGTGCGCGATCTGTTTGAAAAGGCCAAAAAGACCGCGCCCTCCGTGGTGTTTATTGATGAGATTGATGCGGTTGGCCGTCAGCGCGGCGCCGGTCTGGGCGGCGGTAACGACGAACGGGAGCAGACTTTGAATCAGCTGCTGGTAGAGATGGACGGTTTTGGCGCAAACGAAGGCGTCATCGTCATCGCTGCCACCAACCGTTCGGATATTCTGGATAAGGCTCTGCTGCGTCCGGGTCGTTTCGATCGGCAGATCTATGTTGGCACGCCGGATGTACTGGGTCGCGAGCAGATCCTTAAGGTCCATACCAGAAATAAGCCGCTGGCTCCGGATGTGGATCTTGCGGAGGTTGCACGATCTACCACCGGTTTTACCGGTGCAGATCTGGCAAACCTTATGAATGAAGCTGCGTTGCTTGCTGTCAAGCGCGAACGCAAGGCGATCACAGCCCGCGATATACAGGATTCTGTCACCAAGGTGCTGATCGGCGTTGAGAAAAAGAGCCATCGTGTCACCGAAAAGGATAAAAAGCTGACGGCTTATCACGAGGCCGGCCATGCGCTGATCACTTATTTCAACGACAGCCAGAATCCTGTGCATGAGGTTTCTATCATCCCTCGCGGTCTGGGTGCGGGCGGTTATACCATGCATCTGCCCGGTGAGGACACCTCCTATATGACCAAGGGGCAGATGGAAACAGAAATCGCGGTGCTGTTGGGTGGACGCGTGGCGGAAAAGCTGATCCTGGAGGATATCTCCACCGGCGCATCCAGTGATCTGCAGCGTGCCACCGATATTGCCCGTGCCATGGTCACTCGTTATGGCTTCAGTGACCGTCTGGGTCTGGTCGTTTATAATACCGACCCCGGCGAAACCTTCCTTGGCCGTGATTTTACACAGGGTCGCGGTTATTCCGAGGAGGTTGCCAGCCAGATCGACAGTGAGATCCGCGATATGCTGGACAGTGCTTTCGAAAAGGATCGTGTCTGCCTGCTGGCCCACATGGAGGAACTGCACCGACTGGCTGCGGTTCTGCTTGAGCGCGAGAAGATCAACGGCACCGAATTCGTCAAGGTGATGAAGAATGAGCCGTTGGATCCGATGCCCGGAAAAAAGCCTGCTGCACAGCAGCCGGCCGAAGAGTCCGCGGAGCCTGTGGATATGAATGAGGCAAAGGATGCGGCTTCTGAAGAAAACGACCTGACCGTTTCCGAGCTGGAGAAAATGTCGGATCAGATTGAAGACATTGTGGAAGAGGTCGAGATCCGTTCAGATCTTGAAAATCCGGAATAATGATAAAAATCCGTTGGGTGCATAGCTCAACGGATTTTTTTATCCTGCTTTTGATTTATGTGAAAGGTGTTGCACAGATACATTCAATTTGATATGATTGAAACGAAGGGATTTGTTTGGCACCAAGTAGAACAAAGGAGAACGACTATGTACAGCAATGAATTTCTTTTCGGCGTACAGTATTATCGTGCGCCGACCCCGGAGGAAGACAGCTGGGAAGACGATCTGAAGAATATTCGCTCTCTGGGCTTCCGCCATGTAAAATTCTGGGTGCAGTGGCGGTGGACGCACCGCGCTGAGGATGAATTTTACTTTGACGATATCGACCGTCTGATGGAGCTTGCTCAGCAAAACGGGCTAAAGGTTACATTGAATGTGATTTTTGATGTGGCACCCAAGTGGTTTACGGATCGGCATCCGGAATCGCTGATGATCCGGGCGGATGGCAGTGTAGTGGAGCCTGTTACCGCGTGCTACAGACAGATCGGCGGTTTCCCGGGACCGTGTTACAACCATCAGGCGGCTTTCGAGGAGAGAATGCGCTTTCTGTCCAAAACGGTGGAGCGGTACCGCAACCACCCGGCCATGCATATGTGGGATGTCTGGAATGAACCGGAGCAGTGCAGCCCGAACCGTGCGCCTGTAAAGGAAAAGCTGGTCTGTTACTGTCCGGAGTGCAGCCGCCGTTTCCGGCTGTATCTGCGCGCAAAATATGGCACAGTCGAAGCGCTGAATAAGGTCTGGGGACGCTGCTATACGGATTTCGAGGATGTGGAGCTGCCCAAGGAGACCGGTACTTTTCAGGATTTTATTGATTTCCGGGAATTCCATCTGGAGAAAATGACTGCGGAGGCGACCAGCAGGCTTCGCGTTGTAAAAGCACTGGACAAGAACCATTCGGCTTATCTTCATGTGGTGCCGAATACCTCCGGGATATTCAACGGCCTGACCGGTGTGGATGATTTTGCGTTGGCAAAAGAATGCGATGTGTTTGCCAGTACGAATTTTGCACAGCCGGTGTGGAGTATTCTGACGCTGTCGGCCGGTGTGGGAAAGACCTGCTATAATGTGGAGTGCCATGTCGGGGCAGGTTCAACGCGGATGCACCAGAAACAGATCACACCGGCGGATCTTGTCCACGAACTGCTGCCGCAGATCGGATTGGGGATCCGGGGGTTTCTGTTTTGGCAGTACAGAGCTGAGCTTCTGGGATTTGAATCTCCTTCGTGGGGCGTAACAAAACCGGACGGTACCCCCGGCAGCGTTGGCATTGCATCAAAACAGTTTATTGAGAAGCTGACGCCGTATCTTCCGCAAATCATGGCGGCGAAAGCGCCCAGACCGCAGATCGCTGTCTGGAAAGGTCGTAAAAATGAGATTTTTTCGTTCTGTGTCAATGACAGCCTGACCGATTTCGCCAAAAGCACGGAAGCGTACGTGAATGCCGCATATGAAAACAGCATCAGCTGCTGCATTGTGGATGACGGACAGATCATTGAAGGGCTGGAAGGTATCCGTATGCTGGTGATGCCGGATTGCTATGCTGCGGATGCTGCGCTGATGCGTGCGGTGGACCGATTTGTTCTCAATGGCGGCCTGCTGCTGTGTGAAGCGCATTTTGGTGCATATGATCTGGATGCGGGACGGCATTCTATGCGTATGCCGGGCTTTGGGATGGATACACGCTGGGGAATCTGTGAGAAATACACCACAAGTTCCTATCATTTGAAGAATTTACAGACTGCCGGCGGTCAGAAACTGGAAGGCGTTACAGGCGATGTGAGAAAAGCGCTGGATGCGATCGGTGTCAGCGGCGGAAAATATTTCCCTGTAAATACTTCGTTTGGCGTAACGCTTGCCGGTGCGGAACGCTTTGCCTGCCTTGAAGCATCAGATGCACAGGTCATCGGCAGCTTTGGCGATGAGCCCTGCATTATATATAAGCGGTATGGCAGCGGTGCGATCATGTATTGCGGTACCGATCTTGGAAAGGCCGCAGACATCAGCGGTGAGGCTTTCAGCCGGTTCGTTGCCGGCGCAGCGGCGCTTGCCGGAATACAGAAGGAACTGCTGTGTACTGAAAGCGGTGTTCATGTTGACCGGATCTCCGAATCTTTGCTTGCGGTCAATAATATGACTGACCATGCCGTGGTACTTGGGCTGAATGAAAACTGGCATTCTGTTTTCGGTGAATGCAAAGCGACGGAAAACGGAATCGAGATCGCAGCGGCCAGTGCTGAACTGCTGGTGTGCGAAACTGAATAAAAAACAGCGCCGGAAAACCAAAAGCGATCCGGCGCTGTTTTTGTATCTGCGATTTAACAGGGGAAGAAGGCTGTGATCAATCGATTTTTTCGCCGCAGGCTTTCAGTACAGTTTTGAACAGCTCCAGCTCATAATCCGGCGTCCACGGATTTTCCTTTTCTCCGCGCACCATAGCGGCAAAGGAGGCCATCATGGAATCGTAGCGGTCATACACCTCGCTGCGCGAGATCTTGCCGGGAATATGCCAGTTGGAATCAAAGCACTCGATTTGATCGGTATACTGTTTGCCGCCGGCGGCTACTTCAAGCGGGTTGATCTCGATGGTGCCTTCCGTGCCGGTAACCACCAGCTGCCGGCGCAGGAAGCCGCCCTTTTCGCAGGCGGAGGTTTTCGCAAAGGATATTCCGTCGGGATACTCAAATACAGCCATGCCGAAATCCTGCGCGGTGACACCGTCCATGCCGGTGCAGCGGTTTAGCGGGATCACATTATCCGGTGTGCCCTTCAGCTGCAGGATCAGATCGACCAGATGACAGCCAAGGAAGAACATCATGCCGCCGGGGAAATCCTGCAGCCACTGACGGACAGCAACGGGATGGCTGCAGTTCATCTGCGCTTCCACGCTCAGAATTCGGCCCAGCTCACCGGCTTTTACGCGGGTGAACAGATCCTGTACGAAGGGATTGTAACGGTACATATAACCGGTATGGAAGACCTTGCCGCTTTCTTTTACCGCTGCAATAAGCTCTTCAAAGGCCTGCAGGCTGACGCCGCCGGGCTTTTCCATATGGATATGTTTGCCGGCCTTGGCTGCCATCAGAGCATATTTGCTCAGCAGAACCTCGTCGGTTTCCACGGTGACAGCCTCAATGGTGGGGTCATTCAGGATCTCATCCAGAGTCAACTCGGGGTATTCATCACCAAGCATCGGAAGCTGCCATGCAAGGCGTTCCCGTTCGTTTTCGGGCAGAGCATAGCCGACGATTTCAAAAATATCGCTCTGGCGTTTCATGCTCTGATATACGGGTGCACCATGGCTGTTGGTGTTGATGCCGATCTGGGCAATACGGATCTTTCTCATTCCATCGTCCTCCAATCAAATTGCACAATGGGGAAGCTGCGCTCGTTGGCCAGTCGGTCGTAAACGGCAGGGGCTTCCACGGGGGAGTATGTCTCCTGCAGGAGCTCAGCCAGATGCAGCCGGCCGCTGCTGCTCAGTCGGGCCAGCGCTTCCATATCATCCGGCGTCGTCCACCAGCCGGCGTGGGATTCTTTGGTGGGGCGTGCATTGGTGTGTGCACCGATCAGTGTGATGCCGGGGCCATGTACCTGACGGTAATAATCAATGGTGAAATTGCGATCCCGGGTACAGCCGAGCAGTGCAACACGACCGAACATTGCCATGCAGTTCAGCAGTCCTTCCAGTGCGGGGCCGTTGCCGGTGACCTCGATACCCACATTGGTGCCGCCGCCGGTCATCTTGCGTACTGTATCAGAAAAATCTGCGGCAAAGGGATCAAAGGCATAGTCGGCGCCGTGTGCCAGTGCAAGCTCCCGCTTGGAGGCATCGGGATCCACCGCGATGATGGGAGTGGCGCCTGCGGCACGCAGCAGCTTGATCGCGGCAAGGCCAAGCACACCCATGCCCATGACCATGGCGCTTTCGCCAATTTCCAACCGGCATTTGCGGATAGCTGCCAGCGGGAAAGTGGCGATGTGCCACAATGCGGCTTCTTCAAAGCTGCAGCCGTCAGGGATATGATGCACATCGTATGCGGGGCGTACCACATATTGCGTGTGGGTGGACCAGCTTAGCGCTACACGGTCGCCGGGCTTAAAATCGGTCACATCTGTACCGACTGCCTCCACAATGCCGGAGGAGCTGTAGCCGGAATACCGGGGAAAGCTGACGTCGACCTTGGGATTGGTACTGACATTGGGGTCACCAACCAGATTGGCACGCTCAGTGCCGCTGCTGATGCTGGAAATACACAGTTTTACAAGAACTTCGTTTGCACCCGGAGCAGGAACTTCAATGTCGCAAAGCTCTGCGGTGTATGGACGGGTAAAGACGATTCGTTTACAATTCAAGACAGATCACCTCCATGTGTTCAGTTTACCACTTGACACTTTTGCGAACAATACAGTATACTGTAGCAAACGGGTACGATCCTGCACAAAAAAGGGGCTGATTAGCTTTGAATAACGCACAGTTCTGCAAAGGTTTTCATTTTACGGTCTATCATTTCACCAGTTTACGAATCAATGATAATACCCGAACCGGTGAAGGCGTCGCCACACATTTTATCGGGCGCATGAGGCGGGGAACCGGCCGTCTGTGCGGCGAAGAAAAGAATGTGGAGCTGAAAGCGGGAGATGTGTTTTATATTCCGAAAGGCTGTAAATACCGCTCTTTCTGGTATCCGGATGCGGAGGGCGAGGTCTGCTTTGATTCCTTTGGCTTTGATTGTTTCCCGCAGGAGCAGGGCGCGGTCTATCCTACACAGGTGATCCGCTGCAGCGAAGATGCACTTGAGCAGCTGCAGCTTTTGGCAAATGAGCCGAAAATCGATTGTGCAGGTGTTGGAAGGCTTTATTTGTTCCTTTCTCTGGTTCTTGACGACATGGAAAAGAATATGCAGCAGGAAAATACCGTTGTCGAGAAAGCAATGGCGTGTATCCGGCAGGATCCGGAAATGTCTGCGGCAGAGATCGCGCATTGCTGTGGTGTCAGCGAGTCGGCTCTGTATCGTGTATTCCGGACAACGCTGCATAAAACGCCGGTGGAAGCCAAGCATGCAGTTTTGGCGCAGCGGGCGGTGGAGCTCTTGCTTGGGACTGACTATTCGGTTGAGAACATCAGCGCGATGCTGAATTTCAGTTCTGCGGCATATTTTCGGCGCGTTCTGCGTAGCCAGACCGGAAAAACACCGCGTGAGATACGCAAAAATGCTTTGTTTTGATAAGCTGCAACCGCTGGTTGCGACTTTTCAAGCCCGGCTTGGTGGAAAGTATTCCTGTTTTGTGTCAGGATAAAAGCGTTCCCTGAAAAAAGGGAAACAAAGCTTTGGAAAGGAATATATCAATGAAGTTGAACGAAAAACTGCAGAAGCTTCGTAAAGAGCGCGGTCTCTCACAGGAGCAGTTGGCAGAAATGCTTGCTGTATCGCGACAGGCGGTAAGCAAATGGGAAACAGGAGAGGCAATGCCGGAAACAGATAAGCTGGTTCGGCTGGCGGACAGACTGCATGTTTCGCTGGATGAATTGCTGCGAGAAAGCGTGGAAAAAACGGATACGCGTGGCCATGCTGCTGCTGTGTCAACGGGGGGAATCCAAATGCCGAAAATGATGGAAGTACCGGTGGATATGCCGGCGATGGTGCGCTGGATGGCCTGGACGGTGCTTGCGATAGGTTGTGTGTTGATTTTTTGCCTTTCTGCAGACGGTTCGCATTTTGCATGGTGGCCGTTGGACCGCATGGTCTGGGGGGCGATGCTGCAGGTGCTTGGTATAGGTTTTTACTGTATGATCAGTCGAGGGCTTTCGATTTCTCAGGCGGAAAGATGTCGCTTCTGGGCAATAAGTGTATGGCTTTTGGCACCAATCGTTTTCCTGGTGGCAGCGCGTTTTATCGATCGGCTTTTTCCGTTGGGATCTTTTGTTATGCTGCTTATTTTGGTACCGTTAGCTGCAGGGCTTTGCAGTATTTTATGCGCTCATTTTGTGCGAAGCGCAAAGCTGTTAAATATTGAGAAAAATAATGATTGACAACAATGGTCTAATGTGTTAGACTTTAGGCGAGGACGAATGCGTTAAACCTTTTCCTCAAATGTATCAAAAAGTGAGGGCTTGCAATGACTGTACCTACGCCTAAAATTTTTGAAAGCGAATACCGGTTTTGCCTGATCCTGTGGCAGCATGAACCAATCAACAGCACCCGTCTGGTTGCTCTGTGTAAGGAACAGTTGGGATGGAGTAAAGCGACCACCTATACTGTTATCAAGCGGCTTTCCGAGCGCGGTGTGGTAAAAAACGAAAACGCTATGGTCAGTTCACTGGTTTCCAAGCAGGAAGTACAGGCGGCTGAAATTGATGAACTGGTAGAAAAAACATTTGAAGGCTCCCTGCCGGCATTTATTGCTGCGTTTACCCGACACAAAAAGCTTTCGGCGGAACAGGCGGATGCTCTGCGCCGAATGATTGATGAAACCGGAGAGGAGTGAGGAGATGGGACTGGAATCTTTGTTCCTTGCTCTGTTCAACCGCAGTATTGCTGCCGGATGGCTGATTCTGGCAGTGATCGTGCTGCGTCCTCTGCTTGTAAAGGTACCGAAGAGGGTGAGGGTATGGCTGTGGGGGTTGGTGGGTTTCCGGCTTGCTGTTCCGGTGTCGCTTCAAAGCGTTTTCAGTCTGATTCCCAGCGCACAGACAGTTCCGGAGAATATGCTGTATGAAGCGGCTCCTGCAGTGGGAAGCGGAATCGAAAGGCTGGATACAGCCATAAATTCTGCTTTGCAGCAGGCAGCCATGCAGCAGGCACAGCAGCTTACCAGCATTGACCGGACACAGGCGCTTTGCATCATTGCCGGTGTGCTGTGGCTTCTGGGGATCGCGGTGTTGCTCCTTTACAGTGTCGGCAGTACTCTTCGTTTGCGGCATACGCTGCGGTATGCAGTGCGGCTGCATACGAATATCTGGCAGAGTGAGGCAGTCGAAATTCCTTTCGTATTCGGGCTGCTGCATCCGCGCGTTTATTTGCCTTTTTCCATGGAGGAGGAAACGCGGTACCATGTGCTGGCACACGAATTTGCGCACATACGCCGCGGAGATCACATTGTAAAAGCGGTAGGCTGGCTGCTTGTGTGTATCTACTGGTTTCATCCGTTGGTATGGGTGGCGTACACACTGCTTTGCAAGGATATCGAGCTTGCCTGCGATGAACATGTATTGCGTACGCTGGATGCCGAGGGGAAGAAGGCGTATTCCCATGCACTGCTGGAGCAAAGCACGGAAAAGGAATATTTTCGACCGGGTATGTGTCCGCTCGCATTTAGTGAGGGCGGGATCCGCGGCCGTATCCGCAATATTCTGCGTTACAAAAAGCCGGCGGTCTGGAGCACGGTCATCTGTATTGCTCTTTGTGTGATCGTAGCTGTATGCTTTCTCACGGATCCGGTTGTTGATGCCGATCCTGCGAAGGTCGTCGGTCCATATGATATTACCGGGCTGCGGGGAGATTTTCTGCACAGCGGCGATGAGGCCTATGCGGTGGGTGCCAATGCATATGGAATGCCGGTATTCGAAGATCACCGTGCTGCCTACAGTGCTTTTCTGCAGGATTACAGCCGCGGTATCGAAGAGGTTCGCACTGCCTGGAAGCTGGATTCCATCAATAAAAGAAATTACAGCGTATATAAGACATACGGCTGGCAGACACCCTGTGCTGACGAAGAATTGAACCGGCAGTGTTATCAGGTCACACTGTTCTTCGATTTGTACGAAAACAGCTTTGAAAAAACAGCGGTAAAGCATACGAAACCGACATTGCCTTCGCAAATGGATACCGATCTTTCAGATGAGATCGCACAGCTGCCGCAGGTCCTGTCTGTTTTTTCACCTGATCCATCCTTGGATTCCGGAAGCTGGCCGACGGAGGCTGCAGTGCAGTTTATCCCTACCGGAGCGCAGTGTACCGATGTGTCCTCTATCGGTGAGGTGACATATATCGATTACCGCTATAACGGTTATCGGTATCTGACGGCGTATCATGCAAGCGGCTATGTGGAGATGACCATCACGGAAGCCGATGCATGGTCGCCGGGCGGCGGGATGCAATATATTGTAAACAGCACAGCGCCCGGTAAAGTAAAACAGGTGTATGCCACGAATGAGCTTTTGATACAGAAGTTTACCGGCGGAGAATTTCTCGGTATGTCCATAGGCCTTTCCTATATGCCGGAGGATGGCAGCTATTATGAATCCATTCAGCTTTGTGGTGACAGACTCACCGTAATGAGCAGTGAGGGTCAAATGCTGTATGACGGCGTCAACCCGGTAAAAAGCAGTTACTCTCACGGAGCACTTCTTTCGATGCTCGCGGAGGAGCAGACGGGTATTCCCAAGGAGGAAATTCCGGCCTACAAACACGCTGATGAGATGGCGGTTTACAGCTGGTATGAATATGGCAGCGAACAACCGGCGTACAGTATCTGGTGCTTCCACGGAAAGCCGACATGGTTTGCCGAACGGGAAGCTTTGCGGATCTACAAGCTGGAGCCTGCGTGGTGAAGGAGGTTTCTGATATGAGAATTGATTGTGTATGGGAGCATAACGGCAGCGACACGCTGCTGTATGCCGACATGCTGCCGGGTGCGTTTACCCGAGGGGCTTCATACGAAGAAGCAGCCAACAAGATGCCGGCGGAGGTTCGTTCCTGGCTGCAGTGGCGTGGTCAGATGCCGGCGGAAACAATTGAACTGAACATCGTACAGGAAAAGGCTTCAGATCTGATGATCCGTGATGCGGATTCGGATGTTATATTTGAAAGCGAACGCAAGCCGTTGACACAGGCGGAATATGAGGCGATGAAATCGCTTGTACTGCGTTCTGCGGAGGATTTTCAGCGGCTGTACGATTCAATTTTACGCAAGGATGAAACAGATTTGCCGCTGCGCTCCACATTCTACAGCAATATTCCCCGCACTGCGCGTGAGATGTATGAGCACACAAAGAGTGTAAATGCATATTACTTTACAGAGATCGATGTTGAAGCGAATACGCAGGGAAGTATCGTCGAATGCAGGAAAAGAGGCTTTGAGGCTCTGGAACAGAAGACGGACTACCTTGAAAACACAGTATTTGATGGCAGCTATGGCGAGGAATGGTCGCTTCGAAAGCTGATGCGCCGGTTTATATGGCATGACCGTATCCATGCCAAGGCTATGTATCGTCAGGCTGTGCGGATGTATGGGAAAAAAGCGGTGCCGGACCCGTTTTATTTCCGTGATATCGTGTAATGGAAAAAGCGCGGAAATCCACCGCGCTTTTTCATGTTCACAAAAACTTTGCAAAATAATATATATAAAATGCTTGACAAAATATATAAAATGGAATACAATTTTCGACGATGGGAATACTATATATCGGAGGTGCGGAAAATGGGCAAAAGTGTATACAGTGTCGTACTGGATGATGATATCGTCGCGGCGCTGGATCTTGCTGCAATGCGCGCCGGAACAAACCGATCCGCTATGATGAACCGTCTGCTTGCTGCTCAGCTTGGTTTTGCCACACCGGAAGACCGCATCCGCAGCGTGTTTGATGTTATGGAAAAGCTGGCGCGGACACAGTATAATGCCTTGCAGGTGTTGGGGAGTGATGCGCAGGCACAGTTTTCCATGCGCAGTGCCCTGCGGTACAAATATAATCCGACTGTGCGTTATTCGGTGGAGCTTTATCCGCATTCGCAGGAGTATCTCGGTGTGCTGCGCATCCAGCTTCGAACACAGAACAATGTGCTGACAGCGGCACTGGCTAATTTCTATCGGCTGTGGGTTGCATTGGAGCAAAATGCTCTTCAGACACCTGCGGCTTTGTATGAGATCGGAGGTGCACGCTTTGCGCGTGTGCTGCGCCTGCCGCAGGATAACTGCGGTGAACAGCAGTTAGGTGAACGCCTGACACGGTATGTTTCTCTGCTGGATTCCTGTATGAAGCTCTACTGCGAACATCTGGAGGATAGCGAAACTGCTGCTACGCTGGCTGCCAGGCAATGGAGCAGGGGGATGGACGAGGCTCTCGCTCAGCTGTAGCGCAATACGCTGTATTGTGTCAGGATGAGAAATGATGTTTTGATATCCGGGAAAGGAGTATAATCAAATGAATATGCAGAAATGTACGCAAAAAAGTCTGGAAGCTTTGCAGAATGCACAAAGCATTGCCATTGAATATTCCAACCAGCAGCTGGATCAGGAGCATCTGCTTGCCGCTCTTTGTGCGCAGGAGGACGGTCTGATCCCGCAGCTGTTAAAAAAGATGGAATTGGATGCCGCGGCACTTGCACATGCTGCACAGGAAAAGATCCGCTCTCTGCCCGGCGTTTCCGGCACCGGTCGTGATCCGGAAAAGGTGTATATCAGTGCTGAACTGGACCGTGCGCTGAATGCCGCGGAAAAGGCTGCTGCGAATATGCGTGATGATTACACCTCGGTGGAACATCTGTTCCTCGGCCTTCTGGAAGCGCCAAATCGTGCCGTACAGGAGCTTTTCCGTACCTTCCGGCTGGATAAAAACCGTTTTTTGCAGGCACTGGAACAGGTGCGCGGCAACCAGCGTGTGACAAATGACAACCCGGAGAGCACCTACGATGTGCTGGAGAAGTATGGACAGGAGCTGGTGGCGCAGGCGCGTGCGCAGAAGCTGGATCCGGTCATCGGCCGTGATGCGGAGATCCGCAATGTGATCCGAATTCTCAGCCGCAAAACAAAAAACAATCCCGTGCTTATCGGTGAACCCGGTGTGGGTAAAACTGCCATTGCCGAAGGGCTTGCGCAGCGTATCGTGCGCGGCGATGTGCCGGAAAATCTGCGCGACAGAAAGATTTTTTCGCTGGATCTGGGTGCGCTTGTGGCAGGTGCAAAATACCGCGGCGAATTTGAGGAGCGCCTGAAGAGTGTTTTGCAGGAGATCAAAAAATCCGAGGGCGAGATCATTCTTTTCATCGATGAGCTGCATACCATTGTCGGTGCAGGCAAAACGGATGGCGCGATGGATGCCGGCAATCTGCTCAAGCCTATGCTGGCGCGGGGCGAGCTGCATTGTATCGGCGCCACTACGCTCAACGAGTATCGGCAATATATCGAGAAAGATGCTGCCTTGGAACGGCGGTTTCAGCCTGTGCTGGTGGGCGAACCCACTGTGGAGGATACGATCTCCATTCTGCGCGGTCTGAAGGAGCGGTACGAGGTTTATCATGGCGTAAAAATTCAGGATGCCGCACTGATCGCTGCGGCGACTCTTTCGGACCGTTATATTTCCGACCGTTTCCTGCCGGATAAAGCCATTGATCTGGTGGATGAAGCCTGTGCCATGATCCGCACGGAAATGGATTCCATGCCGGCGGAGATGGATGACCTGCGCCGCAAAATCATGCAGCATGAGATCGAGCAGGCGGCGTTGAAAAAAGAAACGGACGCGCTTTCCAGAGCACATCTGGAGGAGATCGAAGCCGAGCTGGCTGCGTGGCGGGATGAATTCAATGCCATGAAGGCCAGATGGGATAATGAAAAGGATTCCATCGGCAAGGTGCAGCGTTTGCGTGAAGAAATCGAGCAGACAAATGCCGAAATCGAAAAGGCGCAGCAGGAGTATGACCTGAATAAGGCGGCGGAGCTGAAGTACGGTCGGCTGTCCGAATTGCAAAAGCAGCTTGCCGAGCAGGAAAAGCTGGCGGCTTCGCAGGAGGCAACATTGCTGCGTGACCGTGTTACAGATGAAGAGATCGCCCGTATCATTGCCCGTTGGACGGGTATCCCGGTGGCTCGTTTGATGGAGGGCGAACGGGAGAAGCTGCTTGGTATGGAAGATATCCTGCACAAGCGTGTGATCGGACAGGATGAGGCTGTACAAAAGGTGGCAGAAGCCATCCTTCGCAGCCGTGCGGGAATTGCGGATCAGAACCGACCCATCGGCAGCTTTTTGTTCCTTGGTCCCACCGGTGTAGGCAAAACCGAGTTGGCCAAGGCACTTGCCCAGTGTTTGTTTGACGATGAACGCAATATGGTGCGCATTGATATGTCGGAATATATGGAAAAATATTCTGTCAGCCGCCTGATCGGTGCGCCTCCGGGTTATGTCGGTTATGAGGAGGGCGGTCAGCTGACTGAAGCTGTGCGCCGCCGTCCTTACAGTGTGGTGCTGTTTGATGAGGTGGAAAAAGCCCATCCGGATGTATTCAATGTTCTGCTGCAGGTGCTGGATGACGGCCGTATTACCGACAGTCAGGGCCGTACGGTGGATTTTAAAAACACCATCATCATTCTCACCAGCAATCTGGGCAGCCAGTATATTCTGGAGGGAATCCGTGACGGCCGCATCACGGAGGAAGCCCGCGATGCCGTCAGTGCACTGCTGCGTCAGAGCTTCCGTCCTGAGTTTCTCAACCGTCTTGATGAGATCGTGTTCTACAAGCCGTTGTCCCGAGAGGAGATCTCCGGTGTCGTTGCGCTGATGCTTCGTTCTCTGGAGGAAAGGCTGGCGGAAAAACAGCTCAGTCTGAGGGTAAGTGAAGCTGCCCGCGATTGGATCGTGGAGCAGGGGTATGATCCCGTATACGGTGCACGCCCGCTGCGTCGCTTTATCCAGAGCCGTCTGGAAACACTGATCGCACGCAGCATCATTGCCGGTCAGCCCTGCGCCGGAGATACGCTGTGCGTTGAGTTGGAAGGCGATACGCTGGTTCTCCGTTGTGAGCACAGCTGAACGGAATAATACAGATACAGCGCCCGGGTGAGCAGCCCGGGCGTTTTTGTGAAAAGAAAAAGGCTTGCAATGTGAGTATTCGGTGATATACTTATGTGTGGAGACTTTTAGAAAGACTAATTTAAAAAAGGATGACCAGATGCTTCATTTTTCTCCATTGACTTTACAGGATTTGCCACAGCTGGCAGATTGGTTTTCCGAAAATAATGATCGTCTGTGCGATGGTACGGTAGGCGGTGAATTTCTGTGGAGGGATTACTATTCCGTTCACTGGGCACTGCAGGGAAAATCTCTTTGCCTGATGGCGCGGTATCCGGAGGATGGCGGGTTCAATGCCTACAGCTATCCCATCGGCGGCGATGAAGAGGATGCCCTTGATGCTATGGCGGAATACGCCGGCCGCAAGGAGATCCCGCTGATTTTCTGCCCGGCTTCCGAGGAGGATACCCGCCGCATCACGGCGCGTTGGCCGCAGGCTGTTATTGAGCCGCAGCGCCGCTGGTATGATTATCTGTATGCGGCGGAGGACCTGCGTCAGCTTGCAGGCCGCAAGTTTGGCGGGCAGCGCAATCATATCAACCGATTTAAAAAAGAAAATCCCGACTGGCGTTTCGAAGTCATCAATGCGGATAACCTGCCTGCGGTGAGAGCTTTTTTTGAAAAGCTGACCGCCGAGGGAGGAAAGGCGTTTGCTGCAGCAGAGGAAGAAACAGCCAAGATTTTTGAGGCGATGGATCACTGGCCGCTTTATGGCTTTGTGGGCGGTGCGGTGTTTGTCGGGGAAGATGTGGTAGCATTTTCCATGGCCGAAGCTGTGGGCGATACGCTGTATGTACACATCGAAAAGGCAAGCCGTGCGGTTCATGGGGCTTATCCGATGATCGTGCAGCAGACTGCGCTTGCATTCGCGGGTGAAGGTATCCGCTGGATCAACCGCGAGGATGATGCGGGGGATGAAGGGCTTCGCACCGTAAAACTTTCCTATCATCCAGCTGCGATCCTGCCGAAATACAAGGTCATTGTAGCGCCGCATCTTTGCTGCGGAGAATGATTGCGGAGGGAAAGGAAATGCTTATGAAGTGTCCGGGCTATTTTCTTGGCGTGGATGGCGGCGGAACCAAAACGGAATTCGCCCTGACGGATGCTGCCGGAAATCTGCTTGGCCGCTGTGTTCTGCCCGGCTCCAATCCGCACGATTGCGGAATGGATAACACCTGCAGGATTTTTGAGCAGGGGTTCGATACGCTGTGCAAAGATATCCCCAGAAGCGAGGTCTCGCTGTTTGTGGGTGTGGCGGGCGCCACCGATCCCACCACAGATAATGCGCTGAACAGTTATCTGCGCTCTGCCGGTTTTGCCGTGTTTGGCTATGGTGGTGATTTTTACAACATTCTTTCGGCGGGGCTGGGGAACGAAGCCGGACTGATCGCCATTATGGGCACAGGCTGCGTTGTGTTTGGACAGCTGCCCGGACGGGACGGAACACTGGAAACACAGCGTACCGGCGGCTGGGGGCATCTGCTGGATAACGGCGGCAGCGGCTGGCACATCGGCCGTGATGCGCTGTTTGCCGCACTGGCACAGCACGACGGCAGCGGAGAAGCTACAGCACTGAAGGATGCAGTGGAGCAAAAGCTGGGCTGTACTGTGCCGGAGGCGATCCCGCAGATTTACAGCCATGACAAAAGCTTTGTTGCTTCTTTTGCGCCGCTGGTGATCGGGGCCGCCGAAGACGGCGATGCGGTTGCACGGCACATTCTTGAAGATAACATGAAGGAGCTGGCTCGGCTGCTTGCCTGTGGTGTGCGGAAGCTGCCGCAGGACAGGGGATACCGTGCGGTGCTTGCCGGAGGTTTGACGAGACGTGCAGATCTGCTGTTTCCCATGCTGTACCGCTCGCTTGCAGCCTGCGGCATCACTCGGCAAAAGCTGGAGCTGTGTGTGCTGGATACCGCTCCGGTGTACGGCGCACTGCTCAAAGCGGGCCTTGTGCGTACGGAACAGAACGCGCAGGTGTTTCTCATCTGACGGATCGAAGAATGGGAGAAAAGCAAAATGCTGAAAACGGAAATGCGGGATCCCGCAACCAAAAATATTGATACAGTGAGCACCGCAGAAATGGTGAATATGCTGCAGAATGCCAATGTGGCGGCTGCGGCAGCCGTTGGTGAGGTACAGACAGAGATCGCGGCAGTGATCGATGCCGTTGCACCGCGCATGGCGCAGGGCGGCAGGCTTTTCTATATCGGCTGCGGTACCTCCGGTCGGCTGGGCGTGCTGGATGCCAGTGAGTGTCCGCCTACTTACGGCGTAAAGGATGATGTTGTGATCGGCATCATCGCCGGCGGCGACGGCGCTCTGCGCAAAGCCGGCGAGGGTGCAGAGGATGATCCCGAGCGCGGTGCTGCCGATCTTGCCGCCTATATGCCGACTTCGCTGGATACTGTGGTCGGTCTTTCTGTTGCCGGCGGTGCACGCTATGTGCTCAGCGCTATGGAAAAGGCAAAGGAATGCGGCTGTCTGACGGTTGGCATCACCTGCAATGCCGGCAGTGCGCTGGATACCGTGACCGAGCTTTCCATCTGTCCGGATACCGGTGCAGAGCCGATCACCGGCTCCACCCGTATGAAAGCCGGTACAGCACAGAAGATGATCCTGAATATGATCTCCACCGGCGTAATGGTAAGGCTGGGTAAGGTAATGGAAAATCTGATGGTCAATGTACGGCCCACCAATATCAAGCTGAAGGATCGCTGCATCCGCATTGTGCGGGAGCTGACCGGTGCACAGGAGGATGCGATTATCGCCGCCATGGATGAATCAGATTGGGATATCCGTACGGCGGTACAGAAACTGAAGGGGTAAATAAAATGCTGCCATCCAGATCAGAAGCAGAGCAGCTTCTTCGTGAATCTGAGAAGCTCAACCCCGGCCCGTGGGGGGATCACAGCCGTGTTGTTGCCCGGTGTGCGGAAAGGATCGCCTTGGAATGCGGCATGGATGCAGAAAAGGCGTATATTGTCGGCTTGCTGCATGATATCGGCCGCAGATTCGGTGTAAAGCATCTGGCGCATGTGGCAGATGGCTATTCCTATATGCTTTTCAAGGGCTGGGATGAAGCGGCAAGGATCTGCCTGACGCACTCGTTCAATAACGGTACGGTCGAAGAGTATATCGGCCGGTTCGATGTGACTGACGAGGAGCTGGGGATGCTGCGTGCGGCGCTGGCATCGGTAGAAATGGATGATTATGACCGTCTGATCCAGCTGTGCGATTCCGTTGCCGATGCGCGTGGCGTTGTGGATATCGAAGAACGCATGGGCGATGTAAAGCGGCGTTACGGCAGGTATCCCTTGCCGAAATGGAATAAAAATCTGGAGTTGAAAGCCCTGTTCGAAACAAAGATGGGGAAGGACCTGTATACCGTGATCGGCAGGAGTTCTCCGCAAAAATGATTGTGGCTTTGCTGCAGCTCAAAATTGTGCATACTAAAACGAAAGCCAAGCTGTATCCACGCAGCTTGGCTTTTCTTTTGAAGGTATTTGATTTGTGTATACTGGATGGATATATGGACGGATGCAAGGTGTTATTTCACTATGAATTCCGTCCATTCGATTTTGTTGTACTGCATGACATCCTCTGCTTTTTTCATACCGAGCTTTTCATAAAAAGGAACGGCATTTTCATTGGCAATCAGATAAACAGCAATGTCTTTTTCACCGCCGGCTTTTTCGTGAGCAGTTTTCATCAGTTGTCTGCCGATCCCCCGGCCGGTATACGCTCTGTCTACACCAAGATCAGTGACGTAAAGCCAGTATGCAAAATCGGTCAGCCCGAACAGAACACCGACGATGACGCCGGATTCGTTGCGGGCAACGAGGCTGATCGAAACGGTGGTGACGAGCCGGGCGATCCGTTCTTCAAACCGTTCTTTGGGATATTGGGAACCCAAGTCAGTCCGTTTTAAAAAGTCAATGTATTCTGCGGAGGAAATTCGCTCCTCCGCAATATATATTGGGGTATTCATGGGATGCTCCTTGTTTGTTTATGCCTTAAATTTCCCGAAGCTGCAGCCTTTCGCGGCGAACAAAAACGGGCTTGTACAGCTCCAGCCCGAAGCGGCGGGTGAACCATGGACATTTGCACAAAAAAGCGAAATACACCGGAAGCTCACCTTCGTTCATGGTTTCAAAATTTCCCTGTCCCTTTGCCAGAACGAGATCGGCGCTTTGCAGCAGGGTACGGGCCTCATCGCAGACAAGACGGATATCCGTTCCCGCCATGGCAACGCCGCTTGAGACGACCGGCGCGGCTTTCTCCATGCCGATGGCGTAAGCATCCCTGACGGTGGCATCATTGACGGCATTTCCGCCGCGTGTAATGACGGTGACGGAAAGCTGTAGCCATCGTTTGCGCAGCTGCTGGATCAGCAGTTTGTCGGCTACGATCTCGCCGCAATTGTCCGTTAGATAGACAAGCGTTTTCGCCTTGTCGGCATCGCGGCAGAAGGCGATATACTCCCCATCATCGATCACTTGCGCAAAAGCGTCATCCAGCAATTGCTGCAGGGTTTCTTTTTCTACATTGCCCGCTGCGCCAAAGTCAATGTAATTGCCCGCAAGCGCCAGCTGCAGCGCTGCGTTTACAGGATCGGCAGCACTGTCGATCCGGCTCTGCATATGGGGGACTTGCTGCAGCATCACTTCGTTGTAAAGCTTTTTCTGTGCTTCAAAGCCGGGCAGAGGACCGAGCAGCTCCCGGTGCAAAGCTTCCACGCGGTACAGCAGTGCGGGAGCGTTATCGGTGGGGGCTGCATCGGCAAAAAGCTGCAGCATGCGGCGCAGAAACTCTTTTTTCAGTGCCTCGGGGGCAGGGTTTTTATCCAGCGCATCCAGCTGCTTGCGCAGCAGACAGCCGGTACAATAGGTGCTCAGTGCCAAAATGGGATCCTCTTTTCACTGTTTTGTTTTGCTCAGCGACGGTAGCGGTACAGAATGGCCTGACCGGGAGCATACCAGTGGGGCAGTTCCAGTGCGGTTTCGGTGCGTGTGACCTCGCCGTCATCGAACAGCAGGCCGCTCATGGAACGCCACTGGCCGTCCCGAACCAGCTCCTGCGCCTCGGCGATCTCGCCGCGCAGCGCCAGAGAGAAGTTGACATCCGTGCGGGTGTCGTTGTTGACCAGCAGGATGTAGTTCCAGTCATCCTCCGGGTTGGAGAAATAGCTCATGATCATCGGATGTGCGCCGGGGGAAAGTTCGACCTCATCATCACCGGTGAAAAGATCAAAACCGCCGAAGGCCTGACCCACATGCCAGACTTTTTTCAGCTGCAGCTTATCCATGTAGGGCGCCAGTGTGCGGTGGAAAATGTTCTGGATGTCGCTGATGTTGTAATAGCCCTGCGTTTTGCGGCCAAGCTGGTTGACAGGCGCATTGCGGTAGTTGCTGTTCCAGATATTCTGCTGGTACAAATAGAACCAGGAAATGCCTTTAGCGCCGCAGGCAAGAGCCGTATTGAACTGCCAGCGGATGTCATCCAGCGTGGGATCCTGATATTTGAAGTGGGGCACGCACAGCAGGATGGTCCAGAAGGGAACATTGTTGCGCAGTGCGGCATCGCCGTAAAGCTTCAGGTTGCTGAAATAAATATTGGTGCCTTCCGGTGTGCGGTTCATCTGGGTGTAGCAATCGTAGCTGAGGTAACGCATACCGGAATCCTGCAGGAATCTGTCCAGATAATTTGCCCAGGTATCGGTACCGGCGCGCTTTTCCATACCGGGCCACCAGGGCAGCAGATTGGCATAAGGCTCCCACTGCGGGGCGATCTCGCGGATCATACGCAAGGCGCGGACATAATACGGATAGGCCTCCGCATCGGGCTCGTCGCCCATGTGTACGCCCCAGATGGCGGGGTGGGTACCCCAATCCTCGACCACGGCGCGCAGCTCGGCGGCGTAGGCTTCTTCGCCCAGCTCCATCATACGGCGGGCCTGTGTGCGGTTATCGCACAGTATGATGCGTACATTGTTTTCATAGGCGCTGTCCAGCATGGCGGTGAAATGAGCTTTATCCGTCACACCGTGAGTGTAACTGTGACCCATAGTCAGGGTCATGCCCATTTCAGCCCAATCCTTCGGGGCATCTGTGCCGGCATCCTGCGCATCCAGTGTGCTCCAGAAGCCGAGAGGGAAACGATCCAGTCCGGGATTTTTCATAAGTGTATCCTCCTTGCGGTATTTGGTTTATACTGTCAATATAACAGGTATTTTATGGTATTGCAAGGAAAATTTTTTGGATTTCCATTGACTTTATCTTTCGGATAGTGCATAATAAAATAGAATAGGAATGGTATGCGGTTTTCGATGATCATTGCAGAGAGAACGATCTATTTCGTTTCTATATTTCTATACAGATATGATGTTTTCCGTGATCAAAAGCGGAGAAGGGTACATATATGAAGGTGTATACCAAAAACGGCGACAAAGGAATGACCTCCCTTGCCTCCGGCATGCAGATCTTCAAATCGGATGAGCGTGTCGAAGCCATGGGTGACCTGGATGAGCTGACCAGTCAGATCGGATTGGCCAAGGTTCTTGTCCGGGATAATCTTCTGCACGCCGGTTTGCAGCGTGTACAGAAAGCGCTGGTCACAGTCATGGCCAGTGTGGCAGATGGTCGTACCCAGAAAAATGTACTTCCCGAGGAAGAGATTGCTTTTCTTGAAGAAGAGATCGACCGCATGAACGATGCTATGCCGCAGCAGACTGCTTTCGTATTGCCCGGCAGTAACGAGGCGAGCGCCCGGATGGATGTGGCGCGTACTGTCTGCCGCCGTGCAGAGCGTGCGCTGGTGGTCGTGGCGCGTAAATTCAATGTGCAGGAACCGGTCAAAGCCTATATCAACCGCCTGTCGGACTATTTGTATACCACTGCCCGCTGGCTGGAAATTGCAGAAAGCGCCGCTGTGTCTTCGGCATCTGCGCCGGCAGTGAAACCGCAGCCTGCAGTGATTCCCGCCACAGCAGCTCCGGTTGCTGTCTCAGTTGCTGCTCCCGCACCCACAGGAGGTTCCGCTATTATGGATCAGTCCAATGACATTGTCAAGGAAGTGCTGCGTCAGTTGGGCGGTTACCGTCCGCTGGATCTGGCGCGCGCCAAGCGTTTGATCGAGGCAGTGGAAGCCGAAGCGGATCGGCAGGGTAAAAAAGCTGTTATTGCTGTCTGCAACGCCGAGGGCAATCCGGTTGCCGTGCATGTAATGGACGGAGCTTTTCTTGTTAGCTATGAGGTTGCCGTCAAAAAGGCGTATACTTCGGTGGCTGTTAAGATGCCTACCATTGAGCTGGCAAAGCTGGCCCAGCCCGGACAGACCTTCTACGGTCTTGCCAATCTGGAGAAGATGGTCATTTTCGGCGGCGGTGTACCCCTTGTTGAGAATGGCCGTATCATCGGTGGTCTTGGCATCAGCGGCGGCACAGGGGAAGAGGATCACGCGCTGTGTGAATACGCTCTGGGGATTTTCGATACTATCTGATTTGCAGGATCATCAAAGCCGTCCGGGATTCCGCGACGGCTTTGTGTTTTTACGGAAAGTGCGTATCGAAGCTGATGAAGTAAAACATATGTCACTTCAGTATTTTAAAGAGGGGAATACTATGGATCCGCGTATTTTTCTTGAAATCCTTCATGTCGCTGAGCGTCTGAAGGATACTACCCGCCACAGCTATACCTCCGGCGGAAGGCGTGAAAGCGTAGGGGAGCACAGCTGGCGTGCTGCGCTGATGGCGTATTTTCTGCGGGATGAGTTTCCCGAGGCGGATATGGATAAGGTTATCCGGATGTGTCTCGTCCACGATTTGGGCGAAGCTTTCACAGGAGATATCCCCACCTTCGATAAAACGCAAAAGGATGAGAAAAAAGAAGAAGATCTTTTGTACAGCTGGGTGGCGAAGATGCCCGTGACTTATGCACAGGAGCTGTATGATCTCTATGAGGAAATGGCACAGCGCCAAACACTTGAGGCGAAGATCTACAAGGCTATAGATGGACTGGAGGCAGTGATCCAGCACAACGAGGCGGATATCTCCACATGGATCCCGCATGAATACGAACTGAATCTGGTTTATGCGAACGATAAGGTCGCCTTTTCGGAATATCTGACGGCGCTGCGTGCTGAAATCCGTGCCGATACAGAGGAGAAAATCGCCAAAAAGAACGCCCTCGATCTGTGAAGCGGACCTGCTTTACAGGTTTGGCGAGAAGAAAATGTTGTTCTTATTTAAAGAAAAGATGCCTGCGTTTCTCGGAAACGAAACGCAGGCATCTCTGTTTTATACAGAGTCAGTTTTCCAGCAAAAGTTCAGCGATCTGAATGGCATTGGTGGCGGCGCCTTTTCGTACCTGATCACCGCAGCACCAGATGTTGATGCCGCAGGGGTCGGTCAGATCCGGACGGATGCGGCCGACAAAAACGGTGTCCTGATCGCTGGTATCCAGCGGCATGGGGTACTGTTTGGCGCTCAGATCGTCCACGAGCCGGCAGCCGGGAGCGGAAGCGATGACAGCGCGGGCATCATTCACCGTGATGGGCTTTTCGGTGCGTACAAGAACCGAGATGGAATGGCTGCGGAACACCGGAACACGGATGCAGGTACAGCTGACAGTCAACTCGGGCAGATGCATGATCTTGCGGCCCTCGTTTTGCATCTTCATCTCTTCACTGGTATAGCCGTCGGTGCTTTCGCCGCCGATCTGCGGGATCAGATTATATGCGATCTGGTATGGAAACACTTCGGCAGTAACTGCTTTGCCATCGCGCAGTTCATCCACCTGCCGCGCAAGCTCCACAGGACCGCCTGCACCTGCACCGGAAACTGCCTGATAGGTGGAAGCGATCATGCTGCGGATAGGCGAAAGCGTATTCAGTGCATTGACGGCTGTCAGTGTGATAATGGTGGAGCAGTTGGGGTTTGCGATAATGCCGTTGTGTTTTTTGACATCCTCGGGGTTGATCTCCGGAACTACCAGCGGCACGGAATCATCCATACGGAATGCACTGGAGTTATCTACAAACACAGCGCCTGCTGACTTAATGGCGGGGGCGAGCTGCTTTGCCACAGCATTGGATGCAGCACCAAGGACGATATCCAGACCGGCAAAGGCAGTCTCACAGGCTTCCTGCACAGTCAGCATTTTTCCGGCGAAGGGCAGCTGCAGACCGGCGCTGCGGGCGCTTGCCAGCAGGCGCAGCTCACCAATGGGGAAATTGCGCTCCTCCAGAACCTTCATCATTTCACGACCGACTGCACCGGTCGCACCCAGAATGCCTACATTATAAAGTTTCTTAGACATAGATTCCACACCCTTTCAAGGAAATCAGCGTACAAAGCTGTTGTACAGAACACGGATGGCGTGAGCGAAATCCTTGTTGTCCACGCCGACGATAATATTCAATTCGTCCGGACCCTGACTGATCATTCGGATATTCACACCGTTTTCGCCCAAGGCGGCAAAAATCTTACCCGAGCTGCCCAGACGATAAGCCATTTTACGACCGACGGCAGCAACGATAGCGATGTTATCGTTCACCTTGATGGTGTCCGGCTTAAAATCCTTCTGCAGTTCGCCGAGGATGGAATATAAGCAAGGGGCGACTTTGTCGCTGGCAACCACCAGAGATACACAATCGATGCCGGAAGGTACATATTCTACACTGATCTGATGCTTTTCAAAAACATCCAGGATCTGCCGCAGAGCGCCTACGGCAGAGGAAAGTCCGGTTTTATGTACAGTGACAATGGTGAAATCCTTGCGGCCGGCAATGCCGGTGATAAAGCGATGCTCGGAATCGGCGGAGTCATCAAATTCCTCCATGATGAGCGTGCCGGGATGCTGCGGGTCATTGGTATTGCGGATGTTCAGCGGGATGTTTTTCTCGCGGACAGGGAAGATGGTACCCTCATGCAGCACCTGTGCGCCGATGTAACTCAGCTCGCGCAGCTCGTTGTAGGTGATGCGCTCAATGGGTTGAGGATCCTCTACAATACGGGGATCGGCCATCAGTATACCGGAGACATCCGTCCAGTTTTCGTATACGTCTGCGTCAAGAGCGGCGGCGGCCAGCGCACCGGTGATATCCGATCCGCCGCGGGTAAGTACACGGATACCGCCATCCGGCATACTTCCGTAAAAACCGGGAATGACCACACGGCGGCCTTCGGCGGCGCGGCGAAGTGCTTCGTAACTGGCCTCCTGATCGATCTGGCCGTCAAAGCGGAATTTCAGCCACAGTTCGGCATCCAGAAAATCATAGCCAAGATAATCGGCCATCAGCAGTGCGGCGAAATACTCACCACGGCTTACCAGCTCATCCTGCGTGATACCCTTTTCCATCTTTTCACGCAATGCCCGAAGCTTGCCTTCGATATCGGTGGAAAGCCCCAATTCATCGCGGATGCCGGTATACCGGTCGCTGATAATCTGAAAAACACTGTCACATGCAACGCCGTATTTCAGATGTGCATGGCACAGATACAGCAAATCAGTGATTTTATGATCCGTTTTGTTCCGTTTGCCGGCAGCGGAAACCACCACAACACGGCGCGCATCATCACTGCATACGATTTCTTTGACCTTCGCAAACTGGGTGGCGTCAGCCATAGAACTGCCGCCGAATTTGACTACTTTCAGCATGGTATTCACTCCTCTTTACAGGGACACGCCGCTTGATTGCAGCGTATGTTGTTTACAGAACGGCTGCAGCAAACAGACCGGGGTCTTTTTGCTCCATGGTATGGATCGCCGCGTGCATTTCCACGGGCGAAACAGGCGAGGTGATCACGCCTCCCTGCGGCCAGTGGCACTCGGTGTGCGAAGTAAGCCAATCGGATCCGGCAGAGGTGCGTACATAATAGCGGCGGCGCAGGCGGGTGTTATCCACCATACGGTCGCGGCAGGCATTGGTGTAAAAGTGACGTATGCCGCAGCGGATATCCTCCAGATCCTGCACAACATTGTATGCGGTTGGATACCGGCCGGCACCCTGACCGAAAAAGCTTTCTTTGCCGATGGCTTGCCCTTCCATGGAAATCAGATTATAATTACCGGGAACGGAGGCCTCGGGCCAATCAGCACCCAGCAAAGTGGGCTCGACCACAGCATATATACTGCCGGGCTCCTGCAGGCCGGCACTCGCGAGCAGCTTACAGGTGTAGCCGTGTGCGGCAAAGGCTTCGACATCCTGCGCGCTGATGCTGCGAATGCCGTAGGTGAGGACCGCTTCTTCGGGAATACCGGTATCAAAGGCAATGTTGGCCGAAATTGCCAGCTTACGGCGGATATCCAAGCCGTCGATATCGGCGCTGGGGTCGGCTTCGGCGTAGCCCAGCCGCTGTGCGCTGGCGAGCACTTCGGCGAAGGGAACGCAGGAATGATGCATAGTATCCAGAATATAATTGGAGGTCCCGTTCATGATGCCGCTGATCCATTGAATGAAATCGCAGCGGCGGGCACGCTCCAGATTGGTCAGCCACGGAATACCGCCGCCCACAGCGGCAGTACAGCGCAGTGCTGCGCCGTTTTCCGCAGCAAGCTGCATTAACTCCTTATAATAATGGCACACCAGATGCTTGTTGGCTGTGACGACATGTTTTCCTGCTTTCAGCGCCCGGGAGACAAGCTCATAGGCGGGATGAAGGCCGCCCATCACTTCAACAATGACATCGATGCTTTCGTCCGCAAGCATGGTATCCGCGTTGGCCACGCCCTTACCTCCGGGAACGGATTCCGGCTGAAGACAAAGGACAGAAGTGATATCGAAGTGTTCGCTGTTGGCGCACAGTTCAAAAACTCCGCCGCCGACAACACCGTAACCCAATAAACCGATCTTCATGATACAGACCTTTCTTGCTCCGGCATAAAATAAAAAAATGCATACCGGAAAAATTTTTTCGAAATTAACCTTGCAATTTCAATAAGGATACTATATCATTAGTTACAAGAAAATGCAAGGTTTTTCGTTAAATTTTGCCATGAAACAGGAGTGATACGGAATGATATATCAAAGCACACGAAGCAAGGCGCTGAAAGCGGATTCACTGCAGGCTGTTTTGAAGGGACTGGCGCCGGACGGCGGACTGTATTTACCGCAGCAGATTGACACGATCGCATTTGATTGGAAGTGTACGCTGACAGAGGACACACAAGCGATTGCAGTGCGTGTGCTTTCTGCGCTGCTTCCCGATTTTAACAATATGCCGCAGCTGGTGGAGCAGGCTTATACCGGAAAGTTTGAAACCGAGGAGCTTACTCCGACTGTGCCTGTGGGCGAGGACTATGTGCTGGAGCTTTTCCGTGGGCCGACCTCTGCCTTTAAGGATGTGGCACTTTCCATGCTGCCGCAGCTGCTTTGTGCGGCCAAGGCCCAGACGGGCGATACGGATACAACGCTGATCCTTACCGCAACCAGCGGCGATACCGGCAAGGCTGCACTGGCCGGCTTTGCAGATGTGCCCGGTGTGCGTATTGTGGTTTTCTACCCCGAAGAGGGCGTCAGCCCTGTGCAGAAGGCTCAGATGGTGACTCAGGCCGGCGCCAATGTGCAGGTGTGTGCGGTCAAAGGCAATTTCGATGATGCTCAGACCGGTGTCAAGCGTGCATTTGCCGCCTGTGCGGCGGGGGCGCTTCCTGCAGACAGCGGTGTGGAGCTTTCCAGTGCCAACTCCATCAATATCGGTCGTCTTGCTCCGCAGGTGACTTATTATTTCAAAGCCTATGCGGATCTTGTCCGTGCGAATAGGATCACGGCAGGAGATCCTGTTGATTTTGTTGTGCCCACCGGTAATTTCGGCGATATTCTTGCCGGTTATTTTGCAAAGAAGCTGGGGCTGCCTGTCGGTATGCTGGTTTGCGCATCCAATGCCAATAATGTGCTTACCGATTTTCTCACTACCGGCTGCTACGATCGCCGCCGGCCCTTTCACAAAACTGATTCTCCTTCAATGGATATTCTTGTTTCCAGCAATCTGGAGCGGCTTTTGTATCTCGTTACAAAAGGCGATACCGATGCTGTGGCGCAGTGGATGAACAGCCTGAATGAGGAGGGAGCCTATACTGTGCCGCAGGGTGTGCTGGAAAAACTTAAGGAAGAGTTCTGGGCGGGCTGCTGCAGCGATATCGATACTGCGCTTACCATCAAGGAGGTGTGGGATGCCCACGGTTACCTGATGGATACGCACACGGCGGTGGCGTGGAATGTGGCACAGCAATACAAAAAAGCGGTTGGTGCAGATCGGCCTGTTGTGGTGCTTTCCACCGCATCGCCTTATAAATTCCCGGCAGCGGTACTTGCGGCGCTTTGTCCGCAGCAGCAGCTAACGGGGGATGGCTTTGATCAGATGGAACAGCTGCAGTCGTTGACCGGTGTGCCGGTGCCAAAAAATCTTTCCGGCTTGCGGCAGCGGGCTGTACTGCATAAGGATTGTATCCGACCGGATCAGTTGCTGGATTATGTGCTTGAAGCAGCGAAAAAGAATTGAGGAAAAGAGGGGAAATCCTTGTCCGATAAAAAAGTGACGGTCCGCGTTCCGGCGACCACGGCCAATATCGGTCCCGGCTTTGACAGCTTCGGCTGTGCGCTGGCTCTTTATAATACGATCACGGTAGCGTTGGAAGGCGAGGGGCTTGTGATCGATGGCTGCGATGAAGAATACTGCGGCGAGGATAATCTTGCTGCAGTGGCTTACCGTGCCGCAATGCAGCGTATGGGCCTGGAAAGTGAAAAAACTTTACACATATCGATAAGCGCAGATATTCCGGTTTGCAGGGGGCTTGGCAGCTCCGCTGCGCTGTTGGTGGCAGGTGCAATGGCAGCAAATGCACTTCACGGCAATATTCTCGATAAAAGAGCGCTGCTGGAAGTGTGCAATGCCATTGAGGGACATCCGGACAATATCGCGCCTGCTCTGTACGGTGGACTGACCGCTTCTATGCTGGAGGAGAATGTGCCGTACACCGTGCGTTATGATGTGCATCCTTCACTTCATTTTGTGGCTGTGATCCCTGATTTTGAGCTTTCCACCCATAAGGCTCGTTCCGTGCTGCCGCAGACAGTGCCGTACCGGGATGCCGTGTATAACCTTTCCCATGCGGCTGTGCTTGCGCGTGCGCTGGAAACAGGCGACGGAGATACCATTCGCGCTGCCTTGCGCGACCGGCTTCATCAGCCGTATCGCAGCGGTCTGATTAAGTATTTCGATTTTGTGCAGCAGGCCGCGCTGCGGCTGGGGGCGGTCGCCTATTGTATCAGCGGTGCGGGTCCCACGCAGCTGGCGCTTATACAGGGGAACGAGGAAGCCTTTGCGTTCATGCTGAAGGAGACTCTGATCCGCAAAGCTCCCGGCTGGCAGGTACTGCCGCTGGCGGTGGATACTCAGGGCGCGGTCATCCTTGCGTAAGATTGCTTTTCAGCTGGTTTTGTGCTATACTGAATTGCGTGTGATAAGCATAAGACCCCGCATCCGGATGGGGCGGGGTCTTACTTTTTGTGAGGGAGAAAATCTATGAAAGTAAGAGGTTTTGCTCTGATTTTTCTGTGTACGGCGCTGCTGTGCGGCTGCGGTGTACAGCAGGAGGATACATATGTGCAGCTTGAATCCCCCGGATATGAAGAGGAGATGAGCGGGGAGGATATAACGCCGGATTCGGAAGCTGATACCGGCACAGCGGCTGTCGTAGACGGGGATACGGAAGGCATGCCGGAACAGGAGAATATACCGGAAACCGAAGCAGAGACGGAAGCTGAACCGGAGGCCGAACCAGAAACGGAACCTGTGGGGCCGGTCATTGAAACGGTTGACGGCTGCACCTATGCAGACGGTGTTCTGATTGTCAACAAAAGCTATACAGTTCCGGAAAATTACGGCAGCGGGATCACCACGGAAACGCAGACGGCGTTTGATTCTATGCAGGCTGCGGCCGCACAGGAGGGGATCACGCTGTTTATCTGCTCCGGCTTCCGCAGCTACAGCTATCAGAATACACTGTATACCAATTATGTTGCCCGTGACGGACAGACGGCTGCGGATACCTATTCCGCCCGACCGGGACATTCCGAGCACCAGACGGGGCTTGCACTGGATATCAACAGCACCGACGGCAGCATGGCGACCTCGCCGGAAGGGCTCTGGCTGGCAGAGCACTGTGCCGAGTACGGTTTTGTGATCCGCTATCCTGCCGGAAAAGAGCACATCACCGGCTATATGTATGAGCCGTGGCATATCCGGTATCTGGGCATCGATCTTGCGGCGGAGTTGACCGAAAAAGGCCTGACGTTAGAAGAATATTTCGGCCTGACATCGGTTTATCCGGAGGAATGATCATGGAAATTTCGGTAATGGACCGTGCTCATATCGGGGATGCGGTGAAGCTGGCAAACCGGCTGTGGGGCGAAGATACAGAGCGTGCAAAGGAGTTTGAAGCTTGTTTGCAGCAGCAGGATTTTGTGATCTTTCTTGCGTATGAAGCGGCTGTTCCGGTCGGGTTTGCTCAATGTCAGCTGCGCCGCGATTATGTGGAAGGCTGCGATACCTCGCCGGTCGGTTATCTGGAAGGCATTTATGTGGATGAAAATGTCCGCGGTGCCGGTGTGGCAAGGGCGCTTCTGTCGCAATGTGAAGCATGGGCAAAGAGAAAAGGCTGCACGGAATTTGCCAGTGATTGCGAGCTGGATAATGAAGAAAGTATCCGTTTTCATGCAAAAGTTGGTTTTACCGAGCAAAACCGGATCGTCTGCTTCAAAAAAACGCTGTAATGAAAAGGATCTTCTGTTGGTGCATAGAACAGAAAAATCCGATCTGTGACGGAGCGCACAGGTCGGATTTTTTCGTATGTATATCAAATAGATCATTTACAGCCAGCGTGCCCGCTGCGAGGAAGCATCCTGCGGTGCATACAGGGAGGGTGGGATATCCGCCACAGTGCGGCAGCCGCATTCGCCAGCGCGGTGCAGGCGGATAGCGGCGCGGGCACAGGCTGTCAGAATGCCGGCTGTCAGGTCGGGATTCGATCCGGTGGAAAGCTTCAGCTCAAGTGCGTGGCGCGGAAGCTCCTCCGCATCGGAGGAACAGATCACACTGCCGCCATGCGGTAAGCCGCTGTGCTCACGCAGCAGAGTTTCTTCGGAAACAAACCGGATCTGTGTATCGTATCCGGCAAAATAATATGGCATACTGCGAATGGATCGCTCCAGTACTGTGCGGTCTGTGTCGGGGGCAGTGCAGACATAACAGATCCGGCGATGAACCGGTGTTTCGGCAGACGGCGGAATTCCGTTGCGGGCGTTTTCCAATGAGGGTTCATCCGGCACAGTGTACTGTACGGCGGCTGTCACGCCGGGCAGCCGCCGCAGAGCATCGGAATGCCCCTGACTGACACCCGGTCCCCAGAAGGTGGATATATCAGCCTGCGGCAGAAAGGCGCTTGCAAGAATCCGCATCAAACTGAACAGCCCCGGATCCCAGCCGGCACTGATAATGCAGAGCGTTCCGGCTGCGCGTGCTGCCGAATCCACGGCAGCAAAATGCGCCGGGATCAGCGCATGAGTGTCAAAGCTGTCCACCACACAGTGTCCTGCGGCGATGTGTGGGGTCGTTTTTGGCAGGTCGGCAGCGCTGCTGCCGCAGTTGATCACCGCATCGATTCCATCGCAGCAGGCTTCAAGCGCTTCCGGCTCCAAAAAAGGTACCCCGGAGATACGCGCGGCGGCATCTTCCCTCAAACCGGCGGCGCGGCGGCTGAAAACAGCCTTCAGTTGCATATCCGGTGCGATGCGTATGGCCTGACAGACCGCTTGCCCAAGCTTTCCGAAGCCGTATACAGCCACATGATACATCAAAAACACTCCCTGCAAATGGAATTGACGCCGGAATGGAAAAGAGGTCTTGTCAGATGGCTCATTCCGTACATTCCCGGCGGCTTGTTCAAAATGAATTCGGCGGCATAAAGCGCCCCCTGTGCATAGCAGCGCGGTGTATGAGCGGTGTGCGTAATGGAAAAAGTCTGTTCATCGCCGCCAAACAGGACCGTATGGCTGCCGGCATGGCTGCCCATACGCAGCGCATGGATACAGATATCCTCCGGCTGCCGGCGGCAGTGGCCGCTTCGTCCATGCCGGATCTGAGCGGCGGGGCGGCAGGCTGCAAGCTGCTCTGCCAGCTCCGAGGCTGTTCCACTGGGAGCATCGAGTTTGTGGTTATGGTGCAGTTCTACGATTTCTATGTCGGCCTCCTCAAACACAGCGGAGGCAATACGGGAGAAATCGAAAAGCAGCGCCGCACCCAACGAAAGATTCGCCGCATGAAATACCGGAATTTGCCTTGCAGCATTCTGCAGATGAGAAAGCTCATCCGGCGTGTGGCCGGTGGTGGCGATCACGACCGGAATGCTGTGGGACAGCGCAAAACTGCAAACAGCCGCGATCGCTGTGTGATGTGAAAAATCAATGAGCATGTCGGCGGTGGAGGTAATTTCTTCCAGCCGGTGCAAAACGGATGAACCGATGACAGCGCTTGGATCGACCGCTGCAGCAAGATTGTGTCCGCGGTACCCGCATGCAAGCACAGCCTGCAGCTCACTGCCCATGCGGCCACAGGCACCGTTGATGATGATTCTCATGTTTTATTCTCCTTTGCTTGGCGGTGTGCAGAGGGTCAATGAAACTTTATGCGGTACTGCGCGCGGATATTCGAATCAAATGCGTATCGACTTTTCCGTTGGGATGTGCTACACTGATTTAAAACCGATGAAAGAAAGGCAGAGGAAGTGTGATACACAAGAAGTTTGAAAATTGCCGGCTGAAATATATTATCCGCTATCCGGAGGGGTTTTCTGTACAGAAGAAATATCCGTTCATTCTGTTTTTGCACGGTGCAGGAACAAGAGGTAATGATCTGGATCATCTGCTTGCTAATCCATACTTTTCTTTGACAGAAAACCATACAGAGTTTCCGTTTGTGACCGTTGCGCCGCAGTGCAGTGCTGATACATGGTTTGATCTGTGGGAGCATCTGGAAGCACTGGCGGAAGAGATCGTGCGTCTGCCGTATGCGGATACGGAGCGAATTTATCTGATGGGTTCAAGCATGGGTGGATACGGTACATGGCAGCTGGCCATGAGTATGCCGACGCTTTTTGCGGCGATTGTTCCTATATGCGGCGGCGGTATGTACTGGAATGCAGGCAGGCTTGTCAATGTGCCGGTCTGGGCATTCCACGGCGGCAAGGATCCCACTGTATATGTTGAAGAATCGAAAAAAATGGTGGATGCCGTCAACCGTGCCGGTGGAAATGCAAAGCTGACCGTTTATCCGGAAAACGGCCACGATGCATGGAGTGACACTTATTCCAATGAGGAGGTATTCCGGTGGCTTTTGCAGCAAAAGAAAGCCGGTGTGGCAGAGCTTTCGAACAAATATGACAATGCAAAGAAATTCGGGTGATTCTTCAGGCTGCAGAGCTTGCGGCGCAGCCTGAAATAATGTCGGAAAGGATTTGATCAAATGAGACAGAATAGGTTATGCAATGCGCTGCTGCGCTTTTTGACGGCAGTTTGCGCGGTACTTGTGACGGTGTCCGGTGCAATTGCTGTTCCGATCCTTGTGCGTCCGTTTTATTATTGGCAGATCGGTGCGCTGAATATTGTTGAAGATACCGGGTATAGCGAGACGATCATTCGCGGTGCGTTCGACGAAGTGATGGATTATCTGGTTTTCGGTGCGCCGTTCGGCACGGGCGAACTGGCTTACTCCATGGATGGACAGGCCCACTTTGCAGACTGCCGCGGTTTGTTTGTCTTTGATTTCTGGGTGCTGGGTATCGGTGCCGCTGTGCTTATGGCTTTATACATGATCCGGCTCTTGCGAAAGAAAAAAAGGGGTGCGTGTGTACCGGTAAAGCATCTGCCGGTATTTTGGTCAGCTGTGGCGATGTGTTCTGTGTTTGCGGTTCTGGCTGTATGGGGTGCACTTGATTTTGATTCGCTGTTCGTGGCATTTCATGCAGCGTTTTTCCCGGGAAAAAGCAACTGGATCTTTGATCCGCGCTACGACGAGATCATCAATATTCTGCCGCAGCAGTTCTTTTTGAATTGTGCTGTGCTGATCGCAGTCTGTATTTTTTTGACCGTGACGGTATTCTTTATTGCCGATGCGATCTGGCGCAAAAAGAAAAATTGTTGAGATTTTTTGCTTTATGAAAAATATCCCGTGCAAAGGCCTCGGCTTTGCACGGGATATTTATTTGCTGTAAATCAGTTTTTGTTGCCTTTGAGCGCTTTCATGCGTTCACTGTTATTCAGGATACGCTTGCGCAGACGGATGTTCTTGGGGGTGACCTCCACCATTTCATCGCTGGAAATAAACTCCAGAGCCTCGTCCAGACTGAATTTACTGACAGGCACCAGGCGCAGGGCATCATCGCTGCCGGAAGCGCGGGTATTGGTCAGGTGTTTGGTTTTGCAGATGTTGACGGCCATGTCTTCGCCGGAGGGGGTGTAACCGATGACCATGCCCTCGTACACTTTCTCACCGGGGGTGACGATCAGAGTGCCGCGCTGCTGCGCATTGAACAGGCCGTAGGTGACAGCCTCGCCGGTCTCAAAGCTGATGAGAGAACCGGTGTTTCGATTGACGATGTCGCCGGCCCATTCCTGATAACCGTCAAAAATGGTGTTCATGATGCCTTCGCCGTGGGTATCGGTCAGGAACTGGCTGCGGTAACCGAACAGACCGCGGCTGGGAATGCGGAACTCAAGACGAGTACGGCTGCCGATGGGGGAGATGTTCTGCAGCAGACCCTTGCGCTGGCCGAGTTCGGTCATCACAGCACCCTGATATTCGGTGGGAACATCGATCACGACCATTTCCACAGGCTCCATCACGACACCGTTCTCCTCGTGGGTCAGAACGCGGGGAGCACCGACCTGCAGCTCATAGCCCTCGCGGCGCATATTCTCAACCAGGATGGAAAGGTGCATCTCACCGCGACCCATCACGCGGAAACTGTCGGTGGTGGCGGAATCCTCCACGCGCAGAGCAACATCCTTCAGCAGTTCGCGATGCAGACGGTCACGGATCTGGCGGCTGGTGACATATTTGCCCTCACGGCCGGCGAAGGGGCTGTCGTTGACGGAGAAAGTCATTTCCACCGTGGGATCGTTGATTTTGACGAAGGGCAGGGGCTCAACTTCAGTGGGGACACACAGTGTATTGCCGATGGTCACATCGGCGATGCCGCTGAAAGCGACAATGTCACCTGCAGAGGCCTCCTCGGCAGGGGTACGACCGTTGGCCTGGAATGTGTACAGCTTGGTCAGACGGCCGCGCAGCTTGACATTGGGATCGTGCCAATCGCAAACAACGACTTCATCGTTGATGCGGGCGGTACCATTTTCAATACGGCCAATACCGATGCGTCCGACGAACTCATTGTAATCCACGCTGCTGCACAGCATCTGGAAGGGAGCTTCGGGATCGCCCTCGGGGCAATCCACATACTGCAGAATGGTTTCGAACAGCGGCTTGAAGTCGGTGCCGGGAGCGTCAGGGTTGTAGCTGGCAGTACCGGCTCGACCGGAGCAGAAGATCATAGGGCTGTCGAGCTGCTCGTCGGTGGCACCCAGATCCATCAGAAGCAGCAGGATCTCGTCGATAACTTCCTTGATACGGGCATCGGGGCGGTCGATTTTGTTGACAACGATAACAAGGGAAAGGTTCTGCTGCAGAGCCTTCTGCAGAACAAAGCGTGTCTGCGGCATGCAGCCCTCTGCGGCATCCACCAGCAGCAGAACGCCATTGACCATTTTCAGTACGCGCTCCACCTCGCCGCCAAAGTCGGCGTGTCCCGGCGTATCGACGATGTTGATCTTGACATCGTTATAAGTGCAGCTGCAGTTTTTGGCCAGAATCGTAATGCCGCGTTCGCGCTCAATATCGCCGGAGTCCATCACACGGTCTGCAACCTGCTGGTTCTGACGGAAAGCGCCGCTTTGACGCAGCATCTGGTCAACCAGAGTGGTTTTGCCGTGGTCAACATGGGCGATGATGGCTACATTTCTCAGATCTTGTCTTTTCATACATATCTCCTCCCGGATAGATATCAGGATCATTCACTTATACAACTGTATAGTATACTTGTTTTTTCGGCAAAAAACAAGATTTCAATTGAAGAAATACATAAATTTCATCAGAAAAAATTAGACAAAATGCCGGAAACGGCTTGCAGAGGCATGCTGAAGTAAAGAAAAATGCAGAAGTGCTCTGGTAAAATGTAAAAAATTTGTTTTTTGACAAAAAAACGGTGTTTTTTATGCAAGTTCTTTTTGCATTGTACGCACATTTGTGGTATAGTATTAGATGATTATGGTATAAGGGGTAAGTTTGCCTTATGAGGATTTTGGGCATTGACCCCGGCTATGCGATCGTGGGATACGGCGTTGTGGACCGGGAGGGAATGAATTACCGACCGGTGGAATACGGTGCGGTGACGACGGATGCAGGCACTCTTTTTGAGGATCGTCTGCGGATCGTATTTGAGGGCATCTGCGAAATCATTGACCGTACAAAGCCGGATGCTGTCAGTATTGAGCAGTTGTTTTATTATTCCAACCAGACTACAGTCATCTATGTGGCGGAAGCGCGCGGTGTGATCCTTCTTGCGGCCCGGCTGAAGGGTGTACCGGTTTATGAGTACACGCCGATGCAGGTGAAGCAGGCAGTGACAGGCTACGGCAAGGCCGTCAAAAAGCAGGTGCAGGAGATGACCCGGATTTTGCTCAAGCTGCCGGCCATCCCAAAGCCGGATGATACCGCCGATGCTCTTGCCATGGCGATCTGTCACGGCAACTGCTTCACAAACCGGCTGTACGGGAAAAATCTGACCGGCAGGTGAATGTCCGGGCCAATAGCAAATAGAAAGGTTTCTTTATGATCTACTCACTTACCGGTATGCTTGCAGAAAAAAGTGTGGACAGCGTTGTTTTGGATGTACAGGGCGTGGGATTTTATGTGGCGATGCCCTCCACAGCCGTGGGCGCATTGCCGGCTGTCGGCAAGATATGTACTGTTTATACGCATTTAAATATCAAAGAAGATGCAATGGATCTTTACGGCTTTACGGATAAAACCATGCGCAGTCTGTTCCGTATGCTGCTGGGGGTTTCCGGCGTCGGACCGAAGGTCGCGTTGGCGGTGCTTTCCTATCTGAATCCGACACAGATCCTTGTAGCGATCTCAGCGGGTGACCACAAGGCTTTCACCAAGTGTCCCGGTATAGGTCCGAAGCTTGCACAGAGAATGGTGCTGGAATTGAAGGACAAGGTGGGCAAGGGCGGTGAGCTGACAGAGATCGGTGAACTGCCGACGGCAGCTGCTGCCGCGCCGGAGAGCAGTGCCATGCAAAAGGCGATTCAGGCGCTGGTGGGCTTGGGCTACAGCCAGAGCGAGGCAGCTGCAGCGGTTTCAAAGCAGCCGCAGGATACCTCGCTGGAGGAAATGATCCGCCTGTCGCTTAAGGCGCTTGCCGCAAAACGGTAAAAAAGATGTTCAGAGCGCATGAAGGTATAATAGATCCTCTGCGCTGCAGATAAAGGAGAACGCTCCATGGAAGTAAATGATACCACCTTTGGCTCACGCCTGGTCAGTCCGGATGCCATGATGGGGGATGCGGAATATTCGCTGCGCCCTCATACGCTTGAGGAATACATCGGTCAGGAAAAAGCCAAGGACAATTTGAGTATTTATCTGGAAGCGGCAAAGATGCGTGGTGAACCGCTGGATCATCTGCTGCTCTACGGCCCTCCGGGTCTGGGAAAAACCACGCTGGCCACGATCGTGGCGCATGAGATGGGGGTGCAGATCCGTATTACCTCCGGCCCTGCCATAGAGAAACCCGGTGATCTTGCTGCGCTGCTTACCAATCTGGAGGCCGGCGATGTGCTCTTTATCGATGAGATCCACCGGCTTTCCCGTCAGGTGGAGGAGGTGCTGTATCCGGCGTTGGAGGACTACGCGCTGGATATTATGATCGGCAAGGGCCCCAGCGCCCAGAGCATCCGCATCAATCTGCCAAAATTTACATTGATCGGAGCCACGACCCGTGCCGGCCAGCTGACCAGTCCGCTGCGTGACCGATTCGGTGTTTTGCTTAAGCTGGAACTGTATTCGCCGGAGGAGTTGGCAACCATCATTCGCCGCTCTGCGGATATTTTGGGTATTGACTGCACGGCGGACGGTGCATTAGCGCTGGCACGCTGCAGTCGTGGCACACCCCGTGTAGCGAACCGTCTGCTCAAGCGTGTGCGCGACTTTGCGCAGGTCAGGGGCAGCGGTATCATCGATGCTCAGGCCGCAAAAATGGCGCTGAGGCATATGGATATCGACGAAGAGGGTTTGGATCAGTTGGATCGCAGTGTGCTGCGCGGCATTATCGAAGTGTATGGCGGCGGACCTGTCGGTCTGGATACGCTTGCAGCTTTGCTGGGTGAGGAGGCCGTCACGCTGGAGGATGTGTGCGAGCCGTATCTGATGCAGCTGGGTTATCTGACCCGTACGCCCCGCGGCCGCTGTGTAACGCAGGCGGCGTATGAGCATCTTGGCCTGAAGGTGCCCGGTCGGCTGCAGGATGACGAGATACATCAATTATCCATGGAATAAAAAGCAGCTGTGAGGAAAAGACGGTGTATTACCGTTGAATGTATGGAAAAGGAGAACTGCCGTGCGAGCAGCGGATAACTGGAAAGATTATGAATTGATTGATGCTTCGGATGGACTTCGTCTGGAGCGGTGGGGAAAAGTCGTGCTGGTTCGCCCCGATCCGCAGGTTCTGTGGAAAACGGAGCACCATACCGATCTGTGGGAAAAAGCTCACGCGGTCTATCACCGCAGTTCTTCCGGTGGTGGAAGCTGGGAACAGCGCCGCCCGGTACCGGAAAAGTGGAAGATTGCCTACGGTGATCTTTCGCTGATCGTGTCGCCCACAGGCTTTAAGCATACGGGTGTGTTTCCGGAGCAGGGGGTTAACTGGGATTATTACCGTCAGGTTATTGCACAGGCAAACCGTCCGGTGCGGGTGCTGAATCTGTTTGGCTACACTGGCGGTGCAACGCTGGCCTGCGCTGCGGCAGGTGCCAGTGTATGTCATGTGGATGCCAGCAAGGGCATGGTTGCATGGGGGAAAGATAACGCCCAGGCCAGCGGTCTTGGCGACAAACCGATCCGCTGGATCGTGGATGACTGCGCGAAATTTGTAGCGCGTGAGCAGCGCCGCGGCAGCTTCTATGAAGGCATTATCATGGATCCGCCCAGCTACGGACGCGGCCCCGGCGGCGAGGTATGGAAGCTGGAGGAGTGTATCGATGGTCTGATCGAGCAGTGTGCGGCAGTGCTCAGCGAAAAACCGTTGTTTTTTGCCGTCAACAGCTACACGGCGGGTATCAGTCCCTCTGTGATGCAGTATATCCTGCAGGAACGCATTGTACCGCGGTTTGGCGGTCATGTCACCTGTGATGAGATCGGTCTGCCGGTCACATCTACCGGCGGTGTGCTTCCCTGCGGAAGCACTGCGATTTGGAGTGCAACATGAGCGACGAAAAAATGCTGAAAACAGAAAATATCACATTTGCTTATGAGGAAGACGCTGCGCCGGTGCTGCGCGGCGTATCCTGTGAGGTGCGCCGCGGTGAACTTGTAGCTGTTCTCGGCGCCAACGGCTGTGGAAAGAGTACGCTGGCGAAGCATTTCAATGCCATCCTTTTGCCGACAGAGGGCAAGGTCTGGGTGGAGGATATGGACACCGCTGATGAAAACAAGCTGCTGGATATCCGGCAGAAGGTCGGTATGGTGTTTCAGAATCCGGATAACCAGATCGTTGCTACGGTGGTGGAAGAGGATGTGGCTTTTGCTCTGGAGAATCTGGGGGTTCCCCCGCAGGAGATGCGGCTTCGCGTGGATGAGGCTATGGAGCTTGCCGGTATTTATAAACACCGTGCAAAGGGTCCGCATAAACTCTCCGGTGGCCAGAAGCAGCGGGTTGCCATCGCCGGTGTGATCGCCATGCGGCCGGATTGCCTGGTACTGGATGAGGCCACAGCGATGCTGGATCCCCGTGGGCGTGCCCAGGTGATGAAGACTGTGCGGCATCTGAACCGGGATTTCGGTATCACGGTTGTGATGATCACTCATTATATGGAAGAAGCAGCCGAGGCCGATCGTGTACTGGTGATGAGCGGCGGCGAGATTGTGATGAATGGTACGCCGAAAGAGGTTTTTGTCCGTTCTGAGGAAATGAAATCCTTGCGGTTGGATGTGCCGCAGGCACAGGAGTTGTGTCTTGCTCTTCGTGAGGCAGGACTGGATGTTCCCACGGATATTATTTCCACCGAGGATTGTGCTGCCATGCTGGCACGGCTTCTGCAGACAGGCAGAGCGGATGGATGAATCCGGAAATAACGCGGATATTTAATTGTTGTATATATCAGGCAGAGAAATAAAAGGCAGAGGAAGATCAATGTCGATCATTCAGGTAGAAAATCTGGAATATGTTTACGGTGCCGGCCTGCCCGGCGCTACGCGTGCGCTGCACGATGTCAGTTTTTCCATTGAAGAAGGGGATTTTGTCGGCATCATCGGACCGACAGGATGCGGCAAAAGCACTCTGATCACACATTTCAACGGTCTGCATCGTCCTTCGTCCGGTCGTATTTTGGTGGATGGACAGGATATGTGGGCAGATCCAAAGGCGATCCGGCGGTTCCGCTTTATGGTTGGTCTTGTTTTTCAGTATCCGGAATACCAGCTTTTTGAGGAAACGGTCTACAAGGATATTGCCTACGGTCCCACCAATATGGGGCTGGATGCCGATGAGGTGCGCCGGCGTGTGCTGATGGCCGCGGATTTCTGCGGTGTGGCAGAAAGCTGGCTGGAAAAATCCCCGTTTGAACTTTCCGGCGGTCAGAAGCGTCGTGTGGCTATTGCGGGTGTGATCGCCATGCAGCCGCGGGTGCTTGTACTGGACGAACCTGCTGCAGGTCTTGACCCTGAAGGGCGAGAGATGATTCTCAGCCAGGTGAAAGCTTATCATCGGGAAAGCGGGTCCAGTGTTGTTCTGGTCAGTCACTCGATGGAGGATATTGCTAAATACGCTGACAAGGTACTGGTTTTGCAGGAAGGTACCGTTGCCATGTATGATACCACGGAAAATGTTTTTGCCCGTGCGCAGGAGCTGATGGATATGGGTTTGAGTGTGCCTCAGGTGACCCAGATTTTTCTGCAGCTGCGCAGTATGGGGATTGACATCTCCACGGATGTGTATACCATTCCTTATGCCGTAAAGACGATTTGCAGAGCGCTGGAGGAAAGGGGGCTTTCCGGATGTTGAGAGATATCACCATCGGTCAGCATTTTCCCGGCGATTCGCCGGTACACCGGCTGGATCCCCGCATCAAACTGCTGCTGACGCTCGCTTATATTATTGTTCTGTTTGCGGTGCACAATATTTCGGGTATGGTACTGGCTTTTGCCGTGGTGCTTGGCCTGTATCTTGCCGCAAAGATTCCTCTTAAGGTGCTTGCACGCAGTATGCGCCCGTTGTTGCCTATCATCCTGTTTACGGCAGTGCTGAATCTGTTTTTTGCCGCAGGTGAGCCGATTGTACAGATTTGGATTTTCAAAATCAGCAAAGAGGGCATTTATTATGCCATCACCATGGTATTGCGTATCCTGTGTTTGATTGCAGGGTCCTCGCTGCTCACATATACCACCAGTCCGATCGTACTGACAGATGCTGTTGAGCGTCTGCTTCGCCCGTTGGCGGTACTGCATCTGCCGGTACATGAGTTGGCGATGATGATGACCATTGCGCTGCGGTTTATTCCGACTTTGATTGAAGAAACGGAAAAAATCATGAATGCACAGAAGGCACGTGGTGCAGATCTGGATTCAGGCAATCTGATGCAGCGGGTCAAGGCACTGATTCCGGTGCTTATTCCTCTGTTCATATCTTCTTTCCGCCGTGCGGATGAACTGGCCATGGCGATGGAGTGCCGATGCTACCATGGCGGTGACGGTCGGACACGCATGAAGCAGCTGCATGTGACAGGACAGGATGTTGTCAGCACGCTGATTTTCTGTTTTGCTATGGCCGTTCTGGTCGCCACTCGCTGGCTTCCGTTTTAAGAAAGGGGCAGTATGCCGAATATTCTTGTTACAATGGCTTTTCGCGGTACAAAGTACCACGGTTTTCAGGTGCAGGAAAATGCACTGGGCGTATGCACGGTGTTTCAGGATGCGCTGGAGCGTGTGCTGGGGGAGCGGGTGGATGTAAAGGGCTGCAGCCGTACAGACAGCGGTGTACATGCGCTGCGCTATTGCGTCAGTTTTCACGCAGATACGGCAATATCCATGCGTAAACTGCCGCTGGCGCTCAACGCGCATCTGCCGGAGGATATCCGTGTGCAAAGTGCACGGACTGTGCCGGAGGATTTCCATGCGCGTTACAGTGCTGAGGCAAAGCAGTATGTTTACCGACTGCATAACTCGCAGGTATCCAGTCCGTTTTCAGAAGGACTCTGCTGGCGCGTTGGTGCACCGCTTTCTCTGGAACCGATGCAGCGTGCTGCAGCGGCCGTAGTCGGAAGGCACGATTTTGCCAGCTTTATGAGCGGCGGCAGCAAGATTGTGGATACAGTACGCACGGTGTACGATTTTAATGTACAGCGCTGCGGTGATGATATGATTTTTACCATCTGTGCGGACGGATATCTTTATAATATGGTACGCATTCTTGTGGGAACGCTTGTGGAGATCGGTACCGGACGTATGGATGCAGAGTCCATGCCGAAAATCATCGCTGCAGCAAAGCGCAGCGAGGCGGGGCCGAAAGCGCCGGCACAGGGGTTGTATCTTGATCGCGTTTTTTATGATCTTGATGGATTCCGCCGCGGTGAAACTTCGGCGGTGGAGTCTCTTGTGCTGTAAGTTACAGCGGAATGATAGATTTTCCCAATTTGACCGGGAGGAGGGTCGACATGAAAGAACGGATACTGGACACGGCGCATTTGGAAAAGATCCGCCGTAAAAAAAGAATGCGAAAAATCCGGGCAGCAGTGATTCTATGTCTGATCCTCGTGGTGATTCTGATATGGTTGACGGGTATCGGCAGCCTTTATGTTGCCCGCATCAGCGATTTTATGGAAACCGTTGAACTGCGCATGCGAACGGGAAAAGGCTTCCCGGTTCCACTTGTTATGGGAAGTGAAACACAGGGGGCTTCAATGACTGCCGCTGTGGTTATGATGGATGACAGCGAGGTATTCGTTGTTTCGGATACAGGAAGTTCGCTGCGGAATTTTCAGCACGGTTATGCCCGTCCGGGACTGTCGGTTGGAGATACTCGGTTCTGTATATATAATCAGGGCGGTAAGGAACTTCGTATTGAGGGGCGCAGCCGGAATTACGGCACGCTGAATATGGCGAAGCCCATTCAATTTGTGACAATGAGCGCCGATGGCGATTTTGCCGTTGTTACGCAGAGCGACAGCTATCAGGCGAAGATGACGATTTACAATGATGCCATGGATGAGGTATATTCCTGGTATTGTGCCGAGGAATATCCCATAACAGCAGCGTTTTCAAAAGACGGGAAAAAGATCGCTGTGGGATGTCTTTCCTCCGGCGGCGGAAGGCTTTTCTCGGTGGTGTATCTTGTGGGAAAAAACAGTGAGGAGATTTCATTGCGGCGCGATGGGTGCCTGATTCTGGCGATTGGCAGCCGTCCGAATGGTGACTTCATTGTTGTATATGATGATGCAGTGATTACCTATGATGCAGAAACCATGGAGGAGCTTGCACTGTATCCGCTGAGCGATTCGCTACTTTGCTGTGATGTCGATGCGGAAGATGGGGTTTTGATTGTGCAAGGCGATGCAGGACGCGATGCAGGGGTTGCTTTGACTGTTTTGTCTGACGATCTGGCGGTTTTGCGGAGTGTCACAGTGGGGGATGCGGTGCGCCAGTGTATTTTACGAAATCGAACGGCGTATCTTATGGGGAAAAATCAGGTTTTCAGCTATACAATGGATGTTGAGGAAACACAGGAGCGCCCCGCAGGAAAAGATTCGGTATTTGATCCGGAACACAAGCCGCTTTGCTTGATCGACAACCGGGAACTGCTTTTGCTGACAGCGCAGCAGCTTACAGCAGCCGTACCGCAGCAAACAGAAGAAGGCGTTAACTGACATCGATCCAAAACGAATTCTAACATATTGCAGTCAGCAGGAGGACTTTACAAATGAGTGGTTTTTTCACACCCAGCAGGATCATGGATATTCTTGTAGCGGTGATCACGATCGTTATGGTGATTCGCTATATGCGCAGCGGGTTTATTTCCGGTGTTGTGGATTTTTGCGGAACGCTTCTGGCTGTCGGTGGTGCTTCGTGGGGGGCAAAAGCGCTTGCACCTAAAATGTTCAATGCGTTTTTCCTTGAAAACCTTGTGTCCCGTACCGAAAATGCTCTGGTGAATTCGCAGGGGATCCTGACGCTCAACGAAATTCTGAATAAAATTTCCGGTTTTCTGCCGCAGAATATCATCGATACTTTTTTGGGAGACTATTCTACCGGTACGGATTTTAATCTTGCCGACCCTGAGATTGCTCGAACGATTGTGGTCGATGTGGTGCAGCCCATGGTAATGCCGGTGCTTTCCATTCTGATTTTCTTCATGATATTTATTGTCGGTCGTATCGTTATCAGTTTTATCGCCACAGCCTTGAAGGGAATTAACAAAATTCCGTTGGTTGGCACGCTCAACCGGTCGCTTGGTGCAGGTATCGGTTTGTTGGTTGGACTGCTTTACGGTTTTCTCATTGTGTATGCGGTGTGGGCACTGGTGATTATCACCGGCGGTGATCTGCCCTTCTTGCAGAATTCCACGCTGCAGAATAGTTTTTTCTTCGGTCTTTTCGACGGCTTGATTCCTTATATTAAATAAGAGGATCTGTGGCCGCTGTTCAGTTTTTTCAAGTAAAGGAGATTTTCCGCTTTGATAATGGTTTGTTCGCGATGCAAAAAACGTCCTGCTGTTGTTTTTGTTCAGCGCAGCGACGGAAATGAAATTAAAAATCAGGGCTTTTGTCTTTCCTGTGCCCGCGCTCTGCACATTCCTCAGGTGGAGCAGATGATGAAGCAGATGGGCGTGACGGATGAAGCGCTTGCCGCCATGGATGCCAAGATGGACGAGATGATCGCTAATGGTGACATGGAGGAAATGATGAATTCCATGAACGGTCTGCTGCCGTTCCTGCAGAAAAATGAAGCAGGAGAAGATGAGTCGGAGGAAGACTTTTCTGCCGGCGGAAGCCCTGCACTTTCCTTCCCGATGGGAGAAGACAACAGCCAGCAGGGAAAAGATACCGTCAAAGGCAAGCAGCCCAAGGAGCGCAAGCTGAAGTTTCTGGACACCTACTGCGAAAATCTGACCAGAAAGGCAAAGGAAGGCCGTCTGGATCGGATCATTGGCCGCGACCGGGAAATCTGGCGTGCAGTACAGATCCTGTGCCGTCGGCAAAAGAATAATCCTTGTCTGATCGGTGAGGCCGGCGTTGGCAAAACCGCTATTGCAGAGGGTATCGCGCTGCGCATTGCTGCTGGCGATGTGCCTGCCCGGTTACAGGATAAACAGATTTATCTGCTGGATCTGACCGGCCTGGTTGCGGGCACGCAGTTCCGTGGACAGTTTGAAGCGCGTGTCAAAGGGCTGATCAATGAGGTTCGTTCGCTTGGCAACGCCATTCTGTTCATTGATGAGATCCACAATATCACAGGGGCAGGCGAGAGTGAAGGCGCAATGAACGCGGGCAATATCCTTAAACCGGCACTTTCCCGCGGTGAGATTCAGGTTATCGGTGCTACGACCTTTGCCGAATACCGCAAATATATCGAAAAGGATCAGGCACTGGAGCGGCGTTTCCAGCCCGTCAAGGTGGAGGAGCCCTCCATTGGTGATACCGTTACCATGCTGCTGGGTATCAGGGAGTATTACGAAAAGCACCATCGAGTCAGCATCTGCGATGCACTGGTGCGGCAAACGGTTACGATGAGTGAGAGGTATATCAATGACCGTTTCCTGCCGGATAAGGCCATCGACCTGCTGGATGAGGCCTGTGCCTGCTGCAGCCTTCGGCATCCCGAGATCACCGAATATGAAAATACGCTGAAGACTTTGGATAAAGCAAAAGCGGATATTGAGGCTGCCGAAAGCGAAGAGGAGATCGACTATGAGCGGCTCGCGAATCTGAAGAGTATCGAAGCACGGCTGGAGAGTGAGCTGCCGGCGCTGAAAGATTCGGTCGAAGCCATTCAGGTGGAGATGGAAGATCTTGCCAAGGTCATTGAGCTTTGGACCGGAATCCCTGCTGTCAAGATTCAGGAAACCGAGTATCAGAAGATCAACGGTCTCGAAGCGGCGCTGAAGGAAAAGGTCATCGGTCAGGATGAAGCGGTCAGTTTGGTTGCCGCTGCGATCAAGCGCAGCCGCGCCGGTATCAGCGGCCGCCGCCGTCCTGCCAGCTTTATCTTTGTCGGTCCTACCGGTGTGGGCAAAACAGAACTCGTCAAACAGCTGGCTACTCAGCTTTTCGATTCTGCCGATCCGCTGATCCGTCTGGATATGAGCGAGTTTATGGAAAAGCATGCGGTTTCCCGCCTTGTGGGTTCGCCTCCGGGCTATGTGGGTTACGATGAAGCCGGTCAGCTTACTGAAAAGGTTCGCCGCCGTCCGTACAGTGTGGTACTGTTCGATGAGATCGAAAAGGCGCATCCGGATGTGATGAATATCCTGCTTCAGATTCTGGATGAGGGCCGCATCACGGATGCACAGGGCCGTACCGTCAATTTTGAAAACACAGTCATCGCCATGACCAGCAATGCGGGAAGCACGGATAAATCCGGCGAGACCGGCTTTAACAAAACGGTCGAGCAGATGAGCAGAAACAAGGCTCTGAAGGCACTGAATGATTTTCTGCGGCCGGAATTCCTCAGCCGCGTGGATGAGGTGATCTGTTTCAAGCCGCTGGAAAAAGAGGACCTTGCCCGTATTGCGGCACTGATGCTGGATGAATATCAGGAGCCGTTGCGCGAAAAGGGCCTTGAGCTTGTGTGGACGGATGCCGCACTGACATTGCTGTGCGAAAAAGCACAGGGCGGCAAATTTGGCGCACGTGATTTGCGGCGTGTGATCCGCAAGGAAGTGGAAGATAAAATCGCCGATATGATCGTCAGCGGGCAGGCAGCCGGTGTGCTGCAAGTGGATGCCACAGAAAACGGTATTACAGTACGCTGTCAATAAAAAGAGTTTCGCTTTTTGGAGAGATCCAAAGGGCGAAACTTTTTCTTTGGCGTTCTTCTTGTTGACAGAAGAGGGGCAGATGTGTAAACTTAAGGAAAGTACAGACACTTGAAAATCGGATACTGTATTATAAGAAAGAAGGAGAACCTGCTATGTACAATTATTCGATCATGCATCTGGATACAGATCATCTGGAAGAGATCTGTCAGGATATTAAATATCAGTATGAGAACGGCATTACGGATTGCGCGCTTTTTATGATGACGCTTATGCCGGAGGGTACGCCTGTTGTGCCCAAGGCGGAACAGCTTTCGGAAAAATACAAGCTGTTCCGTGACCGCCTGCTTGCAGACAATGTGCCCAGCGGTATTCTGGTGCAGGCCACCATCGGTCACGGCTACGCTCTGAACGAGCGTGCGCCTTTCCAGCGTTATGTGGGTCTTGCCGATGGAGAAGAAGTGGATATTACCTGTCCGTTTGATGAGGGATTCCACGAATACATCAGCCATGTGATGGAGGTGCTTGCCGCCTGTAAGCCCAAGGTAATCATGGTAGATGACGATTTTCGTCTGGTCAACTGTCGCAGTGGACAGGGGTGTGCCTGCCCGCTGCATATGGTGGAATTCAACCGCCGCGCAGGGCTTTCTCTTTCCCGTGAGGAACTGCTTGCTCATGTGATGGGCGAAAGTGAAGAGGATGCCCGTCTGCGTGAGATTTTTCTTGAGGTGGAAGGAGATTCTCTGCGTGCCGCAGCCAAAGCCATGCGCGCGGGTATTGACAGGGTAGACCCCACGCTGCCCGGTCTTTTCTGCTGTGTCGGTAATGCCTGTGAGGCGGCGGTGGATATCGCAACCATTCTTTCCGGCGAGGGTAATCCGGTGGTCGTGCGCGTGAATAACGGCAACTACACACCGCATGGAGCACGGTATGTATCCAATCATATGTATCGCGCCGCGGTACAGATGTCGGTCATGCGGGCGCAGGGACATGTGGATGCGTTCCTTGCCGAAACAGATACCTGCCCGCAGAGCCGCTACAGCACCGGTGCACAGTCGCTGCATACGCATTTTACCAGTACTATTCTGGAAGGGGCTTCCGGTGCAAAGCATTGGATCACCCGCGGAAGTTATGAACCCGCCAGCGGCAAGGCGTACCGGAAGATACTATCAAAAAATGCCGGTTTCTATCGCGCATTGGCAGAACTTGTGCCGCAGCTGAATTGGACCGGCTGCCGCATTCCGCTTTGTACCGTATCGGACTACGGCCTGAAAAATGAGATGTGGATCCCTGGTTGGGCTTCGTTTGTGCTGGAACGGCTTGGCCTGCCGATTTATTTCTCGGAGAAGAACGACGGGATCACCTTTCTTGACGGCTTTGGAGATCAGGGATTTACGGATACCCAGCTTGAGGATATGTTCCGCGGTACAGTTTTTCTGGATGGCGCAGCGGCCGAGCGGCTGAATAAACGCGGCATGACAAAATATATTGGCGTTGAAACGGCCGAATGGAAGGGTGCCAAGATCACGGGCGAATATCTGTATGCGGCAAAATGCGGTGCATCCATGCAGGTGCGCGCACGACAGCTGATTCCCGTGGATGATACGGTTCAGGCGGAATCCATGAACTACCATGTTGTCGGTACCAATCCGCGCGAGGAGCTTTTTCCGGGTGTAACGGTGTATAAAAATGTGCTGGGCGGCACAACTGTTACTTTCTGCGGTGATACCAGAGCACAGTTCAATCATCTGGAAGCATTTTCTTATCTTTGCGCGGGGCGTAAATCGCAGCTGATCGATTTGATGCGCCGTTACGGTGATTTGCCTGTCTACTATGACGGTGACGAAGAAATGCTGATGAAGGCTGCCTATGCGCCGGAAGATGAGATTTTCTGTGCACTGATCAATATGGGCTTTGATCCGGTGGAAGAGGTTCGCCTTGTCTGTGAAAAGCCTGTGACACAGGTTCAGCAGCTTGAACCGGATGGCAGCAGGAAAAATGTGGGATTTCGTGTGGAAGACGGAGCTGTCGTTGTAGAAGCACCGGTTTATACATTAAACCCCGTGATCCTGTTTCTTAAATAAATGAACAGATAAGCAATTTTTGTTCTATTGCTCAGGTCGGGGCCAAAGCAGTCCATAGAGAGTTCTTTCGCCTGATCATTCAGGCTGCGGGGTTCCGACTAAGCCAAACCGTCATCGTTGCTGTAGCTCATTACTATATAAAAGGTATCCTCCATGCGGAAATCGTCTCCGATGTAGATGTTTTCGACCATGAAAGCCAATTCGGTAAAAACTTCTTCATTGTCGAAAACTCGATAGGAGGCGGGGGCTTCGTTCTTCCAGAGTAAATTATTATTTAATGTAAAGATGTTGTGGCCCCATGTATACAGGCCTCCTGAAAGTGTGACGAAGAATGCTTTTCCGGCTGATCGTTTCTTTCCTTTTTTGAAAAAACGAACCCCATACGATAACCCTTGCAGGTGTCGTATGGGGTTTGGAGCTGGAGATCGGACTTGAACCGACGACCTGCTGATTACGAATCAGCTGCTCTACCGACTGAGCCACTCCAGCATGCTTTCGGATGAAACCATCCGAAAAATACAGCTTTTATATTCTAGCAGATTTTAAAGTAAAATACAAGGGGTTACAGAGAAAAATCTTCGCTCGAAAAATCAGGGAGCTTTTGCTGGCGCAAAGGCTCTCTTTTTGTGGGGGCGTATACAAATTTCCGACAGCTTCCAAGCGGTGATACAACGCCTTTGCGGGGGCAGAAAACCACGCTGCCGTCCTGTTTTGTCTGCCCGTGCTGACACCATGCGCAGCGGGGGGTGATATCTTTGCGAAACAGACTTTTTTTAAACATAAAGACCTCTGTCGTCAAAGTGAATTCTGTAACATGATTATTATACGGTATTTTGTCGGCTTCGTAAAGTGTTTTTTGGGGTACATTCATACAAAAATGCGGCGACCATGAGGAAAAAAGAGAGGACGATGCTCCAGGAAAAACGACTGCCGCGAATATCGGTGCCTGCGATGGTCGGTACAACCTGCGGAAAAAGACGAATCCCGATCCCATATAAAGCAAGACTGCCCGGTATGGCGATCAGTCGGCTTTGATAGAAGCGGCGGAGAAAGATTTCCTGCGGGAGAAGTGACTTGGCCTGCAAATGAATGGACAGACCGCTCCAACTCAGCACGGCAACAGTCAGCAGAAGCCGCAAAGGATTGTGCAGCGATGAAACAAAGCGTATGCCATTGGTAACTTCCAAAAACATGCAGAGAATACCCGAAAAAAACGGGAACAGCCGATGAGCAAGGGCGCACAGAAGACAGAAAAAAGCAATATATCCACAGAGTACCGTACAGGAATCTACGGATTTATGCATAACGCGGGTAAACAGTCCCCTTACCGGAAAACCTTCCTGTAAGCTTTGTGGAACAGCCGCGGCATCAAAGTGTGACTGCGTTCCAGTGTTAATGACGGAAAGAAGAAGAGCCGAAAGGTAATTACCGAAAAGAACACTGAAGAGCAGCAGTGCTCCAAGTTGGATGCTGCCAAACAATTGGTGTCCGACACTCAGGAGGATAAAGGAAGGCCCTGCATTTATTCCGGCGCACAGAAGAAGCTCCGCCTGTTTCCGGTCAATACGCCGGGATCTGTAGAGAAGGTCGATGCCTTGCGCTAGCACAGCAAATCCGCCGAGAAGACCAAGGAAAAACACAGTTGCTGCGGAACGATCCCGGATGCCAAGCGCACGCGTACAGGGGAAAAGCAGAATTCCTGCCCATGCCGCCAGAGGGCTTTCCACAAGCATACCGGAAAGTACCATCATTGGAAAAACCGCCGGTATTACGCGGCAAAAGGCCAGCTCAAAGCCGGCAAGAAGACTATCGAAGACGGTTTGCGGATAGAGAAAAAGACAGAATGCTATAAGTAAAAAGAAAAAAGAAAGACAGTGCTTTTGCAGGATGGTTTGCGTGGAATGTTTTTTGAACACAGAAGAATTTGTTGTTCTGTTTTTGGAAAAAACGGTAAGGAAAGTTCGGAACATATTTGTCACCTCATTTCACTATAAATATTGTACGGTATTTGCAGAGGAAAAATGCAAGACAGGGGGAATGGCGGTGAGAAGGAAAAAACAAGGTGAAAAGGAAAAAATCACCGACTTGTTCCGCACAGCATTTTCAACGGCGCAGCATTCCTTTGTGCTGCAGCCACTGGTGCACATCAATGGCCGCGGCTGGCTCGAACTGGAAAACTGCAGCAAAATTCTGGAATACGGTCCGCAAAGAATTATTTTTCATATGCTGGAGCTGTGCATTACGGTGTACGGAGAGGAAATGGTCATTGTATCGCTGGATGCGCATATCACTGAAATCAGAGGCCGTATTTTCCGCATGGATTTTGGGGAGGCTGATCCATGAAACCGTTATTTTTGAACAGTACTTTGTTTCCACAGGTAATTTTTCAGGCAACAGGTGGGAATACGCATTTTTTTCTAAGCGATTGTCTGAGTCACCGGATCCGGGTATCTGATGTGAGTTCATCGGAATACGGGCTGCGTGCACGGGTGAAGGCGAAAGATTATCTGCGTCTGCACCGGTCGGCAAGGCGTGCAGGCTGTCATCTGAATATTGAAAAAAAGTGTGGGATATGGTTTTCTTTGTATAAGTTACGCAGGCATAAAGGTGCTGCTATGGGAGCGATACTATCAGTTGTCCTGTTGCTGCTGACAGGATCTCTTGTCTGGAATGTAGAGTACTACGGCGTTTCTTCCGATGCGCAGCAGGAGCTCGGAAACCTCCTGTTTACATACGGTGTGTATCAGGGATGTTTTGCAACGGATGAAAAAATGCGTGCAGCGGAAACTGCCGTACTTGCCCGTACACCGCAGTATGCAGATATTTCGCTGAATTATGCCAAAGGAAAATTGATCGTAGAAGTACAAAAAGCAACATCTGAACCCCAGATGCTGCTGCCGCAGGATTGGGATATTACGGCCAGCGAGACAGGGGTGATCCGTCAGGTGGAGGTGTTTTCCGGAACGAGCGATATCCGTCCTGGGCAGCTTGTGCAAAAAGGAGATGTTCTTGTTCGTGCTGTGTGGCCGGATCAGGAAAATCGTCCGCAGCCTTCGCCATGCAGAGCACGGATCATGGCATATATCGAAAATACCTGTGCGACTGCTTTGCGGTTGAAACAAACCAGATCGGTCATCACCGGAACACAGACCGACAGTCTGGCACTTTGCTTTGGCGGAAAACGGTTTTACTTAAAAAAAGGCGAAGCACCTGATGCCGTACCAAGTTGTCAGGGGGTACAGGTACTGGGATTTGCATTGCCTGTCACGGTATATAAAACAATTCAGACACAGACCGTACAAGAGGAATATGTATTGACGGAAACACAAGCGAAACAGAAATGTGTTGAAACACTGAATGCGTTGCTGTATGCGGAGCATCCGGAGATGGAAGTGCTGAGCAGAGAATACAGTTTTGAAAATATAGAGGATACAGTATATTGTACATTGCAGCTGCGTGCTTATGTGGATATTGCAGCGTCCCCGATGAACGAAAAATGAATGTTTGTGCGCGGATGGCTGGCTGCATTATGGGTAATATGCCAAAAAATGCTCGAAATAAAATGTTAAATTCTACCAAAAGAATCTTTCAAATTTGAGAAATTATGATATAATAATCATAGTTGTATTCTTTTCGGGAACAACACCGGTATAATCATGGCGGGACAGTGTCCCGAAGGAGGTTCTGCCTATGGCGGAAAAATTGGTCGCGGTATCGGATTTTGATGATCTTTTGGCTCTTTTCGGCAACTGCGATGAAAACATCAGGATGATCGAAAAGGCTTTTACAGTTACAGCAGTTATGAAGGACGGTGGCGTAAAGCTTTCCGGAGAGAGTGAACAGGTGGAGGCGGCTTCCCGCGCGATCAGTGCGATGCTGCATTTACTGCAGAATAAAACGCCGTTGGAAGAGCAGTCCATTCGTTACTGTATTTCGATGGCAGGTTCGGGCGATGCGGAAAAAATCGGAGAGCTGACCGGTGATTTTATCTGTATCACCTCAAAAGGCCGCCCTATCCGACCCAAGACTCTGGGGCAGAAAAAATATCTGGAAGCCATCCGGGCAAACTCCATTACCTTTGGCGTTGGTCCTGCCGGCACAGGCAAAACCTATCTGGCTGTTGCTATGGCGGTCAAGGCATTCAAGGCACATGAGGTAAGCAAAATCATTTTGACCCGCCCTGCTGTGGAAGCAGGCGAAAAGCTGGGTTTTTTGCCGGGCGATCTGCAGAACAAGGTGGATCCTTATCTGCGTCCGCTGTATGACGGTCTGTTTGATATGTTGGGCCCCGACACCTACCAGAAGCTGATGGAAAAAGGCCTGATCGAGGTCGCGCCGCTGGCATATATGCGCGGCAGAACTCTGGATGATGCCTTTATCATTCTGGATGAAGCGCAGAACACCACACCAGAGCAGATGAAAATGTTCCTGACTCGTATGGGTGTCAACTCCAAGGTGATCGTCACAGGTGATGTGACGCAGATCGATTTGCCGGATAAACAGCGTTCCGGCCTGGTGGATGCGTTGAAGATACTGGAAGGCATCGAAGATATTGCGCAAGTGTATTTCAGCGAAAAAGACGTTGTCCGTCACCGTCTGGTGCAGGAGATCGTCCATGCATATGAAAAAGCATATGAAAAGGCGGCGCTCCGCAAAGAGGAACGGCACAACACCTACCGTTCCATCAGGCGCTGATCTGCCGCAGAAACTGCATAGAAGAAGGGGAATGAACATCATGGCACATAAAGTTTATATCACCAACCATCAGAATTCCATTAAAATCCCTTCCGGTATCCGTTTGTTGATCCGCCGCGCCTGCAATGCGGTGCTGCAGATGGAAGAGTTTCCACAGACAGCCGAGATCAGTGTGACCTTTGTGGATAACAAGGAGATTGCCGAACTCAACGGTCAATACCGCAACAAGCCGCAGCCCACCGATGTGCTCAGCTTTCCGCTGGGCGTTGACGGCGAATATGACCTGAACAACGAGACAGGAGCTGTCATGCTGGGTGATGTTGTCATTTCGATGGAACGCGCCATGGAACAGGCGGAGCTGTACGGCCACAGCCTGCAGCGTGAAGTTGCATTTCTGACGGTACACTCCATGTATCATCTGCTGGGTTATGACCATGAACAGGGTGGTATGGAAGCTGTGCGTATGCGTGAGAAAGAAGAAAGTACGCTGATCAAGCTGGGATTGCCTCGTACTATTTCTTACACCTGATTTTCGCCGGACGCAGAAGAACTGCGCTGTGGTGCGCATCGGTTTAGATAAAAGAATAAGGAGTAAAACTTGAGCAAAGAAGTGGATATGTTCGCCGAGGGTGCGATGTTTGAAGAAAAATCTGTATTTGTGGCAATTGTCGGCCGTCCCAACGTTGGAAAAAGCTCACTAGTCAATCATCTGGTGGGTGAAAAGGTGGCAATTGTCACTTCCAAACCGCAGACCACACGTACCCGTATTACCGGTGTGTTGACAGTGGATGAACTGCAGTATGTTTTTCTGGATACACCGGGTATCCACCGGGCCCGTACCAAGCTGGGTGAACGCATGGTCAAAGCTGCTACGGAAAGCGTAGGTGACGGCGATGTTGTTGCCATGCTGTTTGAGCCTTACGGCGAGTTGAATGAGGCAGAGCTCAAGTTGATGGAGGATATCCGCCGACAGGAGACGCCCGCTGTTGCCGTCATCAATAAGACAGATACACTGAAAAAGAAAGAAGATCTTCTGCCCCGCATGAAGATGCTGCAGGAGACAGGACTTTTCCGTGAGATCCTTGCGACCTCTACTGTGGACGGTGAGGGGACCGAGGAATTACTGGCGGCACTGGCAGGTTATGCGGTACCCAGCCCGCACTATTTCCCGGACGACAGTTATACGGATATGCCGGAAAAAGCGCTGGTTGCGGAGATTCTGCGCGAAAAAATGTTGCTGAATCTGCGGGATGAGATCCCTCATGGCATTGCTGTGACTGTGGAGCGCTTCAAAGAGCGTGAGGACAAGGATCTGGTGGATATTGATGTCAATATCTATTGCGAAAAGAAAAGCCACAAGGGTATGGTCATTGGTAAGGGTGGTGCCATGCTGAAAAAGATCGCCAGTCAGGCACGTGTGGAGTGCGAGGAATTCCTTGGAACAAAAGTAAACCTGCAGTGCTGGGTCAAGATCAAGGATGACTGGCGCGATAATGATTTTCTGTTGAATAATTTCGGTTTCCAGAAGTAAGGCAGATTTTTCCGTTCATATTCGATGCGTCCGCGTATATAGTATTAGTATCATCAAAAAGGATGGTATGTGCAATGTATACCGGACCGGACAATGGCGAAAGAACATCAGAGCAGGATCTTTGGAGACAGTTTGAAAGCACCGGCAGCGTACAGGAGTATCTGCGCTACCGGCGGGCACAGAACGCCATAACGGGGGAAAAGGTTGATGCAAACGACAGCGATGGGGCTGGTGCTGAAAGAGACGAAGCTCGGCGAGGCTGACCGCATCATTACGATGCTGACGGATCGGTTCGGGCTGATCCGCGCTTCCGCGCGGGGTTCCCGTAACCTGAAAAACAAGCTTTTCTCCTCAACGGGAATGTTCTGCTATTCTGAATTTTCTCTTTTTACGCAAAAGGGAAACTATTATGTGGATGAAGCCGCACTGCAGAAAAACTTCTTCGGTCTGCGCAACAGCGTGGAGGCATTGGGTGTTGCTGCGTATATCGCAGAGCTTGTTGTAGTATTGGAGCCGCACCGACCGGAAGAGATTCAAGAACTGCTGCGCCTTTCTCTTAACAGTCTGTATCTGCTCAGCGAGGGAAAGGCAGATCCGCGGCTTGTCAAAGCGGTGTTTGAGCTTCGTGCGGTAGCCGAGGCAGGTTATCGCCCGGATCTTGTTGCCTGCGCCGATTGCAGTCGCTTTGAGGACAAAAAAGGTTTCTTTTTCGATAATAAAAACGGCAGGATCTTCTGCGAAAAATGCGCGGCGTTCCATTGTCATGATGTGGATACGCCGCTTTCTGTTGTAACGGCAATGCGTCATTCGATCTATGCTGATTTAAAAAAGGTGTTTTCCTTTACGCTTTCAGAGGATGCACTGCGCATTTTTACGCGTACTACAGAGGATTATGTGCTGCATCAGCTGGAAACGCCGCTGAAAACACTGGATTTTTTGCGCACGGTGCTGAATTGAGCCGTGCCAGAGGTGATGTAATGAATCAAAAAACATGTAAAGCGATTGAGCTTGACAAGATTTTACTTAAGCTTTCTGAGAAAACCGTCTGCCCTGAGAACCGCCGTGCTGCAATGGAACTGCAGCCATTTGAAACGGTTGAGGATGTGCGGTATGCTCTGGAACAGACGGATACCATGATGGTGCGAATTTTGAAAAACGGATCGCCACGCTATTCCGGCTGTGAAGGAGCGAAGGATGCGGTTCTGCGCGCGGGCAAGGGCGGTACGCTGAGTATGGCGGAGTTGTTGCTTGTCGCCCGTTCTCTCCGCAATTTCCGTTACTTGAGTGAGTGGTACACCCAGCAGGACGATAGTTTGAATGTCGGCGTTCTGGATAACGCTTTTTTTGCTTTGCTGCAGCAGCCGCAGCTTGAGAAATCCATTTACGAGAGTATTCTTTCAGATACAGAGATGGCGGATACCGCCAGTCACCGGCTGTATGAGATTCGCACCTCCATTACGAGGACGGAAGCATCTATCCGTGAAAAACTGGACAATATGATCCGTAATCCGGCCACAGCAAAATACCTGCAGAATGCAGTAGTTTCCATGCGCAGCGGCCGCTTTGTTGTTCCCGTCAAGGTGGAAAACCGCAGTGAGATCGGCGGTGTGATCCATGATGTTTCATCTTCGGGCGGCACACTTTTTGTGGAACCTACCGCTGTAGTCGAGGCGAATGCGAAGATTCTGCAGCTCCGTAATCAGGAAAAGGAAGAGATCGAGCGTATCCTGCAGGCGTATACTGCACAGGTTGCCGCCCTGGAAGCTCCTTATCTTCACAGTTACAGTGCTATGCTGGAGCTGGACATGCTTCTTGCAAAGGCAGCACTGGCTCTGGATATGAATGCCAACAAGCCTTCAGTAAGTGCTGATTATACCTTCTCGCTGATGAAGGCACGACATCCGCTTATTTCAAAAGATAAGGTCGTTCCTATCGATGTAGAACTTGGACATGAATACGATACGCTTGTGGTCACCGGACCCAATACCGGCGGTAAAACGGTTACGCTGAAAACAGCGGGTCTGCTCAATGCGATGGCGCAATGCGGCATGCTGATTCCGGCCCATGAGCGCAGTGTGGTCTGTGTGTTCGGCAAGATCCTTGTGGATATCGGTGACGAACAGAGCATTGAGCAAAGTCTGTCCACTTTCTCCGGCCATATGAAGAATATTTCCGAAATTCTGGAGGAAGCTGATTTTACATCATTGATCCTGATGGATGAACTTGGCGCAGGCACAGATCCTGCCGAAGGTGCTGCGCTGGCCGTGGCGATTATTGAACAGCTGCGCCGTACCGGAGCGCGCATCATGGCTACCACACACTACGGTGAAATGAAGGTTTTCGCACTGGAGACGCCCGGTGTGCAGAATGCCAGCTGTGATTTTGATGTGGAATCCCTTCGTCCCACATACAGACTGAGTGTGGGTGTGCCCGGTAAATCCAACGCTTTCCTTATCAGCCGCAAGCTGGGGATTCCAGAGGAAATCCTTGACCAGGCGCAGTATCATCTTTCGCAGGAGGACAAGCGTCTGGATGATGTACTGGCCCAGCTGGACGATCTGAAGCTGCAGCTGAAAGAGGGGCAGAATGAGATCGAACGGCTGAAATACGAGGCAGAGCATCAGGTCGAGAGCGGTAAAAAGAAACGTGATGAGCTGATTCGTCAGGGTGAGATCGAGCTGGAAGCGGCCCGTCAGAAGGCCCGTGAGATGGCACAGACGGTTCAGAACAATGCCTATGCGTTGATGGACGAGATGAAGCGCCTGCAGAAGGAGGAGAATATCTCCGCCCAGCAGCGCGCACAACGAGCACGGGAGATTGCCCGCCGTGACAGCGAAAAACTGTTTGATTCCAGTAATGTGGTGCATGAAAGTACCGTGACACGAACCCCCCTTGATGAAGTCCACAAGGGTGATACTGTTCTTGTAGGTAATCTGAATCAGGAAGGTACCGTCGTCAGTGTCAACACACACGGCATGGCAGAGGTCATGGTTGGTATGATGAAGATGCGTGTACCTGTCAGCGGTCTGTTTGCTCCTGCGCAGTATAAAGCTCCGAAAAAGACGGAACCCCGCCGTTATAATGACAAAAAGAACGGTGACAAGGTGCAGCGCGATGGTAAGCTGGAGGTCAATCTGCTCGGTTTGACTGTGGATGAAGCGATCATGGAGGCAGACCGTTTTATCGATAATGCCACGATGTCCGGTCTGCATATGGTCTATTTGATCCATGGTAAGGGTACCGGTGCTCTGCGCGCCGGCCTTCATCAGCATCTTCGCACGCATAAAAGTGTCAAAACCTATCGTCTCGGCGCTTACGGTGAAGGTGAAAGCGGTGTTACCGTGGTGGAGTTAAAGTAAATGGAGCTGATCCCGCGCTGTTCTTCAAAGCGCGGGATTTTCTATGCAAAAACAGTTGCTTTTTTGCGGTGTGTAATGTAAACTGAAAGAAAGTTTTTATTTCATAGGAAAGGAAGAAAGAAAATGACACACGAACAGCTTTTAAAAAACCTTCAGGTTCCTACCGGCCATATTGATGTACTGCTGGATACCGATACCTACAATGAGATCGACGACCAGTTCGCCATGTCTTATATGCTGCGCTCTACCGAGAAAATGACGGTCAAGGCGATCTGCGCCGCACCGTTTTTCAATAGCAACTCCACCTCTCCCGAGGATGGCATGGTGCGCAGCTATGATGAGATCAAAAAGCTGCTGCGTCTGGCTGAGCGCGAGGATCTGATGGATGTGGTCTACGAGGGCTCCCGCGTATATCTGCCGGATGAAAAAACACCGGTGGAGTCTCCCGCTGCACATGCGATCGTGGAGCTGGCACAGCAATATACCACCGAAAATCCGCTGTATGTTGTGGCTATCGGTGCCATCACCAATGTTGCTTCGGCGCTGCTCATGGCTCCGGAAATCAAGGAAAAGATGGTTTTGGTATGGCTTGGCGGTCATTCGCAGGATTGGCCCAACACCATGGAGTTCAATATGTATCAGGATGTTGCCGGTGCCCGCGTGGTATTCGGATGCGGTGTTCCGCTGGTGCAGCTGCCCTGCGGCGGTATTGTGGAAGCCTTTGCTGCTTCCGGTCCCGAACTGGAATACTGGCTGAAAGGTAAGAACGCGCTGTGCGATTACCTCGTTGAGCACACTGCCGAGGCTGCGAACGAGTACGCTGCAGGCAAGGTGTGGAGCCGTGTGATCTGGGATGTCACCGCGGTGGGTTGGCTGTTGAATGAAGGCGACCGTTTTATGCAGTCCAAAATCATTCCTGCGGCAATTCCTGAGTATGACCATCATTACGGTTACGACTATACCCGTCATCCTATGCGTTATATCTGGCACATCAACCGCGATGCGCTGATGCAGGATCTGTTCAGCAAGCTGAGCGGCATGGAATAAATCTGAGAAGCTGTATAAATCAAAAGGAACTGTTGCCAAAATGCAACAGTTCCTTTTGAATATGCGGTTATTTCGGGAGAGATTATTCGTTTAAAAATTCTGTGTTATTCTTCTGTTGATGCAAAATAAGTACCGATCGCCATGATGATAACGGCAGCGATAAAAAGGAACGAAGGAAGTTCCAAGAATAATATCAGCGATAGAATTGCGCCAATAAACGGTGAAACAGCGTAATAAGCGCTTGTTTTTGCTGCGCCAAGGTATCTTTGGGCATAGATGTAGAAATATATGCTCAATCCATAGGCGAAGAAACCGAGAACCAGCGCCGGAAGAATATATCCGATCCGAAAGAACCGTTCGCCGCTTACAAACGAAAGGAGCAATGCACCGATCCCGGAACCGAAGCCTTTGATGATGACAATCTGCGCTGGATTTTTTGAAGAAAGCATACGGGTACAGTTATTTTCAAAGCCCCAGCAAATACAGGCGAGTAAAACAAGGATAGAACCCCAGGAGAATTGAAGGCTGCTCATATCCTCAAAAGAAAGAAGAATGCTCGAGATTGTTACAAGGCCGATGGCAAGCCAGAGTTTCTTGCTGATCGCCTCTCTGAAACACAGCAGAGCTATCAGCGATGTAGCAACGATTTCAAAGTTATTCAGCAGTGATGCATTGGCGGCGCTGCATCTGGTAAGGCCGAGCATGAGCAAAACCGGTGCAGCAATATCGAGCAGAACCATTGCTGCAGTGTAAGGAAGCTCCTTCCTGGTCAAAGGAAGCTCCTGCTTGCGGTTATTGAATTTTTCTAGAATATACATTCCGATACCGGCCCCCAGATAGAGCAGACCGGCCATCATGGTTGCAGGTATTTCTTTCAAAAGCAGCTTGGAGGCCGGAGCGTTGCTTGCATACAGTGCTGCGGCGAGAATAGCATAAAAAACAGCAGTTTTATTCTTTGTCATTTCAGAATCACATCCCTTGAAAAGTGAAAGTAAATAAAGTACAATAAATATGATAAAGAACACTATGTTCTGTAATTTTACACTGTCGTTATCATTCGGACAAGAATCAGTTGGACCAAAATGACAGTTACGGAACATTTATGGGAATTTGTACGGAGAAAACAATGGACAGACGGCAGCAGAAAACCAGAAAAGCTATATTCAGCGCCTTAAGCAATTTGCTGGAACAAAAAAGGTTCGAGTGTATCACCGTTCAGGAGATCATTGATGAAGCGGATATCGGCAGAAGTACTTTTTATGCTCATTTCGAAACAAAAGATGATTTACTGAAAGAAATGTGCACGGATATATTTCACCATATTTTTGCAGAGAGACTGCCGCAGGAAGCGGACAGCGATCATATGGAAGGAAGCGCCAATCTGGAATTGAAACTGGGACACATTCTTTATCACCTGAAAGAAAACAAATGTAATTTGAAAGGTATTCTGGAAGGAGAGAGCGGGGAACTGTTTCTGTACTTTTTGAAGGGCTACCTTTGTGATCTGTTTATTCGGTATAAGGATGATTTTCCCTGCGACATACCGGAAGATTTTCTTCTGCATCATCTTGCGGCCTCTTTTTCGGAGGCGGTAAAGTGGTGGATGAGGGAAGATACAAGGCATTCTCCGGAGGAAGTGGCTGCCTATTATATGGCAATGATCCGGACGCAAAACAGGAAATAAACAAATATATATGGGGAAAGTTGAATTGCGAGACAGCAGACCGATGTATATATAACACTTGGTGCAATCGATATTTATGAATTTGGGAAATAATGCGGCTACGGAGTGATGCGGAAAAATGTGGCAGAAAAACGAAATGATCCTTTGTTTTGAGCGAATAAACAAGATGGAGATGTACTTTGATACAGTTTGTTCTGCGATTGAATCGGAGTCCGTTTGCAGGGAAGATCCGATTCTGAGAGAGGCTGTTTGCAAATTGACGGAATATATGGTATCCGGTGCATGGTTGGAGGATTACCGGCTGGATGAAAAGGGGATGATCCCGCCGGAAATCAAACGCGGTGTGCTTTCACAGGATGGCCTTTACAATGCGCTGGACGAATTGTCCGGGTTTTACAATTAGTAAGAAACCTCAAAGACTGGCTCTTTGAGGTTTCTTTTTTGCATGATATGTCGAAAAAGAGAAATGAAAAAATGGAAAAAATTACCAGAAAACACTTGTAATAACTGGAAAATTATGGTAAATTAAATTTACGGATACAGAGCTTTGTACAAGAAGAATGTAAAGGAGAGTATTTATGAGTGAAATGATGACTGTATTGGCAACGGATGCGAATCCACAGGAAAAAGCTCTGCTGTCGGATCAGCTTTCGCTGCAGAATATCCGTCTTATTCTGTGTGAACGAGATGGTAAAAAGGTGCTGGAGGCGATTCAGCAGTACAAACCGGATGTGTGTCTTTTAGAGACTTTTATGCCTGGAATGGATGCGCTTTCGGTAAAAGAAAGCTTCGAAGCAGCGCAGGAAAAAGATCACAGCAGGAAAAAGCTATTGTTTTACGCGATCGGTACAACCCAAAGTGAGATGCTTGAAACGGAACTTCTGGAAAACGGATTCGCTTTTTATTTCGTGAGACCGGTTAATGCGGAAATGATCTGCCGCAGAATCACAGGAGTTCTGCTGAAAAATCAGCGAAACGCAGGGGATGCATCTGCTCAGGATGAATGTAAGGTGACGGAGATTTTGCATCAGATCGGTGTGCCTGCGCATATCAAAGGCTATCAGTTTCTGCGCGATGCGATCTTGATGAGCATCGCTGATCCGGAGCTGATCAATGCGGTGACAAAACGGCTGTATCCGGATATTGCAAAGTCAAACGGAACAACAGCCAGCCGTGTGGAGCGTGCGATACGCCACGCTATTGAGGTGGCATGGGATCGCGGCGATGTGGACACATTGAACAGCTATTTCGGCTACACGATCCATAACCTGCGCGGCAAACCCACCAACAGTGAGTTCATTGCAATGATCGCTGACCGGATGCGGCTGGATAAAAAGCAACGGCGGGCCTGAAACGGGAAATGACTGTAGTATCACTACGATACTGCAGTCATTTTTTCGTGAAGTGAAAAAATGAATAGGCTTGATTTTGCTGTAAAATATGTTTAAAATAGTGAAAAAGGAGGAAGCTGTGATGTTAAAACGGTTTTGTTGTGTCTGGCTGGCATTTATATTTCTGTTTGTATCAGGCTGCGGTAAATCGGCTGCAGTCTTGACAGACGAATCACCGGATGGTGAAGTTTGCCGGATACTGTTTGTTACAGATGATATCGGCGAAAAACGTTCTTCCTTTATCTGGGAATTGCTGCAAAATGCAGTTGATGGTAACCGTGTACAGGCAACACTTACCGAAGTAGATGGTCAGGCAGATAAAACGAGCGCCACATTGAATCAGGTGTCAGAGGGAGTATACGATATTGTTATTCTTGACCGGTTGAGCGGTGAACAATCCCTTGCATGGGTTCAAAGGAATGCGGGGTATTATCCGGATGTGCATTATATTTGCATGGATGTGGGAACGCTGCCGGAATTCGATTTTGACAATGTAACCGGTGTTGTGTGGAAAGATGCTGAAGCTTATTGTTTTTTGGGAGCGGTAGCTGCAGTAGCAAGTAAAACCGGTACAGTTGCTTTTTTTGCTCAGCCTGCAGGTGAGCGTGCTGAATTGGATTTTCTGGCATTTTACGAAGGCGCTGCCTGCGTTAATGAAAATATTCGCGCACAATTTTATACAGTTTCAAGCGGTGCACGGCAGGAGGATCTGCTCGTGTTGGCAGAATCGGCGATCGCTTCCGGTGCAGACATGTTTTGTTTGCAAAATGATTCCCTTGTGGAACTTCTTTCTGATGTTCTGATTTCCTTTGGAGAGCAGGCTGAAGATGTATATTTTCTGACGGGAGAGGAGCCTGCTGTCCGGCGGTTTCTTCATACGGATAATCGAGTCATTTTGGATTTCAAATTCGATTCAAAACAGATCCTGACAGAGTTGATCAACGATTGCTGTCAGGGGGAACCGCTTGAAAAAATTATTCTGGCGGGCTGGGAAAATGACAGGCTGCAGTTTGAATACGGTGGAGCATATGCGGCGATTCTGGATGCGGAAGCCAGAGGAAAATGTGTTGTTCTCAGACAGAGAATTATGTCGGGGGAGCTTACCGAACACTTAAACGAAGTGCTCTCACAGGAGGATCGTCATATGCTGATCCAAAAGGCAGGAGAAATGAAATAATTACAAAATAATAACAAAAACCTATTGACAAATTATTTCAAAAGAGTTACAATTTATTTGGAAAAAGAAGATCGATTCATGGTTTGTTTCCCTCCTTCCTTTGCCGGGTGTTGCAAGCTTCCCGGCCACTTACCTCGCAAGAAAAGCTCCTGTCCGTTTGGACAGGAGCTGTTTCATTTTGCACGGTTATAAATTCTATCGATACAAAATATGCTTTAACACCGAAAAAGGTGAGGGGGAGTCCCTATGGAAAAAAAGGTGTTGCGTATTTTGTCGGTCAGCGGCAGTATTATGGCATTTCATGTCGGTTCAGGTTTTGCTTCAGGACAGGAAATTCTGCAGTTCTATACATCGTATGGGCCGCTTGGCGGTTTGTGCGTGGTGATAACGGCGCTGACCATGTTTATTCTTTTTTCGGTGATCCTGCTGGAAACAGGCAGGCTGCATACGGATGAAAATCCTCGTGCATTGTATCAAAGACTTGGCGGAAAAACGATAGGCGGCTTTTTTTATTGCATTACGCCGCTGATTATGATTCTTGTACTGTTTGTCACTGTTGCCGGTGGCGGGACGACTTTGCATGAGTTGTTCGCTATTCCACCTTTGTTTGGCAGGATTTTGACAGCATTACCGGTTTTGTTGACTGTTTTGCTGGGGCTGCAGTGGATTACCGCCATTTCCGGCAGCATTGGGCCGGTTATTATTGTCTGCGCACTGCTTTTAGGTTGTCTCGGAATACTGCGGGGGAGAGATACAATGCTGTGGAGCCTTTTGCAGCACACATCCGGGCACTGGTTTGTTTCTGCTGTCAGCTATGCCTGCTTCGGTACCATTACACAGATTCCATTTTTACTGACAATTGGCACAAAACTGAAAAGCCGTCGTGAAGCGCTGCTGATAGCAGTACTTGGTAACGGCGGCTATATGCTTACCGGCCTTGTGCTGCATATGGGCCTATACCGCAGCTTACCACTGGTACTGGGAGAGCAGTTGCCCTCACTTTGTCTGGCGAAAATGGCTGGAGGATTTGCCGGATGGTTTTATGGAATAATTCTTTTGTTCAGTATTTTTACAACGGCGGTGCCGTTGCTCTGGTCGGTTTGCCGTGCGATTCATACGAATGAGAGAAGTATTCAATATCGATGCAGTGCCGCTGCAATCGGCGTTCTTGCGGCTGTTGGCTCGCAGCTTCCATTCGACAGGCTTCTGGGGGTGCTTTATCCGTATATCGGCTATATTTCCACAGTGTTCTTTGCAGTGATGTCGGCAAGGGCATTTGCCGGAAAAATATGTGTAAGTTTTCGTACCGGGCATAGTTCTTCCAAAGCTGCCTGAATTCGGCTGGTCTGGCGCAAGGCGAGTCGGGCGTCATTTATTTTTTGATAAGCAAGAACAGTGTTTCGATGCAGCATTGTGGTTTCAGTTTTTTTCATTGGCCGCATCCACTCTTTTCCGCAGCAGAATGAGTAATTTGCAAACCTGCATGTATGAAACCGGTTCGATGTTGTGACCAGTAAATTTTGCTGCGGAAAGATGAGATGATCAGTTTTGTCCTGATAAAACAGTGAACAGCGTCCGATGTAATGGGGAATTGCATTTTTTCGGGCATATTCAGTCAATAAACGCAGGAATAAACGCGCGGCAGCCCCGGTCGTGTCCGACAGAGCGACAACTGTCCGGATATTACAGTGCAGTGCTTTTTCGCAAAAAACGATTCCGTTTGGAGTGATCGAGGAATAAAAACGCGTTTCGTTTTTTATACGACCGGTGTTGTGGCCTGATGGAGCAGCCAAAAGGCCTGATGCGATTTTTTCGACAGAGAAGTATATTTTATCGGTTAATAAATGTGCGGAGCCTATCCGAATATTTTCTGCAAGCAGGTCTTTTGCGGCGCGCAGCTGCAGCTGCGCCTCCCGGAGCGATTTCATTTGTTTTTTCAAAAGCAGTATACCTTTATAACGAGTCGCATCTTCAAACGGAAAGACCAGCTGATGCAGGTCGATCACAGTGGTGAAAAAAGGTGCGGAAGCCAAAAAGCGCGGGTGAAGCATGTTGGATAGAAGAACGGGGCCGGTCTCGCTGAGGAATCCTTCCGATCGTCCCGGTGAAAATGGATCGATATATATGGCGGATGATGCTTGCATATTGGGGAATAAGGCGGGCCAGATCTGTGCGGAAGAAAGATGCGGCGGGGAAGAAAGAAGTAGAGAAGTGTAAGAATTATTTTGCATCGATTCGATCCAGCCATCCGGTGTGAAGGCACTGGCAAAATAGTATTTTTCGTTGTACAAAATAACACCTCTTTCTATGCAGCACATATCTATGTGATATGGTATGCAGGAAAGAGGCGTTTGGTTACACTGCATCAGGATTCAAAAAGATCAGGGCAGAGAAGGCGCGCCTTATTTCTGACTTCGATATAGTCACCGAAAGACGCTGTTTTATTCTCCGGATAACGAAGCAAAGAAGCAGGATGCCATGTGGCAGTAAAAAGGGTGCCGTTCTTTTCCTCCCAGTGCCCATGTTCGCGTGTTACAGAAAAATCGGGGCGGATCAGCTTCTGGGCAGCAATGCGGCCAAGACAGACGACAATTTTCGGACGAAGCAGAATGAATTGCCGTCGAAGCCAAACCATACAGGCCTCTCTCTCTTCCGGCAGCGGATCGCGGTTCTGCGGGGGTCTGCATTTGACAATATTGGTGATGTAAACATTTTTGTTGCGGGATAAACCGGCGGCTTCCAGAAACCGATCCAGCAGCTGGCCGCTTTTGCCGACAAAAGGAACGCCCTGCGCATCCTCGCTGCCACCCGGTGCTTCACCGACAAGCCAGATCGGAGCATCGGGGCATCCGGCATCAAACACAACCTGTGTACAGCCGGCCCGAAGAGGACAGGCCTCGCATTTGAGACAGCGGGTACGGCACTCATCAATCGTCATTTTGTTATCCTCCGTGTGGTGTTCTTTCACTACTATATCGGAAAAAGTATGGAATTGCAATGTTTTTCTGTGGAGAATAGATGCTCAGGTTCGCATGAACAGTATTTTTTATAAAAAAATCATGCATCCCCTTGCGAAAAAACGGCAAGAGGAGTATAGTATAGATAAGTTCATAAAATGTAGGAGGAATTGTTATCATGTCTTTTTTGGTTGAAACTTCTGCCCGTCATATTCATGTCACGCAGGAGGCTGTCGAGGTTCTGTTCGGCGCCGGTTATCAGCTGACCAAGAAAAAGGATCTTTCTCAGCCCGGTCAGTACGCCTGCAATGAGCGTGTGACTGTAGTCGGCCCCAAGAAGGAGCTGGCCAATGTTTCTATCCTTGGTCCGGTTCGTCCCGCCAATCAGGTTGAACTGTCCGCCACCGATGCCCGTTCCATTGGCATCAATGCACCTGTCCGTGAGAGTGGTGATACCGCTGGTTCCGGCGCCTGCAAGCTGGTCGGTCCCTGCGGCGAGGTGGAGATGAGCGAGGGTGTTATTGTTGCCAAGCGTCATCTGCATATCACCCCTGAGGATGCTGCTGCCATGGGTGTCAAGGATAAGGAGATCATTAAGGTTGCCTGCGGCGGCGAAGGCCGTAAGCTGGTTTTCGATGATGTTGTTGTTCGTGTCAGCGAGAAGTTTGCGACTGCCATGCACATTGATACCGATGAGTCCAATGCCTGCGGCGGTGCCAATGTGGGCGAGATCGTTCGCTGATTTACCTGTCAATAGCACAAAACAACGGAAAACATAACAAAAAACGCCGTTCGATCAATGCATTCTTGCATTTCGGACGGCGTTGCTGTATGATAAAGAAAAATCAGGGTATGAAAGGAGCATGCAGATATGAAACAGGATGTAACGCTTTTGATGGTTGGAACCGGCGGATATGCTTCTGTTTATCTGAAAGAGCTTTTTGACGACAGTAAGGATCATGGTCTTCGTCTGGTTGGTGCGGTAGACCCTTATGTGGCGAAGAGTCCCTGTGCAGAGGAAATCAAAAAGCGTAACATTCCGGTGTACGATACATTGGAGGAATTTTACGCAGAACACGATGCACAGATGGCTATTGTCAGCACGCCGATCTATCTGCATGCTGAGCAGGTGATCACCTGTATGGAGCATGGCAGTGATGTGTTGTGTGAGAAGCCGCTGAGTGCTTCGCCGGAGGATGCCGCTGCTATGATCGAGGCGCAGAAACGCACCGGTCGTAAGCTTTCTGTCGGATTTCAATGGTCCCACAGCGAAACGATTCTTTCGCTGAAAAAAGATCTGCTTGCCGGTAAGTACGGAAAAATCAAGCGTATGCGTACTATTGTCTATTTCCCGCGGGATATGGCTTACTACCGCCGCGGCGGCGGTTGGGCGGGCAGACGGAAAATGCCGGGCGGCGAATGGCTTCTGGACAGTGTAGCGTGCAATGCAACAGCCCATTATCTGCATAATATGTTCTTTTTGATGGGAGAAGATATTCCGTTGGCTGCAAAGCCGGATAGCTTTACGGCGGAGGTTTACCGCATCAATCCTATTGAAATGTTTGATACCTGTGCCATGCGGTTGATGGTGGGCGAGACCGAACTGCTTTATTATGCAACCCATGCGGTTCCAATGGATGCCTACCGTGCTCCCGAGTTGATCATTGAGGGCGAAAAGGGCGAGATCGTGCTGCGTGATGAGGGTGGCTTTAAGACGACAGGTCGTACCCATGATGGAGAATGCATTGAATATGGCGATCCGGAGCATAATTATTTCCGGAAAATGTACTGTATGCGCGATGCGATCCTGCACGGTGATCCGTTGCCGTGCGTGGCGCAGACCGCGCTGCCGCATCTTTATTGCATCTGGGATCTTGCGGAGCTTTTCCCTGAAACACCGGTGATTGATCAGAATTTCTGGACCCATGATGAAGATAAGGATCAGAACCACTGTGACTGTCTTGTGGAAGATCTTGAGCGCTGCTGGCGGGATGGCAAGCTTCCGTGGGAAGAAGGTTTCCCCTGGGCGCAGCAGCCCCGTACATGGGTTCGTGATGGAAAGTATATATAAAAAAGTATGACGGGTTGTCATTTGTTTTTTGAAACAAGTTTCTCCGGCGGTGTTGTTTCAGGCACTGCCGGAGTATTCTCTTTGTGTAATATAAAAATTTCTCTTGTATTTTTTGATCGAATCGGTTATAATAAGACGGCAGGGCAGACAGGATTTGTGGTCGTGATGCCCGGTATACGAAGGTAGGCCCTGTACGGCGAGGCGTTTCGAACCATGTCAGGCGGGGAACCGAGCAGCATTAAGGAGCCATCCTCGTGCGATACAGTACGTTTACCTTCGTATTCCGGACAGCATGAAGAACGCAGATTGACTGTCTGCTCTTTTCATAGCAGGCTTTTCACATATTCGGGGGGATTGAAAATGTATCGCGCGCTTTACCGGAAATGGCGTCCGCGCAATTTTGCAGATGTCATTGGACAAGAAGATATTGTAAGGGCGCTGCGGCATCAGGTCGAAGGCGGTAAGGTGGGTCACGCCTATCTGTTTACCGGTACACGAGGCACCGGTAAAACGACCTGTGCTAAAATTCTTGCCAAAGCAGTGAATTGTCCCAACTGCGTGGGAGGCGACCCTTGCGGTGAGTGTGCTGTATGTAAAGGCGTGGAGGATGGGTCTCTGCTGGATGTGGTGGAGATCGATGCTGCTTCCAACAACGGTGTGGATGATGTGCGCAGTCTGCGCGAGGATGCGGTCTACACGCCTTCGATGGGCAAATACAAGGTTTACATTGTGGATGAGGTCCACATGCTCAGCACAGCGGCATTCAATGCCCTGCTTAAAATTATGGAGGAACCGCCGGCACACCTGATGTTCATTCTGGCAACAACAGAGATCCATAAGGTGCCGGTCACCATTCTCAGCCGCTGCCAGCGCTACGATTTTATGCGCATTCAGCCGGAGGATATTGCAGATCGCCTGCGTTATGTCGCGAAAGAGGAATCCATTGAGATGACGGGTGAAGCGGCTCTTCTGCTGGGACAGCTTGCTGACGGTGCCATGCGTGATGCTCTTTCGCTGCTGGATACCTGTTCCGGTATCGGCGGAATTGTGGATGAGGAACTTGTGCGCCGTGTAGCGGGTGTAACGGATAAACAATATTTGTTTGATATCAGCGAAGCGGTTTCTGCCGGCGATGTGGAAAAGCTTGTATCTGCACTGAATGATCCGCGTACTCGTTCGCTGGATACCCGGCGTCTGTGCGAGGAGTTGATTTTTCACTACCGGAATTTGATGCTTGGAGCAGTTTCAAAGGATGTTTCGCTTCTTTTGCAGGTCAGTCAGGCGGAGCAGGAGAGATACCTGCAGGAGGGAAGCCGTACACCGGTGAAAACAGCTGCTGCGGCGATCCGGCGTCTGGGAGACGCATTGGAGAAAATGGCCCGCGGCGGCAATGCACGCATTGAGTTGGAGCTTGCTCTGTTTACCATGGCGGGGACTGTGGGTGCAGCAGAAGAGACGACCGTCTTTGTGCAGCAGCCTGCGGCGCTTCAACCGGCGGCCAGGCCGGCAGCACAGCAGATTAAGCCTGCTGCCTCTCAATCGGTATCTGCTGCCGAAGAATCACCTGTTACCGAAGCGGCTGTACAGGCTGCATCAAGTGCTGCGGAGGATACCTTTGTGCTTTGGCCGCAGGTGGTAGCTCTTGCCGCACAAAAGGATGTTCCTCTAGGAAGTTTTCTTATCGGTTCCCGCGCTTTCCGCAGAGGAAATCGTGTGCTTATCGACGGAAACAGTATGCTGTACGACTATCTGCGTGCGAATGAACGGTCTCACGCAACGCTGAAAGCGGCGCTGCAGGAGGTTGCGGGTGAGGCGCTTGGTATTGGACCGTATACTGCACGCAAGGTTGAAGTGTCTCAGAATGACCCGCTTGAAATGCTGCGCAGACAAGGTGTGGATGTTCAGGAGATTTAACTGTTGAATGTCTGGAGTGTGTGGCAACTATTTAGGGCAATCCATTAAAATGGTCAATCAATATTTTATATAAAGAGGAGTTTTTATCATGAAAGCAAGACTGCCCCAGGGGTACGGCCCCCAGAGCCAGAGCCAGCTGATCAAGAAGTACCAGCAGATGCAGGAAGATATGGAGAATATGACTGCAGAGCTGGAAGCCCGTGAGCATACGGTTACCGCCGGCGGTGGTCAGGTTGAACTGACTATGAACGGCAAGTACAATGTCACGGCTGTTAAGCTTCAGCCCGAGGTTGTGGATCCCGAGGATGTGGAAATGCTGGAGGATCTGCTGGCTGCAGCTGTCAATGAGGCTGTGCGTGTTGTCAAAGAAACGCAGGAAGCAGAGATGGGCAAGATCACTGCCGGCATCAATCTGCCTGCCGGTCTGTTCTGATCGGGCCTGTGGCTGAGGTGGCATTATGGCTTACAATCCCGCTCCGCTGGAGCGATTGATCGAGCAGTTTGCCCGTTTCAATGGAATCGGCCGTAAAGGCGCGGCGCGTCTGGCGTATCAGGTGCTGAAAATGGAAGCATCGCAGGCCCAGGCCTTTGCCGATGCTATCCGCGACGCGCATGCAAAAGTACACCGCTGCAGCATCTGTCAGAGCTTTACGGATGCGCAGATCTGCCCCATCTGTTCGGATAACGGACGGGATCCTTCCACGATTCTTGTTGTGGAGAGTCCGCAGGATGTATCTGCCTTCGAGCGTACCAGAGAATACAAGGGGCGTTATCATGTGCTTCACGGCTTGATTTCACCGGTGGAGGGCATCACGGCAGACCAGCTTGCGATTCGTGAACTTCTGGCTAGGCTGCAGGATGGTTCTGTAAAAGAAGTGATCATGGCGACCAATCCGACAGTTGAAGGCGAAGCGACAGCGTTGTATCTTTCCAAGATCATCAAGCCGCTGGGGGTGCGTACTACGCGGCTTGCAAGCGGTTTGCCTGTTGGATCGAATCTGGAATATGCCGATGAGGTTACGCTGTTCCGTGCACTTTCCGGTCGTGGAGAGCTTTGACGGATAAGGAGGGCTCTTTCTTTGATGCAGTACAAAACTACATTGATGGATGAGACTGCAATGGAGCGTACGCTTCGCCGTCTTTCACATGAGATCGCTGAAAAAAACCACGGGGTGGAAGATGTTTGCCTTGTGGGAATTCTGCGTCGAGGTGTGCCGCTTGCCAGAAGGCTTGCAGAGATGATCTGCCGAAATGAAAATGTGAATGTACCGGTCGGTATGCTGGATATCACGCTCTATCGCGATGATATCAGTGAAACGGCTGATCATGCTGTGCTGAATGGTACGGAGATTCCTTTTTCCATAGAGGGCAAGGTGGTTGTACTGGTGGATGATGTGCTTTTCACCGGAAGAACAGTACGCGCTGCTATGCAGGCTGTTATCGGTCTCGGTACGCCTTCGGCGGTGCAGATGTGTGCATTTGTTGACCGTGGACACCGCGAACTGCCGATTTGTGCCAATTATATCGGAAAGAACTTTCCGACTGCCCGCAGTGAGATGATCCGTGTTTGTGTGCCGGAATATGATGGCTGCATGAAGGTTGATCTTTACGGCGTGTCGGCCGATGAATGATTATGAAAACAGATGCCGTCTTTTGCGGCATCTGTATTTTTATGAAAAAATGCACAAAATTTCGGCTGATGGACACTGTATTTTGCGCCCGGAAATCCGGCGTGAATATTGACAGAAAAAAAGGAAACTGTTATAATATGTAAAGTTAAAATCTTTAAGTGCGATACAGAGAGATCGACAAGATTTTCGGATTGGGTGTACTGCAATGTTTCGCAGGATGATGCTGCGGAATAGTTTGTTTGTGTACAAAAATGGAAGTCTTGTAGATCGGCAAGACTTTTTTTGTTAACAGGAGGCGCCCACATGCAGGAGAACTATAACGATTTGATGCAGTATTGTGGCCTGCAAAGCATTTACGGTAAAAAAATGTCGGCGGAACAGCTCCGTGCGGCAGAGATTTTTGACCTTTCCAATAGTGTTATTTTGCCCGGTTTTTGCGATGTGCATGTACATTTGCGAGAGCCGGGTTTTTCATATAAAGAAACCATCGCTACCGGTACCCGCGCCTGCGCACGCGGCGGTTATACGGATGTATGCACCATGCCGAATCTGAATCCGGTTCCGGATTCCCTTGCAAATCTGAAGCCGCAGCTGGCTGCCATTGACAGAGATGCATGCATCGGTGTGCATCCGCTGGGCGCCATCACCCGCGGCGAAAAGGGACTGGAAATGGCTGCACTTGAGGAGCTTGCACCTTATGTCAGCGGTTATTCGGATGACGGCAAGGGCGTGCAGGATGCCGGTATGATGCGTGAAGCGATGCAGCGGATCAGGGCGCTGGGTAAGGTGCTTGCTGCCCACTGTGAGGATGAGAGCCTGCTGCTCGGCGGTTATATTCATGATGGCGCATATGCGAAAGAGCACGGCCACGCCGGCATCTGTTCTAAAAGTGAGTGGGGGCCTATCGAGCGTGATCTTGAGATGGTCGCACAGACGGGAGTGGCATATCATGTGTGCCATGTTTCGACCAAGGAAAGCGTTGAACTGATCCGTCAGGCGAAAAAGCAGGGGCTGAATGTCACCTGTGAGACCGGTCCGCATTATCTGGTGATGTCGGATGCTGATTTACAGGAGCACGGCAGATTCAAGATGAATCCGCCTCTGCGTGCGGAAGCTGATCGGCAGGCGCTGCTGGAGGGTATTCTGGACGGAACCGTTGATATGATCGCCACCGACCACGCACCGCATTCCGATGAGGAAAAGGCGAGGGGACTGAAGGGGAGTTCCTTTGGCGTTGTCGGTATCGAAACAGCGTTTCCGGTCATTTACACAAAGCTTGTCCGGACAGGTATTTTGAGCCTGGAAAAGGCAATTGAACTGCTGGCGACAAACGCCAGAGACCGTTTTGGTATTCCGGCTGGTAACGATATTACCGTGTGGGATCTTGGCGTCAGAGAAACCGTGGATCCGGCGAAGTTCCTTTCCAAAGGAAAGGCCACGCCGTTTGAAGGGGATGAGCTGTACGGGCGTTGTATGCTGACGATGTGCGGCGATAAAACCGTTTATCAATATGTTAAATAACATTTCTTTATAAAACAGAGGGAGGATTCTAAAATGGCAAAAAGAACAGATATCAAAAAGATCCTTATCATCGGTTCCGGTCCAATCGTTATCGGTCAGGCCGCGGAATTTGACTATGCCGGT
>JAFUNR010000042.1 GCA_017472965.1 Oscillospiraceae bacterium | reverse complement strand
TCCCGCGTTTCTCCTGCTACATTAAAACGAAACCTGGCGTTGATCAACGCCAGGCCTCGTAAAGTTTTAGGTTTTCGTTCTGCTGCCGATTTGTGGGCTTCTGAACTTGCTTTGTGTTGCACTTAGTTTGACAAATCACTCATTTACACTCTCCGGGCCATCGGAAAACGACACGGATCCTATGCTTTCTGTGCAGAGGGACGCTGTGATTGATCAAAGAGCCAGCGCCGTCCATGCGGTCTGCAGCCCGTGCCAGAGCACCGGTATCAGCAATGCGGGCAGCAAATCGGCGGTTTTGATCTTTTTCGGCCACAGAAAGTTGACACCGATGCAGAAGATCAGCACATAGCCCACACTGCACACCTGCCGCAGCACCTCACCGGCCAGAATGTCGGAAAGTGCCCCTGCGGCCAGACTGATGCCTCCCTGATACAGTGTCAGCGGGATAAAGCTGAACAGCACGCCCCAGCCAAGGCTGGCTGCCAGCACGATGCTGGCGGTAAAATCCAGCGCACTTTTGACGATCAGCACGCTGGAATCACCGGTCAGGCCGTCGTTCAGACTGCCGATGATGGCCATGGCGCCCACGCAGAAAAGCAGCGTGGCGTTGACGATACCGGCGGAGAAATCCGTCAGGTGAAATTTTTTCTCCAGTGTATCGCCCAGACTGTTCAGCCGGTCATCGATGCGCAGCAGTGTTCCGGCAATGGAGCCCAGTACCAGAGAAAAGATCAGCAGCAATTCGCCGGAGGAAGCAAGCGTACCGTCCGCCTTGCCGGTGAACATATTGGCGATCACGCCGTTGATGCCGATGAAGAGCACTGCCAGACCCAGTGCTTTCTGCACGGCGGCATTCAGTTCCTCTTTGATGCAGCGCTTGAAAAAGATGCCGATCAGGCTGCCGGCGATAACAGCGGCGGCGTTGATAAGGGTGCCCGTCATGGGGTGTCGCTTCCTTCCGTTGCGTGGGGTTCGTCGGCCTTCTTGCTGAAGACCCAGAATTTGCCCAGAATGTAGTTGACCAGAATGACCAGAATGTTGACCAGAAATTTGCTGAGCATCTCCTCGCAGTGCAGTACCGAGATCATCAGAGCCATGCCCAGCATATCCACCGCCAGACTGGCGATGCGGCTCAGGAAAAAGGTGATGGCCTCATGCAGCACCACACTGCCGCTCCAGCCATGGTTTTCAAAGACGAAGAGTTTGTTGGCGAAAAAGGCGAATACCACCGCCAGCACCCACGCGATGATGTTGGCAAGGGTATAATGAATGGGCAGCGGTGTGGTAAATACCCAGAAAACCGCCATATTGATGACGGTGGTCATCACGCCCACAATGCCGTACATCACCAGTTCGCGGTATTTTTTCAGCAGGGAAAACCCCCACCGGATCAGCTTGCTCATGTGTTCTGCTCCTTTTCGGGTCGTTTTTTTGCTTTCAGGCGGCCCATGGCTTCATGTGCGCCCAACAGGCTGAACAATCCCAGCAGCGGCACGGCAGTGGATTGATACATCAGATAGGTGCCGATTTTAAAGACCACGGTCTCCATATATGCCATGATGGCGCAGCGCAGTATCACCGAAAGCAGCAGTCCCCACAGCAGTACCCAGATGAAAAAGACGGGATCCGCTGTTTTTTCTTTACCGAACAGTGAGCGCCAGCCTTTTTTCCAGTGGGCAAAGGCGAACCACAGACCGCAGGCGGCAGCGGGAATATTCAGAATGCGCCACACCCAGCACAGCGCTTTTTCGCCGGCAAAAGCGGCTTTTTGCAGGATGTTGTAATAGGGTTGGTCGGTGCCGGCCTCGTAGCCGCGCACGATCTCCCCGTTCAGGTATTCCAGCATCTCCGCCACAAGGTCATCCTTTGTATAAATGCTGAACTTGGGGCCGGGATCAAAATCCAGACACAGCAGCGCCATGGCCAGACCGTTGAAGGTCTCTTTGACAGCCGGGGCAATGTATTCCGCACGCAGATAAGGCACCGTGGAGCGAGAGGCGTGGGTGATATCGATCACACCCTGTGCATCCAGCCGCCGCAGCTCGGCGGCCATCTCCTCATAAAAGGCTTTTGTCTCCAACGGGTCGGCATACTGTCCGGCGAACTGATGGGCCAGCCGCAGGGCGTAATAAACGCTGCCGCCGTATTCGCCGGGATCGGCGCTGCCGTAGCCGTTGAGTACGGTGGGATGCTCCCAGCCGGGCTGCAGTGCGGCAAAGAATTCGCTGCCGGCATACAGCTTCTGCCGGGTCGCTTTGGTAAAGGGACGGTAGCGGCCGGTGCCCTCATCCTCGATGCCGGTCAGCAGGCCGTAGGCTGTGGTGAAATCACTGCTGGTCAGATCACTGACGATAAAGCGATCATAGTATTTCAGGTTCATGCCGGCGTAAGCGGCTACGCAGCCCGCCAGCAGCACGAACGGCAGACAGAAGGCCGCCAGCGCCTGCAGACTTTTGCGCAGACCCTGCTGCCGGAGGATAACCGCCGCACCAAGCGCAATAAAGCAGATGCAGAAGGGCAGCATCCAGATGCCGTCCTCCCGGTTCAGCCAGCCGGCGCCCAGCCCCAGCCCGCCGACAATGGCATAGAGCCACGCCGCGGTGCGGCGGCGCCTGGCGGCGGCAGGGCTTTCCTGCGCGGCGGGCAGTGCCCGCAGTACACAGCCGATGATGCCGCCAAATGCCAACAGCAGCAGCGCCACCGTGATGCTGTCGCGGTAGACGCGGTAGTTGTACTGGTCAAAGCCCGCAGGACAGTACGCCAGCAGAAAAAATGCTCCCAGCACCCAGCTGCGCTTTTTCAGCACGGGGGTCAGCGCTGAGGCCATCACCCATGCGCCTGCCAGCGCCAGTACGGCGTTGGCGATCAGGTAGGGTGCGCCCGTCCAGTGTACAAATGCCAGCCATACGGAAAAAAACATATGCTTGGCAATGGTATTGTAGGCGTATTCGCCCAGCCAGTTTCCCCCGGTGATGGAAACGGCAGCATTGTACATCAGCTGGTCATCGATGGGAGAGTTCTCCGGTTCCAGATACAGCCGGCCCTGTGCGGCCAGCACCAGCCGGATCACGCACAGCAGCACAGCACCCAGTATCAGTCCCAGCCGGGTCAGATCTCTTTGCCGCCGGTCGATAAGCTTGCTCATAAATACCTCGCGAATCGGTTATTTCTGGATCTTTTCGATGCCTTCCACCAGATAGCGCTGCTTTTTGAAATTCAGCTCCACCAGCAGGCTCAGGTATTTGATGACAACGGTCAGCATCAGGAATACGCCAAAGAAGCCGATGCACATCACCAGCATGGTAGAGGTCCAGCCCTCCACCTGCGCCACAGGACTCAGGTAAACGGTCAGAGCGTAAACGGTGAAGAACAGCGTCAGCAGCAGGAAAGCAATCGAAACGCCCAGACTGATGCGGTAGAACATATTGGTGTACAGCGCCATGGAATCCAGTGCCTTTCCGGCGGGATCCTTGTCCTTGGCGCGGGGCAGGAAAGCGGGATCAAACGCAATGCTGCTCACCTTCAGGCCGCTGGCCGCATAGGCTGCCTTGCGGTAGGGCGGGGTGGCAGAGATGGCATGTACCCGGTTGAGCGCCCGGCGGGAGACCACGCGGAAAGCATCCTCCTGCACGGGATAGATGCTGTCAAAGGAGGCGTTGAACAGACGGTAGAACAGCTTGCGGAAGCCGCCGCGTCCGCGTCTGGGACAGGCCCAGACGATATCGTTGCCCTGCAGCGCTTTGCGGTAGCATTCCATCAGCAGCGCGTCATCATAGGGCATTTCCACGCTGTCGAATTCAAAGACAAAGTCGCCGATGGCGATATCGATGCCGGCGGTCATGGCACGCTCCACGCCCTGCCAGGTGCTCATCTGCACCAGCGTCAGGGGGAAATCCCGTTCTTTGGCATAGCTGCGCACGATGGCGGCGGAGTCATCTGTGGAGGCATCGTTGACACAGACGATCTCGAATTTATCAAAGTTTTCCTCCAGCCGGCCGTGCAGCATCGTCAGAAATGCCTGCACATCGGCGGCGCAGTTGTGCAGATACACCACAGCGGATACGAAATTATGTTCCTTGCTCATGGCTTGTCCTCCTTATTCCTTGCGGTCTTTGTGCCGCAGCACATCATCCAGATCGTAAACGGTGTTGATCTTGCCCGAAAGCACGCTGACAAAGGTGGGTTCATCGCTGAAGGTGCGCACCACGGTGGGACGGCTGTCGTCCACCTCGCTTGCTTTCAGAATGGGCTTCATGCTGTACAGAGATTCCACATATTCGAATTCCAGATGGGGCTGCATATATTTGCGGGCCAGCTGGCTCATGTAGGGCCATGCAGTCCTGGGCTTGGCGGGGCAGAGATCGCAGTTGCCCAGTGCTTCGGGCCGGCAGTAGCCGCCGCTGGCTGCCTGACAGTCAAAGGTGGGCAGCTTGTCGTAGCTGGTGGTGTGCGGGGTGAAGGTGACGCTGGTCAGGCTGTGGTAGGGGGTCTTGCCAAAGGGCATCAGACTGAAGAAGGGGCCGTCCATCACGGTCAGACCGGTGCCCTTCAGCTCGTCGCACACATTGCACAGAATGATCTCGCACAGCTCATATTTGATGGAAAACGGCTCAAAGCCCAGCATGTTCAGAATGGTGTTCACGCCCGCATAGGTGGCGTTGAGCAGAAACGGCGTGCTGTGGGCGCCGCCGTCGGCGGTGTGCACCACATACAGGCCGTTTTGTTTTTCGATGGCCTGAATATCGGCGGAATACTGCACGGTGATGCCGGGCAGCGCGGCGATCTCCTTGAGATAATGTTCCCGCAGGATGGCGGCATCATAGGTGTACTCATGGGTCAGATACGCGCCGTCGCAGAGCCCCGGCTGGAAATATTTCTCCGGATCCACCCGGTCGCAGCGGATGTTTGCCGCCTTGCAGAAGCGGACAAAGTCATCGGCGTTTGTCCAGCTGAAGGCGGCAGAGGTGGCGTACACCTGATCAAAATCCGTCTTGTTGCAGAAGCCGAAATCCTCGCAGAAGCGCTTGAAATAGTGGGCGCTTTTGATGGCGGTGGAGTAGCTGCGGGGGTAGTGGTAGCCGTTGTGCACGCGGGCCTGGTTGATGTGGGTGGCGCGGGAGAAGGCGTTTGCATCCCGTTCCAGAACCAGCACGCTGTCGCCCTGTTTTGCACAGAAAACCGCGCTGTACAGACCGTAAAGTCCGGCGCCCAGAATGATCTTATCGTACTTCATCCGGTACGTAGCCTCCCTTCAGATTGGTGAACAGGATCTTCAGCAGCTGGCTGTTTCCCTTGAAAAAGCTGATCTTGGTGGGAGTCTTTTCCCCCTTGGGATAAGCACGGGTCACGGGCACCTCGCAGGCGTGCAGCCCCACCTGGGTGGCACGCACGCTTAAATAGGCCAGCAGCTCGTATCCGACGAAAATGTCCCGCAGCGGCTGCACATCGGGGTGCGCCAGATACCTTGCACTGTAGCCGCGGTAGTTATTGGTGGTGTCGGTGAACCAGTGTCCCGCCGTCAGGCTGATGATGGGGGCATGGATCAGCCGCACGCTCAGCCAGCGGACAGGCGGGGTATTGATGGCTTTGCCGCCTCTGATGAACCGGCTGCCCTGGATGACATCATAGCCCTCCTGCAGCTTTTGGATAAAGCGGTCCACATCTTCAATGCTGTCCTTGTCGTTGCCGTCAATGGTCAGGATGCCCTTATAGCCCCGCTGCTGCGCAAACCAGATGCCGGTGCGCAGCTGTGCGCCCTGTTTGCCGGGACCGGTCTTGATAAGCAGCGTATTGACCCCCAGCGCTTTCAGTGCTTCGGGCTCGGTGCTGCCGTCGGTGCTGCCGCCGTCACACAGAATGATATCGCATTTTGCGGGCACGCCTGCAGCGGCGGCGCGCTCCAGCTCATGACGGATGCGCCCGCCCTCGTTGATGATGGGGATCAGCAGACAGTAATCACTGTTTTTTTCGGCAAAGCACTGCTGAATAAAATCCGGCACGCCGGGGATATTGGTCATCTGCATGACAAGACTCTCCTTTGCATCCGTGTTGATAGGTACAGGGTCAGGCATCGAAGGAACGCACCACCGTCTCCATGGCGGCGCACACATCCTTCAGCGAGGTCTCCTTCATTTCGATGGAGACCCAGCCCTCATAGCGGGTATCATGCAGCACCCGCGCCAGACGGCGGTGCAGCGCCAGCGGCTGCACAGGGGCAAGTCCGGGCCGGCTGACATGCACATGGCTGATCAGGTCAATGTTTTCCCGCACCAGCTCCACATCCTCTTTGTTTTCGATCATGGTGCCCATATCCAGATTCATGCGCAGGGCCGGGTGATCCAGTTTGCGCAGAAAAGCGGCACATTCGGCGGTGGTGTTGAGGAAATTGGTGTTGTAGATGGGGGGATTGGGCTCCAGCGCCAGCACAGCGCCGTGCCGCGCACAGGCATCGGCGGCGGCGCGGAAGAACTCTTCCGCGACGGCTGTATCCGCCCCCTCGGGCTTATTGCGGTTGCGGGGACAGCCGAACACCAGATTGGGACAGCCGGCGGCCTCGGCAAAAACGGCGGCGGCCTCGGTGTAATCCAGCAGGGTCTGCCGCTCGGCATCGCTGCCCCAGATGCTTTCGCTGCGGCCGTACCAGATGCTCTGCATACTGACCACGGAAAGACCGAAGGCCTTGGTCAGCACCTCCTTCAGCGCACGCACACCCATGACGTGATCCTCGCTGTAGGGGTCGGGGGAGAAAAATTTGGTGGGGGCGATCTCCAGTCCGGTGAAGCCGTACTGCTTCATGCGCATATAGGCCACCTGACTGGCCTCCACATCCCACGCAATATTGCTGATGGCAAGTTTCATGTGTTATTCTGTTCCTTTATTCTTTTCCTTATATATTGACGAAAGCGGTTCCGGCAGTCTGCCGTGCAGCGGTCTGCTGCGGAAAATCAGCTGTTGGCCTGTACAAAGCGGATAAGCTCCGGCAGGACCTCGGCGGCGGTATAGATGTAGCCATCCCTGCCGCCCATCACGCCGCAGTGGGCGGTGCGCAGATCGTAGCGCACCGGCACGGGGGCAAATTCGTTGGTGAATTCCCGGCCTTTCAGAGCGAGGAACACCGCGGCGGCCGTCATCGGCTCACTGGTGATGTTCACCAGCGTCAGACCGGCTTCGGCGGCGCGGGAAATATCTGCCCACAGGTGATCCAGACAGTAGAACTGATACGCGGCGCGGCTGTCGGTAAAGGCCAGTGCATTGAAATCGTTCGCCTCGAAGAAAGCCTTCAGCGCGGCGAAGTCCTCCGCACAAAGCGGCTTCAGCTTGTAAAAGCCGTTGCCGGCATCGGCATAGGCGGGGCCAACCAGCGGACTTTTGGCACAAAGCTCCTCGTATTTTGCGGGCTTGAGCATACTGGGCACGATGCGGCACAGATCGAAGATGAAGTTCTTTTTCAGTCCCTTGCCGAACAGGGCGGGCAGGCGCACCACCAGACTGCCGGGGAAGGTCACACGCACCCAGTCCTCCAGCAGCAGACGGTCCGCGCCGTAGGGGTGCAGGCTCTCCCGCTGCATATCGGAATATTCATCCAGTCCCACGGGGTCGCGGTACACATCCACCGTGGAGATCAGGATCACCCGTTCCGGCTGCAGCCGGCGCAGGTTTTCCTTGGCGGTCTCGATCAGGGCCAGATCGGCGGCAGGATCGCTGTTTGCAAGGAATTTTTCGGCGGGAACACCGGCATACACCACCAGCGAATGGGGCTTATCAAAGCCTTCGGTGATGTTGGAAATATCATAAAGCTCGTCAAAATGATGCTGCGCGGCCAGATTGCCGCCCACAAAGCCGGTGTAGCCCACCAGCGCGGTCGGGTTTGCCATATACTCATCCTCCCGGTATTTCGGCGCTTTGGCAAAGTGTGCGCACGGCATACTTCACCAGTTTATATTCTATTTTATTCTACCATAAATGCGCCGCCTTGTAAACAAAAAAGAAGCCGCCGCATCGGCAAATGCGGCGGCGGTAAAGCAGAGGACAAACGGCGGCGGGCGCCGGCACTCAATCCAGCGGACGGCGGCGCAGCGGAGCATTCCAGGTCTGGGTCTTGCCGGCGGAAGCGCCCGTGATGGGAGCGTCGGTCTCATCCCAGATCTTTTTGCTGTACATAGCCAGCAGGACAGCGGCGGCGGTAAAGACCACGCGCACCGCAAGGCTCAGCAGGGAGCTGCCGGTGATCTCGCCCAGCCACACCAGTGCGGCAAGGCAGGCGGCCTCCAGCCCGAAGGCAGCCAGCGTGAACAGCGGACGGCGGCGGCCCACGCCCACCATCATCAGTACCGCCAACGCGGCCTGCATGACCACGGCGCACAGGCGCTCGGCGGCGCTTGCCAGCATCGGGCCGACCTTTACACCGTTCAGCTGCGCGGTCAGCGCCGTCAGCATTTCCTCGTTGCCCAGCGCGGCAAAGGCGGCGGGATCACGGTTGATGGCAAGACCCAGTGCAGTGGTAAAGATCAGATCGATGGCCAGCAGCAGCAGCGCATCTGTCCAGCCGAAGCCCAGACCGAACTGCACGGCGTTGGGCAGCGAACGGTCATCCTTCAGCGCCCAGTGAAAAACCGCCAGCCGGGCTGCCAGATTCAGCAGTGCGACGGAAAGAGCGCTGTACGCCACGGCAAACCACAGCGTACCGGAAAACGGAAGCAGCCCCGCAAGGCCGCTGAGGGTCTGCCCCAGCATCAGCGGCAGGATCAGATAAGCACCGCAGCCCCAGAAAAAGGCAGCGGGCGCAGTCCCCATCTTTTTGTGCAGCCGCAGCGCGGCGGCTACGGGCAGCGCGGCGCAGGCAATGCCCGCAAGACCGGTGCAGAAAAGCACGGAACCGGGGATCGTGACGGATTCATGCATGATTCGTTTCTCCTTTGGCGTGGTTCGGCATCATTCGCCGATGTAGGTACAGATCTCGTCCAGCTCCTTGCGCTTTTTCTCGCGCAGGGGGTCGTCGGCGGCAAAGCCGACCGCCAGCACCAGCTTCACTTTGCCCTTTTCCGGCAAAGGCAGCAGCTCGCGCAGGCGGGCCTCGTCAAAACAGCCCATGATGCAGGTGGAAAGCCCCTGCTCGGCGGCGGCAAAGCACAGGTGCGCCGTGGCGATGCCGATATCCATGGGGGCGTAGTGCTGCTGGGTGACCATATTCGCCACCCGCGCCATCAGGCGGGCGGGCTGCTCGCAGATCACGATATAGGCGGGGCAGGCGGCGGTGAATTTGTTCAGCCCGTACAGCCGGGTGGCCTCGGCCACGGCGGGAGAGGTGACGGGATCGTTCACCACGGTGAAATGCCACGGCTGCGAATTGCACGCCGAGGGCGCCAGCTGCGCCGCCCGGATGCAGGCCGTCAGCTGCTCCTTCGTGGGGCGCTGTGCGGGGTCATAGCTGCGGCAGCTCTGCCGCTTTGCCGCCAGTTCAAAAAAGTCGGACATAGTTCAGGCTCTCCTTTGCGGATAGATTTTACAGAGGATGGTCGGGGAGAAACGGCTTATTCCGTGTGCGGAAGGGCTCAGTCCGTCCGTCCCACAAGATCCAGCGGCACCGCCACGCCCAGCAGCGGCGAATCGGGCCGGCCATCCCGCGTGATGAGCAGCAGCCGCAGCTTGCGGGTGCGGGCAGCGCCCTTGCGGAAGATGTTTTCCGCCGCCTGCAGCGTGGTGCCCTTGCTGATAAAGCGGTATTCGTGGTTCATGTGCTTTTCCAGCGGCAGATAGTCCGCCAGATCCCGCACGGCGGTATCCGGGCCGATGCAGCACCCGTCCAGCACCGCCTGAAAGACGGTCTCCACACTGAAAACACCGGTGACACGTTCCTTTTTCAGCAGCGGAATGTGGGTCAGGCCCTTATCCCGCATCCGGCGCATGATATCGGTCACGCGGGAATCCTCGCTTGCGGTGATCAGCTGTGCGGTGGGGGTCATCACATCGGCGACCGTGGGGGGCGCTTCCAGCTTGCGCAGCACCTCCTGCAGCAGCTGCAGCGCTGCATCACTGGGGTATACGGCGTATTCGCCGTCCACCTTGGCCTGATGGCTCAGCAGATTGCGCACCTCGCGGCAGTAATCCAGCTCATCCCGGTAAGCGGAAAAGCGCGGATCGCGGCACAGCGCCATTACGGCATTGGTGCGGCCGGTGCTGCCCACCACCCGCTCGGCAGCGGTCTCCAGCCTGCGCCAGGTATCCAGAAAAAGCTCGGTTTTTTCGTTGGACATGAAAAAGCCCCCCGGTTCGGTGTTTTTCCTTATTGTAGCAGATTTTACAAAGAAAAACGAGGGGAAAGTGCAGCTTTGCCGCGAAAATTTACCGACCTTTTACAATTTGGCGCGAAAAAGCCCTCTGTTTCCTCTGCCGGGAGGCAAATGTCCGGTGAAAACACGGGGCATCCGGCAGCCGCGGCGGCGGCAGAGGTTTGCCGGCAAACGGATGCGGACGGCGCTTCCGGCGGCCCGGCCCCGTTCTTTGTCAGCATACAAAAAAATATTACAAAAATTGAGTAATATACCACTGGCGCGCAGCGCTTTTGCAAGGTATAATGAAATCATACAGGTCAAATTGCCCGAAGGCAGCCTGTCCGAGCGATACAGAAAAGAGGAAAAAGAAGTATGACCGAACTGAAAGAACTGGCCGCCCGCATCGAGGAGATGGGCGCTGCCCACGCCGCCGTGATCGCGGTGAAGGATATCCCCTTTGATCCGATCTTCCGCAGCTACTGCGAAGCCAACACCTGCGGCAATTACGGCCGCAACTGGCGCTGCCCGCCGGACGAGGGCCCCATCGATGAGCTGATCGAAAAGGCCAAAGGCTTTGACTACGCCGTGGTGTACCAGACCATCGGTGAGTTGGAGGACAGCTTTGACTTTGAGGGCATGATGGATGCCGGTGCACGCCACAATGAACTTTCCCGCAGCATCACCGCCGAATTTGCCGCACTGCCCTTTGCGCAGAAGATGCATCTGGGCGCCGGCGGCTGCCGTTTGTGTCAGCGCTGCGCCCGCATCACCAACGAACCCTGCCGCGATCCCGAGCACTCCATGTCCTCGCTGGAGACCTATGGCATCGCCGTATCCACACTGGCGGCAGCCTGCGGCATGAACTACATCAACGGCACCAACACCGTTACCTATTTCGGCGCTTACTTCGTTAAGCTGTAATACGGTGCGGCGCATTGCCTGCATCGGTACGGCGGGAAAGGATTATTTTTTGTGAACTGGCTGATCGATCTTGTAACAAATCACTTTTTTGTGGTGGGCGTGAGCTCCTGGCTGACAGCACAGGTGGCCAAGACCATCATCCATGCCTTGCTGAATAAAAAGCTGGATCTGACCCGGCTGTTCGGCGACGGCGGTATGCCCAGCGGACATTCTGCCACGGTGGTCAGTGTCGCCACGCTCAGTGCGCTGGTATACGGCACCGGCTCATTTGAATTTGCACTGTCGGGCATTCTGGCCATCATCGTGTGTCACGATGCCACCGGTGTCCGGCGCGAGACCGGCAAGCAGGCCATCATCATCAACGAGATGATCCAGATCTTTGAGGAATTGAAGGCTCCGCTGGAAACCGAGATCAAGCTCAAGGAATTTGTGGGCCACTCACCGGTACAGGTGCTGGCCGGTATGCTGCTGGGCGCTCTGAACGCCGTGCTGATGTATCTTTTCGTGTTCTGAACACTGTCAGAGAGCTGCTGCAGCTTTTGCGGCAGCTCTTTTGGCATTTTTACCGTCTTTTTTTAAAATATTTTTGGAATTTTTCAAAAAAGTCTTGACTTTCCACCCGCTGGAAGGCTTATAGTAAGGGCACAGAGTAAAAAAATCTAACAAAATCAGTGGAAATTTGCGAACAGATATGCTACAATAAGCATACCGGATAAATGGAGTATAAAGGAGGCCTGTATCTATGACAATCCCTCAGATCTGCTGGACGGCGGCGGTGCTGCTGTTCCTTGTGCTGGAGCTTCTCACTCCCAGCACCCTGATCGCCATCTGGTTTATGGCCGGTGCGCTGGCAGCGCTGCTGGTCAGCATCATCTGCCCGGTGCTGTGGGTACAGGTGCTGGTGTTTCTGGCTGTCAGCATCGCGGCGCTGGCCATTACCCGCCCGCTGATCGCCAAAAAGGTCAAGCCCGATTTCGAGCCGACCAATGCGGATGCCGTCATCGGCATGCGGGCAAAGGTCACCGCTGCCATCGCCCCCGATGAACCGGGCCGCGTGTTTGTCAACGGCCTTTCCTGGGCGGCAGCCTCGCAGGAGGAGCTGGCCGAGGGTGCATGGTGCACCGTACAGGCCATCACCGGCGCCACGCTGCAGGTGAGCGCTGAAGCAACGGAAAAAGAGACCGTCACGGTCTGATTTTAAGGAGGAAAACTATGGAATACGTCATCATCGGTCTGGTTGTTCTGGCGCTGATCATCATCATCGCCAATATCCGCATCGTGCCGCAGGCCAACGCCTACGTGGTGGAAAAGCTGGGCATCTACGATACCACATGGACTGCGGGCTTCCACTTCAAGATCCCCTTCATCTCCCGCGTTGCCAAGGTGGTCAGCCTCAAGGAGCAGGTGGTGGATTTCAAGCCCCAGCCTGTGATCACCCGCGATAATGTCACCATGCAGATCGACACCGTGGTGTTCTTTCAGGTCACCGATTCCAAGCTGTTCACCTACGGCGTGGAGCGTCCCATCTCTGCCATTGAGAACCTGACCGCCACCACCCTGCGCAACATCATCGGCGAAATGGAGCTGGACAGCACCCTGACCAGCCGCGATGTCATCAACACCAAGATCACCGCCACGCTGGATGAGGCCACCGACAAGTGGGGCATCAAGGTCAACCGCGTGGAGCTGAAGAATATCATCCCGCCCAAGGATATTCAGGAGGCCATGGAAAAGCAGATGCGCGCCGAGCGTGAGCGCCGCGAGAGCATCCTGCGTGCCGAGGGTGAAAAGCGCAGCCAGATCCTGATCGCCGAGGGCGAAAAGGAAAGTGCCATCCTGCGTGCCGACGCCGTCAAGGAGCAGAAGATCCGCGAGGCACAGGGCGAGGCCGAGGCCATTCTGGCGGTGCAGCGTGCGCTGGCCGATTCCATCCGCATCATGAACGAGGCCGATCCCAGCCAGAAGGTGTTGACTCTCAAGAGCCTGGAGGCTCTGGAAAAGGTCGCCGACGGCAAGGCCACCAAGATCATCATCCCCAGCGAGCTGCAGAATCTGGCAGGTCTTGTCACCGCCGTGCGCGAAGTGGCCGACAACAAATGATTTTGCAAAAAGGATGTTCCCTTTTTCGATAAAATAAGTTATACTGAAGCCGGACGGATCCCTTTCCGTCCGGCTTTTCCTTATAAAAAATAAAGCAGGCACACTGCGAGCAATACGGAGGTACCCCCTTATGAAAATGCAGGATATCCATATCCGCGATCCCTTCATTCTGGTGGAGGACGGCGTGTACTATATGTACGGCAGCCGCTGTCTGGGCACCGGCTTCTCCTTTGTCGGTACCGGTCTGGATGTATACACCAGCACCGATCTGGAGAACTGGAGCGAGGCGCATGAATGCTTCACCCGCCCCGAAAACTTCTGGTCCGACCGGGATTTCTGGGCGCCGGAGGTGCACAAATGGAAGGGCGCATTCTATATGTTCGTCAGCTTCTGCGCCGAAAACGCCAACCGCGGCACCCAGATCCTGCGTGCCGAAAGCCCGATGGGCCCCTTCCTGCCCATCAGTGACGGCCCCGTCACCCCGCGGGAATGGATGTGTCTGGACGGTACTCTGTATGTGGATAAAAACGGCGATCCGTGGATCGTTTTCTGCCATGAGTGGGTACAGATCACCAACGGCACCGTCTGTGCGCTGCGCCTGACGGATGACCTGAGTGCCGCCGTCGGCGAACCCATCACCCTGTTTGCCGCAAAGGATCCCGCATGGGTCACCTCGCACAGCGAGACCACCGAGGGCTATGTCACCGACGGCCCCTTCCTGTGGCGCGCCGAAAACGGCAAGCTGCATATGCTGTGGTCCAGCTTTTCCGCCCCGGGCTGCTACGCCGAAGCTGTAGCCACCAGCGAAAGCGGCGAGATCACCGGCCCGTGGGTGCATGCCGAACAGCCGCTGTTTGCCAAGGATGGCGGTCACGGTATGCTGTTCCGCGATCTTGCGGGCGATCTGCTGCTTTCGCTGCACCGGCCCAACCATTCCCCCATGGAGCGCCCCTGTCTGATCCCCGTGCGGGAGACGGAGGACGGCTTCGCGCTGGTGTGAGTGCGGATGCAAAAAAAAGAGACCGAAGCACCGCAGCCGGAAGAGCTGCGCGAGAAAAACGAGCTGCTGCAGTGGGCGCTGGCCCGTGTGCGGGAGGGCGTGCCCTGCGCCGCGCAGGATACTGCAGCCGGTACTGTGCCCGATAAAACTTCTGCCGCCGATGATGCAACGGCCGTTCGCCGCACCCCGGTGCCGGGCAGCCGCGCACCTGCCGCCGGCGGCATCGGCACGCTGGGCGAGCGCACGCTGCACGCTGCACTGAAATATTGCTATGAGCCGGATGACCGGTTTCACGAAATACCCGCCGCCGGCTTCGTGGCGGACATTCTGCGGGCGGACGGTGTCATTGAGATCCAGACCGGCAGTTTCTATCCGCTGGCAAAAAAGCTGCCCGCCCTGCTGCAGCTGGGCCCGGTGAAGGTGGTGCATCCGCTGGCGGCGCAAAAGCGCATCGTCTGGGTGGAGCCGGAGACCGGCGAGATCACCGCCCCGCGCAAAAGCCCCCGGCCCGACCGTCCCTCCGATGTGCTGGCCGAGCTTTTCTGGCTGCGCGATCTGCTGGAGCAGCCGGGTCTGCAGTTCGAACTGCCGCTGCTGGCCATCGATGAATACAAGCTGCGCAACGGCTTTGGCGGGCAGCGCAAGACCCGCGCCACCCGCTGCGAGCGCATCCCGGTCGGCTGGCTGGGGTGCATCCGGCTGGGCTGTCCCCGCGATTATGCCGCCCTGCTGCCGGCAGAGCTGCCCGCTGTTTTTACCGCCGCCGAATTTTCCAAAGCGCTTTGCCTGCGCGGCCGGCGGGCATCCGCAGCGCTCCGGGTGCTGCTGACCGCAGGCGCGGTGCGCCGCACCGGTGAGCAGCGCGGGCGGGCGTATCTGTATGAAAATATCTTTTACTGAACAAATGCGGCGCTCTGCCGTTTTACCTGGGAAAAGGAGAAAACACCATGGCTGATACCAAATATATGCCCCCGTATCTGGGGTGTGCCTATTATCCCGAGGATTGGCCCGAGGAGGAAATGGAGCGCGATGCCGCCAAAATGGCGGATGCCGGCATCACGGTGGCCCGTGTGGCAGAGTTCGCATGGAGCCGTATGGAGCCCGCGGAGGGCGAATACCACTTTGAGTGGCTGCACCGCGTGGTGGATACCCTTGCTGCCCACGGCGTTGCCACCGTACTGGGCACCCCCACCGCCACTCCGCCCATCTGGCTTTCGCAGCAGCATCCGGATGTGATGGCCGAAAACGAAAACGGCCGCCGCAGCCAGCACGGCGGCAGAAGACACTGCTGCTCCAACAACCCCCACTACCGCGCGGCCAGCGCCCGCATTGTGGAGGCCATGGCAAAGGAATTTGCCGACGATGAAAATGTCATCGGCTGGCAGATCGATAACGAGATCTACGCCGGCGGCAGCGGCTGCTTCTGTCCGGAGTGTGCAAAGAAATTCAATGCTTCGCTGAAGGAGCGTTTCGGCGAGATCGCCGCGCTCAACGCCGCGTGGAACCTGACGGTGTTCAGTCAGGAGTACACGGCTTTCGAGCAGATCCCCACCCCGCGGGATGCGTGGGTCAACCCCCACCACAAGCTGGCGTGGGATACCTTTCAGCAGGAATCCCACATCGAATTTGTGACCATGCAGGCGGATATCCTGCACAAATATGTCAGGGTGCCCGTGGGCACCGACACCATGCCCTTCAACGGCATGAATTATGTGCACCTCAACCGCAGACTGGATATCGTGCAGTTCAACCACTACCACGATACCGACAGCCTGTGGGAATGCGGCCTGTGGTTCGATTTCCTGCGCAATATCAAGGACCGGCCCTTCTGGAACACCGAGACCGCCACCTGCTGGAGCGGCGCCACCTTTATCGCCCACACCACCAAGAAGGATGGCTTCTGCTATGCCAACAGCTGGCTGCCGCTGGCGCTGGGCGGCGAGGCCAATATGTACTGGCTGTGGCGCACCCACTGGGCAGGGCATGAGCTGATGCACGGCTCGGTGCTGGATACCTCCGGCCGGCCCATGTTCATCTACGGCGAGGTGCAGCGTACCGCTGCCGATTTTGAAAAGGCGGGGGATTTCCTGCGCGCCACCAAGGTCAAGGCGGATTGCGCCGTCCACTTCCCCTCCACCAGCTGGAATCTGTTCCGCGCCCAGAAGATGGTCACCGGTTTTGATTACAACCGCTGTTTCCTTGACGGCTTCTACCGCCCCATCACGGATGCGGGTCTGCGCCCCGACATTCTGGAAACCGAGATGGATATCGAAAAATACAAGCTGATCTTCACCCCCTTTGTACCGTATCTGGGCGAGGCGGGGCTGGATGAACGGCTGAAGGCATGGGTGGAAGCCGGCGGCACATGGGTGGTCGGCCCCATGACGGATATCCGCGGTGCGGACGGCGTCAAATTCAAGGACCGCCCTCTCGGTATGCTGGAGGAATTTGCCGATGTGTATCTGGCACACACAACCGCCGATTACAAAAACGAGTATACCTGCCTGACTGATGAAGGCAGAATGCTGGAGGGCAGCCTGTATTATGAGCTGTACCGCAGGCAGGGCGATTCGCTGGCCGAGGTAGTCGCCGCACCCCATTCCGCGCTGCCCGGCCACAGCGTGCTGCTGCGCCGCCGCGTGGGCAGGGGCTGGGTGATCGTGCTGGGCTTTATTCCCACCGCGAAGGATATGCGGGAAACGGTGCTGCCCGCCGCCTGTAAGGCCGCCGGTATCGAATACGGCGGCGGCGACACCTATGCGGTCATCCCCCGCGCCGGCAGCGGCCGCAGCGGCCTGATCCTGCTGGAGCATGCCGGCAAAGGCGGTATTTATACGCTGCAGCGCCCCATGAAGGATCACCTCACCGGTGCGGTGCTGACCGGCCGTGTGAGCATCCGTCCGTATCAGGTGCTGGTGCTGGAGGATGCATAAATGACCGCGCCAAAGAAAAAGACTCTGCTGTGGCTGCTGGCGGCGGCGGTGCTGTGCTGCGCCGCCATGACGCTGGTGGACGGCGTGCTGCGCCCGCCCTACTGGCTGAAATCCGCTGTAAAGCTGGTGCTGTTTCTCGGGGTGCCGTTCCTCCTTTCCCGCCGGCTGCCGCAGCTGCGCTTTGCCGAGCTGTTCCGCACGGGCAAAAAACAGGCGCTGGTCGCGCTGGGGCTGGGCGCGGGGCTGTATGCCGTCATTCTGGGCGGGTATTTTGCGGTACGCGGACTGTTTGATTTTTCCGGCATTGCGGAAAGCCTTTCCGCCAATGCCGGCGTCACGCGGGAGAATTTCCTCTTTGTCTCGCTGTACATCTCCTTCATCAACTCTCTGCTGGAGGAGTTTTTCTTCCGGGGTTTCCTGTTCGCTAATCTGAAGGCACTGGCAGGACGGGGCTTTGCCCACGGATTTTCGGCGCTGACCTTTTCGGCTTACCATGTGGCCATGATGGCAGGGTGGTTTTCGCCGCTGCTGTTCTGTCTGGTGCTGGCCGGCCTTGCCGCCGGCGGCATCATCTTTAACCTGCTCAACGAAAAAACCGGCGGTATCTGCACCTCGTGGCTGGTGCATATGTTCGCCAATTTTGCCATCAACACCATCGGGTTCATCCTGCTGTAATGGAAAAAACTGCTGCGGCTCCGCGATTTGCGGAACTGCAGCAGTTTTTTTCGGTTATTTTGATTTCCACAGTTTTTCGCGGATTCACTCCGCATGCTCCATCCCCTGCAAAATCTCGAAGCTGTTTTTGCGGAAACGCAGCAGACCCTCTGCCTGCATACGCCCCAGCTCGCGGGAGAGCGCGCTGCGGTCGGTGCCCAGATAGGCCGCCATATCGCTGCGGTCAAAGGGAATGGAAAAGCTGCGCCCGAAGCGACGCGCATACTGGGAGAAAAAGGTCACCAGCCGCCCGCGCAGGGTGGGGCGGGAAAGGATCTGGATGCGGTCGTTCATGGAAAGGGTGCGTCCAGCCAGCATGGTGATAAAGCGGTGGGTGTAGCCGGCACAGGGGCGCGGCTCTGCCGGTGCGCCGTCCAGACAGCTGCCGTCGCAGGCGCTGCGTCCGGCGGCGCAGCCCTTCAGCTTGCGGCAGCTCAGATGCAGCACAACGGCATCGGTCACCGCGCAGATATAGATGGGCACGGCTCTGCCCAGATAACACAGCGATTCCGCAAAGCTTTCCCCTGCAGCCACATTGGCCATGATCATATGGTGACCGTCGTAGTCATCCATATACACCTGAATGCTGCCCTCCACCACCAGACCGAATTCGGAAAGCGGATCGCCGATACGGTTGAGAAATTCCCCGCGGCGGTGCTCCACCAGCCGCGCCTCAAAAAAGCGCAGTGCGCCGGCAAGCTCCGCTCCATCCATACCGGCAAACAGCGGACAGGCAGACAAAGCCCCGCGCAGGGCGGGGCTGTCGGTTACGGGCAGGCTCATTTTGCTTCGGCCTTCTTTTTGGCCTCTTCCTGTTCCTTCTTGTAGAAGTAGTTGTCGATCTTCTCGTGCATATCGGCGGGCACCTTGCGCTCAAAGGGGAACACCACGGCGTTGGCCAGCGTGTCGGCATAGTCCATCACATACAGAATGGTCTTTTCCAGACCCTTGGCACTCAGCAGGCTGATGATGTCGTTGCGGTCATGGATATGACCTGCGCCGGGGGCGCCCACACGGAAGAAGCTGGCGGCAGGGACGTCCAGATCGGCAAAGGGCATATTGTCGCTGGAGTAGATGTCGCGATCCACCTTCATGGCGTAGCCGTTGATCTTCATAAAGGTGTCGGTGAAGGTGGTGACGGTCTCATCGGCGGTGCAGGAGCACAGCTCCTTGCCCAGCACGCTGCCGCCCACATCCACATTGATCATAAAGCGGCACTTATCCAGCTCGTCGGCGTGATCGCGCACATAGGCCTTGCTGCCCTCCAGACCGATCTCCTCACTGCCGGTCCAGATGAACTTCAGGGTGCGGCGGGCGGGGTTAGCGGCGAACCAGCGGGCCAGCTCCATCAGGATGACACTGCCTGCGCCGTTGTCGTATACGCCGGTGGAGAATTCCACGCTGTCATAGTGGGCGGTGAAGCAGATCTCCTCATCGGAGGCAGTACCCGGGATCACAGCCACCACATTGCGGCTGGTGCGGTCGGCAAGCTTGGTATTGACGGACAGGCGCACACGGGAAGCCCCGCGCAGCACCATATCAAATGCATCACATACACGCAGATTGGCGCCGGGGATCAGACCCAGCGTGCGCAGCGGGGCGCGCAGGGTGCGGGTGAACAGGTCGCTTTCCTCCATCTTATCCAACATATCGCCGCTCATGGTGATAAAGCCGATGGCGCCGGCTTCGATGATCTTCTTATACAGAGGCAGCCGCAGGAAGCCATTGACCAGCACGATCTTGCCCTTCACATCCACCAGATTGGCCTCGAAGGCATCCTCGATGTAAACGAAATCGGCTTCCAGCGCATCGGCGCAGCCGCTGCCCTTGTAGGCGGTGACGGTGTAGCTGGCGGTGTAGGGCTCCAGCACTTCCAGCGTGGCGGTGTTGACATCCACATCCTGAACGGTGAAATCCTCAATGCGGGCATCGATACCGGCGGCAAGCATATCGTCGCGGATCATCTCGGCGGCCTTCAGCTCCTCGGCGGTGCCGGCCATGCGGACGAAGCCGATGCTGTTCAGAAAATCGAATGCGCGCTGCGTATCATAGGTGTAATTCTTGGACATGACAGTTTTCCTTTCCTTTTCCTGTATGTATCTTTGTGCAGGTGCGCAGGGCAGGACTCATTCGCCCCAGCCTGCCATCACATCCCGCTCAAATTCAAATGCGGTGGGTGCGCCCGCGCCGCCGCCGTCTGCCAGATTGGACATATACACAGCGACAGTCTTTTTGGCGGGATCGACCCAGAAATGCGTGCCGTAGGCGCCGCTCCAGCCGAAGCTGCCCACAGTCAGCGGCTGACCGGCATCGATCAGTGCGGCATCCGGCTTGTAGAAGCAATCGCCGTACATACCCACGGTCTGACCCTTTGCGGCGGGATCGCCCACCCAGACGGGAGAAGCCTTTTCTTGCAGAGTGCGCATGGAAAGACCCCAGTTCTGCCGCCGCCACATACCGGCAAAATGCTCCGGCAGCTGCGGAGTGGCCATTTCGGCTACCGTTTCGGCCTTCAGGATGCGGCGGCCCTTGTACTCGCCGCCGTTCAGGAACATCAGCGCCAGATGGCTGTAATCCTCCAGTGTGGAGAACAGCCCTGCGCCGCCGCCGGTGTAGCCCTTGACAAAGCCGGTGAAGCCGGCACGCGGCGAGAGATCCACCGGGATCAGCTTACCGCCGCGGGCATCCACCATAGCCACGGCACGGGCAAGCTGCTCCGGCGTGGGGGCATAGGTGGTATCGGACATCTCCAGCGGGTCAAAGATATTCTTCTTTGCGTATTCACCGTAGGGGATGCCGCTTACGACCTCCACCAGACGGCAGGCCACATCCAGACCGCACATGCCGCTGTACATCTGGGTGGTGAAGGGCTGGAAATCCAGCGCCATTTCGCTGTAGGCATCCACTGCATCCGCAAGACAGGTGCGCTTTTCTCTGGGAATGGCGGCAAACTGCACATTGCCGGCAGCGCCGCTGCCCAGACCGCTGGAATGGGTCAGCAGCATACGCAGGGTGATGGGGCGCTCGGCGGGACGGGTGGCAAGGATCTCGCCCTCCGGCGTGGCGACGGCCACCTCCATCTTTTCGAAGCGGGGCAGCCAGCGGCTGATGGGAGCATCCAGCTCCAGCTTGCCGGCCTCCACCATCTGCATGGCGGCGGTACCGGCGACCGGCTTGGTCATGCTGGCCAGACGGAACAGGGCATCGGGGATCATGGGGGCGCCTGCGGCGGGGTCACGCTGTCCCAGGCAGACATCCACCACCTGCTCGCCGTTCACCCAGACACCGGCGCATACGCCGGCCAGTGCACCGGCATCCAGCCGGGCGGAGATGTGTTCGGTCATGCGCTGCTTTGTCAGCGCGGCATTGAAGTTGCTCATATCCTTTTCTCCTTTTCCGTGAGTTTGATACCAAAGCAAAACGGATGCGCCGGTCCCTGCCGGACAGATGCATCAGTCCTTGTGCACAGGTCTGCCGATACGCGGTGCTTTTTCCAGCACATATTTGCCGTACAGAATGGTGGCGATCAGGCCGATGCAGCCGATGGCCGCCAGCACCTGCTGGGCGTAGACGCTCATCCCGAGGAACCGGTTGCCCGCCTTCTGGATGGCATCCAGAATGGCGCCGCCCGCCAGTGTGCCGCAAAAGCCGCCGAAACCGGCCAGCGAGCAGTAGATGCTCATGGCGCCCACCCGGTCGCGGGCCTCCACATACTCAAACAGAATGTTCAGCATACCGCCGGATACCGTGGCCATGCCGAAGGCCATGATGATCTGGTACAGCATATACAGCACTTTGCCGTTGGCGGGGCCCTGAAACGCCAGCATGCCGTAGGCAACGGCCGCAAAGGTCAGTCCCAGACGGCAGGCCCGGGCAAAGCCATGCTTATCCGAATACCGGCCCATGGCGGGGCTGACCACGATGCGGATCAGGCTGCCCACGATGCCGGTGACGGCGATATAGGTGGTGGAAGCGCCCACATCCTGCAGCAGGAAAACGGTCTGGTAGGAGCTGAACAGACAGCAGAAGATATTCCAGCCCAGCGCAAACACCAGCACCTTGAAGAAGGTGGGGTTGGAAAAATTCTCCCGGATGGCGGGCAGCAGCGGCGGGCTCTGGCGGATATCCTCCATGACTTTGGGGGCATCCCGCGCGATGAGCAGCGACACCACATGGAACACCATAAAGATGAAGATCACCAGCGCACACAGCTTCAGGCCGATATCCGGATGGCCGTTTTCGGCGAAATGGTCCACCACGCGGCTCATGACGAAGTTGTAGATCAGGCCGGTGAAAAGCGAGACCATCTCCTTGTGGGCGGTGAAAACGCCGCGCTTATCCTCTGGAACAAAGCTGTTCAGCCAGTTGAATTTGACCGGCGTGATGATGTTGGAAAGGGTGGATGCCAGCAGCAGAAGCACCGTGAAAAGGATGGGCTTGACCGCCGCGGGCAGCGGCAGGAAGGGAAGCATGAACAGGATACAGTAAAGCAGCTGCTGCGCCGTCTGCATAAACAGCACCGAGCTGCGGATGGAGCGCCGGCGGCGGATAAAGCTGGCGGAAAACAGCTGCATGGCCAGCGCCAGTGTGGTCATGGAGGAGATGATGCCGGTCAGCGCATCGGAGACGCCCATCTGCTTGATGAGCAGTGTCAGGAACGTGCCGCCGACGGTCAGCGTGATAAAATATTCAAAGGCCGCCTCGGCGATATAGGTCCACTGGGTGCGGGTGTTGTCATCCAGATCCTTCAGCCCTGCCAGCCGGCGGCGGAAATCCTGCAGCTTCATGGTGAGATATGCTCCTTTGTGCCTGTGAAAAAATAAAATGCTCTACCCTATAATCTACCACAGTTTCGCCGGAAAGACAAGACTTTTACTTATATGTATGGCCTTACAAAAAGCAACGAATAAACGAGCATCCGTCGAAAATTACGGATGCTCGTTTGCTTATGCGATCCCCAAACGCAATGCACTGGAACGGTGCGTATAATTGCGCCCTCCTGTGGATCTGCGGCTGCTCGACAAATTGAAATTTATCATTCTAATAAAAGATACTTACATTATAATTTCATATTTGTAATCTTTCATGATAATATCTGTTCCTCTTTTTTTGTATGTGTTTTCGCTGACAATTTTTCCACCACATTTCTGAGCAACACGGTTAGAAGCAGCATTTTCCTGCCCCACAAAAATAGTCACTTTCTCTGCACCTTGACCACGAGCATAATCTATCAATCCTTGTGCGATTTCGGTTGCGTAACCCTGACACCAAAAATTTTTATGTACACAATAAGCAATATCATATACTTTTTTATCTTCACTTATCATGAAACTACATGTTCCTACTCGTTCTAATGAATCCTTGAAAACAGGAATCAAATAACAACATTCGTCATCCTCGCCCAATCCTTCTAGCATTTTCAAATATTCATCATCTATCTCTTCTTTTGCTTCGTCAGGTAAATATTGTCCCATCTCTGGATTATTCCAGATACTATATGCCCACAAAGCATCCTCTTTTGTGAAACCTCTTAATAAAAGTCTTGAAGTTTCAATATCATTTATTTTCATAAATGCCTCCGTCATATTTTTATTTATCTGTTCGACCTATTCAAGTTTATGTTTTCATTCTATCACAGCAGTAAAAAAAATAGCAAGCCGTGGAGGGCTTGCTATTTGAGTATTTCTTTGGTGTAAAGTGAAGGACAACTCCTTCCTTTACATCACCCTTATTGTGGAAAGTCTCTTTTTTTACTGCTGTGCTTTACTTATCCCCGAACATCTCGCGCAGACGGCGGGCGAAGCCCTTGCGCTGCTCGTAGTTGTCCTCCTTCATGGTCTGCTCAAAGGCCTCCAGCGCTTTGCGCTGCTCCTTGTTCAGCTTGCGGGGGATCTCCACATCCACCTTGACGTACTGATCGCCGCGGCCGCGGCCGTTCAGGTACTGGATGCCCTTGCCGCGCAGGCGGAAGGTGGTGCCGGGCTGGGTGCCCTCGGGCACCGTGTACTGCACCTTGCCGTCCACGGTGGGCACCACCACATCGGCGCCCATGACGGCCTGTGCATAGGTGATGGGCACGGTGACATACACATCAAAGCGGTCGCGCTCGAAAACCTCGTCGCGGCGCACGCTGATGTTGACGATCAGATCGCCGGCGGGGCCGCCGTTGGCGCCCGCATCGCCCAGACCGCGCAGCGCGATGCTCTGGTCATCGTCAATGCCGGCGGGGATGTTCACCTCGTACTTTTTGACGGCGCTCACACGGCCGCTGCCGTTACAGTGCTTGCAGGGCTCCTTGATGATGCGGCCCTTGCCGCCGCAGCGGGTACAGGGCTGGCGGCTCTGCATGATGCCGAAGGGGGTGCGCTGCTGGGTGGTGACACTGCCGCTGCCGTTACAGTCGGGGCAGGTCTCCGGGCTGGTGCCCTTGGCCGCGCCGCTGCCGCTGCATTCGGGGCAGGTCTCGCGCCGGTTCACCGACACGGTCTTGGTGCAGCCGTGCACTGCCTCCATAAAGCTGATGGTCAAATTGACGTGCAGGTTTTCGCCCTGACGGGGGGCGTTGGGGTTGCGGCGCTGCTGCTGGCCGCCGAAGCCGCCGCCGAAGAAGCTGCCGAAGATATCGCCCAGATCGAAATCGCCGAAGCCCGCGCCGCCGAAGCCGCCCGCGCCCGCGCCGTAGCTGGGATCGACACCCGCGAAGCCGTACTGGTCGTAACGGGCCTTTTTCTCGGGATCGCTCAGGATCTCGTAGGCCTCGTTGACCTCCTTCATTGCCTCTTCGCACTCTTTGTCGCCGGGGTGCAGGTCGGGATGGTACTTCTTTGCCTGCTTGCGGTAGGCCTTTTTGATCTCCTCCTCAGAGGCGCTTTTGGAAAGGCCCAATACCTCGTAATAATCGCGTTTGTCTGCCATAGGTCCTACTTTCCTTTATCGGTGCGCCGGCGGCGCAGTCTGGAAAAAACGCCCGGCGGGGCAACCCTTGCGGGCTGCCCCACGGTGTGTGTTCATAAAAGGGGAAGGGGATCAGACTTCCTTGAAGTCGGCATCCACGTAGCCGTCGCCGCCGTTGGGAGCACCGTTGGCGCCGGCATCGCCGCCCTGTGCGGCAGCGGCCTGCTGTGCAGCGGCATAGACCTTCTCGCTCACGGCGTACATGGCCTTCTGCAGTTCCTCGCTCTTGGCCTTGATGGCGGCGGTGTCGGTGCCCTTCAGGGCCTCCTTCAGGGCCTCCTTCTTGCTCTCTAGATCGGCCTTTTCGCCGGCATCCAGCTTGTCGCCCAGATCAGCCAGGGTCTTTTCGGTGGTGTACACCATCTGGTCGGCGGTGTTGCGGGTCTCGATTTCTTCCTTCTTCTGCTTATCCTGCTCGGCGTACTGCTCGGCTTCCTTCACAGCGCGCTCCACATCCTCCTTGCTCATGTTGGTGGAGGAGGTGATGGTGATGTGGGCATCCTTGCCGGTGCCCAGATCCTTGGCGGATACGTTCACGATACCATTGGCATCGATATCGAAGGTGACCTCGATCTGAGGCACGCCGCGGGGAGCGGCGGGGATGCCGTCCAGATGGAAGGTTCCCAGGCTCTTGTTGTCGCGGGCCATCTCGCGCTCACCCTGCAGCACGTTGACCTCAACGCTGGGCTGATTGTCGGCAGCGGTGGAGAAGATCTGGCTCTTCTTGGTGGGGATGGAGGTATTGCGCTCGATGATCTTGGTGCAAACGCCGCCGTAGGTCTCGATGCCCAGGCTCAGCGGGGTGACATCCATCAGCAGCAGGCCCTTGACGTCGCCGCCCAGAACGCCGCCCTGAATGGCAGCGCCGATGGCAACGCACTCATCGGGGTTGATGCCCTTGAAGGGCTCGCAGCCCAGATCCTTCTTGACGGCCTCCTGCACGGCGGGGATACGGGTGGAGCCGCCCACCATCAGCACCTTGTGCAGATCGCTGGGGGACAGGCCGGCATCGGACAGAGCCTGACGGGTGGGGCCCATGGTGCGCTCCACCAGATCGGCGGTCAGCTCATTGAACTTGGCGCGGGTCAGAGTGGTATCCAGATGCTTGGGGCCGGTGGCATCGGCGGTGATGAAGGGCAGGTTGATGGCGGTGGAGGTCACGCCGGACAGCTCGATCTTGGCCTTCTCGGCGGCTTCCTTCAGACGCTGCAGAGCCATCTTATCCTTGCGCAGATCGATGCCGTTCTCGCGGGCGAAGCAGTCGGCCAGCCAGTCGATGATGCGCTGGTCGAAGTCGTCGCCGCCCAGATGGGTATCACCGGCGGTAGCCAGAACCTCAATAACGCCGTCGCCGATATCCAGAATGGACACGTCGAAGGTGCCGCCGCCCAGATCGTACACCAGAATCTTCTGAGCGGTCTCCTTATCCAGACCATAGGCCAGAGCGGCTGCGGTGGGCTCGTTGATGATGCGCTTGACGTCAAGTCCCGCGATCTTGCCCGCGTCCTTGGTTGCCTGGCGCTGCGCATCCTTGAAATACGCGGGAACGGTGATAACAG
>JAFUNR010000041.1 GCA_017472965.1 Oscillospiraceae bacterium | reverse complement strand
TCTCAAGAATACCACTTTTCTCCGTCAATGTCCAGTCCCGGTTGCCCTTATGACAACGCTGCAATGGAAAATTTTTTCGGAACATTGAAAACGGAGTGTCTTTACCGGACAAAGTTTTCTTCCAGACAGGAGTTGGAACAACTGATTGACGAGTACATCTATTTCTACAATTTTGAGCGCATTACATTGAAACACGGCCTCACTCCGAACGAAATCCGAAGCAAGGCCGCGTAATTCTACGTCATTCTGCGTCTGGGTGCTTTTTTATTTGTCTGTTCGCTGGGGAAGAGTCCACTTTTTCAGCGTGTTCCGGGAGCTTTTGCGTGCAAAAATTTTTGCTTGCGGGAAACAGTGCGGTCTGTAAAGAGAAGTGCTGCGCAAAGAGGAAACATTCTGCCTGCAAAAGAGGAGATATCCGGTACAGCGCGGCGGGGATGCCGCTTATTTCACCTGCTCCACCGCAAGGATGCGGGTGGTGCTTTCCAGTGCACCGTTGGGCAGTCCGCGGTCGGTGTATTCGGCTTCGCCCTGCTGGTTGTCGTAGGGGTCAAAGCGCATATACCGCATGGGCGTGTGGGGCTGGTGCTGGAATTCGCTGGCCATCACCAGCCGCGCAGGGTGCATATTGCCGAAGAAGAAGCGGCGGCGCTCCTCGTTGCCGGCACGGTATGCACCGCCGCCGGCGGAGCAATCCACCCAGCGCCAGCCATAGCCCTCCACCCACAGCTGTGCCCAGTCGTGGCAGCCGGTGGTCAGAGCCTCCGGATTGGTGGTGCGGCCGGATTGCCAGCGGGCGGGAATGCCGCAGATGCGGCACAGCGTGATGAAAAGCAGTGCCTGCATGCCGCAGTCGCCCCGCTGGTTGCGGGCGGTGCTCTCCGGCAGGTTGGGCGTGGCAAAATAGCTGCGCACAAAGCTGTAGCGGATGCCTCCGGCGGTGATCCAGTCATAGATGGCGCAGGCACGGCGCAGCGGATCGGTCTCATCCTTTACAATGCGCTGTGCCAGCCCCCGCAGGTAGGGCGTAAAGCCGATGTGCGGCGCCTGCTCAGCCAGATACCGGGCGCGGTCGGCTTCGCTCAGCCGGCAGGGCGCTGCCGGCGCGGGTCGGCTGTCCGCGGGCAGCGCAGCCATGGCGTGCAGATCCAGATACGGGCTGCGGTTGGTCACCTCATATTCCGCAAAGAATACATCGCCTTCACACAGCTGCTTTTCCAGCAGCACGGTACGCATGGGGTGATCGGCGGGGGCGATGTCTGCGGCAGGGTGCGAGGTGGCAAGCAGCTTCACATCCTCCATCTGGCTGCCCTCGATGGGCAGCGGAATGTGCAGCCGCAGTGTGCTGCCATAGCGGGCGGCTTCGGGCCGGATATATGCCTCGTACCGGATGCGGTAGCGCAGCGCCATATAGCCGTCCCGCTTCATGATGTTCTCCATACGGGTCTTTTCGGCATCGGCGGCGGCAGCGGCCTCACGCTCGGGCCAGCTTCTGCGGCGGTGATTCAGCTGCGGATAGATGATGAACAAACTGGGCACGGCACGGTTATAAAAACGCTGTTCGCCCTCGATAAACTGCCAGTCCAGCAGACCGTCGGCTTCAAAGCGCTCCAGCTCGGCGGGATCAAAATCCGTCAGCATCGCATCCAGTTCCTCCAGCAGCTGCGGGCGGGTGACGGTATAATCCGCTTCCAGCCGGTCCAGAATGCGCAGCTCCAGCACAAGGCGGCGGCGCATACCGTCCTCTACCCAGCCGGCGGCAAGCCTTGCGGCGATGGCGCTACGCAAAGCGGCAAAGCGGCCCGCGCCGCGCAGGGCGGCCAGTTCCTCCGGCAGGGGGATGTTCAGATGCTGCAGATCGTCAAAATCAAAGGGGGTTTCCTCCGCACAGAAAGCGGAGAGCTTGCTGTAATCATTCATAAAAGCGATCCTTTCGGGGAAATATTGATGCGCGGTACTCATTCCTCATAGCCCGGTACAAGGCCGAATCTCCGTATGCCGGAGGAGGAATCAAACTGGTGGATGCGGGGACGGGGGCGCTCGGTGTAGTCAAAGCCGCGCAGTGCGCCGTCCTCCAGCGCAGCGTACAGGCCGGGCCGGTCACAGAAGGCCGTCGCCTGTGCCCGCAGCTGCGCCAGCAGCTCCGGCTGTTCTGCGTTGCACAGATGCAGCTCCTGCGGGTCTTTGCCGGTGCAGAACAGCTGTTCCCGCCGGCCGTTGGCCATATAGATGTATTTCCAGTCGCCGGTACGCAGCATGATTTTGAAAAGCGGGGTGCCGGGGCGGCCATATACGGCAGTCAGACATTCCCGCGGGGCAGCGGTGCCGGCAAGGGCACCCAGCACATCCGTGCCGTCCCGCAGCTCGGGAATGCCGGCGGCGGCGGTGGCCACGCCGAACAGATCGGTCAGGCATACAAGGGCATCGCTTGTGCCGGGGGCAAGACGGGCGGGCCAGCTCATCAGGAAGGGGATATGGCAGGCGGCCTCGAACCAGCTTTCCTTCTGCCATGCGTGGTGATCGCCCAGATGTTCGCCGTGATCGGCGAAAAAGCAGATCAGGGTGTTGTCCGCATCGGGGAGGGCCTCCACCGCATCCAGAATGCGGCCGATGCAGCCGTCGATGTAGGTGATCTCGCCATAGTAACGGCTGCGGAAGTTCCGCGCGGCAAAATCGTTCAGCTCGTCCGCCCAGATGATGCGGTTCATCCAGGGGATCTGTTCATCCATGTGATCCACCGCAGGGTCACCCCGCACCGGGTTTGGCATTTTATCCGGATCGTACAGCCGGTTGAAGGGCACCGGCGGCGCACAGGGCGGGTGCGGCCCGAGGAAGGAGACAAAGCCGAACCAGGGCTCACCCTGCGGCAGACCGGCCAGCGTTTCTGCCGTGCGGTCGGCCAGATAGCCCTCCACCACACAGTCGGCGGGCAGAGCGCTGGTCTGGGGCACATAGTACATATTGGTGCGGTCGCCGTGGGGCTGCTCCAGATGAGAGTATTCCGGGTGCTCGGCCTTCAGCCAGCTTGCGTAGGAATCCTGTGCGCGGCGCTCAGGGGTCTCCCACAGCTCCTCGCACACGCGGTGGTCGTCATAGCCCAGCTCCGGCTTGAAATAGGGATGCGCATGGAATTTGCCGTAGCCGAAGGTGCGGTATCCGGCAGCCTTCAGTGTCTGCGCCAGATACGCACCGCAGCGCTCGTTCATATCCTCCGGCATGCCGTCCATAGGTACGGGCGGCTCGTTGGCATAGCAGCCGGTGTTCCAGGTCTCGCGGCCGGTGCGCAGTGTCCAGCGGGCGGGGATGCATACGGGACAGGTGGAGTATGCCCGTTCAAACACCACGCCGCGGCGCACAAGCCTGTCCAGATTGGGCGTGTGGATACCGGTGTTGCCCAGTGCGCGGATGCAGTCGTAGCGGAACTGGTCGCACATCAGGTACAGGATATTGGGGCGGTTGTTGCTCATGGTTCTTCCTCCTTGATCCTCCTTGTTTTGTTCGGGACGGTATATCAAGTGATTTGCTGTTGAGCCTTGAGACCTGCTGTGCGGCGTTGCGGACGGCAGTGCGGAGAAAAGTCTGTTTGCACTGCGAGGGATCACTGCAGCTTCAGCGGGATCTCCTGTGTGCCGTCCTTGGTCGCATAGTGCTCCCGGACTCCCAGTTCGTCCATCCATTTCCGGGTGTGACGGGTACCGAAAAGCTCCGGTTCGATCTCCACATCCGGCTCCTCCCACAGCCATTCGGGAGCGCACCACAGGCAGGCGGCGGGGGCGATTTTCTGGTAGACCTCCAGCGTGACACCGGAATGTCCGTGGTGGGCCATCTGGACGATGTCGCTGGGCAGCTTGTCGCCGCATTCTTTCAGAAGATCCCGGCCGCCGCAGGGACCCAGATCTCCCAGAAACAGAATGCTGCGCATCTGTTCCGCCGTCACCCGGCACACAAGTGAACCTTCGTTGACGGCGAGATTCGGCTTGGGAAAGCGGTATTTTTCGCAGCCGCAGAAAAGAAACTCCACCGAAAGTCCGTCGATGCTCAGTGTCAGTCCGGGCGCAGCGGTAACGCATTTTTCAAAAACAGCGGGAAGAGCTGCGTAAAATACATCCAAAGGGCTGTCAAGGAAATTCTTTTCACAGGTGAGAACAAATTCCGGCGACGGGAAGTTGTAGCAGATCTTTTCGATCCGGTCTGCGATTTCGGGCTGCTGTATTGCACGGATGAAGCCGGTGATGTGATCTTTGTGCGGATGGGTCAGGATCCACGCCCGGATGGGCCGGTCACCCACCAGCTCCATCAAATGGGGCAGGTCATCTTCGCGTCCGCCGTCGATGATGACAGCGGTGTTACAATCGGTGATAAAAACGAAACCCATCATAAAGGGGCTATGCTCGGTGAGCATATAAAGCTTTGGCATAAAAAACCTCCGTTGCACCGCCGGATGTGAGGATGGTGTGGGTGGCGGCCCGCAGACGGCGATGCTTTACTGATAGAAACACTTTGCAGATAGCAGCGGCCGGTTTTATCCCCGCAGCGCCATCAGCCGTTTCATCACATCGTTTTCGCCGCGGCCGAAATAATCGTGCAGCGTGCGGTATTCGGCGTACAGCCTGTCGTAGATTGCCCGGTTTTCCGCGATGGGGCGGTAGACGGTATCCAGCAGCCGTGCCATGTGAACACCTGCCTCGGCGGCGGAATCGTAGCCGCCGCGTTCGCTGCCCGCCGCCACCGCCGCGTGAATGGCTGCGCCCAGTGCACTGGCCTGTTTGCTGGCGGCAATGCGGATCTCCCGCCCGGTGACATCGGCATAGATCTGCATCAGCATGGGGGATTTCTGGGCAAGACCGCCGCAGGCGAAAAGCCCCTGTACCGGCACGCCGCCGGCTTCGATGGCCTCGATGATGGTGCGGGTGCCGTAGGCGGTGGCCTCCACCAGTGCGCGGTAGATATCCTCCGGCCTGGTGGAAAGCGTCAGGCCGAGGATCATGCCTGTCAGGCGGGAATCGTTCAGAATACTGCGGTTGCCGTTGTACCAGTCCAGTGCCAGCAGTCCGTTTTCGCCCGGGCGCTTACCGGCGCATTTCTCCTGCATCAGCTGATGCAGGCTGATACCGCGGCTGCGGGCCTCCTGCGCATAGCTTTCGGGGGCGATATTTTTCACTGCCCAGTCAAAATGATCGCCGCAGCAGGATTGCCCCGCCTCGTAAGCATAGTATCCGGGAAGGACACCGTCCTTTACAATGCCGAAAAGCCCGGGGATGGCATGCTGCCCGGCGCTCATCACATGGTGACAGGAGGAGGTGCCCATGATCATCACCATATCGTGGGGACGGCTGACGCCGCAGGCGGGAATGGCCGAGTGGGCATCGATGTTGGCGGCGGCCACAGGTGTGCCGGGCAAAAGCCCCAGCGCGGCGGCCATGGAGTCGGTCAGGCCGCCGGCACAACCGGTGATAGGCAGCATGGGGGCGGTCATCTTTTCCGCCACCAGCTGCGGCAGCAGCGGATGCATTTTGCCCAGGATCTCCGGCGCGGGGTAGCCGGTTTCGGCACTCCAAAGCGCTTTGTAACCGGCAAGGCACATACTGCGTACCTCGCTGCCGCACAGCTGCCAGACCAGCCAGTCGCCGGCTTCAATGATGCGGTCGGCATCTGCGGCAAGAGCGGGGTCCTGCTCCAGCAGCTCCATCAGCTTGGGGAACATCCACTCGCAGCTGGCCTTGCCGCCGAAGCCCGCCAGTAAATCAGGGTATTCGGCGCCCAGCGCCGTGATGCGGTCGGCCTGCGCCTGCGCACCGTGGTGTTTCCACAGCTTTACCCATGCGTGGGGCCGGCCGGCGTATTTTTCATCCAGACAAAGGGGCATGCCGTCCGCACGCACGGGCAGGACGGTACAGGCGGTGAAATCCACGCCGATGCCGATAACATCCTGCGGGCTGATGCCGGAGGCTGCCAGCGCCTGCGGCACAGCGGCATACAGCACATCCAGATAATCCTGCGGGTGCTGCAGCGCCCATTGGGGCGGCAGCGGGGTGCCGTCGGGCAGGGCGGTCTCCATCACGCCGTGGGGGTATTCCATCACGGCGGCGGCAAGCTCCTCGCCGGTGGTCACATCCACCACCACCGCTCTGCCGGAAAGCGTGCCGTAATCAATGCCGATCGTGTACTTGCTCATCGGTAAGATCTCCTTTGCGGGTAAAGCATCTGTATGGTTTCAGTATAAGGGCTTTGTGTCGGTTTTGCAAGCGGTCTTTGTTTTTTCGATCTCTTTTCGATAAAAGAAAAAGAGCTGCCGCGTGCCGGCGGCAGCTCCAAGGGGGATTTGGATTGCAGGGATCGGTCAGAACAGATATTCCGCTTCAAAGCGGGCGGTTTTGCCGTGCACGCGCAGCAGGTAGGAATGGCTGCCCGCGTGGGCAAGGTCGTCCGCTTCCGGCAGGGTGAAGGAAAGACCCTTTTCGCCGCCCGCAGCGCGGATGGCCAGCTTTACGCCGGGGTGTTCGGCACAGATGCAGCCGTTTGCATCGAGCTCGCGGATATCCCGCATCCAGTCCAGCGTTTCGCTGGGGTATACCGCGGGGAACCATTTTGCCAGCAGCTCCGGCGATTTTTCATAGGCGGGCTTGTGGTCAAGGTCGCCAAGATGTACGATGTAGTCGATATCCCGCTCATCGGGGCATTCCACCTCGTAAACATCCTGCAGTCTGTCGTGGAAAAGAGTCAGCGTGCGCTTCATCCACATGCCGGGGTACAGATGGCGTTCGGCATCCTCCATGATGATGCGCTGCCAGCCCTCGCCGCGCTCCCAACTGCAGGTCAGGTGCCTGCCCTTCATGTGGACGGTGTTGCCGCCGTCGATCATCACGGCGCTGTGGGCCAGACGGCTGCGATTCAGCGTGCGGGTGATGTGGCCGGAGAACACATGCCGGGAAAGGGTATCCTTGCCCTCAAAATCGCGGATCAGATAGTTGTCACCGGAGAAAAGCAGCATGGCCATGTGGTCGCAGTTGCCGTGGATGTAGCCGTCGCCGGTGCGTACCGCCAGCGTTTTGGCATCGGAATCCCAGAAATCGGGGCCTTCCACCGTTTTGAGGATGGCGGTGCCGAATTCGGAATACCACTCGCTTTTTACAGCGGGTTTTTCGGCGGCGGGGTCGGTGTCCATCATCAGCCGGAACAGATCGATCGTATCGGCAGTGGAGCGCTGCGCCAGCCATTTCAGGCAGGGCAGCTCCTCGCCGTAGGCGGCGCAGGCGCGGAAAAATACGCTCATGTTGTACAGATAATTGATGTTGGCATAGTTATCGCCGATGGGCACCACGCGGCCGTTGGGGGCGACACAGTTGACAGCGGCCTCAAAGAAGACCTTCATGTCGTACCCGCGGGAGTTCTTTTTGTGGTAAAGATCCAGCGGATGGCCGGCACGGCGCAGCCACTCGGCGCTCTCCATCAGCAGCACAAGGCTCATCAGGTTGTAGGAGAAGCTGCCCTCGATGCCGATGCCGGGGTCGGTCATGCCGTCCTCCAGATACACAAGGATACCTTCCGGGTTTTCCAGTGCGTATTTCACCCAGTCCTCCCGGTGATAGTAAAGTCCGGCGAACAGTGCCGCCTGCGAGTGGGCCACCATGTGGTTGTTGCAGTGCTGACCCTGTCCGATGTCGCAGCGCAGCCACTCCTCCTGCTCATAGATGATATCCATGGCGATGCCCCGGGCAAAATTATCCAGCTCAAACTGCTCCTGCTCGGTAAAAAGATGGCGCTCGGCATCCAGCACTGTGAGAAAATTGGTGAGGAAACCGTACAGGATCAGCCCCAGATCGCACATGACGAACAGGTGCAGAGGGTATTCTTTGGGCAGGCGCAGCATATCCTCGCGGATGGCATCGCGGTATTCGGTCTTATCCAGCAGCTCCAGCGCCAGCATGCGGTGGTAGATGCGGCGTGCAAAACCGGTGGTGGCGGGGGCGACGGTGCCGTTGAAGTTCTGGTAATTGTCCACCGAGGTGCTGTGTACGATATCCGGATTGTAGGCGTACCAGTCAAAGCGCAGACGGGGAAATTCCTTTGCGTCCTCCTCGGCCAGCGTTTTTTCCAGCGCGGCGGCAAAGCCTGCGCCGGCAGGGGTGTTCTGAATGCGGTCGCGCAGCAAAGCGCGATCCTCGTTATTAAAAAACAGACCTTCCAGAATACGGTAATCCCGCATGGTGTATTTCCTCGCTTTCTGTTTGTGTACGGGTCTGCATCGCAGTGCCCCGGTTCGTTTTCACTATACCCTGTTTTGAAACAGGATGCAAGGGAAAAATGAAAACTGCGTTGTTTTTTGTTATTTCGCAGGGAAAAACTGTTATCCGCCGTATTTTGCCGGAGGCCGGAGCGGCAAAGCGGGTATAAGAAAAATGTCCTTTTTACCTTGCACTTTGCCTCTTTATATGATATTATACAAATGTATGCAAAGTTCGCGTTTTTCTGTAAAAGCGCATTTTTTTATGCGGAAACGGGAAAGGATCCCGGATTCTGCGCCGCAGAGGAACAGGACATTTTCCGGTGCGCTGCTTTGTCGGTGCACCGCTTGTATTTATGGAAAAGGGGATGGATCATGAAAAGAGTATTGGCATTGTTTCTTGTGCTGGTGCTGGCGTTCGGCATGCTGCCGGCGGCGGCATTCGCAGCCGAGAGCGCCCCGGTACAGGAAAACCTGTGGGCGGGCCGAAGCGCCGTGTTTGTGGGCGACAGCATCACTGCCGGCACCAACACAGCGGAAAAATATTACGGTTATCTTGAGCAGGAACTGGGCCTTGCTTCCGTGACCGGCATGGGCGTGGGCGGCTCCTGCATCAGCGCCGCATCGGATTACGGCCACAGCAACCAGCCGCTGATCGACCGGTACCAGAGCATTCCCGCCGCCGATCTGGTCATGGTCTTTATGGGCACCAACGATTACGGTCACGAAACGCCGCTGGGCACCGCTGCGGATACGCAGGACGGTACTTTTTACGGCGCGCTGAATGTGATCGTGCCGGCGCTGGTGGAGAAGCACACCTCCGGTAAGCTGGTGTTCGTGACCCCGCTGCACCGCTACGGCTTCGGCACGAGCAAGCTGCTGGGCACAGGCTTCACCTATGATAATCTGGCCAACGGCGCGGGCGCCAGCCTTGCAGATTATGTACAGGCGCTGAAAGAGGTCTGTGCGAAAAACGGCGTTTCCGTCATCGATCTGTACAACGAGTGTTCGCTGGACCCTTCGGATGAGGCGACCCGCACCGCCTATATGCCCGACGGCCTGCATCTCAACGCCGCGGGCCATGCGCATATTGCCGGCATCATGGCAGAGCACATCCGCAGCTATCAGCCTGTGGAAAACGAGCCTGTCGGCTTGCAGGAGCTTGTTCAGGGCAACAAATTTGCCGCCTCCAACAACCAGCCCTGCCGCGCCAGCAGCCGCATCAACTATTACCTGAAGGCCGGCACCGTCATCACCCTGCGCGATCCCGCCGCCATGCAGTGGGCCTGCGCAAAGACCGGCGGCGAGGTCAGCAGCAGCAATCTGGGCTATTTCCCGGAAAAACAGTGGACGGATATCCCCACCGCCACCGTGGCCGCCGACGGCTGGGTCGGCTTCACCTTCAAATACCGGGATGAAACAAAGGCCTTCGACCTGAGCCAGCCCCTTTCGGCGCTCATCACCATCGAAGAGCCGCACACCCACAGCTACGAAGCCGCCGTCACCGCCCCCACCTGTACGGAACAGGGGTATACCGCCCATACCTGCACGCTCTGCGGCGACAGCTATGCGGATGATTATACGGATGCAGCGGGTCACAGCTGGGTAAACGGCGTCTGCACCGTCTGCGATGCGGCGCATCCCAATCTTGCCGGTTACAAGGGCAAGGTCATCTCCGTTCTGGGCGATTCCATCTCCACCTTTGCCGGGTATATCCCCACGGCGGACGGCTTCAATCTGGAGCATCTTGCCCGTTATCCGCAGGATAATCTGCTGACGGATGTGAATGAAATGTGGTGGATGCAGACCGTCCGTGCGCTGGGTGCAAAGCTGGGTATCAACGACAGCTGGCGCGGCGCGACCGTAAGCGGCGCTGCGCCGGTGACCACCGGCACCACCGGCGAAAATGCGGCGATGTGCAGCCTGACCCGCATTCAGAATCTGGGTGCCAACGGCACACCGGATGTGATCCTGTTCTACGGCGGAACCAACGATCTGGCCCATGTTTCCAGGGTGGGCAGCTTTGATCCCGAAACCGCCCCCGCAGCTGCGGATCTGACCACCCGCAAGTGGGATAATCTGGCAGATGGCTATGTGCACACCCTGCTGCGCCTGCGCCACTATTATCCCGATGCCGAGATCGTTGCCATGCTGCCGGCCTGTACGGCCTCTTACTATTCGGCGAATAAGCTGGCACAGGCAAACGCCGTGCTGGCACAGATCTGTAGGCATTACGGTGTGGCCTATACAGACCTGCGGGATTGCGGCATCACCACGGCCGATCTGCCCGATGGCATCCATCCCGATGCCGCCGGTATGGATCACATCACTGCGGCGGTGCTGGATGTGCTGCTGAACGATGTGGAAATGAAAGCCGGTGAGAACGCCGTTCATGCCGTCACCCATGACCTGACCGGCGCGGAAAGCTCTCTGAGCTATTATAAGGGTGTGACCCACGGCAAGCCCTTTGTGACGCAGATCACCGGCGAGAAGGTGACCGTTTCCGTCACCATGGGCGGCGCGGATATCACCGATGCGGTCTGGGCCGACGGCAAGGTGAGCATTCCGGCGATCACCGGCGATGTGATCATCACGGCCAAAGGCTATGTCCGGCCGGTTCACGCCGACCATCTGCAGCCGCTGCCGGCTGCGGTCTGCACCGGGGTCGACCTGTGGCAGGTGCTGGAGCACGATGCGCAGTACTATACCGTCAGCGGCTGGGGGATCCACAGCTCCGGCAAGGTGTATTCCGTCACCTTCCCGGTCGGCGCCGGCGATAAAATTTACGCCAGTTCCTTCGGTGCGGCGGGCAAAAACGGCAGCAGCACCAACGGCATCCGCGTCACATGGTTCGATGAAAACGGTTTGCTGAAAACCGTGAGCCCCGCAGAGGTCTATGCGGAATTCGCGGCCAACGGCTGCCTCACCGCACCGGCAGGCGCGGCAGCGGTCTGTGTCCCCGTGTGGGATGTGAACGCCGATAATGAGATCCGTCTCCTCGACCGCGCCCACACCTACGAAAACGGCATCTGCACCGGCTGCGGCGCTGCGCAGCCCGGTCCTGTGATCACTGCCCAGCCCGCCGATGCCGAAGCGAAGCTGGGCGAGCGGTACATGGTGGAGGTTCTGGCTGAGGGCGAAAACCTGAAATACCAGTGGTACATCCGCAATGCGGGCGCGAAGGGCTTTTCCAAGTCCTCCGTGCGGGATAATACCTACGACGATGTGATGACCACCGCCCGCGCGGGGCGCGAAGTGTACTGCGTGATCACCGACGCCAACGGAAATTCTGTTACCACAGAAAAAGCGAAGCTGATCTGTATCCCCTCTGCGGAGCTGAAGATCGTCACCCAGCCCGCCGACGGCGAAGCCCTGCTGGGCGAGCGCTACTGTGTCAGCGTGGAAGCCGAGGGCGAAGGGCTCAAGTACCAGTGGTATTTCCGCAACAAAGGTGCATCCCACTGGTCGAAATCCTCCGTCACCGACAGCACCTATGACGATGTGATGACCACCACCCGCGCCGGCCGCGAGGTGTACTGTGTCATCACCGACCGCTTCGGCAACAAGGTCACCACCGGTACGGTGAAGCTGGTGCGCACCTACAGGCAGCTGGCCATCAGCGCCCAGCCCGCCGACAGCGAAGCGCCCTTCGGCGAAAAATTCTGCGTGACGGTGGAAGCGGAGGGCGAAGAACTGAAATACCAGTGGTTCTACCGCAAGGCGGGAGCAAAGACGTGGCTGCGCTCCGGCGTGCGGGATAATACCTACGACGATGTGATGACCGCCGCCCGCGCCAACCGCGAGGTGTACTGTGTCATCACCGACCGCCTCGGTAATTCCGTCACCACCGAAGTCGCCACGATCATCCCCGTGCCCACGGTGCCGCTGCGGCTGCTGGGGGTAAGCTACGAGGCTGCCGCCATGGGCGGGCGCTACTGTGCCACGGTGCAAGCCGAGGGCGAGGGGCTCACCTATCAGTGGTACGGCAGAAATGCAGGAAGCCGGAGCTGGTTCAAATCCTCCGTGCGGGATAACACCTACGACGATGTGATGAATAAGACCC
>JAFUNR010000040.1 GCA_017472965.1 Oscillospiraceae bacterium | reverse complement strand
TACATCTATTTCTACAATTTTGAGCGCATTACATTGAAACACGGCCTCACTCCGAACGAAATCCGAAGCAAGGCCGCGTAATTCTGCGTCATTCTGCGTCTGGGTGCTTTTTTATTTGTCTGTTCGCTGGGGAAGAGTCCACCCAAAAGGAAAGCGGAGGGCTTTTTTTATGCCGAAATGTGCACAAAGAATCCGCACAGCCTTTGGCAAAAAGGGAGAAACGCCGTTTTTGCCGCCGGAGAGATTGCGCTCGGACACCAGATGCGTTATAAATAGAAAGGAAAGATATCCGCCGTGTTGCCCGGCAGCGAAAAGGAAGAAAGAAGGGGAATGCCATGATCGAACTCAAACAGCCGCGCAGCGGCGCATGCATCTGCCTGCAGACCTCCATGCAAAAGGATTTCATCGCCAACGGCAGGAAGTACCTGACCGGAGAGCTTGACCTGTACAGCTTCCGTCAGCAAAGCGCCGTGTTCAACGATCCTTCCGTCCCGGCAAAAATCACCTTTGTGTGGGAACAAAAAGACGGGTACGTGTCAAAGATCGAGATTGCAAAAACGCCGGATTTTGCAAAGATATTTTTGTCGGCGGAGGCGCTCAACAGCTTTGCGGCCTACAATTTTGAAATCGGCACCACCTACTACTGGCGGGTGACAAACCCGAAAGAGGAAAGCGAGGTCTTTTCTTTTACGACAGTGGATGCCGCACCGCGGTTTCTGTACGTCAGCGGCACCACCAGCAATGTGCGCGATATCGGCGGATATGTGACGGCGGAAGGCAGACGGATCAAGCAGGGCATGCTGCTGCGGGGTGCGGAGCTGGATTTGCGTCTGCAGATCGACGAAGTTGGCAGAAAGACCCTGCACGATACGCTGGGTGTGCGGACGGATATCGATTTGCGGGGTGAGGCCATCGGCTATACCCTCCGCTCGCCTATCGGGGAGGATGTGACCCTTGTGCAGATGGTCATGCGGGCGTATACGGAGTACATCTCACCGGTGAACTTTGAAAACCTGAAAACGGTGTTTGCGGTGCTTGCCGATAAAAACAACTATCCGGCCTACTTTCACTGCTGGGGCGGTGCGGACCGGACCGGCTGCCTTGCTTTTACGCTGGAAGCGATCCTCGGTTTGGATGAGGAAAAGCTGATGCAGGATTTTGAGCTGACCAGCCTTTCCGGTTGGGAGAATATCCGCAATCGCGACGCGGAATATTTTGTCGATATGGTGACCGAGCTGCAAAAAAAGGGTTCCACCTGGCGGGAGCGCATGACCAATTTCCTTGTGGAGTGCGGTGTGCCTGCGGCGCACCTGGAGGCATTCCGCGAAATCATGCTGGAGGACTGAACGCTTTTTCCGCAGCATCTGCGGCTTGTATAAACCCGGAAAAAACAAAAAACAAAACAGTCCGCATACAAGGCCCTCTTTGGGCGCTGCGTATGCGGACTGCTTTTGTCGGTGCCGTTTTTATCGGCAGGAAATGCGTTACACCGGGCGTACCCGGAAGGTTTTGATCTCGTAGGGCTTGATATAGAAGTGCAGACTGCTGCCGTCCACCGGCAGCTCTTTTTCGTATACCTCCATCAGATTGCACTCGGCGGCATCCTTCAATGCAAAGCCGAAATCGATGACCGCCTTGCCGCGGGCACCCTGACTTTCATATACGCGGACGATCAGACCGTCACCGTCCTCTGCGCCCTTGATGGTTTCCAGAATGACATTGGCGTTGGGCACAGCCGCAAAGCTGAAACCGCGGGCTTTGCCTTCGCCGCAGCCGGCGGTGGGCAGTGCAGGCACATTCAGAGCATAGGCATGGCGTACCGTGTCGCCGCAGCGCCAGTCACCGCTGTGGGGCAGGATGGAGTAGGTGAAATCATGTTCGCCGATATCGCCGGTGGGATCGGGATACACTGTGCCGCGCAGCAGTGTCAGACGCATCCGGTTATCCTTGATATCGTAACCGTATTTACAGTCATTCAGGATGCTGACACCGAAGCCGCCCTCGGAAAGATCCGCCCATTTGTGGCCGCACACCTCAAAGCGGGCTTTATCATAGCTGGTGTTCCAGTGGGTGGGCCGCTCAATGGCGCCGAACTGGATCTCGTACGTTGCTTTGCCGGCAAGCACATCCGGCCAGAAGGTGGTTTTCAGCATCCGCTGCTTTTCCTGCCAGTCCACATGGGTGATGAAATCCACACGGCGGGCATCGCGCTCCAGCACAATATCCTGTGTGATGGTGGAATTGCGGAATTTACGCACCACACGCACTACACTGCGCACACTGCTTGTCTCTGCAACCTCCACACTTTCAGCTTTGTCCAGCTCCCAGAAGCGGTTCTGGTATTCCAGATCGATATTCCACGCAGATTCGCGGTGAGGGATATCCTCAAACACGGTCAGCAGGTTGGAACGGGTGCCCTCGGCAAAGGCCTCGCGGTTGGCGTGCTTGTCGTAAAGGCTGATAATATTGCCGTTTTCGTCCAGCGTGACACGCAGATGGGCGTTTTCCAGCACAGGCAGCGCCGCGGCGGCTTCGGCGGCCTTGCCGACTGCGGTGAATACCTTCACACCCATGGCGGGGATATTCTGCGCTTCAAAAAGGAATTCCGTACCGGTTTCACCTGCGGTGACAACGGCGTTGACCGCCCTGCCGTCCTCATCGGTCAGTGCGGCAAAGCTGCCGGTCAGCGCGGCACAAACCGTGCCGGTCACCGGCCAGCCAAGGAAATTCCACACAGCCAGCTGATCGTCTCCTACGCCGATATGGGTATTCAGTGCGGTGATGGCCTCATCAAACAGAGCGTTTGCCTGCGCAAAGGTACGGGCGTAGATGACATCACAGTCCTCATATACCTGATGGATGGAGGAGCCGGGTAGGATATCGTGGAACTGATTGGTCAGTACAGCTTTCCAAAGCTTGCCGATGGCACGGGCTGGGTAATCGCAGCCGGTCAGGGCAGCAGCCATGGCGCAGGCCATTTCGGTGCGGCGCAGCAGCAGCTCGCCCTTACGGTTATTCTTTTTGGTCTCGGACTGGCTGGAATAGGTGCCGCGATGAAATTCATAGTACATCTCGTCGTTCCACACCGGCAGCTGATCCTGCACGGCCTCTGCCTCGCGGAAGAAGGATTCCGCGGTGGCGAATTCGGCGCGGGGCAGACCGGGCAGTTCTTTGGATCGGCGTGCGGTTTCCAGCATCTGGTAGTTGGGGCCGCCGCCGCCGTCGCCGTAGCCAACCGGCGCCAGCGAAACAGGATATACATCCTTCTGTTTCTGATAATAGTATGCCTCGGAGATGTGGCCGGGTCCGGTTTCGCCGTTATAGCCCAGCGGCTGCAGAAAGGAAAGGATCTTCGTTCCGTCCACACCCTGCCAGTGGAACAGCGAGTGCGGAAAGTTGTTGGTGTCGTTGTTGCCCAGCTTGGAGGTGAAGAAATACTCCACGCCGCTGCGCTTCATGATCTGCGGCAGGGCCCAGCTGTAGCCGAATACATCCGGCATCCAGAAAACTCTGGATGCCCTGCCGAATTTTTCCAGATAGTACTGGCGTCCGTACAGCAGCTGGCGTACCAGAGCCTCGCCGCCGGGTACATTGGTGTCCATCTCCACCCATGCATTGCCCACCAGTTCGATACGGCCCTCGGCCACACGCTGCTTGATCTTCTCGAACAGCTCGGGATAAAATTCTTCGGTATAGGCGAACAGCTGCGGTTGGCTGCAGGCGAAGATGAATTCCGGATACCGGTCCATCAGATCCAGCACATTGGAAAAGGTCTTGCCGCATTTGCGTACGCTTTCCTTCAGCGGCCACAGCCACGCGGTATCGATATGGGAGTGTCCTACAAATTTGACCATGGCATGAGCCTTGTGGGGAATGGCCGCAAGGCCTTCCTTCAGTGCGGCGGCGGCAGCGGGCAGGCTGGCCTTCAGCTCCTCATAGCCGCATTCCAGCAGCAGCTCGTTCACCGAGGCCATGGCGGCGGCGAACAGCTTCTCCTGCAGGTAGCTGTCGGCATTCAGCGCCTTCATCATCTGATGCACCGTGCCGTTCAGCACACGTGCGTTGGAGCTTTCAAAAGTGGCCAGGGGATTTGCGAAGCAGTCAATGGCCTCCATCACCGTGGCAAGATCAAAGGTGTAGCCCTCCAGTTCCTCATCGGCCACGGCAAGGAAAGCGGTGTTCAGCGTGTACTCCACCACAGGGGAGTTCTGCTTGTCCGTCAGATTGTAGCCGGTGTCAAGGAAGTTCAGACAGCACTCCGCCTCCACCGTAAAGCTGTCGCCGGGGCCGTATCTGGCGGGTACGACCACGCGGGAGCGGTTCTGGCGGAAAAGTCCCAGACCGTCGCGCTTGTTTTCATAAGAAACAATCCCCGATACGATCTCACCGTCAATGCGGATCTGACCCTCACCGCCCAGATCCAGCACCAGCAGCGGCTGTCTGCCGGCAAAGCTTTCTGGTATGGTGACCACCGCGCGGAACAGCTGGGTGTGATCAAACTGCGAAAACCAGTGGCTGCCCACGGCGATGGGATGCCAGTCATCCACCGGTTCAAACCGCAGCGCTTCGGGGTACAGAAGCTCGCGGGTCTCCCAACGATCAATGGGATGAATATCCTGATAGATCATGCTTTTCAGCATGGAAAGCTTGTTATCAAGAATGATGCGGCTGGTATAGTGCATGGCGTACCTCCTGATCACGGAAAAATTGTTTTTGTTAATTGATTTAACTAAAACAAATTTTAACCAAATTTCTGTACGCTGTCAACGGCGGGTCAGGCTCTGCTGCGTAAAAAAACAGAAGAAAATTTTAGCAATAGTGCCGAAAACGTACTGGCGGGGCTTTATTCCCGCGGCTGGAAAAAATCATAAAGCACTGCCATGGCTCCGGTGCGTACCGGCAGCCGGCCGCTGCAGGCGGATACCGGCGTTCTGCTGCTGCGGCTCAGCACGCGGGCGCTGACCAGCGGTGTCAGCCGGTCCAGCAGCGGCTGCGGACAGGCTGCGACCTCGCCGGAGAGAAACACCTGCTCCAGATCGTACAGGTTGAAAGCGTTGACAAGCGCCGCGGCCAGATATTCGGCAGCACAGTCCAGGATCCGGGCTGCATCCGGCTCGTTAGCGCAGCCGGTCAGCTGTGCCCAATCGGCAAAGCGGCTGCCGGCCAGCAGTGCCGGAATGCGCAGATAGTTTTCCAGACATCCGCGGCCGCCGCAGCGGCAGGGCGGGCCGTCATAGCGGATGGTGGTGTGGCCGATCTCGGTGCCAAGCCCCCGTGTGCCGCGGTACAGGCTATCGCGGATCATCACGCCGGAGCCTACACCTTCATCGATCTGTACCAGCATAAAACCGGAAATGTTCATGGCTGCGCCGAAATATTTTTCCTCCAGCGCACGGGCGTTGGTGTCCTTTTCAAGCAGCGCGGGCAGACCGGTGCGTTCGCACAGCATGGCACAGATGGGGGTGTTGTGCCACGCATCAAAGTTGGGCGGGTTGAGAATGATCCCCTCGCGGTGATCCACCGGGCCGGGTGCGCTGATGCCGATGCCCAGAAACTGTTCCTTTGGGTAGGGCAGCTGTGCCATCTGGCTGCGGATGATCCCGGCAACCGCATCGGCGGTGCTTTCGGGGGTATGACCGTCAAGCAGCAGCTCGTCGTCGGTCAGCACATCGCCGTACAGATCCACCACACCCACGCGGCAGCGCCGGCGGCTGATGTGTACCCCGAAAAAGAACCGTGCATTGTGTTTCAGTGCAAGCATGGTGCGCCGGCGGCCGGGGGCTGTGCCTGCATCCGGATTGCAGTCGGTGGAGCAGGGCTCCACAAGGCCGGCCTCCAGCAGCTCATCGGCGATCTGCGTGATGGATGCTCTGGTCAGCTGTGTGCGTTCGGCAAGCTCCGCGCGGGAGATCGGCCCCCGGCGGATCAGGTCCAGTATCAGCTTGCGGTTGGAGGTGCGCATCACTGCGGCATTGGTGGCATGGGTCATAAGCTTCACATTCCTTTTTCGTGATGGTATAATATTATCACATTCCGCGGTGTTTTCAAAGGTATGCCTGAATTTTTTATGGCAGAGAGATTGACAGAACCTGCGGCGCGGGCATATAATTAAATAAATTAACAAAATATTTTTGGAAAACGAGAGGAAGAACGATGGAGATTCTGCACAAGAATACAGCCCGCACCCCTGTGCGTGCCGTGCTGTTTGATTTTGACGGAACCATCTCCACGCTGCGCTGCGGCTGGGAGGCTGTGATGAAACCTTTGATGCTGGAGATGATCTCCGGCGGCAGGCCGTGGGATGCGGCATTGGAAAAAGAGGTGGAGGATTACATCAGTGATTCTACCGGTATCCAGACCATCCACCAGATGAAGTGGTTGGCAGCAGCGGTGCAGGAGCGGGGCAATAACCCCGATGCCCCCACCGACCCGTGGTGGTACAAGGGTGAATACAACCGCCGTCTGATGGAAAATGTCAGCAAGCGGGTAGAGAGTCTGACCACCGGGACTGCGCCCAACACGGAATATCTGATCGCAGGCAGCGAGGAGTTCCTCCGGGCGCTGTGCGAACACGGCGTAAAGCTGTATGTGGCCAGCGGGACCGATCATCCCGATGTCTGCGCCGAGGCCGCCGCACTGGGGCTGGACGGGTACTTCACCCTCATCGCCGGTGCGCCGGTGGGCGAGGAAAACTGCTCCAAGGAAAAGGTGATGGCCCGTCTGCTGCAGGCGGAGGGACTGCACGGCGATGAGGTGGCTGTCATCGGCGACGGCAAGGTGGAGATCCGTCTGGGGTATGAAGCGGGAGCGCGCACCGTTGGTCTTGCCACCGATGAACGGGCGGGCGGTGTGGATGCTGTCAAGCGGGAGCGTCTGATCAGGGCCGGTGCAGATATCATCGCCGGGGATTTTCTGGAAAAGGATGCGCTGCTGGCGTTCCTTGGGCTGTAAAAGAAGAAAAAACAACTGTATAAAAGGGGAAGAGCTATGAATCGCAGAAGCATGCAGCTGGATTATTCCGGCGTAAAAACCTACGATGCCAACGACCGCATCAATCTGGTGCGCATCGAAACGCTCAAGCGGCCCGGTGAATACGAGGTGCCGGTCTGGGGCAGCGAGGATTTTGACGAGCTGGTGGCCCGCATCAAAAAGGCCAAAGCCAACAGCTCGCAGATCATCTTCTCCATGGGGGCGCATGTCATCAAATGCGGCCTGTCGCCCTATCTGATCCAGCTGATGAAGCAGGGTTATATCACCCACATCGCCGGCAACGGCGCCTGCAGCATCCACGATTTTGAACTGGCGTATCTGGGGGGTACCTCCGAGCACGTGCCCACCGCCATCGAGGATGGCTCCTTCGGTATGTGGGAGCAGACCGGCCGCTGGATGAACGAGGCGATTCAGCAGGGTGCAAAGGACGGCCTTGGCTACGGTGAAGCGCTGGGCCGCTACATCGACCGGAACCCCGATAAATTTCCCTACCGCGAGGACTGCGTGCTGTGGAATGCCTATGTGCTGGATATCCCCGCCACCTACCACATCGCTATGGGAACCGATATCATCCACCAGCATCCCATTGTGGATTTCGAGGCCATCGGCAAGGCCACCGGCACGGATTTTCACAAGATCTGCTACTCTGTCGCCCATATGGATAAAGGCGTTTACATGAACTTCGGTTCCGGTGTCATCGGGCCGGAGGTGTTTCTCAAGGCCATTTCCATCGCACGCAATCTGGGATACCCAACCTTTGATATCACCACTGCCAATTTTGATTTGATCGATCTGGGCGATTACCGCAGCAGCATCGGCTATGAGAATCCACAGTATTACTACCGACCCCGCAAAAACATTGTCAACCGTCCCGTCAGCTGCGGCGGCAAGGGCTGGCATTTCTGCGGCGACCACCAGCAGACCATCCCCAATCTGTACGAAAAGCTGATGAAGGCTCAAAGAAAGGAAAGCGGACAGGATGTATAAAACAATGGATAAACCGCTGATCCGTACCGGGCTGGCGGAGCTGCTGCAGAAGGTGGATCACGCCCGTGTGGGGCTGATCGGCGATCTGTGTCTGGATCTGTACTGGCTGGCGGATATGAAGCTCAGCGAACTCTCCCGCGAGACCCCGCATTACCCGCTGCCTGTGGTGGAGGAGCGCTTTGCCCCCGGCGGTGCAGGCAACGCGGCCAATAATATTGCCGCGCTGAAGCCCGCAAAGCTGCTGGTAGTCGGGCTTGTGGGCGAGGATTGGCGCGGCGGGCTGCTGCTTTCGGCGCTGGAAGCTGCCGGTATCGACTGCAGCTGCATCATCCGCGATGCAGACCGTGTTACCAACACCTACATCAAGCCGCTGCGACGCGGCATCTCCGATGTGGTATACGAGGATCCCCGTCTGGATTTTGAAAGCCGTGAGCCGGTAAGTTCGCAGACGGAGGCCCGTGTGCTCGCCGCACTGGAAGCCATGGCTGCGCAGGTGGATGTGATCTGTGTCAGCGACCAGATGAAATACGGCTGCATCACCCCCGCCGTGCGGACAAGGCTCTCCGAGCTGGGCGGCGCGGGCAAGACGGTCATCGTGGACAGCCGTGACCGTGCCGCCGACTATACCAATGTCACTCTCAAGCCCAATGAGGTGGAGGCCTCCCGTGCCTTCGGTGACGGCTCTGTGTCCGGGCTGGAGCAGCTTTCGCTTCTGGCGGAAAAAATCGCCGCAAAATGCGGCCGCACTGCGCTGATGACACTGGGCGAGCACGGCTGCTTTGTGGCGGATGCGGACAGTGTCACCCTCTGCCCTGCCTGCAAGGTGGAGCCGCCCATCGATTTCTGCGGTGCGGGCGATACATTTCTTGCCGGTTACGGCACGCTGCTGGCGGCGGGGGCAAGCCCGCTGCAGGCCGCACAGATCGCCTGTCTTTGCTCGGCGGTCACTATAAAAAAAATCGGCACCACCGGTACTGCCGCCCGCGAAGAGGTGCTGGCGGCATGGGATGCCTATATCGGATAAGGAGAAAACGGTATGTATTACATCGAAAACGATACTTTTCGCCTTGGTGCGTCGGCCATCGGTGCCGAGCTTCGCAGTTTTGTGGATAAGCGCAGCGGTGCATATGAGTATCTGTGGCAGGGCGGCCCCATCTGGAATGGCTGCTCTCCGCTGCTGTTTCCGGTGGTGGGCCGGCTGAAGAACGATTCCTATACCTTTGAAGGCTGCACATACGCAATGGAGCAGCACGGCTTTGCCAGAAAAGCGGAATTCGGCGTGGAAAGCCGTACCGCCGACAGCATCACGCTGCTGCTGCGGGATACCGCCGCCACCCGTGCGGTATACCCCTTTGCCTTTGAGCTGCGGGTGAGCTATTCTTTTACGGAAAACGGCTTTGTCATGGCTCACAGCGTAAAGAATACCGGAGAAAAGACCATGTATTTCTCGCTGGGCGCACACCCCGGCTTTCAGTGCGAAATGGGTGACCGCGTGGTGATGGACGAGCCGGAAACCGCCGATTCGCTGATTCTGGATGATGACCATCTGCTCGGCGAAAGCCGTCGGCCGGTGTTTGATGCAAGCCGCGAAATCGTCATCACACAGGATATCTTTGCACAGGATGCATTGCTGTTTGACGGTCTGCGCTCCCGCGGGGCGACTCTTGTGCGGGCAAACGGCCGCAATGTCCATGTGGATTTCGGCGGTGCGCCCTGCCTCGGTATCTGGGCGAAGCCCGGTGCGCCTTATGTGTGCATCGAGCCGTGGTTCGGCATCGACGATCCGTGGAATGCAAGCGGTGAGCTCTGCGAAAAATTCCGTATCCGGAGCCTTGCCGCCGGCGGGGAATTCCGTTTTGACGTCACTGTGAGCGTGCAGTGAGGTACATGAATTTTTAACGGGTCGGGATCCGGTGGTTCTATCATAAGGGGGATTTGCTTTGAGTACATTACTGCATCCGGAATGGCGCGGCCGTCTGGAACATTGGAAGCGCACGCTGACCGATGATTTTTATCAGCCCTTGGGCGAGATCAGCTGGGAAGCATTTCGCACTATGGATCATTTACGGCATACCGAGGTGATCCATCAGAAATTTGAGCCTGTTTCCGAGGGCTTTACCTGGGGAAAATCCTGGGAATACTGCTGGTTCAAGGCCACGATCGTGCTGCCGGAAGAAGCGGCGGGCAAACGCATCGTGATGGATCTTGTGCCGAACGGTGAATCCACGCTGTTCATAAACGGAAAAACATACGGCGCATATCGGAAAAAAGCGGACTGGCCGCCGGTGCAGCCATGGGAATACTACGAGGATAATCTTCTGACGGCCTGCGCTGCCGGCGGCGAAACCTTCGAAGTGCTGATGGAGACCTATGCCGGACATTTTATTCCCGGAAAAACCGGTCCGGTTCTGGATGAAGCTGCGATCCGGGATACGCTGGCGGAAGGTGCGCGTGTGACACTTGGCCGGTCCACATACGGTGTTTTCCATGAGGATGCGTACCAGCTGTTTATGGATGTGGATACGCTGGACCGGCTTTATGGTTATCTGCCGGAAAACTCCCTTCGCGCCATGCAGATCGGCAAGGCGCTGAAGCAGTTTACCCAAACGGTAGATTTTGAGCAGCCGCAGGAGCTGCGCAGTGCCAGTTATCGGAAGGCGCGGGAGGAGCTGCGCCCGGTTTTCGAGGCCAAAAACGGCGATATCATGCCGAAATGCTATGCGTTCGGTCAATCACATCTGGATCTGGCGTGGCTCTGGCCGCTGGAGGAAACGCACAGAAAAACAGCCCGCACCTTTGCGGCGCAGGTTCGCCTGATGGAGCAGTATCCGGAGTATAAATATCTGATGACCCAGCCGGCTTCCTATGAAATGTGCCGCAGGTATTATCCGGATCTGTTTGATCAGATCAAAGAAATGGCAGCCAAAGGACAGTGGCTTGCGGAAGGTGCGCTTTGGGTAGAGCCGGATCTGAATCTGGCGGGTGGTGAAGCACTGATCCGGCAGTTCCTTTACGGAAAACGCTATTTCAAAGAGGAATTCGGCGTGGACAGCGAGATCGTTCTGCTGCCGGATACCTTCGGTTACACGGCGGCGCTTCCGCAAATCATGAAAAAATGCGGTGCAAAATACTTTGCAACGCAGAAAATTTTGTGGACATACAATGATTGGGATCCGTTCCCGTACCGTTATTTTAACTGGCAGGGGATCGATGGCTCACAGGTGGCAAGCTATTTTGTAACCTATGAAACACCGTTTCCGAACCGCATCAATGAGATCTGGGATGCCACGGCACAGCCGGATACGGATTCCTTTATGCTTCCCTTCGGCTACGGCGACGGCGGCGGCGGAGCGACCCGCGATCATGTGGAGTATACGCTCCGGGAGAAAAATCTTCAGGGCATCGTTCCCACAGTGCTCGAGTCGCCTAAGGCAATGTTCCGCCATCTGGACGAGCTGGGCGGTCCGGAAAACACCTATGTGGGTGAGCTGTATTTCTGCGCACACCGCGGAACCTTTACCACGCAGGCGCTGGTGAAGAAAAACAACCGTCTGGCCGAGTTTGCTTTGCGCGAAATGGAATTCTGGGGTGCGCTGGCACAAAAGAACGGATACCGGTTTGATGCACAGGCAAATCAGCGGCTTTGGAAAGAGCTTCTTTTGCACCAGTTCCACGATATTCTGCCGGGTTCTTCCATCGAACGGGTCAACGACGAAACGCATCAAGCGGTGGGAGCGGTGATCACAGAGGCCACTGCGGCGGCCCGGGATGCCCGTCAGGTGCTGACCGCCGGTACCGGCGGCGGGGCGGTCACTGTTTTTAACTCTCTGAGCTTTGAGCGAACCGAGCAGGTGCTTTTGCCGGCGCGTTTTGAAAACGGCGCCAGAACGGCAGAGGGAACGCTGCTGCCGGTCCAAAAGACGGCGGAGGGCTGCAGGGCGCTTGTGACGCTGCCCTCCTGCGGAGCGGTTTCTCTGTATCCCGCTGAAAAATCGGCGGAATATCATCCGGTAAGGGTCCGGTGCGGGGAAAACGGTGCGTTCTGTCTGGAAAATGAGCAGATCCGGGTGAAGATCAATTCACGCGGCGAAGTGACCGGTTATGTAAGAAAAGACAGCGGACGGGAATTTGTCGGTACGGTGCTGAACCGGTTCCGGCTGTATAAAGATGTACCCCGGGACAGCGATGCATGGGATATCGATTCGCATTATGCTGAAACTGAATGCGGCGGCGCGGAAAACATCACCGTGACAAAGATCGCCGAGGGTCTTGAAGGTGTTCTGAAGGTGACCGGCACCATCAGCAGCTCTGCCTATACACAGTATATCCGTCTGAATGCCGGCAGCGATGTTCTGCGTTTTGAAACGGAATTCGACTGGAGAGAACTGCACAGGCTGCTGAAGGTGGATTTCGATTCCACTGTCCATGCGGAAAACGCCATCAATGAAATCCAGTTCGGTTATATCGAGCGGCCGACACATAAATCCCGAAAACACGATGCCGACCGATTCGAGGTCTGCAACCATCGCTACAGTGCACTGAATGACGGCGCACACGGCGTGGCGCTTATGAATGATTGCAAATACGGCATCAGCATGAACGGATCCACTTTGTCATTGACGCTTCTTCGCGCAGCGATACAGCCGCAGCTCCGTGCCGACAACGGCATCAATACCTTCACCTACGCCTTCAGCGGCTGGGACGGATGCTTTGCGGGATCGCAGGCGGTAAAGGCGGCGTATGCGCTCAATGTGCCGCCTGCAATGACGGAGGGCAGTCTGGAAACCTTCAGTGCGCTTTGCATCGACAGAGAAAACATCCTTCTGGATACGCTGAAACCTGCGGAGGATGCAGGCGGCGATCTGATCCTGCGCTTTTACGAAGCGAAGAAAGCACCGGTGCGTGCGGTGGTAAAGAGTGCTTTGCTGAAGAACAAAAGAGCGTATATCTGCGATATGCTGGAAAATGTAATAGAGGAGATTCCGGTGGAAAACGATACCGTGACACTGGATTTCCATGCATTCGAGATCAAGACTGTGCGGATAAGATAACCGGCCGGGCTCAAAGCTTTTTCATCCGGTCCAGAACCTCGCCCAGCCAGTCGGTCTCGTACAGCAGACAAACCAGCTCTCCGAACATGGAATTCGCCCAAGCGAACCAGCTGCGGGTGAATTTCTCCGGTGCATTGGGATCAAAGCTTTCGTGCATAAAGCCGGTGCCGCCGTGGGTGTGCAGCAGCGTGTGAAGACAGGCGGCGATCTCGTCCAGATCGATGCTGGTCATGGCCTGCACACACAAGGCGATAGGCCAGATATAGCCCCCCGGGGTGTGGGGGCTGCCCACGCCTGCGGCAAGCTGACCGGTGTAATAATAGGGGTTCTCTTTGCTCAGCACAAAGCGGCGGGTGTTCTGGTAAAGTGCATCCTCCGGTGCGCACACCTCCAGATAGGGCAGTGCCAGCAGACTGGGTACATTGGCGTCATCCATCAGGTTGGCATTGCCAAGGCCGTCCACTTCATACGCAAGGATCGTGCCGTGCTCCGGATGCTCCACGGTGCCGTGCTTGCGCACTGCCGCGGCGATCTCCTCGCCCAGCGCTTCAGCCTCGGCGGCAAGTGTCGGATCATTCAAAAGGCCGGCCAGCACGCAGGCCGAGCGCATGGCGCGGGCGGCGAACAGATTGGAGGGGACCAGATAGCCGTACCGGCAGGCATCGTCGCTGGGGCGGAAGCCGCTCCATGTCATGCCTGTGACAGCCACCGGTGAGCCGCGTCCTTCCCGCACCAGCGTATCGCCGGGCGGGCAGTCGGTGCGCTCAAACCGGTAGGGCGAACGGCTGTGATCCTGCTCCAGCCGCAGCAGCTCCACCACGCAGCGAAGGGCGGCGTGGAAATCTTTGGTCAGAAAAGTGGTGCTGCCGGTGCGGGCGTGGTACTTTTCGGCCAGCCACAGCGGATAGCACAGGGAATCGATCTCATATTTGCGCTCCCATACCCAGTCGCTTGCACGGGGCGTGTCGTTGTAAGGCTTGTAATCAGACGGCTCACGGTTGAAGGCGTTGGCGTAAGGGTCGCGCAGGATGCAGGCGGCCTGCCGCGCGATCAGACCCTCCAGCATGGCGGAAACCTCCGGTTCGGCGGCAAAGCGCAGATAATGCAGCACCTGCGCGGTGGAATCCCGCAGCCACATGGCGGCAATATCGCCGGTGATGACAAAGGTATCGCCGGGGGTCTGCTGTACGGTGGTCTCGATGGTGTTCAGATAGCAGCGTTCAAAAAGCTCCCACAGACCGGGGCAGGGGGCAAGCGCCTCCTTCATCGGCTGGATGCGGGCACGCAGTTTATCGGCAGCAGTCATAGCGGTTCACTCCGTTCATAAATTGCTTTTTCAAAAGAATAGCATATTTTTTGCTGCGGGGCAAGAGGACCGGTCTGTAAAACAGCGGCGAAAAAACGGCGGCGGCTGCAGCAAAAGGGAAAAGTGTACAGAATTTTACACTTAAATTTGGTGAAGCTGCCGTTTACTTTCCCGCTGTTCGATGGTAGAATACAGGCGGTACTTTACCGTTTGTTTTTGAACGAAGAGAGGAGAACACCAATGGCATTTTTGACCGAAGAGGATCGCAAATACACTACAGTGGAAGATATCTGCGCCCATCTGGGCGATGACTATGGCAAGTTCTGCGGCGCCATCGTGCCGCCGATTTTCCAGAATACTTTATTTGTGCAGCCCACCGAAGCCAACGGCATTCAGAGCTCCGGCTATGCCTACAGCCGCACCGCCAACCCGACCACCGATATTGCCGAGCGCAAGATCGCCGCGCTGGAAGGCGGCGACGGTGCCCTGTGCTTTGCTTCCGGCATGGCTGCCATCAGCACAGGCATTATGTACTTCCTCAAGGCGAACTGCCATGTGGTTATGGTAGCTTCCTCCTACGGCGGCGCACAGTGCCTGCTCAAGGGCTTCTTCCCCCGTAAATTCGGTGTGGAATTCACATTGGTGGAGGGCAACTCCGTTGAGGAGATCGAGGCTGCCATCCGTCCCGAGACCACACTGATCTATCTGGAAAGCCCCTGCACCTTTACCATGAAAATGCAGGATCTGGAAGCGGTTGCCGCCATCGCCAGGGCCCGCGGCATCGGTACCGTCATTGATAACACCTACGCCACGCCGCTGCACCAGCAGCCGCTGAAGCACGGCATCGATATCGTCTGCCACACCGTTTCCAAATATCTGGGCGGCCACAGCGATATCGTTGGCGGCGCACTGGTCGCCCGGCGCGAGATCATTCAGGAGATCCAGAATGTGGATCGCACCCTGTTCGGCGGCATCATGGATCCGCATTCCTCCTGGCTGCTCATCCGCGGCCTGCGCACCCTGCCGCTGCGTCTGAAGCAGCATGGCGAAAACGGCATGAAGGTGGCGGCTTATCTGGAAAAACACCCCAAGGTGAAAAAGGTGTACTACCCCGGCTCCGAAACCTACGAGCAGAAGGAGCTGTTCGCCAAGTATCTGACCGGCACCAACGGCCTGCTCAGCATCGTGCCCAACGGCACGCCGGAGCAGATCCGCAGCTTCATCGGCAAGCTGCATTACTTCCAGAACGGCTGCAGCAGGGGCGGCTTCGAGAGCCTTGCCATTTTCATCAACTGTGACGGCGACAGCATTGCCCACGGCAACCCCGAGTATCTGGTGCGTCTGCATGTGGGTCTGGAAAATGTGGATAACCTGATCGCCGATCTGGAGCAGGCGCTGTCCTGTCTGCCTGACTGATTTGGCTTTATACAGGATATAAGGTACATAAAAACAGCCGTCCGGGAAAAGCGGACGGCTGTTTTTTGTTATGTTCAAAGCTTCACTTTTTTGAAATAACGGCCGATGATGAGCAGAACGCCGATGCCGGCCAGCGGGAACAGCGAGGAGACCAGCACGCCGGCCTTCATGCCCACCTGCTCGGGCGAGATGGCCATGCTCTGCGCCAGTGCAATGCCCCAATCGCTGGCGGCGACGCTGTCCACCATAGCGCCCAGCAGCTGCGGCGCAATCGACCCGCCGAAATCGCCGCCGGCGGCCATCAGCGCGTAGGCTGCCACGCCGGGGTTGGGCATTTTTTCCTCCATCAGGATCAGCGTGCCCGGCCACAGCATCGAGGTGCAGATGCCCAGCAGCACGCACGCCAGCATCGCCACCAGCGTGCTGGGCGAGATGCCCGCCACCACATAAAAGATAAATGCACCCGCCATGCTGACCAGCAGCATCTTGTAGATGTTCCTGCCGTGTTTGGCGTAGATCGTGCGGGTGGAGGCCAGCAGGAATGCAAACAGCGCCAGGCCCAGAATATCGCCAACCGCCTTGGGAATGTGCAGTGCGTTTTCGATAAAGGCGCTGATCCAGTTGGTCATGGCATTTTCCGCCGAGCTGCCAAGGAAGATGCACGCCACGCACAGCGCCATGCCCACCGTGCGCTTTGCGGCCTTTTTCGGCGAAGCGCCGTCGCTGTGGGTCAGATCCATTGCCGGTATGGGAGATACGGAATACAGCACAAAGCTGCCCACCGGCAGCAGCGCCCAGAACAGCGTCAGATACATCCAGTTTTCGGTGCCGAATACCGCAAAATACAGGGTGCTGACACCGACCACCAGCACCACGCCCCAGCCGTACAGCGAGTGCAGCAGGCTCATATCCCGCTCGGGATTATCCGAGGGCAGCGCCGCCACCAGCGGGCTGAGCAGCACCTCGCACAGGCCCGCCGCCACCGAAAAGATCACCGTGCCCAGCACAAGGCCCGCATAGGCGTGCTGCGGAAACAGCGTGGGCACCAGCGCATAGACCGAAAGCCCCAGCGCTGTCAGCAGCGGCATCACGCGCACCGTCTTTTTGATGTTGAAGTATTTGGTGAAGAAGGTAAAGATCAGGTCGATGGTAAGCTGGGTGCAGAAATTGATCAGCACCAGCGTGCCCAGCAGCGTGTAGGAAATGCCGTAGGTCTCCCGAAAGGTGACGAACAGCAGCGGCGGCAGGCTGAATACCGACGACATGGCGACATAGGTGTAAAAACAGGCGAACTTCGTCCGCTTGAAATTTTGTATGGCAGCGGTCATAGCGAGTCTCCTTGTACGGAATAATGTCGGAATCATTATAACACAATAAGCAGAAAAGTAAAGAAAAAAGTGGGTCTTGTCGTTCACCATACTCTGTATTATAATGAAGAAAAACACAGGGAGGGAAAATTTATTTATGAGTACTGTCCGCGTTGATTTTTCCCGCGCCGATGGCGCGATCAAGCCCATGCATTCCGTCAACAACGGTCCTGTCAAGGGCAGTCTGCACACATCTATGGGGAATTATGAAACATATTCCGCTGCCAATATTCCCTATGCCCGTACCCATGATGCGTCATTTTATGCCGGTTACGGCGGTGAGCATACGGTGGATGTCCACCGGGTATTCCGCAATTTCGATGCCGATGCCATGGACCCTGCTTCCTATGATTTTGAACAGACGGACCGGTATTTGCAAAGTATCCTTGCTGCGGGGACAAAGCCTTTTTTCCGGCTGGGCGCATCCATCGAGCATGAGAAAAAAGTGGGCGCTTATCCGCCGTCCGATTTTCAAAAGTGGGCGGTGATCTGTGAGCATTTCGTTCGGCACTATAACGAAGGCTGGGCCAACGGCTTCCACATGGATATCGAATACTGGGAGATCTGGAATGAGCCGGATAACGGTGATGTTCCCAATCCCTGCTGGCTTGGCACGGCAGAGCAGTTTGCCGAGCTTTTTGCCATCACACTGCGCCATCTGAAAAGCTGCTTCCCGCAGCTGAAAATCGGCGGCCCCGCCCTGTGCACCAGTAGGAATGACCGTTTCAACGAGCTGCTGTTTACCCGCCTGCAGCAGGAGGGGCTGCCGCTGGATTTCTTCTCCTTCCACTGCTACGCAAAAGAGCCGGAGGAACTGACCGATGTGGCGGAATACGGCAAAAAGGTGCTGCAGAAATACGGCTATGACAAAAATACCGAGCTGATCCTCAATGAGTGGAACTATGTCAAAGGGTGGCGTGGTGCAGAGTACGGTGAAACCATGCGGACTCAGCGTACACTGAAGGCTGCGGCATTTTACGGTGCCGTGCTGTGCGCAGCACAGCGTTCGCCGCTGGATCATCTGATGTATTACGATGCCCGTCCCAGCAACTGGAACGGCATGTTTTCTCCTGTCATCCTCGATCCGCTGAAGGGCTATTATCCTTTTCTGGCATGGGGCAGTATGTATGCACTGGGCGGCTGTGTGCACAGTGTTTCGGAAGATCCCACTGTCTACTGCGCTGCAGCAAAAGGCGCGGACGGCGCGGCGGTGTATGTCACCCGCTATGTGGACGACGATACCGCCGATGGCGGTATGCTGCGGCTGGAGCTGACCGGACTGGATGCGGATGCACCCACCCGGGCAGAGCTCTGTGTATTGGATGCTGATCGCGATCTGCAGCCGGTGATGGCATTGACCTTTACGGGCAGTGCTGTGTTGGAACTGGAGCTGCCGCTGTACACCGGATACTACCTGCGAATGAAAAAACAATAAAAAGAAAAGGGAAAAATCCTCCTGCGTAAGGGCTTGCTTGTAACGCTGCGTTATGTGTTATTCTGGCAGTACCGAAGGAGGTGAACGCTATGTCAAAATACACCACGGGAGAGCTGGCGAAGCTGTGCGGGGTCACGGTGCGCACGGTGCAGTATTACGATACCCGCAGCATCCTTGTACCAAGTGCACTTTCCGAGGGCGGCCGGCGGCTGTACTCGGAGGAGGATCTCAACCGGATGAAGATCATCTGCTTTCTGCGGGAACTGGGTCTGCCCATCAACACCATTGCCCAGCTGCTGCAGGAGGATCATCCGGAAAATGTGATCGAGCTTTTGCTGGAAGAACAGCAGAAGGATCTGACAGCAGAGATCATGCAGCGGCAAAAACAGCTGGAAAAGCTGGAAAAGCTGCGGCGCGGCATCAAGGAAGTGGAGCGGTTCTCGGTGGAATCCATCGGCGACATAGCAAAGGTTATGGAAAGCAAAAAGAAACTGCACCGCATTCGCGGGATCATGCTCGGCGTGGGTGTGCCGCTGGATCTGCTCGAATGGGTCGGTCTGATCTACGGCATCAAGACCGGAAACTGGTGGCTGTTTGCTGCGGCGCTGTGTCTGGTTGTGATCGGGACCGTGTGTCTGGTGCGTTTTTATTACCGGAATGTGTGGTACATCTGTCCGTCCTGTCACAATGTGTTCCAGCCGGGCTTCAAAGAGATGTTCTTTGCCAATCACACGGTGAACACCCGCAGGCTGACCTGTCCCGCCTGCGGTCATAAGGGCTTCTGCGTGGAGACCTGCAGGGAGGCAAGCGATGAAAACACTTAAGCGGCCGCTGCTTTTCACCCTTGCCCTGCTGCCCGCGGCGGCAGTGGGCGGGTATTTCGTCACGCTTTACCAGCTGGAAAGCTACGATGCCGCCACGGTGGCGCAGCTGATCGGGCAGATCGGCAGTCTGGAAATGCTGACTGTCATCACTGTGCTGCAGACGGTGCTGTATGCGCTGTTCTGCGGTATCGTCGGCGGCCTGCTGGCACAGTCAATGGGGCTGCTTCGCCCGTTTGCCTTTGAGAAAAAAGGCCTGCTGCACTGTGTGCTGCTCAGCCTTGCGGGCGGGGCGGTGTTCAGCCTGGATCCGTGGGTGTTCGGCGCATGGATCCCCGCGGTAAAGGAAAGTGCTGCCACACCCGCCACCGTCAATGCGTGGCTTGCCAGCGTACTTTATGGCGGCATCATGGAAGAACTGATGCTGCGGCTGTTTTTCATGAGTCTGCTGGCATGGCTTGGCTGGAAGCTGTTCTTCCGTCAAAAAGAGACGGTTCCCGCCGGCGTGCTCATCGCCGCCAATGTGGTCGCGGCGATGCTGTTTGCCGCAGGGCATCTGCCCGCAACAGCGATCCTGTTCGGCAGACTGACACCGGTCATCCTGCTGCGGTGCTTTTTGCTCAACGGCGGCTTTGGTCTGCTGTTCGGCAGGCTGTACCGCAAATACGGCATCCAGTATGCCATGCTCAGCCATGCACTGCTGCATATTGTCAGCAAAACGGTTTGGCTGCTGTTTTGCTGATCCTGAAGAAAAAGAACGGCTGCACCGGATATGCTCCTCCGGCGCAGCCGTTTTTTATACAATGATCAATCGTAGCTGCCAACGCGCTTGACCTCGGCCACGATCTTTCTGAAATTGTCCAGCGAAACGCTGTTGGGGATGGAATGATCGGAGGAGAAAATGAAGCCTCCGTTCTCCTTCAATATCGGTACGACACGGTCGATCTCTGCAATGATGGCATCGGCATCATCCCACAGCACGGCGTTGATACCGCCGTGCAGCACCAGCTTATCGCCGTATTCCTTTTTCAGCTTGATGGCATCCATGCCGGCTTTGACCTCCAGCGGATTCAGCGCATCCATACCGGTGGCGACGATATCCGGCACCAGCGACATGATGTTGCCGCAGCTGTGCAGACGGGCGTAGATGCCCTTGTTGTGGGCCCAGTCCACTGCCGCCTTGTGAAACGGCTGTACCATCTGCCGGTAGGTGGCGGGGGAGAAGAAGGTGGTGCCCTTGTAGCCCATATCATCGGGCCAGTGCACCTCGTCAAAGTGATAGCCCGCATCCCAGATGCGTTCAAACAGCTTCATGCAGCGGTCCAGATAGGTGGCGAACATATCCTGCACCAGCTCCGGCTCATCGATCATGGCCATCAGCAGATTTTCGGTGCCCATCATCCACGAATGGGTCACATCAAAGCCGAACCAGAAGTTGCCGATGATCCAGCGGCCCTCGGCCACCCAGCGGTCATAATTCTTTTTCAGCATATCCCAGGGGATGCGGTCGTCATCCAGCGTCATGCGGGCCTTGGCCTCGGCCCAGCTGGCCTCGTCCACCACCTTGAAATCCAGAAACTCGGGGGAGGAGTCCTCCTCCTTGAAGTGCTTCATGGTCACGCCCCAGTTGCTGGTGACGATCTGATAGCGGTCGGTATCCTCCAGCACCTTTTCCTCATAGCGGGGGGTGATATCCACGCCGATGCCGGCGATCTTGTCGGTGTCGAAATAATCGACCCAGTCCATGCCGACGGGCATACCCTCCCGCTGCCAGCGGCGGATGGTGCCGGCCCACGGGCTGTCGATGATGGGAACACGGTCGGCCTCACGGTGTTCGTACATACGGGTAAAGCGTTCTTTGGTAAACATGAACATCCCTCCTGCAGAATGTTTTATTTGGCTTCATCCTATTGCATTTGTGATGAAATGTCAATATAATGAAAGAGAAATGGCGAAATTATGATATATTGTGCGTGTTTTTTGATATAAGGAGGGATCGGAATGTATGATGTGGATGGGGATTTCGGCAAGGTGCGGTTTGCAAAGCCCCCGCTGCCGCATTGGAGCGTACAGATGATGTTTTCCTATACGGCGCTGGGCTGGCATTGCTGCAATGAGCTGTATCGGATACAGCGGGAGGCCGGCAGGCACGGCTATCTGCTGCTCATCACACTGAAAGGCGAAGGCAGAATGCGGCTGGAAGAAAGAGAGTATGTGCTGACGGAGGGCAGTGTAGCGGTACTGCCGCAGCACCGGGCGCACAGCTACTGTACCGCGCCGGGTAAGCTGTGGGAGTTTTATTGGGCGCATCCGTGCGGGGAGGCGGCCCTTCGGCTGTTGGATGAGATCGTCGAACGCTGCGGTGTGCTGGCGGAGCATGGCGCGGAGAGCTGTGCAGAATCCGCAGAGGAGCTGATGCGGATCGCCGAGGAAAAGGCAGCCGGCTATCAGTGGGCGATTTCAGCCGGCACCGGTATGCTGCTGCATCGGGTGGGACTGGCGCTGCAGCAGCAGGGGGCAAAAGAAGGCTCCGGCTTTGCTGAGCAGGTGGCTGCCTATATGGAACGGCGGCACGATCAGCCGCTGCCGCTGCAGGAGGTGGCAGCAGCTTTTTATGTGTCGGAATCGCACCTGATCCGCCGATTCCGCGCAGAGATGGGGATGACTCCCCATGAATATCTGCTGCGGTATCGCATCGAACAGGCGAAGAAACTGCTGCAGTATACCAATCTGACGGCGGCGCACATTGCACGGCAGACCGGATTCGGCTCACCCAGCCATTTTGTCAGCAGTTTCCGACGCATCTGCGGCGTTTCTCCCGGTGTGTGGCGACAAAAACCGGATACTGAATCCTATGTGCAGTGATTTGCACTGCTGCCCGGCGCATGAAAAAAGAGCCCATGGGCTCTTTTTTCAAAGCTTTTATACGGTGACCGCGGGCAGAAAACGGTTTTAACCCATATCTCCCTCATAGCCCACCAGAATACCGCCGCTTTCGGCGTAAAAGCTGCACAGTCCGGTGCAGGGAGCGATACGGATGTCGGCCTTGGGAAAGATCATGCGCAGCCGTCTTTTCAGTGCCGCGGCGGTTTCTTTGGCCTGACATTCTGCAATGCGTACCGCACCGCCGCACCAGCCGCGCTCCTTCATTTCGTTCACAATGGCAGCCAGCGCCTTTTCCTCGCCGCGGCATTTGTGCAGCGGCTCCAGTGTGCCCTCATCGCTGGCGCGGCCAACCAGACGGATGCCCAGAATGCCGGCCATTTTGGCCACCACCGGGCTGACGCGTCCGTTGCGCGCCAGATTGGTCAGCGATTTCAGTGCAAATACAAGGCGGGTGTTTTTGATACGCTGTTCCAGCCGGACGGACAGTGTTTCAAAGGTTTCGCCGCAGCGGATGCCCTCGCACAGGTGCTCCAGATGCAGCAGTACCTCAGGCCCTACACTCAGCGTATCCGCTACCCAGACCTTTGCGCCGGGGTGGGCACATTCGTATTCCTGTGCCGCTGTTACCGCGGCAGAATAGCTGCCCGAAAGATTGCGGGTGATGGTGAATACAAAGATGCGATCAGCCCCTTCAAAGGCCTGCAGGTATTCTTCCGTGTTGGGACAGGCGGAGCCGCTTTTGCCTTTGTACTGCTGCAGCGCATCGATCATGCCGTTCACATCCAGCGCAGCATCATCCACATATTCGGTCTCGGCGGTGACGATCTTCAGCGGAACGCTGACAAGATCCACGCCCGGCATGGAGAATGTATTGGCAGAGGAATCCGTAACAATTCTGAATTTCATAATAGCAGACCGTCCTTTGCTTCAATCGGTTTTTGCATAACCTGTTCAATGGTATTTTACAACCCATCGAGAACGCCGTCAAGCGTTTTTTGAAAACTCTTGTGAAGGTTTTATTGACGAATTGTAAATTTTGGCGTACAATAGAGAGCAGAAAGGAAGGATCGTCATGAAACAGATATCAAAGGACGCTGTCATGCGTTCGATCGCTGAATTCCGTCTGCCCCGTTATGAGGAGATCCCCAATGTGGGCCTGTATCTGGAACAGACCACCAAGTATATTGCCGAATATCTGGCCCCGCTGCAGGATGGTGCCATCACCGGCTCCATGATCAGCAATTATGTCAAAAAGGGGCTGGTGGCAAACCCGGTCAAAAAGCAGTACGGGCGCGAGCAGATCGCCTATCTGATCTTCATTGCCGTAGCAAAATCCGTGCTCTCCATGGAGGATATCCGTCTGCTTTTCATTTTTGGCCTGCAGAACAAGGCTTATACGCCGCAAAGAGCCTACGATTATTTCTGTGAAGAGCTGCACAATGTGCTGCAGCATGTGTTTGGTCTGAAGGATATGCTGGATACCATCGGCGCGACCAACACCGATGAAAAACAGATCCTGCGCACCACCATTGTGGCAGTGGCGCACAAGGTTTATCTGAACAAATGCTTTGAGCAGCTGCACCGGGAGGAATCCGAGCAGGTGCAGAAAGGGTGAGGTGAGCGCCGGTGTTTGACATGAAAAAACCGGAAGCCGGACAGCTGTATCCGCAGCTTTGCGCCGGTCTGCGTGCGCTGTGCGAGGGTGTGCCCCATACCACGGCCAATCTTGCCAATGCGAGTGCCTTGCTGAATGAATTTCTGGAGGATATCAACTGGGTTGGCTTTTATCTGATGCAGGATGGCCGGCTGGTGCTGGGACCGTTTCAGGGTAAGCCAGCCTGCATTGAAATTGCGCTGGGCCGCGGCGTGTGCGGCACGGCGGCGGCACAGGATGCCGTACAGCGTGTGCCGGATGTGCATGCATTCCCGGGGCATATCGCCTGCGATGGCGCTTCCCGATCCGAGATCGTGCTGCCGCTGCACAAAAACGGCTGTGTGGTCGGTGTGCTGGATATTGACAGTCCGCTTTTGGAGCGTTTCTCGGCAGAGGACGAGGCCGGCCTGCGGCAGGTCGCGGCAGTATTGGAACAGTTTGCCCTGTGAACAGAAACAGTGTGAAAAGGACAGCTCTGCAGAGGATTTCTGCGGAACTGTCCTTTTTAAAAACTTTTCATCGGTTATTGAAAAACTCTTGACATAAAATCGAAAACGAGATATAATTGCACTTGATAAATTAAGAGGTGGTGTAATTGTGAACGAGAAGCTGAATGTGCCGCTGTCGGGTGCATTTCATGTAAAAGATCCGGTCAGTGCGCTGACCCATTTTATCGCTTTCTGTGCGGCGGTCGTGGCTATGCCGCCGCTTCTGGTGCATGCTGCGATCGGCGGTGCGGATTTTTCGGCGCTTGCCAGTCTGAGCGTCTTTATGCTGACGATGGTGCTGCTGTATGGCGCAAGCACAGCCTATCACACCTTTCAGCTTTCGACCTGCGGTGTGCGCATTCTGAAAAAGCTGGATCATATCATGATTTTTTACCTGATCGCCGGTTCGTATACACCGGTGTGCACCGTGGCGCTGGATGCTGCGGTGGGCAGCCGTCTGCTGGCGCTGGTGTGGGGGCTGGCGGCTGCGGGCACACTGTTCAAGCTGTGTTGGGTGGGCTGCCCGAAGTGGGTATCCTCCGTCATCTACATCGCTATGGGGTGGAGCTGCCTGACGGCCATGCCGCAGGTGATCGCAGCACTTTCACCGTCGGGTTTTTTCTGGCTGCTGGCAGGCGGCGTGGTGTATACCGCCGGGGGCGTCATCTATGCACTGAAGCCGAAAAACGCAGTGAAGCGTGCTTTCGGGCATCACGAGCTGTTCCATCTGTTCATTATGGGCGGCAGCCTGTGCCATTATATCTTTATGTATCATATTGTATAACCGCAGTTGCAGCAAAAAAACACCGCATCCGGACCTTGGGAGCTTCCTTTGAGAGCGCTCTCTGGGCCGCGGATGCGGTGTTTTATATGTATATACAGACTCGTAAAGAACGGCTTATTTGATGTGCAGTACTTCTTTGCCGGTCTTTTCGGCGATAAAGGCGCAGAATTCTTCTGCGCTGCCGCCGGTCATACCGGCTTTGGCATAGACCTGCGCATGGTTTTTGCTGAAAAGAAAGACGAAATATGCAGGAAGCTCCACAACACTCAGAATGTTGGGGTAAAACCACTCGGTGTTGCCCATTTCCGTGGCGGTGCGGTAGCTGTCAGCGGTGAATACGGCGGAGGTGTGCATCAGCCCCGGCAGGGTGCGCTTGCGGGCGATGTAAGCATTGATGGAATCCTCCCAGACAAAAACTGCCAGCAGCAGCAGGACGGTGAGCAGCGTGATCACCGTTCCGGCATCCACACGGCTGTTGATGAAATCGGAGACGGACAGCAGTGTACCCAGTGCGATGACGATCCAGCCGAAGATGTGGCTGCGGCGGCTGCGTTTTTTGCGCTGCGTTTTGCGCAATGCGCGTACCATGGCGGTAACGGCCTTTTGATCGTAGGCGGTTTCAAAGGTGAATTCCATCGGTATCCCTCCCTGCATCTGTAATATGTGTTATTTTGCAGTATAACGGATAATTGTGAAAAGCATGTGAAAACGGAAGAATTTTCGGTTGCGCGGCATAGGATTTTTGAGTATAATCAAAAGAAAACGCACAGGGAGGACGGGAGAATGAGAAAACAACGGCGGTATCATTTGATGGCAGTGATGGCTGTGTGCCTGCTTCTTTTGACAGGCTGTGCCGCACGGCAGACCCCGTCCGCTGCGCTTGTACCCGGTGAGAGCTATGTGACGGAAAAAGGGCTGTATATCGGTCCGCGGGCGGCATTCTGGATCCCGAAGGATGACAACGGCGTGCGTTACATAACGGAAACAGATGCCTTTGTATGGCTGCCTCGTGAGGGAACGGCGGAGGATGCGCGCCGCATCGAAAATGTGTACTGGTGCTGGCAGGAATTTCCTTATACCGATGAAAGCTGGAATGCGCTGTTTGAACAAGAGCCGAAGGAAGATATGCTGTATGACGATACGCCGGTGAAAAGCCTGTGTTCACAGTACGATACGGTGCGGTATCAACCACTGGCAGAGCATTGTTTTCTGCTGGAGGTAGACGGTGTGCTGTGGGTGGTGTCTCTGTTGCCTGTCGGATCGGAAGAAGCCCCGTGGCGGGTCCATTCCACTTATACCCTTGTGCCGGAGCAGTCCTCCGCCGCAGCCGGCGGGTAACCGGATGCGATGATCCGCGTAAAATACGAAATGTCAAAAAATCGTAAAAACTTTGCGGCGCACAGATCATTTCTGTGCGCCGCAAAGATTCAGAAATATCAGGCTTTGATTTTCAGCACCACAGGCCCCAGCATACCGGAGGCCGGCAGCGGCAGGAAAGTGGAGAAATTATCCCGCAGCCGGTAGGCCTGATTATTGAGCACCTCCACCCGCAGGGTGTTTTCGGGCTGTGTCAGCAGACCGGTCACATCAAACACATACGGGTCACACAGTGCAAAGCCGGCATAGACGCCGTTTACCCACAGCTCGGCTGTTTCGCCCACAACGCCCAGATCCAGCAGCACCTTTTCGCCCTTTGTTTCAGGCAGGGTGAATTCGTAGCGGATCGTCCCGCAGAAGGTGGGATCCTCCGCCGTGATATCCGCAAGCGCCGGGGCGGCGGGCAGGTATTCCCTGCTGCCGGCGGCCCGCTTGCTGACGGTATATGTCGTCTGAACGGGCACGGCGGTCAGCCCGTCCTCATAAACCGCCGCGCAAAGCGGCTGTGTTACGCCGCTTGTCACGATGACCATATCCCCCGGCGCAATGCAAAGGCGCACCCCTGCGGCGGTACATTGCGGACGGCTCAGCGTGTTGTGCATTGCATCATACAGAGCAAAATCTTCGCCCTGCAGCTGTACGGTGAAGTCGGCGGTGTTCCAGATATCATCGTTGACAAACAGATAGGTCTCGCACCCGCCGCGGCTGACATGATAGAAGCGTACCAGCGGCAGCGCAGCGGAAAGTGTCAGCTGCGCAAGGTCCGCGCCGCGCAGGCTGCCGGCCAGCTGCTCCAGCGGGATGGCGCGGCAGTCGGCGGTATACGCAGCGGCGCTGCCGGCGCCGGCGGCGGCTTCGGGCAGCGCATCCACAAAGATCACCGGCATCTGTCCGGCGATGGCGGCCAGCTGCTCCAGTATCCATGCGGGCAGGGTGTGGCAGTATGGCACGATCACCGCGCCGTAGCTTTCGCCGTTCAAAAGCAGCTTGGCATTCCGCACAGCGGTCTCACACAGGCGGTCGGCGGGCAGAATATCGAAATCGATCTGCGCTTGTGTCAGCGTGCGGGTCACCTTTTCCGGCAGCTGGCGGCCGCAGCCGGCCCATTCGCCCTCGGGCGCGTACAGCACCGCCACATCGGCGCGGTGGGTGCAGCCGGAGATCAGATGGCTGACACGCTGCATATAGTCCATCAGCTTGCCGAACAGGGCGAACTGGGTGTTTTGTCCGCCATTGTAGAAATGGGGCGGGCAATCGGGGTCGTTGTGCTTCGGCGTAAAGGCGTGGGGCACATAGCGGTTGATGCCGTTGACCAGCATATGGTCGGTCAGCCGTTTCATCAGCGGCAGGCCCTCCGCCCAGCCGTATGCGCCGTAGATCTCGCACATGGCGCGGCCCTTTTTCAGCGGATCCACATGGCTGTGAGAGGATCCAAGCTTGGCCAGCAGATAGTGGAACATCTCCGGATAGGCATAGGTGCCCGCAATGGAGGCCGCATGGCGTGCGCCGGTAAAGCCGGGTACGATCTGGTGCAGCACCACATCCAGTCCGGCCATATCCTGTCCGTCCAGTGCGCGGAAGAAATGCCCCGCACCGTAGCCAAGGCGCATATGCGTGCCGTTATCCTCGATGACATGACCGATGTACATCACGCCGCGGGCGCGGCACCAGTCGCCCAGCATGGCGGAAAAATTCTCCCGGTAGAGCTTGGTGATGGTCTCCATGTAGAAGCAGCGCATGGCTGCGCCATCGGGGGTTTCCAGCGTGTGCCACAGCGCAGGCAGCAGCGCAAAAACTTCGGCTTCCGTTTTGCCCAGCTTTTCTGCCAGAAGGCTGCACAGATCGCTGCGGTAGGGCAGGGGCATATCCTCCTTGCCCGGGATGGAGTAGTAGTGCCCGCTTTCGTTGGCGAAGCTGGGCTCATCCGAGAAGAATCCCACAAAGGTGTTGCCGAAATAGCGGGAAAAATGGGCATAGGTGGACTCATACACCGCCTTCAGCATCAGCTTTGCCGATTCGGGATTGAGCATATCGATCCAGCATTGCTTGTGTGCGGGGGCAAAATTGCCGCAATGGATGAAATAAACACGCCACAGCCCCGCGGGCAGCACCGCGTATACCAGACCCTCCCGTACCTGCGCGGTCAGATCAACGCCCTCGCCCACAATGCCGTCACCGGCTTCGTTCAGCCGGTAGGCGACGACCCGCTCCAGCACGGCTTTTTCTCCAAGCGGCGGTACCAGCAGTGTCAACGGTCCGCGGGTCACGGCATAATCGCGGAAAAACTGCCGCAGGTGCACCATGCCCAGCTCGGGATGGTCGGTCACACTGCCGTTGGCATAGCCGGTGGGGAAGCGCTTGTCATCCAGCAGCCAGACCTTCATGCCGCGCTTTTCGGCATAAGCCAGAATAAAGCCGAAATCCTCCCACCAGCTTTCGCCGCAAAAATCCTCATGGGTGCGGCTTTCCACACAGAACTGGCGGCAGCCGCTGTCGTAAATGGCATCCATCTCCTGCTGCAGCAGCGCATGGCTTTCGCCGTGCTGCCAGAAGAAGGGCAGTACATATTCCTTTTCAAAGCTGTCTGAAAGACATTCCTGCAGGTGCTTATCCATCTGATCCTCCGTTCCTTTCCACCGGTCTTTTTCGGCATAAATATAGCACAAAAAGCCGGCGCTGGCAAGGGCGATGCGCTTCGGATACCGTTTTTGCACAAAAAAAGATCCGAAACCCGCAGGTTTCGGATCTTTTGAAAACAAGAGTCGTCTCTCGTACCCGCAAGCGGAGATAAATCAGCGCTTGGAGAACTGGGGAGCGCGACGGGCGGCCTTCAGACCGTACTTCTTACGCTCCTTCATACGAGGATCGCGGGTCAGGAAGCCGGCCTTCTTCAGCACGGGACGCAGGTTCTCGTCGTACTGCAGCAGGGCGCGGGACAGACCGTGACGGATAGCGCCGGCCTGGCCGGAAACACCGCCGCCGGCAACGCGGACAACGATGTCAAACTTGCCTTCGATCTCGGCGGCAGCCAGGGGCTGACGAACGACCAGCTTCAGGGTCTCCAGACCAAAGTAATCGTCGATGTCGCGGCCGTTGATGGTGATCTTGCCGGTACCGCTGTAAACGCGGACACGGGCCACGGACTGCTTACGACGACCGGTACCATAAAAATAAGGCTTGGTTTCGTACATTCTTCGTTACCCCCTATTACACGTTGTAGGCTTCGGGCTTCTGAGCGGCATTGTCGTGCTCAGCACCCTTGTAGCAGCGCAGACGCTTCAGCTCGTTGGCGCCCATGGTGTTGCTGGGCAGCATGCCCTTCACAGCCAGCATCATAGCCTTGTCGGAATTGTTGGCCATCAGAGTTTTGTACTGGATCTCCTTCAGACCGCCGATCCAACCGGAATGATAACGATAGAACTTCTTCTCCAGCTTGTTGCCGGTCAGCACAGCCTTGTCGCAGTTGATGACGATGACATGATCGCCGCAATCCACGTTGGGGGTGTAGGTGACCTTGTGCTTGCCGCGCAGCAGGGTGGCGACAGCAGCAGCGGTACGGCCCAGGGGCTTGCCGGCAGCATCGATGACATACCATTTGCGCTCAACCGTTTCGGGTTTTGCCATAGTAGTGCTCATGTTTTGTTCCTCCATATTGATTTTCAATCGAGATCGTTAGGTGACGAAAGCACAGCCGATGATCTCCTCACAGGCTTTGCTTACGCCACCTGACACATCCGCAGACTCCGGTTTCAGAGCCTGCACCCATTCGGGCACGAGTATGATTATACTAAATCCGAAGCACGGTGTCAATACCCTTTTTGAGATTTTTTAATTTACAAAACGCAAGCTTCGATTTTCTCTTGTTTTCTCTTGTTTTCTCGCGAATTCTCAAAACGCAAATTTAAAAAACAGATTCTGCTTTTTGTGTATTTTGCTGCAAAGTACGGTTTTGCTTTACTTTCCGGAATTTTTCGTATATAATAATACAGTTAAATATGATAAAAGGGGGAGTGCGGCTTATGCAGCGTCTGGAAGGCCTTGTGCGCAAGGCGATGCAAGAGTATGAAATGATCGAAGCGGGCGATCATGTCTGCGTAGGCGTTTCCGGCGGCAAGGACAGTGTCGCACTCACCGTTGCGCTGGCGCGGCTGCGCAAATACTACGAAAAGCCATTTGCGATAACCGCTCTTTCGCTGGATCCCCAGTTCGGCGGCGAGCCCGCCGATTATACCCCGCTGCAGGAGCTTTTTGCGAAATACGATGTCCCCTATGTCATAAAGCGCACCGATATCGGGCGTATCATCTTCGATGTGCGCAAAGAGGAAAACCCCTGTGCACTGTGCGCAAAAATGCGCCGCGGTGCACTGCACGATACAGCGGTGGAGCTGGGCTGCAATAAGATCGCGCTGGGCCACCATCTGGACGATGCCATTGAAACCTTTTATATGAACCTCTGGCGCGAGGGCCGCATCGGCAGCTTTGCGCCGAAGATGTATCTTTCGCGCAAGGAGCTTGTCTGTATCCGTCCCATGGTGCTTGCCACCGAGGCCGAGGTACAGCGTGCCGTGCGTGCGCTGGAACTGCCGGTGGTCAAAAGCCGCTGCCCGGCCGACGGTGTTACCGAGCGGGAGAATATGAAGGAATTTGTGCGGGATATGGTGCACAGAGATCCGGCCTTCCGGCAGAAAATGCTGGGAGCACTGCAGAAATCCGGACTGGACAACTGGACCCCCACCAGCCCGGGCCGCCGCAAAAAGCGGGAATGGATTGAAAGAAACGGATAAAACGATGAAAGGCAGGGGATTTTGTGGATCATACACAGCTGCGCTGCTGGGCCGAGATCGATCTTGATGCCCTTGCGAATAATCACGCGGTCATCCGGCGCAAGGCGGCCGGTGCCGCTGTGATGGCGGTGGTCAAGGCGGATGCCTACGGCCATGGCGATATCATCATCGCGCACTATCTTTCCGATATCGGTGCTGCCGACTGGTTTGCGGTCAGCTGTCTGCCGGAGGCCGAGCGCCTGCGCCGTGCCGGTATCCGTCAGCCGATCCTGATCCTTGGCTATACGCCGCCCCACGCTGCCGCCCGTCTGGTGGAGATGGATCTTGTCCAGACCGTGCCGGATATGGATTTTGCATACCAGCTGAATGCTGCCGCTGCCGCTGCAGGCGTGCGGGTGCAGGTACATCTGGCGCTGGATACCGGCATGGGCCGCATCGGCTTTGCGGTGCTCTCCGATGCGGATACCGCCAACGAGCAGCTGCGGGAATGCTGCGGTCTGTCCTGGTTGAATATCACCGGTGCGTTCACCCATTTCTGCGTGGCGGATTCCGATGCGGATGAGGATATTGCCTATACCGATGCCCAGCACGCTGTCTTTCTGGATGCGCTGCGCCAGCTGCGGGATTGCGGCGCAAAGCTGCAGACCGTGCATTGCTGCAACTCCGCTGCGCTGTTCAGCGATGCGGTGCCCCGCTACGATCTGGTGCGCCCGGGTATCGTGCAGTATGGTCTTGCCCCTTCGCCGGAGCAGGCTCCGTTTTGTCACGAATTGCGCCCCGCACTTTGCCTGAAGGCACGCGTGGCTATGGTCAAGACGCTGAAAAAAGGGGAATATGTCAGCTATGGCCGCACCTTCTGTGCCCCGCAGGATATGCGTATCGCCACCGTCACCGCCGGCTATGCCGACGGCTATCCCCGCGGTCTGTCCAATAAAGGCGTGTGCAGCATCCACGGCCGTCCCGCGCCGCAGATCGGCAATGTCTGCATGGATCAGCTGATGCTGGATGTGTCGGATATCCCCGAGACCCGCGCCGGCGATATCGTCACCCTGTTCGGCGGCGAGGCGGCGGATACCATCGATACCGTGGCGCAAAAGACCGGCACCATCAATTACACCGTCATCTGCGGTCTGTCCCGCCGGGTGCCGCGCCTGTACCGCCGGAACGGCGCAGAGGTGGCGCATACCGATTATCTTGAGGACTGAGACCGGAATTATAGAAAAACCGCAGCCGCCGGCTGCATTGGAGGAATGACCCGTATATGGATCAGAGCAAAATTCGCAATTTCTGTATCATCGCCCACATTGACCACGGCAAATCCACGCTGGCAGACCGCATTCTGCAGCTGACCGAAGCGGTGGATGACCGCGAGATGTACGATCAGGTTCTGGACGATATGGAACTGGAGCAGGAGCGCGGCATCACCATCAAGGCCCGCGCCGTCAATATGCTCTACCGCGCCGATGATGGCGAGGAGTACCAGCTTAACCTCATCGATACCCCGGGCCATGTGGACTTCGGCTACGAGGTCAGCCGCAGCCTTGCTGCCTGTGAGGGTGCCGTGCTGGTGGTGGATGCCACGCAGGGTGTGGAGGCTCAGACACTGGCTAATACCTATATGGCTCTGGAGCATGATCTGGAGATCGTGCCCATCCTGAACAAGATCGACCTGCCCAGCGCCGAGTGCGACCGCGTGGCGCAGGAGGTGGAGGATGTCATCGGCCTGCCCTGCATGGATGCGCCCCGCGTTTCTGCCAAGACCGGCCTGAATGTAAAGGATGTGCTGGAGGCTGTGGTGCGCGATGTGCCTGCACCCGCCGGCGATCCCGATGCACCGCTGCAGGCACTGATCTTCGACAGTATTTATGACAGCTACAAGGGCGTTATCGTTTATGTCCGTGTGGTCAACGGCCGGGTAAAGGCGGGCGATACCATCCGCATGATGGAGACCGGCTGCGAATTCGATGTGGTCAATGTGGGTCATATGGGTGCACTGCAGCTGGCCCCCTGTGCCGAGCTTTCCGCCGGCGAGGTGGGCTACATCACCGCCAGCATCAAGAATGTGCGCGATACCCGTGTGGGCGATACCGTCACGCTGGCAAACGATCCCTGCGATGAGCCGTTGCCCGGTTACCGCAAGGTTACTCCCATGGTGTTCTGCGGTGTGTTCCCTGCGGATGGTGCCCGCTACGGTGATCTGCGCGATGCACTGGAAAAGCTGCAGCTCAATGATGCCTCTCTCAGCTTTGAGCCGGAGACCTCTACCGCGCTGGGCTTCGGCTTCCGCTGCGGCTTCCTCGGTCTGCTGCATCTGGAGATCATCACCATGCGCCTGGAGCGTGAATTCGATCTGGATCTGGTCACTACCGCCCCCAGCGTGGAATACCATTTCACCCTGACCGACGGCGGAAAGACCGTGGTTTACAACCCCACCGATTTTCCGGATCCCGCCAAGGTGGCCACCGCCGAGGAACCCTATGTCAACGCGCACATCTATACCCCCACCGATTATGTGGGCAGCCTGATGGAGCTTTGTCAGGATCGCCGCGGCATCTTTATTGATATGAAGTACATGGATGCCACCCGTGTGGATCTGCACTACGAGCTGCCGCTGGGCGAGATCATCTACGATTTCTTCGATTGCATCAAGAGCCGCAGCCGCGGTTATGCCAGCTATGATTACGAGATCAAGGAATATAAGGCCAGCAAGCTGGTGCGCCTTGATCTGCTGCTCAACGGCGAGTCGGTGGATGCCCTCAGCCTGATCGTTCACGCCGACAAAGCCTATGACCGCGGCCGCCGTCTGGCTGAAAAACTCAAGGAAAATATCCCCCGTCAGCTGTTCGAGATCCCCATTCAGGCTGCCATCGGCGGGCGTGTCATTGCCCGCGAGACGGTCAAAGCCATGCGTAAGGATGTGCTTGCCAAGTGCTACGGCGGCGATATCACCCGTAAGAAAAAGCTGTTGGAAAAGCAGAAGGAAGGCAAGAAGAAGATGCGCCAGCTGGGCAGCGTGGAAGTACCCAGCGAGGCATTTACCGCCGTTCTCAAGCTGGACAGCTGATCTGTTAATCCGAAAAACGAAAAGCGACCCGTGCCTTTGGGGCGGCGGGCCGTTTTTCCTGTCACCGTACAATTTTCAAGCGAGAGGGGGCTGCAGCCGTGACGCTCGGGATCTATCTTCATATTCCGTTCTGCTTTCAGAAGTGCAATTACTGCGACTTCTATTCACTGGGCTGCAGCCGCAGCGTGCCGCAGGAATACATTGATGCACTGCGGCGCGAGATCGCCCGGTGGAAACAAAAGGAGAGCTGGCGGCGCCCCGCCACTGTCTATTTCGGCGGCGGTACGCCCAGCCTGCTGAACGCCCGTCAGCTGGAAGCACTGCTTGATGCACTGGAACCGCTGCCGGATGCCGAGATTACGCTGGAGGCAAACCCCGGTACAGCGGATGCCGCAAAGCTGCGGGATTTTCGCACCGCTGGCGCCAACCGGTTGAGCGTGGGCGTACAGAGCGCAAGTGATGCTTCGCTGCACCGGCTGGGACGCATCCATACCGCTGCCGAGAGCCGCACCATGCTGCAGAACGCAGCGGCGGCCGGGTTTGAGAATATCAGCGGTGATGTGATGCTGGCACTGCCGGAATACTCTGTAAAAGAGCTGTATGACACGCTGGAGCTGCTGTGCGGCTGCGGCGTAAAGCATATCAGCAGCTATCTTCTGAAAATCGAGCCGGGTACCCCTTTCGGCAAGTCTCCTCCGCAGGGGCTGCCGGATGAGGATGCCGCCGCTGATTTCTACCTTGCCTGTGTGGAGGAATGCGCCGCCCGGGGTTTTGCGCAGTACGAGATATCCAATTTTGCCCTTCCGGGATACGAAAGCCGGCACAATCTCTGCTACTGGAACTGTCAGGATTATCTGGGCATCGGCCCTGCGGCGCACAGCTGCATTGGCAGCCGCCGCTTTTGCTATCCGGCAGATACCGCCGCATTCATCGCCGGCGCACAGCCTGTGCCGGACGGCGAATGCACTGCCGAGGATTTCATCCTGCTGCAGCTGCGGCTGGCAAAGGGGCTTTCGCTCGCCGAACTGCAGGGGCGCTGGGGTGTCAGCTTCAGCGCGGCGCAGCAAGCCTTTCTGCGCCGGTGCGAAAAGAACGGCCTTGCCGCGCTGGATGGTGACCGTATCCGTCTGACCCCGCGCGGCCTGCTGGTGCAGAACAGTATCCTTTGTAATCTTGTATAATTCCGTCAAAACAATACAAAAAGTAATCGATCGAATGCATAAGGAGCCGTAGTCATGTTAACTGTATCCGATGTCAGCCTGCAGTTTGCGGGCAGCACCCTGTATAAGCATGTGGATCTCACCTTTAAGCCGGGCAATTGCTACGGCATCATCGGCGCCAACGGTGCGGGTAAATCCACCCTGCTGCGCATCCTTTCCGGTGAGCTGGAGCCCACCACCGGCGAGATCGCTATGGGCAAGGATGACCGTATGTCCGTGCTGGAGCAGGATCATTTCAAATATGATGCCTATTCTGTGATGGATACCGTCATCATGGGAAATCCCCGCCTGTACCAGATCATCTGCGAGAAGAACGCCCTGTATGCCAAGGAGGATTTCACCGAGGCGGACGGTGAGCGCGCCGCAGAACTGGAGGGCGAATTTGCCGAGATGAACGGCTGGGATGCCGAAACCGAGGCTGACCAGCTGCTCAACGGTCTGGGTATCCCCATGGAGCTGCACTATGCCGATATGTCCGCACTGGACGGCCGCCAGAAGGTGAAGGTGCTGCTGGCAAAGGCTCTGTTCGGTCAGCCTACCATTGTGCTGCTGGACGAGCTCACCAACGGTCTGGATATCGATGCCATCAATTGGCTGGAGGAATTCCTCATCGAGTATCCCTATACCACCATCGTGGTCAGCCATGACCGTCATTTCCTCAATGCCGTGTGCAGCTACACGGTGGATATCGATTACAACAAGGTGCAGATGTACGCCGGCAACTACGATTTCTGGTACGAATCCAGCCGCCTGATCCAGCAGCTGATCCGCAATCAGAATAAGAAGAAAGAGGAGAAGATCCGTGACCTGCAGGATTTCATCCGCCGCTTCTCTGCCAACAAATCCAAGTCCCGTCAGGCCACCAGCCGCAAAAAGATCCTCGATTCCATCCAGATCGAGGAGATGCCCGCCTCCAGCCGCCGGTATCCCTTTGTGGGCTTTACCCCTGACCGCGAAGCCGGCAAGGATATCCTTTTTGTGGAGGGGCTGACCAAAACCGTGGACGGTGTCAAGGTGCTGGACAATGTCAGCTTTACCGTCAACCATGGCGACAAGATCGCTCTGGTGGGCGAGAACGAGGCCGGCAACACCGCGCTGCTGCGCATTCTTGCCGGCGAGCTGGAGCCGGATTCCGGCAGCTACAAATGGGGTGTTTCCACCAGCCAGAGCTACTTCCCGCTGGATAACTCCGCCTATTTTGAGGGCTTCGAGGGCGATCTGGTGGAGTGGCTGCGCCAGTACAGCCCCGATCCCACCGAAACCTATCTACGCGGCTTCCTTGGCCGGATGCTGTTCTCCGGCGACGAGGTGTATAAGCCTGCCAGAGTGCTTTCCGGCGGCGAAAAGGTGCGCTGCATGCTCAGCCGCATGATGATGACCGGCGCCAATGTGCTGCTGCTGGATCAGCCCACCAACCATCTGGATCTGGAAAGCATTCAGGCACTGGATGACGGCCTTGCCGCTTTCCCGGGCAACCTGATCTTTGCTTCTCACGATCATCAGTTCATCGATGATATCGCCACCCGTATCATCGAACTGCGTGCCGGCACCCCCGGGTGTCTGGACCGCACCGGCAATTACGAGGAATTTCTGGAGTGGAAGGCAAACCGCTGATTGACCGGATAAACCGCTGAAATACAAACTCTCCCGTCTGCACTGCTGCAGGCGGGAGAGTTTATTTTGTGCTCGGTTCAGTCCAGGACCACGGATTTCTTTTTGCCGTTCTTCTTACGGGGATATTCCCGGATGCGCACGACAAAATCCAGATTGACAGCCTCCGGTGTGCCGCCGGTCTCCACCAGCAGTGCGCCGTCCGTCACCTCGCGGATGAAACCGGTGATCTGGTTGCCGTTGAATGTGTACAGGATGACTTCCTTTTCGATGAACCGTTCTGCAAGCGCCTTCATTTCGATTTTCTCCTTTGGTTTTCGGGATCTCAGCTGCCGCAGCATCCACAGGTTTCTGCGTTGTGTGTACAGCAGCCACAGAATAAGCAGTACCAGAAATATGTAATATGCGGAATTCATTCCGTCACCTCCGCTGCGCCCGGTCTCAGTTGTTGCTGCGCGAGCACTTTTCTGCGTCGATAGCCAGCACCAGCATCAGCGCGCACAGCGCGTCCTGCGGATCATTCACAACGATCGAGTAAGTGTCCGTCAGGTTCCAAAGCTCTTTGGAAACATGGGCGATGCTCCAGCCGCCGGCGTCCAGAATGTTGTAATCCCATTCAAACCAATCACCGTCCACCTGCCAGCCGTTGAAATCGATGCTGAATTTCGGCTTGAAGAATGAAAACTCCTTACAGATGCAGCCTATGTACCGGTCATCGAGATAGATTTCGAATTTGGGCAGCCAGGTAAGAAGGACCTGCTTGACCATACCGACGGCGCGGCCGGCGGCATCGTAAATGCGCAGCTGATGTCCCCACGACAGTTCTCCTTTGACGGTGTAAAGCGTTTCACCGGCTTCGTTGTAAATGTCGTAGCAGCACAGCCACGAGAAAAATCTTTGTTTGAAAAGCAGTTTCATGGCGGCACCTCCGTATTCCTCACAGGTTTACTGTTATTATAGCACATCTGCGGCCGATTGCAAGAAAAAGAAGCGGCTTTCGCATTTTGACAGGCGTTGCCTGTCAATCCTCTACGGTGATCCGGCGGCAGAGAATGGATTTGCGCTTGATGCCTTCCGCATCCGGATAATAGAAATCGCTGTAAACCAGCAGCGCCGTGCGGTCATCCAGTGCGATCAGCTCCGGATTGTTGCAGGCGCCGTCCCATTCATGGAAACGGGGCTGTGTGATGGGGATATTGGCCAGATGGCTGCGGTCATCCGGTGTCATGACCACCAGCGGCTCGCTCCATGCAGTGCCGCTGTCATCCAGACTTGCCTGAACGAAGATGCCGGGGCGGGCATAGCACAGCAGAGTCGTGCCGCATTTCAGCGGACACAGCCGCGGAAGAATGCCGGTGAATGCAAATTTTTCCGGTTTTGACCATGTGCGGCCGCCATCGGTGGAGCGTGTCTGATACATGGGTGCCCATTCCAGACCTGTGGAACCATACCATGCGCTGCGCAGAAACCAGACCATGGAGCCGTCCGGCATCCATGCGAAATCGCTGTCGCTGAAGCCGCCGCTGAGATAGGGATATTCCTTCCCATCGGCCGGATATTCCATGTGTGCGTGCAGATAAAAGCTGTGTCCATTGTCGGTGGAGCGGAACAGCTCTGCCGAATAGTAAGGACTGTACTGTCCGTTTTCCGGATTCAGGTGTCCCTCTCCGGAATAGGTGGCGATCCAGATGGCACCGTCCGGTCCCAGCTTCGGCGTGCCCCGTGGGAAGATCGGTTTCAGCACACAGTTGTTGTTAAAAACCACACGCGTCAGATAAGGCCAGTCTACAGGAACCTTTACATCGATGGCCTGCGTTTCGCCGGCAGGGATGCGCTTTGCGTTCCATTCCTTTTTGGCAAGACTTGGAGGAAGCCGGTCCGCGTTATAGGCGCGGATCGTGACACCGCACCACCAGCCGGTCATGCCGTCAGGATAAGGCATGGTTCCCTCCTCGGCCTGTTTGGTAAAATCATAGCCGGGGGTCAGCCGGTCAGGCGGCGGAAAGCTGTATGCATCCCGGATGCTGTATCCGGATTCCTGCGGAAAATAGAGTCTGTCGCCGTTGGGCAGACGAAGCCCGCACTGCGCTGCTATAGAGGCATCCACCTCCTGCCAGCTTTCGCCCTGATCCCGGCTTTCAAACCAGCGCCAGGGCAGTCCGAAATGTTCGATGGTGTCCTCCTCCACATGGACGGATACGACCAGTCTGTCTCCCAGATTATAGGGGATCGGAAACTGATACGGCCCCCACAGATGCTCTTCGGGGCGCATTCCCTGACAGATCAGGACTTCTTTTCCCATTTTCAGCTTCATGGTACACCTCCGTATTGATCACTGCTTTGCTTTCATTGTAGCATATCTGCGGTCAAAAGCAAGAAGCTGCGCCGCAAAATCTGCGGAGACACGGCGGGGGTTTCTTGTAAACCACGGCGGTCTGTGGTATAATCCACTTAAAGAAAGAACGGGGGACGGAGCTGTGAAAAGTGCAGAGCTTGTATCGCTGGAGATCAAAAAGGTGGATAAGGCTTCGGAACTGCAGAAGCAGCTGCTGGATTTTATCGGAAACTTTTCGTGGACAGAGGTAAAATCGCATACCCTGCAGATGGTGACAAACTGGGAATTTACCGATTGGGAGACTCCGTTTGCGGCGCTCATTGATGACCGGATCGTGGGGATGGCCACTCTGATGCGAACGGATTACTATCCGCTGCCGGAGATTTACCCGTGGGTCTCCACGATCTTTGTGACAGAGGAATTTCGCGGGCACAAAATCAGCGGCAGGCTGATCGATTTTGCTAATGCCTATGCAAAAGAAAACGGTTTTGACAAAACCCATATTCCCACGGAGCACATCGGTCTGTACGAAAAATACGGTTACCGCTATGTAAAGAATATTGTGAATTACGGCGGCGGGATCGACCGTCTGTATGTGAAAGAGCTGGATTGAACGGAGCGGATGGTTTTGAAACTTTTGTAAAGCCTGAAGCGGCGGGCGGTGCGTTTTGTCAGCAGCCGGCAGCGCCGGAATAAAAAAGGAGGATACACACATGGATGCAAAACAGTGGTTCCGCGAAGCGAAATACGGCATGATGGTGCACTGGGGTCTGTACACGCTGCTGGGCGGCGAGTGGCAGGGCCGGCGTATGCAGGGCATCGGTGAATGGGCGCAGCAGTATTACCGCATTCCCATCGCCGAATATGAAAAGCTGGCGCGGGCTTTCAATCCGGTCTTTTTTGATGCGGATGAATGGGTGCAGATGGCCTGCGATGCCGGCTTCCGCTATGTTGTCATCACCGCCAAGCACCATGACGGCTTCTGTCTGTATCATACAAAGGTGGATCGCTGGAATGTGGTGGATGCCACTCCCTTCGGCCGCGATATCATTGCCGAGCTGGCCGATGCCTGTGCCCGCCGCAATATGAAGCTGGGCCTTTACTATTCACAGGATCTGGATTGGCACGAACCGAACGGCGGCGGCGGTCCGCTGGGCAAGAGCTGGGCGGGCGAAACCGGTCGCGAGGGCGATGCCTACTGGACCAACAACTGGGATTTCCCGGATGAGGCCGCCAAAAACTACGCGCAGTGCTTTGAGGAAAAAATCAAGCCGCAGGTCAAGGAGCTGCTGACCGGTTACGGCGAGCTGTGTCTGATGTGGTTCGATTGCCCCAGCTCGATCACCCCGGAGCAAAGCCGCGAGCTTGCCGCGCTGGTCAAGCATCACCAGCCCGATTGCCTGATCAATTCCCGCATCGGCAACGGCATCGGCGATTACCATTCCACCGGCGATAACCAGCACGATTTCGATGTCGGTGCACTGGCGGCTTCCCGTGAAAAGCACAGCGTGCTCAGCGGGCTGTACGAATGCCCCGCCACCCTCAACGATACCTGGGGCTACAAGCCCTATGACAACAACTGGAAATCCCCGCAGGAGGTTCTGGAGCTTTTGAACCGTCTGGATGCCCGCGGGGTCAACCTGCTGCTGAATGTGGGGCCCGATCCCCTTGGCCGCATCCCCGCACCCGCGCAGCAGATCTTCCGAGCCGTGGGCAGCCGTCTGCAAAAGTGATCCTTTGTCTGTGCGTAAAAAAATGCACCCGTTCCGTACGGCGCCTGCCGCTGCGGAAACGGGTGCTTTTGGTTTTCGGGAAAAGCTCCGGTTTTAGTTTTCGTTGACCATGGCATTCAGATAGAACAGCGTGGTCTCGGTGGTAAAGGTCTGGAAGTTGTACAGCACCAGTACCTCATCGTAATCAAAAAGCTCCATCAGCGTTTCCACATTGTATTTCCAGAAACGCAGATCCACCACATCGATCTGTTCGTAATCTGCCGTCAGGAAGGGCACAAAGCAGTTGGCATAGCTGTCCTTGATGACAAGGATGCGCCGGCCGTTGTCTGCGCTGCCTTCGATGGTGGAATAGCCGTTGTTGCCACGCAGGAACATGGCGTATTTGTCACGGATCTCCAGCTTTTCCGGATCGTACAGCCCGCCCTCATCGGCGGAAAGCTCGCTGCCGTCGGGCAGAAGCTGTTTGATCGTCAGGGTGTTATCCAGCTCATAGTATTTCAGCACATCCTCCTCGGTATTGTGCTTCAGGCTCTTGTTGTAATTGGTGCCGGTGAAGCCCTCCACCTCGATGGCGGTGTGTGCGGCGGGGTCAAAAGCACCGGCTTCAAGGGCTTCGGCTGCGGCCAGATACGCCAGATACGCGCCGTCGGTGGTCCAGTGATGGTCGGTGCGGTAATACAGGTAATCCTGTGCGTTTGCGCGGAAGGCATCGCGCACATCGATGACCTGTGCCGTCTTGCCCACTTTGGCAAAGAATTCGTCCATCAGCGGGTTTTCGTCCAGAATGGGAGCACCCGCCGGCAGCTTGTCCGCAAGAATATTGGAGGCGCTGGGTACCAGCATCACATTCACCTTGCCGGGATGGCGTGCGGCAAAACGGGCCAGAAACTCCGTATTCTGAGCCAGCTGGGTGGTCACGCCGTCGGTACCGGTGTTCAGCCGGCTGAATTTGTAGAACTGATAGCCGTCCTCGCCATAGATGACGCTGTTGTTTTCGGTGCGCAGCAGCAGGCTTTCGGCGAAACTTTTGACGGTGATCCACTCGTGGCGCAGCAGGAACTGATCCTGCACATAGGTCTCATACTCCTGTGTCCACTTGTTGGTCACCAGTCCCTCCCATGTCAGTCTGGGGAACTGTGCCAGATTGCGGTTTTCGTATTCGTCGTATTTCTTGGCGCGGGCAAAGCAGTCACCGATGGTGTAGATCACCAGAAAGCACAGGAAAAAAATGACGATGGGGTATTTTTTCAATTCTTTCCACAGATTTTTCATGTCAAAATACCTCCTTTCATCAGAAGCGGAAATACAGGAACGGATTATAGGTGGCGTTGGAAAGGTACGCGATCACCAGCGCCAGCAGCACGGTCAGGCACAGCCAGCGGGCCCATGTCTTGTGCTTGAATTTATCGTACAGACGGATGGGCAGCGGCGTGCTGAATACAGCAGCAAGAAGAAAGATCACCGCGTAGTTGCGCAGATAGTACGCTGCGGAAACGCCGCCGGAGAAATCGAACAGCTTGACAAGGAAGCAGCCCAGCTGGGAAAGATCCGTGATCTCGAATATGGCCCAGCCGATCACCACGAACAGCATGGTATAGATGTGGGCCAGCACCGGAAGCTTATCCAGCTTTTTCAGCAGCCACAGCTTTTCGATCATCAGCAGCACAAGGTAGAAAAGACCCCACAGGATAAAGTTCCAGTCCGCGCCGTGCCAGAAGCCGGTGGCGAACCACACCACCGCCATGTTGAAGATCTGACGGCCCTTGCCCTTGCGGTTGCCGCCCAGCGGGATGTAGACATACTCGCGGAACCAGGTGCCCAGCGTCATATGCCAGCGCCGCCAGAATTCGGTGATGCTTTTGCTGATGTAGGGGTGGTTGAAGTTGTCGGGAAAATCGAAGCCCAGCAGCTTGCCCAGACCGATGGCCATCAGCGAATAGCCGGAGAAATCGAAATAGATCTGGAAGGTGAAAGCCAGAATGCCCAGCCATGCCAGCGGGGTGGAAACGGTATCCAGCCCCATGGCGTTCACCTCGGTCCACAGCGCACCCACGCTGTTGGCGATCAGCACCTTTTTGGCCAGACCGAAGATGAACAGAGAGATGCCTTCGTCGATGCGGTCCATCGTGATGCGGCCCTTCAGGATGTTCAGCCGCTCGGCAACATCCGTATAGCGCACGATGGGACCGGCGATCAGCTGCGGGAACATGGTGACATATGCGCCGAAATTGATGATGTTCTTTTCTGCCGGGGTATCGCCGCGGTACACATCAATGGTATAACTCATGGTCTGGAAGGTGTAGAAGCTGATGCCCAGCGGCAGCGTCAGCTGCAGCAGCGGAATGGCGGTGCCGCACAGCGCATTGATGTTGGTGATGAAGAAATCGGTGTACTTGAAGAAGAACAGCATACCCAGATTGACGATCACCGAAACCAGCAGCGCAGTGTTGCATATCGCCTTCTTATCGCGGTTGCGTTCGATGGCCTGTCCGCAGGTATAATCCAGTATGGTGCTGAAGATCATGATGGGAAAGTAGCGCACCTCACCCCAGGAATAAAAAACCAGGCTGATGATGAACAGCACAAAGTTTTTCCATTTTGCCGGCACAATGTAATACAGCAGCAGTGCGGCGGGCAGAAAACGGAACAGAAACAGCAGCGTTGAAAAGACCAAAGCGCGAGACCTCCCTTGCGGCGTATGAATGATAAACGAAAAGCCGGTATCGCGGCCGTCCTTCGGGACGCGATACCGGCCTTGCTCTGCGATACCTTCAGTATACGCTGTTTTGGATCAAATGTCCAGCGTAAACAGAGGATACAAAGCTTAAATCCGTGTTAAGTGTCCGCTTAGCCGTTCAGCGCGGTATCGATCGCCTTGTCGATCTCGGCGTACACGGCATCAACACCTTCGTCCACCACACGCTGACCGTCGCCGCCGATGACCAGCAGAGCATAATCGCCCTTGGTGACCACACGGCCGGCCAGAGCCTTCTCGTACTGATCGGCCAGATACATCTCAAAGCTGGCGGCAACCGCATCGCGGCGGGCTTCCAGAGCGGCCTTGACGGCATCGATCTGGCCGGGAGCGGCCTTGACAGCCAGCACAACATCACTGCTCACATTGACCATGGTGGTTTTGCCGTAATAGTCCTCAACGGTGGTAAGATCCAGACCGAACAGGTCGGTCATGAAAGCATCGCTGCCCTCAATGGCGGGGCTCAGCTCCTGCGCCATGGCAACGGGAGCCACAGCCTCAACGGCGGCAACGATGTCGGTCAGATTCAGGTCGGCGGCTTCGGATTCGGTGCTTTCGGTGGAGGTCTTGCTGCCGCAGGCGGTCAGCAGACTGCAGGCCATCAGCACACACAGGATCAGGCAAAGAAACTTTTTCATGATACATATACTCCTTAATAAATAATAACGGTCGTTTGCATAACAGAGCGGCAGTCCGGCAGGCCGAACTACCCTAGAATAATTGTACACGAAATGCTCCGGCTTTGCAAGCCCTGCAAGTAGTGTTTACACATAAATTCCTGTTTATGCGTATTTGCTGCCGGGCAAATCTGTGGTATACTGTTATGGAACATCAATGAAAACGGCGGCGGGGCGGCGTTCCCTTCGCTGTTTCATAAAAAATGGAGAATGTTATGACCAAAAAAGGAAAAATCCTTGCGGCGCTGTGTGTTTTTGCCGCCGCAGCGGTGCTTGCCGGTGTCGGTATTGCGGAGCGCCGAAAAAATGTGCAGGTGAACCGTACCGATTATGTGATGGATACCGTACTCACCCAGACTCTGTGGGGGCCGGCGGCAAAGCATACCTCGCAGCAGGCATATGATGCACTGACTGCAATGGAGCAGCGCCTTTCCCTGTTTGAAGAAACCAGCGAGATCGCCGCTGTCAATGCCGCGGCGGGCAGTCGTGCGGTGGCGGTTTCGGCACAGACCTTTGATCTGCTGGATACGGCGCTTGCCCTCAGCGCACAGAGCAGGGGCAGCTTTCAGGTGAGCGTTGCGCCGCTTTCCCGTTTGTGGGATATCATGGCGGCCGATCCGCAGATCCCCTCACAGGCGGAAATAGATGCCGCACTGCCGCTGGTGGATGACGGCTCCGTACAGTTGGATGCGCAGGAAGGGACGGTATATCTGCCCCGGGCAGGTCAGGCGCTGGATCTGGGCGGCGTTGCCAAGGGCTATGCCTGCGATGTGCTGCGGCAGCTGTATCTGGAGAAGGGCGTTGAGCATGCACTGACCTCCATCGGCGGCAACATCTGCGCAGTGGGCGGCAATACGGACGGCTCGCCCTTCCGTATCGGATTCCGCGATCCCAAGGGCAGTGCCGGCAGTTATATTGCCAGCTTCCTGATCGGTGACGGTGTAGTGGCGGTCTCCGGTGCGTACGAGCGCTATTTTGAACAGGACGGTGTCATTTATCACCACATCATCGATCCCCACACCGGTTATCCGGCGCAGAGCGATATCGTTTCGGTGGGCGTTGTGTGGCCGGCGGATGCGGGGGAACACCCCGGTGCATCGGCGGATCACTGGTCCACCGCGCTGTTCTGCTGGGGCAGAGATAACGCGCTGGAATGGATGCGCACCGCGCCCGCCGGCGTGCTGCTGCTGGATGAGGAGGGCACGCTGTATGTCTCCGAAAGCCTGCGCGAGGGCTTCCGTCCGGCAGCGGAGGATCTGGAGGTCGTGTTTGTCTCATAAAAATAAATGAGAATAATTCTCAATAATTTTTCAAAAACCTATTGCAATCCTATGAAAGATATGCTATAATAAAACCACAGTCAGGGAGGATGGCTCCCCCGGACGAAGAAACGAAAAAATAAATTCCAAAAAGGAAAAACGGAGGATAAAGATTATGGCTAAATGGGTATGTCAGGTTTGCGGTTATGTTCATGAGGGCGATGC
>JAFUNR010000016.1 GCA_017472965.1 Oscillospiraceae bacterium | reverse complement strand
TTCTCCTGTCCACACCACAACACCGCCGGCTTTAGCCAGATCTACTCCTTCAAAGCCTTCAATGTTCATATAGTAATTCAGGTAGATTACGCTTTCCACCGATACCGACCATGTCTTTTTGCTGATCTCGCCGGTGGGGATCTCGCCGTTGCCGATCAGGGCAAAGGTGGAGAAGCTGTCGGCGTAGAAGGTGATGGTGTTGCTCTCGCGGTAAATCTCAACATCTTCGATTTCCACAAGCTCGCCGTTGTGCCGGCTGATGACCCGGTAATCGGCAAAGCCGCGCAGCTCCGCGGGAATGGTGACGGTGATGGGCATAGGTTCGCCCAGTACATTCAGGGTGCCGAGGTCCTCGTCGCCCGCCCGCAGCTGGATGGTGATATCCATGTAGCGCACAGCGGCATCGGGCATTTCGGACTGGATATGCTGCTGCAGGATATCCTTATCCTCCACATCGGTCGCATCGACCGGGATCTCGACAAGCTCGACCACCGCAGTGATCTTCTCGCCGGCGAGCACAGCCTCCTTCACGGCCTGCAGGGTCTCGGGAGCAATGCACTCCGCGGGCAGCTCCCAATCATTGACAGCCGCATAGATGATCTCAGACAGATCGTTGTGCAGCACTTCCTCCATTTCGGCCACGCCGCCGGCATCCACGGTGATATCCACCTCGGGATCCAGCGCGGGATCCTGCTCGATCACGGGCACATCGGTGTCCGCACCGAAATCGGCGATGGTGAACTGGAAGTAGTTGGCAAACTGGGCAGCAATATCCTCTTCCGTCTGCGGCGTATCGGTGGTAGTCACATAATTGCCGGTGCGGAGAACGACAGTCTTACCCATCCACTCCTCGGGAATGGTGCCGGTGAAGGTGACAGTCACCTTGCCGCCGGGGGCAATGCCGTTCACATACACCATATCATCCATGATACTGGCGTTTTCGCCCAGTGTCCACTCGCCCAGTTCGCTGAGGTAGACGATCTGCGCGTTTTCAGTGTCCGGATCCACACGGAAGTAGAATTCGCCGAAGGCATGCTCAATAGCAAACGCATCGGACGCATTGCCGAACTCGAACGCAGCGGTGAATTCACCGGTGTTCATGGTGGAGGTGATGCCTTCGACCACTTCGATCTGCAGGGAAGAGAATACCGCCCAATAGTGGATCGGCTCGTCATTCTCATCGTAATCCGTCTGCTCGATAAGAGTCAGCGGGTAGGGTAGGTATTTTTCATCGGGCAGTACATCAAACCAGATACTCCAGTTTTCTGCGGTCAGGGAACCTTCGCTGCCGTCGCTGACAATAGCTTCCCTTGCCGTACAGCCGGCAAAGCTTTCCACAACAACGGTGGCATCCGCGGGAATGTCAAACAGGATATTGCCGCGCAGCTCGGAGATGTAGGAATCCTCGTACCAGTTCTGCTCCACGAGTCTGAGACTGGCACCGGGCTGCAGCGCAAGGGCAATGGAGCTGCCCGAAACATCGAGCAGATGACCCGCCAGATCCAGAACAGCATCGCCGCCGACGGCAAACGGCTCGGTACGCCCGGCAATGATGTCGTTATCCAGAACGATACACACATCGGGCTGGGCATTCAGCAGCGCAGCTGCCAGCTCCTCTTCGGTGGTAACATGGGCGCAGCCATCGCCGCCGATGACCTGAACGGGGACCTTCACCTCATGGGCAAAGATCTCCACCAGATACTCATGGGTGCCGGGTGCCCAGCAGCCGTTCTCATCGGTATCCAGTGCTTCTTCCTTTGTGATATGGTTCGTCACCCAGTCGCCGAACAGATGATCATCCGGGCCATAGGTGACTGTGCGGCTGTCGCCGGTCTGCCAGTCGGGAATAAACCGGGCAGCACCTTCCTCGGTGTAGGTGACGGCGATCTCCAGCATGCCGTAATCCAGCTGCCATTCCGCATAGACGGAATCCTCACTGTAGGTGTACATCACCTGATCGGTGGTGATCTCCACACTCTCGATGGGGCTTTCCACAGTGGTGACCGTGGCAGGGCCGCTGCGGCCGGCGGTTCTCACGATGACATCATAGGTGTTGCCCACCGTCCAGAGATCATCATAGGTCTGGTCATGCTCCACATAGACAGAGCAGACAGCATCGTACTTGTCGTAAATGTAGCTCGCCACATCGTGCTGGCTGGCAAAGCCGCAGATACGGGATTCACCCTTGAAGACCACATCGCAGGGGATCTCGGCCTGACTGGGATCAAGACCGGCAAATTCCACCTGATTTTCGCTGTCCCAGAGGTTATCATGGGTCTCCCACGGGTACAGAAGACCCTCGCCGAAGGTGATGGATTCGATGGGGTTCTCAATGATCTCGACCTCCACCGTCTGCTCATAGCCGGCAAAGGAGTAGGTGACGGTGTGGAAACCGGGCGCCCAGCTGAACTCATCGGTTTCGGAGGTGATGGACATGGGGATATTGTAACCCAGACGGTCGCGCATATCCCGCAGGCTGTAGAATTCCGCGACACTGCCGTCGGCCAGAACGGCGCGCAGACCCTGCACAGGCATATACAGATCGTATTCCTGTGCGTACAGGGGGTTGCCGTTCTCATCGACATCGTACTGCCACTCGTTGCAATCGCCCTCCACCAGAGCCTTCAGCTCGGTGATCTCGAAGGAGGTGATGGGGTTTTCCATGATATCGATGGTAAAGGCAGAGGAGACAGACTTGCCGTTATGGGTCACCGTGACCGTGCCCTCGTAGCTGCCGGGGCCGTCAAATTCGGGCAGCTGCACATCGGTGTCGAAATATTCGATCAGGTCGGCCAGAGAATACCATCCGCTTTCGCCGGTGGACCAGCCCAGCGCAAAGATGTACTGATCGCTCTCGCTGAGGATGCTGTCCTCCATACCCTCCACCAGCGTGAGGGTGTCGTCGGTCCAGATCTCCTCAATGAAGCGGGTATCGGTCCAGTCGTACCAGAAGTGGTTGCCGTTGGTGCTCTGCTGGCCCATCGAGGCGTACACATAGATGCTGCCGCTGCCGCCGCCCACACGCTTCAGGATGGGCAGAGCCGCATCGTTCTGGGGCTCCCAGACACCGGAATTGTACTCCACGTACCATTCATCCATGTCGTGGGTCACATCCGTCACGGTGTTGCCGTCCTCGCCGCCGTACTCATACCAGAGGACACGGAACAGCTGCGAAAGATCGATGGTGGAAAGATAGGGGATCTGCTCGTTCCACTCCGGAGCAACAACGACGGAATACACGCCGGTGACACTCACCCACAGATACTCGGTGATCCGGCTGCCGTCCGGCAGGTTGACGGTCAGAGGAATACTGATCTCGCCCCAGTAGGAATCGTTGGGCGTGATAAAGACCTGCTGGCCGTTCACTTCCACCGCGGCGGCGGTGGTATCATACTCGCCCAGCACAAGCTCGAAGTCATATACCTGCTCGCCGTTGTTCCACCAGTTGCCGTGACCGTCGGTCTCGACCCAATCGCGGAAGACCTCGACCGTAACGGTCTTGGTATCGTTGGGCAGCACATCGTGGGTGTTGCAGTCATAGGTGGCCGACATACCGTAGCGCTCCGCGACAGCCGTCACGGTGAAATCGTAGTACTTCTCACCAAAAGCGGTATCAAAGGCGGCGCGGAAGGTGGTGCTGCCAGGGGTGGTGGCTCTGAAGCTGAACGCATCACCGTAGATCTGGAACACCGGAAGCTGGGTGATGTTGCCATCGGCATCGCGGTGCTCGATGGGCTCAAGGCTCTTGTAGGTGAACATCTTCTCTTCGGTAACGCCGTTCACACGCTCGACGCCGCCGAAGCTCTGGCCGATGCTGCACTGATCACCGAGCAGCACAACCCAGTTCTCACCGACGCCGCACCAGTACTCGGAATCGTTGTACTTGAGCAGATCCACGCCGTAGCTCCAGCTGGGGCCGGACAGCTCGCCGTAGGTTTCCTGCACCGAGACACGGAAGCCTTCGCCATCAAAATCAAGGCTTTCCGCATCCGTGCCGAGGGCGGCAAGGATGGCATCGGGGTGCAGCACGATCAGATCGTTTGCGGAAGCGCTGCCCATCTCGGCCGCACGCGGGGTGGTGTAGACGGTGAACAGCGGACGGTCATCCACGGGGGTCAGCACCCGGCCCTCGTCGAGCAGCGTCCAGTTGAACTGACCCAGAATACCGCTGTGGGCATCCAGATCGATGGAAAGCTGATAGATGGATTCCTGATCCACAAAGAGCTGGCGGTTGTAGTCATTCAGTTTGAACTGGCCGTTGAAGGCGTTGTCGTGGTTGCGGTTGAAGCACAGCTCCGTCACAAAGTCCTCGCCTGCCCAGTAGGCCTCAAGGAAGATCTCGCCGCCGTTGCTGCCGATGCGCTCCAGCACAGGCAGACCGGAGCCGCCCACCATCTTCCAGACATCGGGATCGTAGCTCACATTCCAGTTGGCTTCCTCGGTGACATCGATATGGCCCTGGATGTCGCTGTAGTACATCAGATCGACATAATCGTTCAGATCGACGGTGGTACCGATCTTGATCTCCTCATTCCATTCACTCACCTCGATACGGGTGAACATATCGGTGACGGTGATGTGACCGTCGCGGTAAAGCTCATACTCGCCGTTGGGGCCGGTGGCGGTCATCTGAAGATACAGCCAATCGTAATACTCCGGCGCATGGACCGTGACCTGTGCCCCGTTTACGGTGACGGAGGCATCCTCGTTGTTGAGCTCCACGCTCAGGGTATAATCGGTAAGGGTCTCAGCCATGAAGCTGTATTCACCCTTGCCGTTTTCATTTTCCGTGACCTTGCGGTGCTCCACATAGGTATTCAGGGGGATATCCCAGCCGGGCAGAGCGTATTCGCTGTCAAAGGGATACTCCACATGGAAGGTGTAGTCCTCCAGAATGGTCTCGATGGTGAATTCGAAGGTGCCCGTGCTCTCGCCGTCCGGCATGGTGTAGGTGCCAAGGAAGACAGTGGAGCCGGGAGCCTCGGCAACGAAATGCCACGTGCCGTTTTCGACATCGCAGCTCAGCGAAACGATGGTAGCGTCGGTTTCGTTGCCGTACTCATCGTAATTGGCAAGGATCTCATAGCCGGTGACAGGCAGCTCCATATGGACGCCGTCGGGCTCTTCGGCAGTGCGGACATATGCTTCCACACCGGCGCGGGTGCCCCAGCCGCTGGTCACCAGCATGGTCTGGTGCGGATCAAAGGGATACCGGTTCACATTACAGGCTCCCTCGGCGCCCAGCTGCATATACCGGCCGGCACCGGCAGCGCCCTTTTCCTGGACGAACACCTCGAAGCCTACGCTCCACGTGCCGCCGTTTTCCAGCATATCCTTGACGCCCAGAGCCTCGGCGATGGCGGCGCCGTTCAGCGTGATAGCGTCATTGATGCCGGCCCAGCCCTTGGCTTTGGAGGCTTCGGTGGTATAGACGGTGAACAGGCCGGAATCGATACCGAACTCCTGATCGCCGTATGCGATCTGCCACACCATCTCGTTCACGGTACCGGTGCGGCCCTCCATATCCACGAACAGATCCATGGTGGCATTAGTCAGCAGGGTGTTGTGCTCCGGATAGGCAATACTGAAGTCGGCGGGATCGTAAACTTTCTCGACCGCGAAACCCCTGGCATAATTGTAGCCATTGGGCTCGTAATTCACACTGAAGATGATCTCGCTGCTATCACCGTCGATGCGCTTGAGCGCGGGACGGACGGCGTCATTCTGGGCCTCCCATGAGTAGCCGCTCCAGTTGAAATCCCATTCGGCCTCATCGGAGATATCCTGCACGATGTTCTCGCCGCCGGGCACATAGGTATAGTGCATCAGCTTAAAGCACTCGGCCAGATCGATCACAGTACCCACAGGCACATTGGGATCGAAACCGAAATACTCGGCGCGGATGATCTCGTCACTCACATTGAGCCAGATCTCACGGGAAGCGACCTCGGCGCCGCCGACCGCGGCGGTCAGAGTGACATACGCACCGTCATAAACGGCATCCGTGGTATTGACGGTGACGGTATTGCCGCTGGCAGAGGCAGACATGGCCCAATCGTTATCGGAAACGGCGGTCAGCGTGTAATCGGTGACCTCCTGCTCGATGATCTCGCGGTAGGTGCCCCAGCCGGTGGGATCGGCGGGGTTCTCGACGGAGATGCTGCGGATCAGCTGTACAGGGAAGGTGAAGCTGTCCTCGGCAAGGATCTTGTGACCGTCCCACACATAGCCGGTGCGCAGCTCGTATTTTTCCAGCACGGAGTGCATGGTGATCTCATAGCTGTACTCGGTGACGCCATCCAGATCCTGATAGGTGACGCGGAAGGTGGTGGAGCCGGGATTCAGGAATGTGAAGCCCCAGCTGCCGCTGCTCGTCGAATGTACTTCGATCACGGGTTCCGCGGTGGGCTGACCGTTTGCATCGGTGCTGGAGACGACCTCCACATTGGTGACGGGCACTCTGCCGGCATAGCTGCCGTTGACATGGACCTGATGCGTGGCGCTCAGACCCCAGCTTTCGCCGACCAGATAGCTTTCGCCATCGTAATTGCGGTACCATTCAACATAGCTGATCTCGTCGTCGCCGGAATCGCTGTCCCAGCCGAGCAGCAAAGCAGTCTCGGCGATTTCGGTGTTGCCCTCTTCGCTGACGCTCAGAAGCACGGCCTGACCCTGCTCGGTCTCGGGGCCGTAGCCCATGGTGGTGAGCAGGGCGGAAAGATTGGAGCCGTAGATCATCACGCCATCGCAGATATCGTCGCCAAGGCCGTGATCGGTGGCGTAATAGGTGGTGAAGGGATCAAGGATATCATAGCCCCACTCGGCGGCGGCAGAAACCAGATCTCCACCGTTCAGATCATACAGACCCCATGTGAACTTGCCCGCCTCGCCGGTGCGGCCGGAAAGATCCACGCTGATCTCGGTGGTGCCGTTCAGACTGAGGGTCTCGGAATGCGGGGTGAAGTAGATGGGTTCGGCGATCTCACCTTCATTCTCGCCCCAATCCAGATACACGCCAAGGGAGGTCGCGGCGATCAGATCGCCGTCGGTATTCACCTCGTAAACGGACAGCGTCAGGATGACATCCTCATAATAGCCCAGATAGGCCACACAGTCAGCAATGTAATTGCCGCTCAGCTGCAGGACGTCGCCGATGCCCTCGCCAAGGCCGGCCGCCTGCGCATAGGCGGAGGTGGAGGTGGTGGAAAGCACGCCGGGGCCGTACATCTCTTCGCCGATACGGAGGATCTCATCGCCGCCGGGAGTGGTCAGGCTCCAGATAAAGCTGCCGGTGGGCTGCGTACGGTCGTTCAGATAGACGCTGTACTGCATCTCGCCGTTGACGGGGATGGCTTCCTCGTAGGGGTTCAGGTTCAGATAGCCGACCTCGATATCACTGTCATCCCCTCCCTCGCCGTTCAGCTGCAGATACAGTTCGGCGGTGACAGGCTCGGATACGGCGTTGTCGCTTTCCTCGGTGACCACCAGCACCAGAGTGCGCTGGGCGCGATCGGTCAGATCATAGCCCTGCGCATCCAGCAGCTCGGCGACCACGGTACCGGAGATCAGCACGGTATCATCCACATCCGTCCAGCCGGCGGCGGCAGCGATTTCGGAGGTATAGGGATACAGGCAGGGGTCGATCTCCTTCACCTGCGCGACCACGCCAAGATCGTTACCGTTATAATCCTGCAGGCCCCATACAAACTTGCCCACAGAGCCGGTGCGGCCTTCCAGATCGACGCGCACGGTAAGATCACCGCTGATGGGCACAGCGTTGCTGTCCATCAGCAGCTCAAAGCTTGCGCCGCCCTCTTCCTCGATCACAGCGTCGGTGGTGTTGGGACGCCAGCTCTTATAGAAGGATGCAGAATCATAGAACACGGTGCAGGTGATGCGGCCGCGGTTGCCGGTGGTACGCTCCACCACGGGGCGGGCGGCATCGTTCAGCACATTCCATGTGCCCGGATTCACATCAAAGCTCCATTCGACCTGATCGGTGTCGGAAACATCCGTGACGGTGTTCTCGCCGCCGGCCACATAATCATGGCGCCACACCTTGTAATAATCGGCAAAATCGATGGTGCCGCCGATGGGCAGATCGGCATCCGGAGAAATGAGCTCCGGCTCGTAATAATGATCCACCAGATCGAAAACGATGATGGTATAGGCCTCGCTCTCCCCATCGATACACGCATGGATCTCGGCAACAGCACCAGCATCCGACCCGAGCGCATCACCGGTATTGATGGTGACCTCGCCGTTTTCGCCAAAGCCGGTCAGAACGGTCTCATCGCTGGATCTGACCACCAGATCAAAATCCTCAATGAGTTCCTCGTGATACCACAGTGTGCCTTCCTCCTCGGTGAACCAGAAGTGGCTCAACAGCACCGGGAAGGTATAGCTGTCGTTGGGCAGAACATCCTCGTGCTCACCCATGGTCTCGGAAACAAGGGTGTACTGGCTCCACACGACTCTCATGGTGAATTCGCCGGTGAGGTCAGCGGTATCCGCCGCATTGCGGTAGGTAACGCGGACGGTTGCGGTACCGGGATACAGAACCTGATAAGACCACTGGTTGGCGGCCTCATCATAGGAAATGGAAAGAATATCCCTTTCCACGGGAGCGCCGTTGGAATCCACGGCGTTGTTGGAAATGACCTCCACATTGGTGATGGGCACCTGTACGCGGTCGCCGTCACCGGTGGGGTAGGCCCAAAGGGCGCCGTACATGCTGCCGGAATCGCCCGGCATATGCTTGCCGGCCCACTCACGGAAGGGCTCTTCGTAATCGTAGCCGTCGCCCTCGGGGGCTTCGGAATCGCCGCCCTCGTCGGGCTCGGTCCAGTCAAGGGTCAGCTCCACAGGCGCGGAAACGGCCATGCGGATGCCGGTGGGGTCAAGCTGCCACACGCGCAGCTGCAGGGTGATACCGGCGGGATCACCGTCAATAATGCCTGCGGCGCAGTCGGCAATATAGCCGCCGCGCAGCAGAAGGGTATCGCCGATATCGGAACCCAGACCCTTTTCCTGCGCTTCCGCAGAGGTACCGGCAACGGAAAGCTCACCCGTGCCATAAGCCTCTTCGCCGATAAGAATAAGATCTTCATCATAACCGTCAATCTTCAGCTCCCACTCAAAGCTGCCGAAAGGATCGGTGTAATCGGAAAGATCCACGCTGAACTCGGCACCATCGCCATACACGGGAATGCTGTCGGAACAGGGGTTCAGATATACAACGGGATAGCCTTCGTAATCGCCTTCGGTGCCGTCACCTTCGGGGTCCCCGGCTGTTTCGGCGATCACATTGTAAGTAAATTCAAAGGTGCGCGGGGTCTCGCGGTCGGTCATGGTGGTGGTGGCGCGGAATGCCGCACCGCCCACGGCCTGTGCGGTAAACACCCATGTACCTTCCACATCGTTATATTCCACCGCAACGGTCGGGGTCTTGGTATCCATACCGTTGGCATCGGAGTAACAAACGGGCTCCACCGCAGTGACAGAAAGCAATCTGCCGCCGTCATAGGGCTTGGTGGCATCGGTGTAATAGCAGTAATAATCCTGCTCGATGGCGATGCTTTCACCCATACGCAGCTCGCCGCCGTACATATAATCGCACTCGTAATCATAGTACGGCTTCATCAGCTTGAAGGTCTGGGCAGTTTCCTCGCCGCTGGCCGAATCGGTGAAGCACAGCTGGAACGAGTACGAGGTGGACCGCGTTTCAAAATCCGCCTCCGAAAGGCCCATGGCATTGGCGATGGCGGTGCCATTCAGGGTGGCGACATCGTTGATGTCGTTCCAGCCCATCGCCTGCGCATCCAGCGAGGTGGAGGTGGTGAACAGCGTTTCGCCGTTGACCGCCCCGATGGTGTTCATATCCACATCGGCAAGACGCCATGTGAACGCACCGGGGTTATCCCCGTAATTCAAAAGATTGATCGTTGCGTCCTGTGTCTGACCCAGGAACACACGGTCGACCGTGCTGCTCAGAGCCCCGGTCGAAGCAAAAGCGGCCTGCAGGCCCGGTGCGGCCGGCCCCAGCAGGAGCACGAAGACCAGCAGGAAGCTGACTACGCGCTTTGCAATGGAATTTTTGCTCATAGTAATACCTCTCTTTTTGTGGGAAATAGCCAAATTCACACTAAAAAATTTGGTTATTTCCCGCATTTTAACACAACACCATTATACAGGGCAATTTTGCAAAAGACAAGCAAAAAACCGAAAAGTGTGAACAGTTTTTTTAAAAAATTATGTACAGCAATTCTGTTTACCGGATGGATACACCGGTGAAAAAGCTGTATCGATACCGTTTGGAAACACCGGCGGTACGGTTTGCAGACACGGCGGGCTTACACTGGGCGCAAAAGAAAACGGGCTTTTGCCCGCATTTGCCGCAGGAGGTACGCCGTATGTGTTACGAGATCATCCATTCCCCCGCCGCCGAGCGGGAGGCCGAGCTTTTTGCCGCCGCCCATCCGCTGGGCAGCTTTATGCAGTCGCCCCGCTGGGCGCTGGTCAAGCCCGCATGGGGTCACCGGACGGTGGTCTCCCGCGATGGTAGCGGGCGCATCCGCGGCAGTATGCTGGTGCTGACGCTGGCCGACCGCGGTGACGGCAGCGCACTGCTGTACGCCCCGCGGGGGCCGGTGTGCGACCCGCAGGATACCGCCGCAGCCGCCGATTTAATGGCGGGGGCGCGGCGGCTGACGGAGGATTTCGGCCACGGGGAATTCAAATGCGACCCGCTTTTTGCCGCCGGCAGCGCCGGTGTGCAGACCCTGACGGCGCTGGGGCTGGAAAACGACCCCGCGGCAGGCTTCGGCGACACCGTGCAGCCGCGGGAGAACGCCGTGCGCCGGGGGCTGGCCGGCATGAGTGAAGAACAGCTGTTCGCCTCCTTTTCCGCCAAAACGCGGCAACGAATCGGTGCGGCGGCACAATTCGGGGTGGAATGCACCGCCTGCGGCAGCGAGGCGCTGGCGGAATTTTATCCGGTGTATGCCGCCATGGGGCAGCGCAAGGGCTTCACCGTGCGGCCGGAAGGCTATCTGCGCGATCTGCTCGCCGCCTTTGGCGGAGATGCGCGGCTGTACCTGTGCCGGAAGGACGGCGAGGTACTGGCAGGGGCCATTGCGGTGGCCTTCGGCCCGCGGGTAAGCTATGTATACGGCGGCAGTGACCGCGCACAGCCGGAGCTTTGCGTGGGGTACCGCCTGCAGTGGGAGATGCTGCGCTTTGCGCTGGAGCGCGGGTGCGATATCTACGATCTGGGCGGTATCTGCACCGATGCCGCCGAAAGCGCCGCCATGCACGATCTGTACCGGTTCAAGCGGAATTTTTCCCGTGCGGAAAAGACGGCGGGGGATTTCCGGTTTACATTCTGAAAAAAGGGGCGGTTTAAGGGATAAAAATGCGGGGACAGATGCTGTGCAGTCACCGGCGGGCGGCAGCGGCCCTTACAGGGAGTCTTTACCGCGGCGGTGCCCCAGCTGCCACACCAGTGTGGCGGCGGGCGGCAGCACCAGCGCCCCCGCAAGGCCGAACAGCCGCAGCCCCGCATACAAAAAGAAAAGGCTGGCCAGCGGGTGCAGCCCCAGCTGCCGGCCCACACGGCGGGGTTCGCACAGCTGGCGCACCGTCCAGATCACGGCATACAGCACCAGCAGCCCCAGCGCAAGGCCGCCCTGCCCCGATACGGCGCACACCGCCGCCCACGGCAGCAGCACGCTGCCCACGCCCAGCACCGGCAGCACATCCACCGCTGCGATGAGCAGCGCCAGCCCCGGCGCACCCGGCACACCCAGCAGCCACAGCCCCGCGCACAGCTGCACAAAGGTCAGTCCGAACAGCAGTACATACGCCCGCACAAGCCCTGCCAGCAGCTGCAGGGCTTCTTTTTTGATGCGGCGCAGCGCAGCGGTGTTTTTTTCACCCAGACGGCGGTACAGCGCCGCCAGCAGAGCATCCAGATCCAGTGTAAAATAGACGGCGGCCACGCAGGTAAAGACAAAGGGCACCAGCAGCCGCGGCAGGGCGGTCAGCACAGCGCCCGCCGCATCGGTAAGGGCGCCGGTGATGCGCTGCAGCAGAGCTGCGACCGCCTGCTGCGCCGTGCCGCCGTACTGCGCCAGCACCGGCAGACCCTGCAGCCGCTGCGCGGCAGCGGCAAGCATGGGCTCCAGCTGCGCGGCATACCAGTCGGGCAGCTGCGCCAGCGCCAGCTTTGCAAGCAGCAGTACCCGCGCCGCCAGATACCCCGCCGCCCCCAGCAGCACCGCCGCCGCAAGACACAGCAGCAGACCGGCCGCCGGACGGAAGCGGATGCCCGCGCTGCGTGCCAGCGCCCGTGCCGGACGGCGCAGCGCCAGCGCCAGTGCAAACGCGATGAGAAACGGCGCAAGGAACGGCAGCACCCACCGCACCGCTGCCCATATAAGCCCCAGCGCCGCCGCGCCGATCGCCAGCCACGCCAGCGCCGCGCCCGCTTTTTTCAAATATATCCGTGTATCCAACTGTCCGCGTGCCCCCTTATCTCTGTGTACCGCGGCGGGGCGGCTGCGCTCCCCCGCTTTGTTCCCGTCCCGAACTGTTCGCGGCTGCCCTTGTACCTGTGCACCGCGCAAAGGATACCGTACAAAAAAATGGCGCGGTCACACTCTGTACCAAGAGTATGGCCGCGCCGCAGCGCTTTAGCCGTTTTTTGTATGCATACCGTAAAGGACCGCCGGCGTTTTTTGCACCAGCCCTCGCCGGCAGCCGGAAGCCTATCCCAGCCGTGCGCGGCGCTCGGCCAGCAGCAGATCCACCATACGGCCGTAGCTGCGGGTGCCGTCGGCCTGACCGTTGGCCTTCAGGTAGGTATCGTTGACCTTTTCACCAAGCTCGCTCAGGGGCTTATCCTCAAACCGCGCCCAATAGGCATTGTTGGCGGCAAGATCCCGCAGCAGCGGCTCCGTATAGCTGCCGCGCAGCTGCACATAGGCTTCGGGATCCGCTTTCGCCAGCGCGTTGCCCGCATGCACCAGTGCCAGCACGGTGCCGCTGTACACAAGGCGCACATCCGCCGACTGCATACAGGCGAAATAGGCCAGAAAATTAGCCTCATCCTCCCGCATGAAGCCCCGCAGATGGGCAAGCTCGTGACAGACGGTGGCCGGCACATTATAAGAGGGGGCAAGTGCGTTGACATTGGATTCCACCGTGAACGGAAAAAAGATGCCGGTGAGCTGCAGCCGCGACATGAAAAAGCTGCCCAGCATGGGCTTGGCGCTGCCGTAGCTGCCGCCCAGCACCGGATAGATGCGCGCCGCAGCGGCATAGGCGGCATCCGCCGCATCCGCAACGGAGCCAAAACCCTCCCCCAGCAGATCGGCCACGCCGTTTTCATCCCGCGGCACCTGCGGCGCCAGGGCATTGGCGCTTTGCGCCAGCTCCTCGCACAGCGCCCGCAGCTCTGCTGCGGTGGAATCCTGCACCGGCAGACCGCTGTGCTGTGCAAAGGTATACCGGTGGTAGTTGATGCCGCAAAGCAGCGTGAACGCCAGCAGCGCCGCCGAGACAAGGCAGGCAAGCCTTGCCAGCGCATACAGTGCACGGCGCAGGCGGACCTTTGCATCCTTTTCCCGCACAAGGCGCAGCACCAGCCGCACCGCCAGCACCGGCGCGGCGGCAAGCAGCGCACAGCATACCAGCTCCATCGCCGAAAACGGCAGCAGGCCGGTGATAAAATTCACCGGCTGCGCCAGCAGCGGATAGATGTGCACGGCGTACCATTCGCCGAAGCCGGGCACGGTGCGCGCCGCCAGCTGCAGCCCGCCCGCCAGCGGCAGACAGACCAGCCACCACAAAAACCGCAGCGGGTGTTTTTCCCCACCGTGCGCCGCCCCGGAGGCGGTATCATCGCCCGCAGGGCAGACCGCCGCATTTTTTTCACAGGGAGAAACCGCCGGGTCACCCCGGCGGCACTTTTTTTGAAAGGAAAATCTCATAAAGCCGCTCTCTTACACCTTGTGCAGCAGCAGCGCGGCGGTATCGCCCAGCGTGAAGTGCACGCCTTCGGCATCGGTGACGACGGGCACCGTCTCGCCGGTGGCGGCATCGGTGATACCGGCAAGCGCACCCTTCCAGCACAGGGCGCGGGCGTTTTCATCCCGGTTGACCAGCAGGATGCAGCGCTGTGTTTCGGCAAGAGCGATACCGCAGGTGCAGCCGTCCTCTGCGGTCAGCTGTGCGCCTTCGGGACGGATGGCGGCCAGCAGTTCTTCCGGTGTGGCGGCGGTGATGGTACCTGCGGGCAGGCGGCTGACACCTGCGGCCAGCGCGGCACTGCCGGCGGGGCAGTACCAGACGATGCGGCAGCCGGCAGCGGCCAGCTTTGCAGCCGTCAGGGCCAGCTCATCCGTCACATCGCAGGCGCCGATGACGAAATTCTTCCACTTCGCGGGGCACTGGCGGGCAGCGGTGCCCACATCGGTATAGGTGAAGGGCTTCTGGGCATCCAGCATGGCGTACTGGGCACTCATCATGGCATCGCAGCAGGCGCGGACAGCCTCGGCAGAGGTATCCCCCAGCTCACGGAAGCCGCCGTAGCCGCGGTCGTTTTCGATGCCGTGCTGGTAGGGCTTGCGGTGGCGCATCACGGTCTCGATGGGGTACAGCAGCAGCGTATCGGAAAGGCGTGCGCCATCCATGGCTTCGCCCGCACGGGTGATGGCATCCCAGATGACGCGCTTTTCCTCCACGGCGGTGTCATCGGGATAGTAGGAGGTGAAGATATCCGCGCCGAAGGCCAGCTGCAGCATCAGCGCACCGTACATCGCCTTGGGCGAGGGCACGTTTTTGCCGTGAGAATGGGCCGAGACCTCATCCATCACATGGCCGCGGCCGTACAGCTCGGCGATGCTGCGCACCAGCAGCGGGGTGAAGGCGTACTCCCACAGCTTATCGGGGGTGGACCACAGCATATCGATGCCCGGGGTGTGCATATGGCGCAGCAGGTTGAAGAAGTTGCCCTCAAACATGACATGCCAGTGCAGCTCGTCCTCCAGCAGGATATGACCGGAGAAATTCAGCCCCACACCGGCGCAGTAATCGGAAAGCTGGGCAAAATACGCCTGCTCGTACAGATCGCTCATCAGCTGATAGTAATCCTGACGCACCCGGCAGAAGTGCTCGCCGTGGCCGAGGAACAGCGCGGTGAGCTCGTCCTCCAGCCGGTAGCCGCAGGTACTGGCAAAGCGGTTGGCCACATCGCGGCCCCAGTTGACGATGGGATACAGCGGGATGGTATCATCCGGCTGATGCACCACGGCGCGGCAGTCGATGCCCTTGTTGATGTATACGCCCTGATAGGAGGGCTCATCGGTGAAGATGGCCTCCACCACGGCATCCTCGCTTTCGTCGCCGATGAAGGCGGCATAGCTGTCGCCCACAGCGGCGGTGTAGGGCTCGTAGGTGTTGCGGATGAATTCCCGCATGGCATCCCGGTTGCTGACATCGATGTAGCGGCGGCGGTAGGCCACATTGTTCTGAGCGTGGGTGCCCTCGTACAGCCGTTTTTGGAAAAAGGCCAGCACCAGCAGATTTTTATCCGTATGGTTGGTGTAGACGGCGGGCAGCACATTGCAGCGGGCGGCGGGGACGCTCAGCTCCTCATCGGTGGGGTATTCGCCGGCCATCACATAGCTTACCGAGGCCAGCAGCTTCTCGTGGCCGTGGGGAATGCTCAGGGAAACGCTCTCGCCGGGGGCAAGGATGTGGCGCTGCATGGCGCAGGCACGGGCCTCGTAATCCATATCGGCATCCAGCGTGCAGGTGCCGGCGGCGCCGCTGGGGTAGGCATCCTCATCATACAGCCACATGCGCAGGCCCAGTTCCTTACAGACCCGCACCTTCTCCTTCATCAGTTCCCATTCCACGGGATCCTTCAGGTATTTTTCCGCGCTGACATTGGTGACGATGCCGCCGTAGCCCTTGGCCTTCAGATCCGCAATGCGGGCGCGGATACATTCGCATTTTCGGGCAAAGGGATCGTCGCTTTTGTAGCCGAAGACGGCATGGGTGATGCGCAGCGGACGGTAGATCTCTCTTTTCATATCTCCAAAGCTCCTTTTTCCTTTTGCAGACACACGGCCTTTCTGCTCCATCATACCTTATTTTTTCCGCCAGTGCAAGCCCCTGCGATCATTTCACCGTTCTTTTGCAAAATCCTTGTAATTTTGTCAGAAATAGTTTATACTGAAACCAATCAAACAGAAAGGATGTGCCCGTATGTTAAAAAAACTGAACGCAAAAGCCCTGCGCAGCAATCTGATTCTGAGCATCGCGCTTATCCTGATCGGCGCGGTGATCCTGGCCCTCTCGCTGCCCGGTATTGCCGGTGCGGCAAAAGGCGCGGAGGATGCCGACGCGCTGCACATCCCGCAGATGGAGGGCCGCTACATTGAGGCCGAGATCAATTTCATCTGGGAGCCCTTCGCCTATGTGGGCGACTCGGAGGAGGATATGGAGGAGATCCTGTACATGGTCGCCATCCATCCTCTGGAGAGCATGGATGATTTTGCCGCAGCCGAATACATCGGGCTTTCTGTCAGCGGCAGCCTGATCAAACAGACCGAAGCGCTGTATGAACGCACCAACACCGCGTGGGAAAGCTGGGATGCCGCCGATCTTGGCGAGAGCGTTGTGATCCGGGGTGTTGTGGAAGCCATGGACAGCGAGGAACAGGACTTTTTTGAAGAACTTCTGGTGGAATCCGGTATGGAGGAGGCCATCGCTCTGCCGCTGATCCTGCGGGCAGGCACCGTCCCCGGCGGTCAGACAGGATTCGGCTCTGTGGTGATGACACTGTTCGGCGCTGCGCTGCTGGTGTGGGCTGCCGTGCTGCTGGTGCGCACCTTCAGCGGGTATTATCAGAAGGATATCCGCAGCTTCTGCGCTGCCGCCGCCGATCCCGCCTATGCGATGGCCGGGCTGGAGGAGTTCTATGCCGCCGCCGAGCCGCTGCCCGGTGATATCCGCATCGATGCGCACCGTCTGCTGCTGATCGACAATCTGCACGCGCGTCTGCTGGATCCCGCCGGCGTGATCTGGGTGTATACCGATGCCATCCGCCGCCGTGTCAACGGCATTCCCGTGGGCACCGCCTATGTGACGGTGCTTGTAGATGCCGCCGGCAGACGGTACCGCGTGACCATGCGCAGCAAAGCCGAGGCGGAAGCCGCCGTGGATGCGCTGTTCCCGCTGCTGCCCGGCGCAGTATTCGGCTACAGCAGGGATTATGAGCGTATGCTGAAGACCGATCTTTCGGCGCTGGCCCCGCTTGCCGCACAGCAGCATGCACCGCAGCCCGAAGCGGAGCTTCCCCCTGTGCCTCCCGTGCCTCCCGTGCCCGCGGAATAACCCGCCGGCCGCGGCTGCTGTGCAAAACGCATCTGTCTTTACATAATATATATCTTCCTGTGACATAAAAGAAAGAGCTGCCGCAAAGACACGGCAGCTCTTTTTGCTCTTACAGAGAATGCGGTCTGGCGTATCCGGCAGGATCAGTAGCCCAGCTCCTGATAGCGGGCGTGCTGACCCTCCAGCACCTTCATGCCGTCGGGCACATTGGCGCTGCACAGCATGGTGGGCGAAACGCCGCGTGCCAGCAGGCTTTCGGTGGCGCAGGCCAGCATGGCCCACAGGGTATAGGCCGCACCGATGCCGGAGCCGGGGAAGCATTTGTACTCCACGCCTTCCACCTCCAGCATGGCGTCGCCGTAGGGGGTGCAGTTATCCAGCACATAGTCGCCCAGCTCGAACAGGCGCTTGCCGCAGGGATGCTTGGGGGCAAGACGGGGCGAAGCCTCCAGCGAGGTGATGCACACCAGTGTGCAGCCGGCCTCCTTGGCGGCAAGGGCCATATCCACCACATTGGCAGAGTTGCCGGAAACGCTGCCCACGATGAACACATCGCCGGGGCGCACATTGGAATGAGCAAAGGCTACCTTCAGGATATCCCGCTCGGTGACGGCGATGCCGGGTTCGGTATCGCGGGCGCGGGGCTGGGGCTCGGTCTTGACCGAGAAGGAATACTCGAACTTTTTCAGATACAGCGGGCCGCCGGCGCGGTACAGCAGCTCCTGCTGCACCAGATGGCCGCTGTCAAAAATGAACACCTGACCCTTGCGGGCAACACACTCGGCGATGACCTCGCCCACCTTTTCCAGCGTTTCGCGGTTGGTGGTGCGGGATTTTTTCAGAACCTTGTCCATAGCTTCAAAATAACGGTCTACCAGCATGATCTTTTCTCCTTTTCGCCTGTTTCGTTTATACAGAATGTATTTTCAGGATCACATATAACAGATCTGATCCTTATACTGCTCCAGAATGACCTTGTTGTGGGCATCGCCGCCTTCCAGATTGGCGGACATGAACACCGGCGGGGTGACGCCGCGGCGCTTGAATTCGCCCACGGCGGCGCAGACCATGGCATTGAGGATGGCCGCACCCACGGCGGTGGAGGTGGGGCCGGTGCGCTCGGCAAAATCCTCGACAGCGACCGCCGCATCGCCCACAGCGCCGCAGTTATCCAGTACCAGATCGGCGCATTCAAACAGCCGCTTGCCGCTGGAATGGCGGGAGCTGCTGATGGAGGAATAGGCCATATTGGTGAGCACGATCACCTTTGCGCCGCGCTGACGGGCGCGGGTGGCCATATCCACCGTGGCGGCGTTGCGGCCGGAGACACTGTGCACGATGAGCACATCGCCGTCGCCGATCTCCTTGCGGTCAATGATCTTCACACCGTAGCCCTCGATGCGCTCAATATCCGAGGTGAGGGTGACGGGGCTGACATCCAGCTGCAGACCGGGGGCGAACAGCGGGTTCATCACCACCAGACCGCCGGAGCGGTAGAAAAGCTCCTGCGCCAGCAGACCGGCATGGCCGCAGCCCACCGCCCACAGCTTTTTGCCGGCAAGAGTGGCATCCACCACCCATTCGGCGGCGGTGTGGATGGCTTCGGTCTGGGTCTCCAGCACCTGCGTCAGGATGCGCTGCACCTCGCTCAGGTATTCCACAGCATAATCTCTCATGGTATTTTCCTCCTGTCAATCGGCTTCGGTAAAATATTGATCCAGTACATAAGGGGCGAAATTTTCCTTGAGCTGTGCCAGCCGTTCGGGGCTGACCGTGCCCTCGGTATCCAGAATACAGCGGATAACGCCCGCCATCACCGGTTCGAAATGAGGTGCGCTGATCTGCAGCTGCGGGTATGCTTCCCGCAGGCAGCGGGCATAGGTCTGCCACAGCAGCGGGTGAATCTTCCACGAGCCGCCGGAGACGGTGACCGGAAGGGTGCATTCCGGCCCCTGCCCCGCCCTGTGCAGCAGCGCCGCCGTATCCGAAGCAAGCACTCTGCCGGCCTGCCGCAGGATATCCTGCGCTACGGCATCGCCGTCCTTTGCGGCGCGGGCCAGCGTGTAGGTGGCACGGGCCACCGGACGGCGGTAATTATCCGAACCGTGGACGATATCCACCAGCTCCCACATCCGCTGCTTCAGACCGTAATCCTCAAAGACATAATCCCGCAGCAAACTGGCAGGGCCGCGGCCGTCATCGGCACGGATGGCTGCCTGCAGGGTCCGCTGCCCCATATCGTAGCCGCTGCCCTCGTCGCCCAGAATGGGGCCGAAGCCGCCCACCGCATCGATACGCTGCCCTTTCTGCACATAAAAGCAATCGCTGCCGGTGCCGGAAAGGGTGAGCACGCCGGTATCCGCCGCAAGACCCGCCAGCACACCGCAGGGGCCCTCGCCGATGCTGACGGTCTCGCCGATATCCAGCACTTTTTCGCTCACTGCTGCCGGCCCCATGGCGCCGCAGCTGGTCTGGTAGAGCTTTTCCACCCGCAGCGGGCCGCTGCCGCGCAGCTGCGGCGGCAGCATATCGATCAGACTGCGCACGGTGGCACGGATATTCTCCTGCACCTGTCCGGCATCGGCGGTCAGGGTGGAGACCCCCGTGCCGCGCACGCCGCCCAGCAGGCGCAGCTTTTCATCAAAGGCCAGCATCAGCAGCTTGGTTCCGCCGCCGTCCGCACAGAAATACAGTGCCATAACAGTTTCTCCTCGCATCAGAAAAGCCGGACGCCGCGCTGTGCAGGCATCCGTTCATCCGCATTATAACAAAGTTGCCATACCGTTTGCAAGTCCCGCCTTTCCCCTGCAGTACAAAAGGGTGAATTCTCGGCGTAACATCCAAAATTTTTCTGTTTTTTTATGCAGCATTGCCACTTGCCACCGGACGGCGGATGGGATATCCTTACCTTAAAGAAAGTACCGTTTTTCTGAACAGGAGGAAAACATATGAAGCTGCAGTATCTGGGCACCGCCGCCGCCGAGGCATGGCCGGCGCTTTTCTGTGAATGCGAAAGCTGCAAAAAGGCCCGCGCCGCCGGCGGGCGCAACATCCGCAGCCGCAGTCAGGCGATCATCGATGACAGGCTGCTCATCGATTTCCCCGCCGACACCTATATGCACTGCATCCAGCACGGGATCGATATCACCCGCGTGGAGAACATGATCATCACCCACGCCCATTCCGACCACTGGTATCCCGCCGACCTGTGGTGCCGCTACCCCGGCATCGCCCATTTTGACGGCGAGAGCTGCCCGCTGACGGTGTGGGGCACCGCCGCCATCAAAGAGGATGTGGAAAAACACCTGTCCGGTGCAAACGCAGCCGGTGAGGATCGGCTGCGCTACCGGGAGATCGAGCCCTTCGGCAGCTACGACATCGGCGGCTACACCGTGACGGCGCTGCCCGCCAACCACGATCCCCTCGCCCAGCCGGTGATCTATCAGATCAGCGACGGCGAAAAGACCATGCTGTACGGCAACGACACCGGCATCCCCTTTGACAGCGTGTGGCAGTACTGGGCCGAGCATCCGGTGCATTTTGACTATGTATCGCTGGATTGCACCGGCGTGCTTCAGTCCGGTTGGCGCGACGGCCATATGTGTCTGGAGACCAACGCCGAGGTGCTGGAGCGGATGCGCAGCATGGGCCTGATCGATGGGAGCACCGTGGTGTGCATCCACCATTTCTCCCACAACGGCGGGCCGATCCACGATGAGCTGGCAGAGCTCGTAAAGCCGCAGGGGTGGCTGGTGAGCTACGACGGCATGACGGTGGAATTCTGAAAAAAGGATCGTACCGGCAAATGAAGGGCGTGTTGCAAAATGAAAATTTTACAACACGCCACACGCGAAATTTCATTTCGCGTGTAAATTCCGCAGGAATTTGCTGCAACATTTGATGATTTTGGCTCTGTAAGAGCCAAAATGGCGGCCACGCCTGGGCCGCC
>JAFUNR010000039.1 GCA_017472965.1 Oscillospiraceae bacterium | reverse complement strand
TCCCGCGTTTCTCCTGCTACATTAAAACGAAACCTGGCGTTGATCAACGCCAGGCCTCGTAAAGTTTTAGGTTTTCGTTCTGCTGCCGATTTGTGGGCTTCTGAACTTGCTTTGTGTTGCACTTAGTTTGACAAATCACTCGCAAATATGCTATGCGGGGCATGCATATTTGCCTTTGTAATTTTTTTAATGCGCGGTGCGCAAGGGGTGTCAACTGCAAAGCAGCTTTCTGAAAGTGGAGCCAGGAGGGGTGGCGCATCTGCAATGTTCCACGTGGAACATTGCGGTGCCGCACTCCCCTTCCCTCACCTTGCCTTGACCGGGATCCGCACACGGTATTCGATGTAATCCTCCATGCGAGTCTCGGTGCTTTCGGCGGGGATGCCGGCACTTTTCATCAGGCTGATGGCCTTATTGACCGTATTGAGAAAGATGCGCACATCCCGCACCATGACGGCAGGGCGGCGTTTGCGGGGAGCAGGCGCGGCGGCCTCCTTTACCTTTTGTTCCAGTTTTGCCACACTCCATGCCTCTTTGGCGGCACGGCGCAGCAGTGCTTTGCGCACCTCGCCGGCGGGCAGGCTCAGCACCGCACGGGCATGGCGTTCGCTCAGGCGGTTTTCAATGCAAAGGGTCTGTTCTTCCTCCGAAAGATTCAGCAGCCGCAGCTTGTTGCACAGTGCCGACTGGCTCATGCCAAGGCGGGCTGCTCCCTCCTCCTGCGTGCAATCCCACAGCTCCAGCAACAGCCGCAGTGCCCGTGCCTGTTCAAAACAGTTCAGATCGCAGCGCTCGGCGTTTTCAATGTAGCCCAGCACTGCACTCAAAGTGCCATCCGCCTGACATTCCAGTGCAGGGATCACATGTAATCCCGCCAGTCTGCAGGCGCGCAGCCGCCGCTCCCCTGCGATCAGCTGCCAGCGGCCGTCCGGCAGCCGCCGCACGCTCACCGGCTGCAGCAGACCGTTTTCGCGGATGCTCTGGGCAAGGCTCTCCACCTCCGCTTCGTCAAAATAGGTGCGGGCCTGATAGGGCGATGGCTCGATATCCTCCACCCGCAGCCGCAGGATCCGTGCGGACAGGTTGTCCCTCTTTTCGTTACGCAGTTTTTCCAGCAGTGCCATGACAGTTCCTTTCCCGGCTTTCGCCGCAAACAAAAAACCTCCGGTATGTATTCGGTCGGGAAATAAAGTTTCCTTCGCTTTCAACATACCAGAGGTATTCCTGTTTTGCAATCAGAACCGTTCGACCGGCTTCGGGGCGCGGGCTGTCATTTCAGCGGAGATTTTGCGATCTTGCCGCCGTTTCTGGGGTAAAGGGGCGGAGTCTGCGATATTTTCTCCACAAAGATCAGGGTGCGGGCGCTGGAATCCGGCAGCGTGAAGCTGCGGGTCTCGACCAGCCTGCCGCCCAGCTTTTTGATGGCGCCGGCGGCTTCGGCGGTCTCCTCTGCGGCCTCGGCCTTCATGGCGATGAACCGCCCGCCCACCTTCACCAGCGGCAGACAGTATTCGCTCAGCTTGTTCATGGCGGTCACACCGCGGGCGGTGGCAACATCAAAGCTTTCGCGCCAGCCCTTGCGGGCGGCCTCCTCGGCACGCTCTTTGGCAAATTCGGCGGTGATACCCAGCTCGCCGCACACCCAGCGCAGAAAATCCACGCGCTTACCGGTGGGTTCCATCAGGGTCAGCTCCAGCTGTGGTTTATACAGCTTGGCCACGATACCGGGAAAACCCGCGCCGGTGCCCACATCCACCAGTTTGCCAAAAACCTCCGGCTGGGCGGCAAACAGCAGACTGTCAATAAAATGTTTGTTCTCGATGCCCTCGGGGTCGGTGATGGCGGTCAGATTGACCTTTTCATTGTACTCCACCAGCATCTGTGCGTAGGCATCCAGCGCATCGATGCAGCCGCTCACATCCAGCCCGCAGGCGGCGGCGTTTTCGGTAAATCGGATCCTATCGATCATGGAAAAAATCTCCTGTCACAATTTCAGTGCATATCGGATGGTATTCGACGCGGTTTGGCAGAAAAAGTAAAGTTTTCAACATTGGAAATGATTTCCGGGGCGTATATTTTTCAACGGCTGTTAAAACAGCGGTTGAAAACAACGGTTATTCCGCCAAAACAGCCTTACTGCTGCCGGGCGCGGCGGCGGGCGGCAAGCTCCAGCGAGAGCATGGCGATATCCGCCGGACTGACCCCGGGGATACGCGCCGCCTGTCCCAGATTGGCCGGGCGCACCTTTTCCAGCTTTTCGCGGGCCTCCATACGCAGACGGTCCAGCGGGGCGTAATCAAAATCCTCCGGAATGGGCACTTCCTCCTGCCGCTGCAGCTGTGCAATCTGGCTGTGCTGACGTTTGATATACCCCTCGTATTTTACTTCCGTTTCTATACTATGCGCAATCATCGGGGTCACATCCGGATTTTCGCCGATGATGGCGGCAACATCCGCATAGCCCAACTGGGGACGGCGCAAAAGCGCTGCGGCGGGCGCACCGGTGGCCAGCGGCTCGGTGCCCTTTGCAAGCAGGACGGCTTCGGCCTCAGCGGGACGCACGGTGGTATGGGCAAGGCGTTCCAGCTCGGCTGCCTTAACGGCGGCGGCACGGGTAAAGGCCGCCCAGCGGTCATCGTCCACCAGTCCGGCGGCACGGCCGATGGGGGTCAGACGCTCGTCGGCGTTATCCTGCCGCAGGTAAAGCCGGTACTCACTGCGGCTGGTCATCATGCGGTAGGGATCCATCACGCCCTTGGTCACCAGATCGTCGATCAGCGTGCCGATGTAGCTGTCGGCGCGGGTGAGCAGCAGCGGCGGCTCCCCTTTCAGGTATTTGGCGGCATTCACGCCTGCCACCAGACCCTGCGCGGCAGCTTCCTCGTAGCCGCTGGTGCCGTTGAACTGACCTGCGCCGAAAAGACCGGGGATCGCCTTGAATTCCAGCGTGGGCTTCAGCTGCAGCGGGTCGGCGCAGTCGTACTCGATGGCATAGGCCGGACGCATGATCTCCAGCTTTTCAAAGCCGGGGATGGTGCGGTACATGGCATTCTGCACATCCTCCGGCAGGCTGCTACTCATGCCCTGCAGATACATCTCATCGGTATCCTCGCCGCAGGGCTCCACAAAGATCTGGTGGCGGTCCTTGTCGGCAAAGCGCACCACCTTGTCCTCGATGCTGGGGCAGTAGCGGGGGCCGATGCCCTCGATATCGCCGCCGTACAGCGGGCTGCGGTGCAGATTTTCACGGATGACCCGGTGGGTCTCGGGGTTTGTCCACGCGATGTGGCAATCCACCTTGTTTTTCAGCTCCGCTGTGGTGAGAAAGCTGAAGGGCTCCAGCTCGTCGTCACCGGGCTGCACCGGCAGTCTGGAAAAATCAATGCTGCGGCGGTTGACACGGGCGGGAGTACCGGTCTTGAAGCGGCGCAGCTGTACGCCGCGGGCCTTCAGGCATTCGGTCAGGGCAAGGGCGGCGTGCTGGCCGTCCGGGCCGGATTGATAATTGGCATCGCCCACAAAGATGCGCCCGCCCAGATAGGTGCCGGTGGCGATAACGGCGGCGCGGCAGCCGTATTCGGCGTGCAGACGGGTGCGCACACCGCACACCGCGCCGGCTTCGTCAAACAGGATATCGGTGATCTCGCCCTGCTTCAGGTAGAGATTTTCGGTTTTTTCCAGCCGCTGCTTCATCCAGTCGTGGTAACGGCGGCGGTCGCTCTGCACCCGCAGCGAATGCACCGCGGGGCCCTTGCCCCGGTTGAGCATCCGGCTTTGCAGAAAGGTGGCATCCGCAGCGATGCCCATCAGGCCGCCCAGCGCATCGATCTCACGCACAAGGTGGCCCTTGGCCGTGCCGCCGATGGAGGGATTGCAGGGCATATTGCCCACATCATCCATGGACAGCACAAAAAGCGCGGTGCGGCAGCCCAGCTTTGCCGCCGCGTGGCCGGCCTCGATGCCGGCATGACCCGCGCCGATGACAATGATATCGTAGGTTTCCAGAAACATGGAGAACGCCTCCAAAAAGAAGATTGCACACGGCACCTGCGCCGTGGAAATTCAAAGCAGGACCCTGCAGAAAAATCTGCAGGAAAAAATGAACTATTTACCCACGCAGAACTTGCTGAATACCTCATCCACCACCGCATCGGCGGCATTTTTGCCGGTCAGCGAATACAGCGCGGTGAGGGCATCCTGCACGCAGACACCCACGGCATCCAGATCCAGCCCCATGGCGCGGGCGGCTTTTGCTTCGCGCACGGCGGCAAGCGCATCGCGGGCACAGGCCAGCTGACGGCGGTTGGCAAGCAGCGCGGCATCGGGATCGAAATCCTCCAGCCGCAGCAGCTTCAGAATGGCTTTTTCCAGCGCGGCACGGTGGTGCGGGTCGCTGGCAGCCAGTGTCAGGATATTATCCGCAGCTTCGGCTCCGTCGCCCAGCAGGTCGGCGGCGCTCCATACGGGGGCAAGGTCGCTTTTATTCAGCAGGAACAACACGGCGCGGCCGCTCCTGCCGTGGACGGAGGAAAGCTCGCGTGCCAGCGCGATCTCCTCCGGCGAAAGCGGACGGGAGGTATCAAACACCGCCAGCACCAGCGCGGCTGCGGCAAGCTTCTCGCGGCTGCGGCGCACACCTTCCTTTTCCACCGGATCGGCGGTATCGTGGATGCCGGCAGTATCCGCCAGCAACAGGGTCACACCGTCAAAGCTGACGGTATCCTCCACCACATCGCGGGTGGTGCCGGCAATGGGGGTGACGATGGCCTTGTCGTAGCCGGTCAGCAGATTGAGCAGCGTGCTTTTGCCCACATTGGGCGCGCCCGCCAGCACGGTGGGGATGCCCCTGCGCACCGCGGCGCCCCGGTCATATTCCCTCACCAGCTTTTCCAGACGGTCCTCAATGGCATCCAGCGTACCCAGCAGCTGCGCATCGCTCAGCTCCTCCACATCCTCCTCGGGGTAATCCGTCCACGCGGCAATATGCCCTGCCAGTGTCAGCAGCTTTTCCGTCATGGTCTGCACCGTGTTCCACAGCGCACCCGCCATGGCGGCGCCGGCGGCAGCGGCGGCCTGTGCGTTATCCGCTTCCACCAGATCCATCACCGCTTCGGCCTGTGTCAGCGAAAGCTTGCCGTTTTCAAAGGCACGGCGGGTGAATTCCCCGGGCGCGGCCATACGCGCACCGGCGGCAAGGCAGGCATCCAGCAGCAGCCGCACCACAGCGCTGCCGCCGTGGCAGGAAAGCTCGGCCACATCCTCGCCGGTGTAGCTTCTGGGCGCACGGAATACCAGTGCCACCGTCTGATCGCATTTGCGGCCGGCGGCATAAAAATGCCCGAACAACGCGGTGTAGCCCGGTGCGGTCTGTATTTTTTTGGCAGGGTCGGCGGCACGGAACACCTTATCCGCGAGCTCCAGCGCCCCCTGCCCCGAAAGCCGTACCACGGCGATACCGCCCTTGCCCGGCGGCGTGGCGATGGCAGCGATGACCTCATGCATTCCGTTCCCCTCCCCCGGTGAAAAATCGGTCATAATCGTAGTTAGTATAGCACAAAGTGAAAGAAAAGAAAAGTAGCACAAGCGGGTTGCACCCCGCACAAAATAAAAAACCGCAATGTAAAAAACAAAAAAGCCTGCCGCAAACGGACGGCAGGCATGAGGAAAAACGGCTGCGTGTAAAACGGCGAGGCAAACCGGAAAGCTTTTCATTCCCGCGGCCATGCGCTTTCTTTGGGCAGACCGAGGATATAATCCGCACTGACATTGTAATGGCGGCAAAAGGCAATGAGATATTCGATGGGCGGCGTGTTTACTCCTTTTTCATACCGGGCGATCTGCACCTGATGAAAGCCGATCGCCTTTGCCAGTTTTCGCTGAGATTCATCGTGGTCGACACGAATATCGATCATACGCTGGATCATTCCGCAACACTCCGATAACAAATTTGTTATTGCAATTATGAAACAAATATGCTATCATCAGTCTATATGATAACACTTATGTTATCATATGCTTTTACCTTTGCTGTTTCCTCTCTCCTTTCTTTTCTGCAGGAGCGACTGCAGAAAGATACAGAACGACCCGGCCGCTGCTCAGGCCGGGTCGTTATTTTTTGTGCTGCAGCCGGCAGCGGCAAAAAAGAACCTGCCGCGAAATGCAGCAGGTTCCTTGCTTGCGTTATTACAGCTCGATCTTGCCGTACAGGCTGATGCCGGGGGCATCGTTGACGGTCTCGGTGCGCTCGCCGGCCACGGGGGCGGCGGTCTGCTCACGGCTGCGCTCCTTGTACTCGGTACGGCCGGCATCACGGCGCTCGCCGCCATGACCGCCGCGGCCGCCGCGGCCGCCTGCTCATCCTCCGGGTGGCACAGCAGTTCCTTCACCACCGGCTGACCGGGCCACCGCTCCACAGCGGCGCAGGCCGGGCTGTGGGGCAGCTCCAGACGGTACAGACCGCTGCCCTCCACAGGGCATAGAAGCTGCTCAAAGGCCAGCAGCCCCTCCCCGTAGGTCACCCGGGTGCTCCCTGCCAGCAGCTGCTCCCGCAGCGCACCGTATTCCGCCGGGCTGATGGGCCGGGCAGGCGCCCCGCCGGGCTGGGCGGCCATACGTCTATGATAAAAGGCGGGCTCATAGCCGCAGCGCCCAAAGAACTCAAACAGAGAGACTTCCGCGGGCACCGTGATCACGCAGTCGGCTCCCGCCCGCTTGAGCATCTCATGGGCATAGTTCAGCAGCTGGGCCGCGTATCCCTTCCCCCGGGCCTCCGGGCAGGTGGCCAGCGCGTAGATATACCCCGCCTTCACCGTCCAGCCGTCCCCAAAGGTAAGGGTCAGCTGGGGCAGCGCCAGCATGGAACACAGCCGCCCCTCGTCCCAAAGAGTCAGCGGGCCGCCCAGACCGCACAGGCGATAAAATTCCCGCTGTGTCTCTGCGCCGTCTCCAAAGGTCCGGGTCCAGAGGGCTTCCGCCTCGGCCAGTTCCTCCGGCTTGGCCTGTCTCATCTCGATCATATCAGTTCACCTCTCGGGCGACAAATTTCTCCAGCAAAATATCAGGATAGTAGGACAGCTTGGCCTTTCGCAGGCCCTCCAGACCCAAATCATCCTCCCGGTTGAGCCATTTCACCTCGGGGTGATTGGCCCGGATCATCCGGGCCATCTCCCGGTTGATGACAGTATATGCACCCTGAATGTCCCCATAGGCCTTCTCAAAGTGGACATCAAAGCACTCAGGGGTGGTAAAGCTTCCCAGGGAGAAGGCGATCGGTTTGCCCTCCGCCCGAATCAGGCCGCCCTCCATCTGCAGTGCTTCCATCTGATACAAAGCCTCAATGACGGCCACGGTCTCCTCGTGGAGGGTGTCCGCCCCCTCCTCATCACCGTGGCGGGCTGCTGCCCACTCGTTCTCCAGCGCGAGGCATTCCGCCACGTTCTCCCGGGTGATGGGCTCAAACATCCAGTCGGGGAAGCGGTCATCAAAACGATGGATATGATTGCGTTTGGCGTGGAGCTTCTTACCCCCCAGATCGGCCAGGCGATTGATATCATAGACATAGTCCCAGCTGTCCCGGTCCTCTTCAAACACAAACCGGCCGGGGAATTCCGCCTCCAGCTTTTCCCGCTGGCATGGGGTCACGCCCACCAGGATCAGGGGCAATCCCTGCGCAGCTGCGCGGGCTTTCAGCGCCTCCAGCGCGGGAGCCAGCGGCCCAGTGCCCGCCGGATAGGCAAAGCCTTTGCAGAACTCAAGCAGCAGCCGGTCTCCGCAGCGGGTGATCTTCTGACAGAAGGCGCGGCTCCAAAGATACAGATTGGCAAAATTACAGTGACTGGCCATGCAGCCCTCTGCCGCCATCAGCGGCGCCGCCCATTCACGGTCAGAAAGCTGAGGTGTTTTAAATTCGATCATGGTCCCATTCCTTTATCTTTTATGGTTTTAAGATATCATACCATACTTATAGGATAAGTGCAACAAGCAAGTACTTCTCAAGAAAATACCCGCCGGATTATTGTTTCCGGCGGGTATTGGTTTTATTTTGCGTACTCGATGGCCTTGGTCTCCCGGATCAGGTTGACCTTGATCTGACCGGGGTACTCCAGCTCGTCCTCGATCTTCTTGGCGATCTCACGGGCCAGAATGACCATCCGGTCCTCAGAAACCTCCTCGGGCTTAACCATGATACGCACCTCACGACCGGCCTGGATGGCATAAGCCTTATCCACACCGGCGAAGGAGGAGGTCAGCTCTTCCAGCTTCTCCAGACGCTTCATGTAGTACTCCACGTTCTCCTTGCGGGCGCCGGGGCGGGCAGCGGAGATAGCGTCAGCCGCCTGAACCAGGCAGGCCACGATGGTCTTGGGCTCCACGTCGCCGTGGTGGGCCTCGATGGCGT
>JAFUNR010000038.1 GCA_017472965.1 Oscillospiraceae bacterium | reverse complement strand
TTTGACGACCGATTAAACCTTTGATTTGTTGCAGCGTTAAACCATAACTTTCTGCTATCTCTCGGTTCGTTTCTCCTGCTGCTTTTCTCGCAAACACCGCTTCACTTAAGTCTTCTACTTTTGTGTATTGTCTTGCCATACGAAAACACCTCCTGATGTACTTTCTATTCTACATCAGGAGGTGTTTTATTTCACTGTCTGTTTTTTGGGGAATAGTCCACTATTCTACATCAGGAGGTGTTTTATTTCACTGTCTGTTTTTTGGGGAATAGTCCAGGCAGAAAACCGGAGTCTTTATTTGTTTCATACGGACAGCATACATTTACTCACCCATCCGCTTGATCTGCGGAATATCCGGGAAAGAGCGGAACAGCTGCAGCGCCTGTTTGTACTGGCGGTTGGCCTCGTACCATTCCAGCATCCACGGCAGGTGAAAGGTAGCAAAGCCGGAGGGCAGCTCGGTGCGGCAGCGCTCAAAGCAATGCTGCAGTATCTCACCATAGGCAGCATCGTGCAGATAGTCCGGCAGGGTCAGCCGCATCCGCACCAGCGCCAGCATCTGCTGCACTGCATCCTGCGGCAGCCAGTTGTCTTCCTCCTGCGCCTGTGCGCGATCCAGCGCATCCAGTGCACTCCGCACCATGCCCAGCTTCTCGCAGCAAATAGCCAGCTTATGCAGATCCAGCTGCCCGGGCTGCTTCAACGCCACAAAATAAGCAAGCGCCTCCTCGTAACGGCCCAGCTCCATCTGGGTGGCGGCGGTGTTGTATTCGATGGTAGTCAGGGTCTCCTCATCCGAAAGCGCTGTTGCCAGCCGCCGTGCTACACGGTAGTGGTTTTCCATCGCATCGATATCGTAGCGGTTGGAGCAGCAGTTGCCCATAATCAGCTTGCAGTGCAGCATGATACGGGGACATCCCTCCTGCGCGGCGGCATGATACGCCGCGTGCAGATGTTCCAGCGCAGCGGCAAATTCACCCCGGTTATAGCATTCGCTGCCTGCCGTCATGGAAAAAAAGGCCCTCGGGTACAGCCGCATGGCTTCCTCATACCGGTGCTGCAGACCGCGCTGCAGCGCCAGCTGTCTGCCATTCAGGCACAGCTCCAGTTCCTGTTCCAGTGGTTTGCCGCCCCTGCGGTCGGCACACTGCTCCAGCAGCAGCAGATCCGGCCCACACACGCTGTAGCGGCAGCGCTCTTTGACCGGGCTTTCCAATAAAGTGTAAAGCAGCGGATCACGACTGAACAGCGCCTCGTAGCAATCCTCGATAAAGGAATGCATGGTATTATCCGCCTCATACCACGGCAATTCCATACGCGCCAGCAGCTGTTCCAGCACCTGGCGGGATGGTTCCGCCTTGCCCTGTTCGATTTTGGAAAGATAGGAAACCGTACAGATCCCACGGCACAGCCCTTCCTGACTCCAGCTGCGGTGCAGCCGTTCTCTGCGCAGCAGAAAACCGGCGTAATCCATCTACTTTTCACCTCTTTGCGTTATGATGCAAAAAATCCTCATCGCCGAAACGATGAGGATTTTTTGGCGGAGAGTTAGGGATTCGAACCCTAGTTACGCTATCAACGTAAACACGATTTCCAATCGTGCGCCTTCGACCGCTCAGCCAACTCTCCAAGCAGCTTATTTATTATAACGAATACAGGTTCTTTTGTCAAGGGCTTTTTTTCGATTTTTGCAAAAAAGCAAAAGTTTTTCGTTTTGTATGCAAAAGTTTGTGTGTACAGCCACTTGTGTAAATTCATATAGTGGAATATAATAAGAAAATGCAGTATATAAAGGCAGCGGATTTTTTTCGGGCACATCGCTTTCTGCGAACACAGCCCCTGCTGCGAAAGGAGCCTTACTTATGGATTATCTCACCGCCAACCGTGCACAGCTTCTGGATGAGCTGACGGCACTGCAGCAGGAATATAAGCGCTATCAGCAGATGGGCCTGAAGCTGGATATGTCCCGTGGCAAGCCCAGTCCCGAGCAGCTGGATCTTTCCATGGAGCTGCTGGACATTCATGTTTACAAGGGCGAGACCGGTATTGATGCCCGCAATTACGGTGTGCTGGAAGGCATGCCCGAGGCCCGCCGCCTGTTCGCTGCACTGATGGGCATTGCGCCGGACGAGGTGATCGTCGGCGGCAACGCCAGCCTGCAGATGATGTATTATCTGGTGGAGCTTGGTTACCGTAACGGCTACGCCAACAGCCCCTGCCCGTGGAAGGAATGTGAACGCGTCAAGTTCCTGTGCCCTGTGCCCGGTTATGACCGGCATTTCCGCATCACCGAGTATTTCGGCTTTGAGCTGGTCAGCGTACCCATGACCCCCACCGGTCCCGATATGGATATTGTGGAGAAGCTGGTGGCTGAGGATGATTCCATCAAGGGCATCTGGTGCGTGCCGATGTATTCCAACCCCGAGGGTGTCAGCTATTCCGATGAAACGGTGCGTCGCTTTGCCCGCATGAAAACCAAGGCCCCCGATTTCAAAATTTTCTGGGATAATGCCTACTGTGTACACCACATCACCGATACCCCGGATATCCTGCTGAACCTGATGGACGAGTGTCGTGCCGCCGGCACCGAGGACCGCCCCTTCATGTTCTGCTCCACCAGCAAGATCACCTTCTCCGGCGCAGGCGTGGCCGCCATCGGTGCTTCCGCCTTCAATGTCAAGTATATTCTGAAGAATATGTTCCCCATGACCATCAGCTTTGACAAGATCAACCAGCTGCGGCATGCGGCATTCTTTGAAAATCGTGCCGGCATTGAACAGCACATGGAAAAGCACAAGGCCCTTCTTCGGCCGAAGTTTGAGATGGTGGATTCGGTTCTGCGCTCCGATGCTGCGCCCTACGGCGATATCGCCCACTGGCGTATGCCCAATGGCGGCTATTTCATCTGTCTGCGTACCCTGCCCGGCTGCGCCAAGCGCATTGTGGATCTGTGCGACAAGGCGGGTGTCAAAATGACGGAGGCGGGTGCGACCCATCCCTACGGCATTGACCCGAACGACAATACCATCCGCATTGCCCCCTCCTTCCCGCCGGTGGAGGAGCTGCGCACCGCTACCCAGCTGCTGTGCCTGTGCCTGCGCATTGCCAGCGTGGAGCACCAGCTGGAAAATATGTGATCATTGCCAAAGCGGCACGGAAAGCCCCTGCAGGGTGCTCTCCTGCCGCTTTCGCCGTTTTTATCAAAGGAGATACCATGATCCGACTGATCGCCACCGATATGGACGGTACACTGCTGAACAGCGAAAAACAGCCGCCTGCCGATTTTGAAGAGGTTCTGGAGGAGCTTTGCCGCCGCGGCATCGCCTTTGCCGCCGCCACCGGACGCGACCACGCCAGCGTGTGCCGCAATCTGGGCGGCGCTGCCCAAAGGATGCTGTTTTTGTGTGACAACGGCGCCAGCTTATACCGCGGCACACAGCTGCTGGAGGCGCATCCTCTGCCGGAGGGTCTGCTGCCGCGCATCTGGCGGGTGCTGCTGAAAGCAGGCATCGCCGATACGCTGCTGTGTGCGCAGGAAACCCGTTACTGCACCGGCGAGGGCGAGGTATTCCGCCAGCAGATGCAGCGGCACTATTCCAACACCGTCTTTTGCAAAGACCCCACCTGCATCACCGAACCTCTTTTCAAAATCTCGGTGTACTATCCGGGAGAGGACATTGTGCAGGCCCTGCTGCAGCCGCTGAGGGAAGAGCTTGGCGGTGAAGCCACCGTACTGCATTCCGCAAAAGCGTGGATCGATATCATGGCCGGCGGCATTGACAAAGGTACCGGACTGCGGCGGCTGGCGGCGCTTCTGGGGGTGCAGAAGCAGCAGATCATGGCCTTCGGCGATTTTTATAACGATATCCCATTGCTGGAGGCCGCCGGTCATCCCTTTATCATGCCCAACGCCCCGCAGGAGCTGCTGGAATGCTACCCGCTTGCCGCAGCAGACTGGATGCACGGCGGCGTGACACTGACCGTCCGCCGGCTCGTGCTTGACGAAGCCAGCGGCAAATGATACAATCTTAACAGGATACTTTATCAGTACATAAGAAAGGATCGTTTGCTCCATGAAAGCCAGAACGCTTATCAAGGATTCGCTGCTGATCATCTTCGGTTCGTTTCTTGCAGCCTGCTCCGTCTATTTCTTCCTGCTGCCCAGCGGACTTTCCGTCGGCAGCATTGCCGGTGTTTCCATCATTCTGGAAACATTTTTACCGCTGAGCGTTTCCACCATTTCGCTGATTCTGAATATCATCCTGATCATTCTGGGTGTTCTGCTGGTGGGCAGGGAATTCGGCGGCAAGACCATTGCTGCCACACTTTTGTACTCTGTTTTTCTCTCGCTGTTGGAAAATCTGCTGCCCCCGCTGGAATCCATCACCGGACAGGCCTTTGTGGATCTGATCTGTTACATTTTCGTACTGGGCTTCAGTCAGGCGGTACTGTTCGGCTGCGGTTCCTCCACCGGCGGCATTGATATCATCGCAAAGATCCTGAACAAATTCACCCATGTGGAGCTTGGCAAAGCGATCTCCAGCTGCGGACTGATCGCCGCTGCCTGCTCGGTATTCGCCTTTACGCCGGATGTGGTGGTGCTCAGCCTGCTGGGCACCTATCTGAACGGCATTGTGGTGGATCATTTCATCTTCGGCCTGAACCCCCGCAAACGGGTATGCATCCTTTCGGAAAAGGAGGCGGAGATCACCAGCTTCATCCTGAACGATCTGCACAGCGGTGCTTCCATCTATGAGGCCATCGGTGCTTACACCGGACAGGTGCAGCGCGAGATCGTGGTCATTGTGGACAAAACCGAGTACCGCCAGCTGATGGATTTCCTGCACAGCACCGATCCCGCCGCCTTTGTCACCATCTATCCGGTCAATGAGGTGCTGTACCGCAAGAAAAATGTGTAACGCTCCGTATAACAAAAAAGTCACCTGCGCAGGCGGGTGACTTTTTTTGCACGGAAATATATTTTACTGAAAACGGTACGGGCGCACAAGCAAAAGACTCCCGATGTAATCAGCGGCGGTCATAAGACAGTTGACAACCACAGTAGTTTGCGCTGCTGTGGTTGTTCTTGCATTCTATCCCGTTATGTGATATCATGGAACCGAACAGACCGGAATTTGTTAGATTCGTAGCAAATTAAAGGAGAATTAATATGCCTTCACCGGAGAAATTCAGAGAAACACTTGATGCCTTCAATATCAGTCCGGACATCATAGAAGAAATGTACATTGGCTTTGACGGATTGGTATCAAAGACGAATAAGAAAATCAAGTCTGCCTTTTTCTGTCAGGCATTAAATGTGATGAATGAGAAGCTTCCGGCTGAAAAAGTGCAAGAAATTTTTGAGGCTAATGCTTGCTGCAAAAGCGGAGCACGGAAAAAAGCCTCCGAAGAAATTGCCCGCATTCAAGCGAACAAATCCATCGAAGAAAAGCTTTCGCTGATTTCATCCCGTCCATACCTGAACATGGGCTCTGCAGAGCTTGATGAAAACGGTTATCTTCTCGTTCACGCTGTATCCTATCATCCCGGAGATAAATTTGAGTGCGCTTGTCCGACCGTCAGCAAGGTCAAACGTGATTATGTAATACCTCGCGAATATTGCTACTGTTGCGGAGGGCATTTCAAATATCACTATGAAATCATGTTTGGAGTAAAACTCAAACTGATTGAAATCGTCTCATCGCCACATGATACCGACGGCGAACAGCCATGTCAATTTAGATATCAGATTCAGTAATCAGACATTGTTGAGGCGAGGACAAATTCCAGTTGTCGAACAGATACAAGTGCGCACTTCTATACAGCATAACCCCGTATGTGCGCTCTGCGAGGCGTAACGCCCGGAAAGTGTCCGAGGCGTGTTTTCCGTCACTGTATTCCGAACAAGGAACTGTAACCCTTGCGCCGCTTTGCGGCTATCCTATTAAGGCAAAAGGCGTGACTTTCGTGGTCACGCCTTTTACATTTTTTACTGTCTTACGAACCCCCTGCTAAAACCGGGAGCCTTTTTGCATATGATCATTCGTTTACAGCTTTTCCACGCCGAGGGTCACGGCTTCGCCGTTGATATCCCATGCCTTGGTGTAGCCGGCGGGCTCGGATACAGCCAGCTCATCGCACAGAGTAGCGGCGCACAGGTCGGCGCTGTATTTCTGCACAAGCGCAGCCAGTTTTTCGCTGCCGGACAGGGTGACGCGGATATGATCGGTGACCTCGAAGCCGGCCTCCTTACGCATGGTCTGCACCTTGCTGATGACCTCGCGCAGGTTGCCCTCGTCCACCAGTTCGGGGGTGAGGGTGGTATCCAGCGAAACAGTCACGCCCCAATCGCTGACGGTGAAGTGACCGGGCTTCTGCTCGATGGAGATCAGCAGATCCTCCTCGTGCAGACGCACCTGACCGCCGGGCAGATCCAGCACCAGCACGGCGTTGGCATCCAGCTCGGCCTTGGCGGCAGAACCGTCGATGGTGGCAAGGGCGTTTTTGATCTCGCCCAGCTGCTTGCCGTACTTGGGACCGACTGTCTTGAGCTGCGGCTTGAAGCTGTAGGTCATCAGCTCGGCCACATCGTCGGTAAACACCACATTCTTGACATTCAGCTCATCGCGCACGATCAGCTGATAGCTTTCATCCAGCTCCTTGCGGCACTTGGCATACAGGGTCGCCAGCGGCTGGCGGTTCTTGCACTTGGCGCCGTTGCGGGCACTGCGGCCCAGCTCAACGATCTGGCGGACCTCGTCCATAGACTCTTCCATATCGGCATTGATGAGTGCGGTATCGGCCACAGGGTAGTCACACAGATGCACGCTTTCGGGGGCGGCGGCATCAATGCTGCACACCAGATTGCGGTAAATATTTTCAGCCATAAAGGGGATCATGGGAGCAGCCAGCTTGGCCACAGTGACCAGCGCCGTATACAGAGTCATGTAGGCATTGATCTTATCCTGCGGCATACCGGCGACCCAATAGCGCTCACGGCCGCGGCGCACATACCAGTTGCTCAGCTCATCCACAAAGGAATCCAGCACCTTGCAGGCCTCGGGAATGGCGTAGGCAGCCAGATCCTTATCCACCTCGGCTACGGTGGTATTCAGACGGGAAAGCAGCCACTTATCCATGGTGGACAGCTTATCGTATTCCAGCGCATACTTGGTTGCATCGAAATTGTCGATGTTTGCGTACAGCACAAAGAAGGCATAGGTGTTCCACAGGGTGCCCATGAACTTGCGCTGACCCTCCTGTACGGCCTTGCCATGGAAGCGGCTGGGCAGCCAGGGAGCGGAATTGGTGTAGAAATACCAGCGGATGGCATCGGCGCCGTAGGTACGCAGAGCATCCATCGGCTCTACGGCATTGCCCTTGGATTTGGACATCTTCTGACCGTTTTCATCCTGCACATGGCCCAGAACGATGACATTCTCGAAAGGCGCTTTGTTGAACAGTAGGGTACTGATAGCCATCAGGGAGTAGAACCAGCCGCGGGTCTGATCCACAGCCTCGGAGATGAACTGCGCAGGGAACTGCTGCTCGAACAGCTCCTTATTCTCGAACGGATAGTGATGCTGGGCGAAGGGCATGGAGCCGGAATCGAACCAGCAGTCGATGACCTCAGGCACACGGCGCATCTCGCCGCCGCATTCGGGGCAGCGCAGGGTGACTGCATCGATGAACGGGCGGTGCAGCTCGATATCCTCGGGGCAGTTATCGGACATACTCTTCAGTTCTTCGATGCTGCCGATGGCATGGCGATGACCGCATTTGCACTCCCAGATATTCAGCGGGGTACCCCAGTAGCGGTTACGGGAAAGACCCCAGTCCTGCACATTGGCCAGCCAGTCGCCGAAGCGGCCCTTGCCGATGCTCTCGGGGATCCAGTTGACGGTATTGTTGTTGCGGATCAGATCGTCACGCACGGCGGTCATCTTGATGAACCAGCTCTCGCGGGCATAGTAGATCAGCGGGGTATCACAGCGCCAGCAGAAGGGATAATCATGCTCGAATTTAGGTGCATCGAACAGCAGACCGCGGCTTTCCAGATCCACCAGCACCTTGGGGTCTGCATCCTTGACAAACAGGCCGGCGAAGGGAGTCTCCTCCGTCATGGCACCCTTGGCATCCACGAACTGTACAAAGGGCAGATCGTAGTTGCGGCCGATGCGGCTGTCGTCCTCACCGAAGGCGGGGGCGATGTGCACGATGCCGGTACCGTCGCTCATACTGACGTAGCCGTCGCAAGTGACGAAGTGAGCCTTCTTGCGCTGCTGTGCGGCGCGCTCCCCGGCGCAGGCAAACAGAGGCTCGTATTCCTTGTGCTCCAGAGCCTTGCCCTCGAAGGAATCCAGCACCTCCCAGGTCAGCTCCTTGCCGCCCAGAACACGCTCCAGCAGAGCCTCTGCCATATAATAGGTGTAACCGTCACTGGCCTTGACTTTGACATAGGTATCCACAGGGTTGACACACAGCGCCACATTGGAGGGCAGGGTCCAGGGGGTGGTGGTCCATGCCAGGAAGTAAGCATCCTCACCCACCACCTTGAAACGCACCACGGCGGAGCGCTCTTTCACGCTCTTATAGCCCTGAGCGACCTCATGGCTGGAAAGCGGGGTACCGCAGCGGGGGCAGTAGGGCACGATCTTGAAGCCCTTGTACAGCAGACCCTTATCCCAGATGGTCTTGAGCGCCCACCATTCACTTTCGATGAAGTTGTTATGATAGGTGACATAGGGGTCATCCATATCGGCCCAGAAGCCGACGGCGCCGGAGAAATCCTCCCACATGCCCTTGTACTTCCAGACGCTCTCCTTGCACTGGGCGATGAAGGGCTCCAGACCGTAGCTTTCGATCTGCTCCTTGCCGTTGATGCCCAGCTTCTTTTCCACTTCCAGCTCAACGGGCAGGCCGTGGGTATCCCAGCCGGCCTTGCGGGGCACGTAGTGACCCTTCATGGCGTGGTAGCGGGGGATCATATCCTTGATGACGCGGGTCAGCACATGACCGATGTGGGGCGTGCCGTTGGCCGTGGGCGGGCCGTCATAGAAAACATAGCTGTTGGACTTATCCTTGCTGCTCATGCTCTTGCGGAAAATATCATTCTCCTGCCAGAACTGCAGCACTTCTTTTTCGCGATCGACAAAATTCATGTCGGTGGAAACCTTGCGATACATCGAACTACCTCCCGATAAAATATAAAAAGCCCCCGTCCATTCAGGACGAAGGCTTTGCTTCGTTTATAAACCACCCAAACATACCATCATATGCCGCCCGGTAACGGCAGGCTGCCGTCAGCACCTACTGCGCAGCATAGCGGTTTGGCACTGCAACTTGGAGGTGATCTTCCGCGGCATCACTCATCACCGGGCTTCCACCTGCCCCGGCTCGCTGGCATGAGGGATCGATGCGCGTACTGTCCTCGTCATCGTCTTTCTGCATGATTGTATTTAATATATCATGCCTGCACAAAATTTGCAAGTGATTTTCGGAAAATCTTACAATTATTTTGCGTTCTTGCGGCAGCCGGTCAGCCGTTCTCCGCTTCCTCTTCCAGCACGGCAAAAGTGTGATCGGTCAGTGAGAAAGTAAAATCCGGCGGCACCCAGCCCTTGCCCGCGCGGGGACGGATGAACATGGTATCACCCTGCCTTGACATATCCACGACGGCATGGTCGTACATCAATTTTCCCCGTTTATAGCCGCTGTCCCAGCTTTGCTGCAGATTTCCCTGTGCATCGCACAGCGCCATACGGTAGAAGATGATCTCCTCCATCGGGCTGTCCCATTCCGCAGCGGCCTGTGCTTCGGTCTGCTGGCTGTACAGGATCACATAGCCGCTGCCGCCGGGATCGCGGTGCAGCGCGTGCAGAATGCGCTTTGTGCCGTCCGGCTGATTGCCGAACTCCATGGCAAAGGGCGCGGCTTCAGTATAGCCGCTTTCCGCCGTCAGGATCAGCAGATTCTCCGGCTCGCACACATAGAGATCGCCGTTGCGGAAAAAGCCGTAATCGCTGCTGATATCATAATAAAGGCCGATCTGCCGCAGCTTTCCGGTGGCATTCTGCCGTAAAACCACGATATCCACCCATGCATCCCCGCCGCCGGTGCTTCCGGCAAGGCAGATATCCCATGCGCCGTCCGCACTGCTTTTCAGCACGCTCTGGATGCTTTCCGGCTGGATCTCATACTGCCAGCGCACCTCCCCTTTGGCAAGGTCGGTGACCAGCAGCAGGTCGGTTTTATTGAAGAACTCGGTCAGGGTCTGCGCGGCGGGATCCCACTTTTTAAAGGAATCCTTTACGCCGGCGGGCACCTCCTCGTATTCCTCGTTCCATTTGTCCATCATCAGCTGTGTGTTGTCGAAGGGAAACCCTTCCGTATACACACCGTTTTTCTGCACAAGCACCCAGCCGGTGCGATCCTTCGGCGTATAGTGCCCCTGCGCCTGCCAGCGCTCGACGGTCAGCCCTTCCTCTTCGTATACGGTATCCCCGTAGTAAACATCAATGAGAGACTCCGCATCCCTGCGCACATACAAATAGCCGTACTGGCTGACCGCCATCTGAAAGCCGGCCAGCTCAAATGTATTTTCCGGCGCGAACCGTGTGGCGTATTCCGCCTGCTCCTGCGCGATGCGTGCCTCGGCCTTTTCCAGCGCGGTGAGCGATCCTTCCTGGGTCTGCGGCGCACTCTGTGGCTCAAAAGCCGGCGCATCCTGATCTGGCTTTTGCTGCAAAACGGAGTTTTCCGGCTGTGATGAAGTATTGATGGAGGAACTCTCCGTCTGCGGAATATCCTGCACGGCAGGCACCTGTCCGGCCGCACAGCCGCACAGCAGTATCAGTGCCGCAACAAACATCGGAAAGAAAAGCTTTTGTTTCATTTTTCTCACTTTCATATCCTCCTTTGCGATCTTTTATCATTCTAGCGCGCTTTGCTGTCGCTGTCAAATCCGGCGTTCTGTGTTCAGTTTATCATGCCGGTGTAACAGAGTTGTATCGTCCGTGTTTTTTCTTGCAAAACGGTGCTGCTTGTGGTATATTGCAGATAAATACACGCAAAAGGAGCGATGAATGCCATGCCCTGGATCTGGCTCGACCAAGCACTCTGGCCCCAATATCAGGCCAATTTTCACAATGTAAACGGCGTTGTTTCCACCGAACGCAGCAGCGGCCTGCAATACTGTGTGGCGGAATTCACAAAAAAGCTGGGCAGCGGCCGCCGCATCGAAAAGACCCGGCTGCGCATCAGCGCGGACAGCTTTTTCCATCTGTATGCCAATGGCAAATGGATCGGTCTTGGCCCTGCGGCAGCGGGCGGCGATTTTCTGTGCACCGGCTGTGCGCCGAAGCACTATCTGAATGAATACGAGCTGCCGGTGAATGCGGACACGCTGGAGCTGTACATCCGTGTGCGGCTGCAGCCGCAGGTGCTGACGGATTATTCCCGCGGACACGGCGGTCTGTATGTACAGGTGATGCTGACCTATGCGGACGGCAGCACCGAAACCACCGAAACAGACGAAAGCTGGCTGTGCCGTCCTGACACCGCCTGTGTAAGCGAATTCAGCTATGACGGCAGCATCCCTGCCGCTGCCTACACCCCCGCCGTACCGACGGCAGATATCTGGCAGGCGGAGACCGCGCCCATTCCCATGCTGACGATGGCCGAAACCGGCAGCACTGCTGCTGTGCTTGCACCGGGCGAAAAGCGCACGGTACGGCTGGAGACCGAGCGCATCTGGGGTGCGTACCCCGGCATCCGGGCGGACGGCGCCTGCCGCATCTGTATCTCCACCCGTGAACTGGAGGGACAGAGCGGTCTATCCGAAAACATCGTCTTTTCCGCTGCGGGCAGCTGGCGCTCTTTCCGGATGCACAGCCTTTCCGTTCTGGAGGCCGAGATCGAAAACACCGGCAGCACGCCGCTGCACCTTACGCTCGACCTTGTTGCCACATGGTATCCCATCGCCGCCGAGGGCAGCTTTCAAACCAGTGACGAAGGCTGGAACAAGGTGTACGAGGTTTGCAAGCACACCCTGCAGATCTGCCGCCAGACACTGCATCTGGACAGCACCTCCCATCAGGAGCTGATGGCCTGCACCGGCGATTATTACATCGAAAGCCTGATGACTCTTTTCTGCTTCGGCGATATGCGTTTGGCTGAATTTGATGTGATGCGCACCGCCGATCTGCTGGTACAGCAGGATGGACGGATGTTCCACACCACCTACAGCCTGATCTGGGTACAGATGCTGCATGATGTCTATCTCATTACCGGGCACCGCAGTCTGCCGGAATACTGTGCTGCTGCGCTGCGGGTTCTGCTGCGGCGGTTTGCCGGCTATCTGGGCGAAAACGGCGTTCTGGAGCACCAGCCCGACCATATGTTTGTGGATTGGACCGTGATCGACGGACACTCCATGCATCACCCGCCCAAGGCGCTGGGGCAGACGGTACTGAACGCTTTTTATTACAAAGCACTCACCGATGCAGCCGCCCTCTGGCAGGTTCTGGAGCAACCGGAGGAAGCCGCTGCCTGCACTGCAGCTGCGCAAAAACTGCGCGAAGCATTCAACACTGTTTTCTGGGATGCCGGCCATCGGCTGTATTTTGACGGGCTGGGTACACCTCACGGCAGCGGCGAAGCCTATTCCCCGCTCAATGTGAACAAACGGTATTTTTCCAAATATCCCAATATTCTTGCCGCCGCATACGGGCTGTGCGAAGATGACTGTGCCCGCGATATTCTGGAGCGTATCGTTCCCGATGACACGCTGCAGGATATTCAGCCGTATTTCGCCCATTATCTGCTGGATGCGCTGCGCCGGCTGGGGCTTTTCGGCAAATTCGGTCCGGCATGGCTGCAGCGCTGGGTGGAGGTCGCTGGCGAATGCAGCAAAGGGCTGAAAGAGGGCTGGATCGCACCGGAGCCCACCTACTCCTTTGACCACTCCCACGCGTGGGGCGGCACGCCTGCATGGCAGATGCCCATGGCGCTGCTGGGACTGGAGATCCTGCAGCCGGGCATGAAACGATTGCGACTTGCCCCCCAGCTTTACGGACTGGAATATTTTGATATCCGTTTTCCCACCGTATACGGTGAGATCCATGTATATAAAGAAAAGGGGCAACCGACACAGATCTCTGCACCGGAAGCCGTCAGGATCGACCTTTGCGAATAAGAAAAACGAAGCCTGCATCGGATGCTGCATCCGGCGCAGGCTTCGTTTTTCTTTGCAGCGTTATTCCTCTTCCCGGAGTTCCTCACCGTCCGAATAAATACGCGGTTCGTACGGGGTACGCCCCCGCACCTTGATGGTATAAAACGCATTGAACAGATTCTGTGCGCCGTCGCTCAGCAGCGAGATGCCCACAAAAACCATCACCAGCTCAGTGCCGGAAAGCAGATCGAACAGCAGCAACAGTCCGAACAGACCGGAGACGAGCGCCCCCACAAGGATCAGCCACCACGCCCGCATACCGAAGCGGAAGGCCTCCACCGAGGTCTGCACCTTGAATACACCCTCCACCAGCACGAACAGGCCGATGATAAAATCGACCAGTTCCACCACACGGCCGGGGCGCAGCAGCAGAATGACGCCGATGATCGCCACAAAAATGCCCAGCGCCAGATCAAACTGAAACGCCAGCCGGTACAGATCACGGGAAAAATAACCGATGATCTTTTCAGCACCGTAAACCAGCGACACAATGCCCATCACGATGCACAGAATCTGCGCCGAGAACGACGGCATACAGATGAACAGCACACCGGTGGCACACAGCAATACACTGCATGCGATATAAAAACTTTTGGCAGCACGAACATAATTCATAGCACTAGTCTCCTTTTACGAACAGGGCCTGCAGCCCGGTAATGTTTTGCCTGCAAATCAAGTCATTCCAAATCGCGGTTTCCGCACATCAGCTCCGGGGAGGGCGGCGGCGGGCATTCTGCAGCGCATGCTCGATCAGATCGCCGAACATCCGCTCCAGCCGGTCCAGCTTGGGCAGGGGATCCTCCTTCATGCCCTTCTGCAGCCATTCCTGCCCGATGCCGGTGATGGCGCAGCGCAGTGTCTGAGCCAGCGCCTGCAGATCCTCCTGCGGGATGCCTTCGCTTTCGGGGTAGCTTTGCAGCAGCTGCAGCATATATTCCTGTGAGGATGCCTCCATGATGCGCATCAGCTCATCCCGTCGGGCAGAGTTGAAAATATGCAGCACCGCTGTACGGTTTTCGCGGGCAAAGACTGCGATATCCCGCACCATCTGCCACCATTGGGGGGCCTCGCCATGTCGGCGCAGGATGACGGCGAATTCCTCGAGGAAAACCTCTGCCGTCAGTTCGTAAATATCCTGAAAGTGGTAATAAAAGGTATTGCGCGTGATCTGGCAGTCCTCGACGATATCCTTGACTGTCAGCTTGTCCAACGGTTTTTTATTTACGAGACGCATATAGGATTGCATGATCGCCCGTTTGGTCAGCTGCGCCATCCTTTATTCCCTCCTTTCTTCAAAATCAATATGCAAATTCTTCAGCGGATACCCTTGCTTTGCCATTTGCCGCCATGCCAGCGCACAAGGAAGCAGATGATGCGGCAGGCCCAGTCGATGAACATGGACATCCAGATTCCCAGCACACCGAAGCCCAGACCGCGGGCAAACCATAAACCGAACAAAAAGCGGAAGATCCACATGGAGGCCACTGAGGATACCATGGTGAAGCGGGTATCCCCTGCCGCCTTCAGTGCATTCGGGAAAGCAAATGCCGCCGGCCACATCACCACGCCGAAGCCGCCGTGCATCCACAGGATGATCAGGCCAAGACGCACGGCCTCCTGCGAGATACCGTACAGCTGCAGAATGGATGGATACAGAAACACCAGCACCACATTCAATGCAAACATACTGATATAGGCGGCTGCCATCATGCGGCGCACATAGTATCTTGCCTTTTCAAAATCGCCTGCGCCCACACACTGACTGACCACCGTGACCATGGCTGTACCGATGGCCGATGCCGGAAGCACCTGAAAGCCTGCAATGGTATTGCCCACCGCATTGGCAGCGATAGAGGCTGTGCCAAAGGAGGATACCGCACTGAGCAGCAGGATCTTGCCCAGCTGGAACAGACTTCCCTCGATGCCGTTTGGCACGCCAAGGCGGAAGATCTGTCCGATGGCGGCCGGATCATAGCGGTAGCGAAAAGGCCGCGGCAGATGCAGCGGCTGCCGCTGATCGCGCAGCAGTGTCAGCACCAGCACAGCAGCCACCGCGCGGGAGGCCAGTGTCGGCACGGCAACACCCTCTACGCCGCAGCCGAAGCCGTAGATCATCAGCGCATTGCCGCCCACATTTATGGTGTTCATGAGCAGCGAGATCTTCATGGAAACAGCGGAATTGCCCATGACACGGAAAATAGCCGCTCCGGCGGAATACAGCGCCAGAAACGGAACGGATGCCTCCACGATCAGAAAATATTTGATGGAATGACCCATGACATCGGCTTCGATATCGCCGAAAAGGGTGCGGAGCATCGGTCTGTGCACCGCATACAGCACGGCGGTGACTGCCACCGACAGCACACCCATAAATACAATGAGCTGCACGGCGGAATCGGCCGCTTTTTTCATATCGCCTTTGCCGATCAGCTGACCGCTGACCACCGCACCGCCAGCTGCCAATGCAGTAAAGGTATTGATGATCAGCACATTAACACTGTCCACAAGCGAAACGCCGCTGACGGCAGCTTCGCCTACGCCGGCCACCATAATGGAATCCGCCAGACCCACTGCCAGCGCCAGAAAGCTTTCCACGATCAGAGGCCAGATCAGCTTCAGCAGCTGTTTATCGGAAAAGGAAATCTCTTTTTTCTGCAACACACTTTCCACGTTCAATACTCCTCGATATGCCGTATGCCGGGGGCTGTTCCCAGCAGATGCAGCACACCGTCGCGGTTCTGTGCCCCGCTGAAGCTGGCGGTCAGCATGACCACGGTACTGTCGTCTATATTTCGACCCTTGCTGATATCCACATCCGAAATCGTCACATGGTTTTCTCTGGCAACACGCAGCACACCGCCCAGCGCACTGATGCTGTCCAGCTCGATAAACAGATTCATGGAACTGGATTTGTGACTGATTTTATCCTCAAAATAGTGGAACCAGGTGAGCACCAGCAGCATGACCAGCGTGCTGATGATGGCGCCGGAATAAAAACCGATGCCCACGGCAAGACCGATGCAGGCCGCCACCCACAGACCGGCGGCGGTAGTCAGGCCGCGCACCTGACGGTGACCGGTGACGATGATGGTGCCCGCACCCAGAAAACCGATGCCGCTGATGACCTGTGCGCCCATACGGAACACATCGCCCGTGCCTTTGCCCTCCAGCACAAACTGACTGGTCATCATGACCATTGCAGCACCCACACAAACCAGCGTGTAGGTGCGCAGACCGGCAGGCCGGCGGTTCTTTTCGCGATCAAGACCCAATACGCCGCCGCACAGCAGTGCCAGCACCAGCCGCACCATGATCGAAACCAAATTGATGGTCTGCAGTTTTTCCATGCAAGTACTCATCCTTTCCTTCGTCCGTTTTCAGCCGGAGCATCGGCTTACAGCAAAAGCCTTTTTGGAAAGCCGGACAACGGTGCAAAGTACTTTTCCCTTTTACGCCGCCGTTGTTTTTCACCGCTCCGAATTATATAAATATAATACACAATATATGCATTTATTGCAAGCATAGCACCGAATTTATTCCGATAAAATTTACCCAATAAAGAACCGCAAGGCAGGGGCGTTTTTGCACGCCCCTGCCCTGTGTTATTTCTTTTGAGGAAAACGATCGGTATCAGTAATCGTCGCGGAATCTCTTGATTGCACGGTTGCGCAGGATCAGTATGATCACCGCCACAGTCAGCACCAGCACAATGGGGATCATATACCGGCTGGAGCCACTCTCATCGTAGCTGCGCACATCACTCCACTGCTTATCCATTGCCTGTGCCAGTTCCTCCGGCAAAACGGAGAATATCTCGGTGGTTGCCATCACATCCTCGGAAGGATACATAATGGGGCTGTTCTTCAGCTCCTCAGGCAGCCGGGCGACAGCCTCGGTCTGCGGGGTGGAGTAGCCGATAAATTCGGTGTTCGCCAGAGCGATCTCGGTTTCGCACATGAAGTTGATGAACATCTCGGCGGCTTCTTTATTTTTGCAGCCCTTGGGAATACACATGGCATCCACAAAGAAGTTGGTGCCCTCCACGGGAATGCAGAACGCCAGATCGGGATTTTCCTCGATCATAATCAGTGCATCGCCGGCATAGTAGGGTGCCAGCGCCGCCTCGCCGCCCTCCATCTTGTCGAAGATCTCATCCATGACATAGGCCTGCACCAGCGATTTCTGCGCCTTCAGCTCTTCGGTGGCAAGCGCTACCTCACTTTCATCGGCGGGATTCAGCGAAAGCCCCAGCTTTTTCGAGGCAATGGCATAGGCATCGCGGCTGTTGTTGAACATCAGGATCTGCCCGGTATAGCGGGGATCCCACAGGGATTCCCAGCTGGTGACGGGATCATCCACCATGGTGGTGTTGTACACGATGCCCACCACACCCCAGGTATACGGCACGGAATATTCCGCATATTCCTCAGTCTTATAGGCATCGCCGATCATGGCATAGTTGGGGATGTTGGCGAAATCCAGCTTTTCCAGCATATCCTCCCGGATCATCTTGCCGATCATATAATCGCTGGGGATGATGACATCGTACTCGCCGCCGCCGCTTTTCAGCTTGGAATACAGACTTTCGTTGGTATCGAAGGTGGTGTAATTCACCCTGATCCCGGTCAGCTCTTCAAATTCCTTCACCACATCCATCGAATCATCGGTGCCATCGGAAATATAAAGACCCCAGTTGTAGACATTCAGGGTGACATCCTCACCGGCGAAGCGGGTATAGTCGTACCCCTCCTCCACGGTGACCTGCGCACCGGCAGCCGGCACAAAAAACACTGCCATGAGCAGCACCGCCAGAAAAAAGGCCAAGCTTTTTTTCATTTCTGTGCAATTTCCTCCAGACAATCGGAATAAGATAGGGATCATCCGGCGCACGCTTTACTGCGCACGGTTTTTCTTTTCCTTGCGTTCGCCCGCTGCATTGGAGATCAGCACCACCGACAGGATGATAATAAACAGAATGGTAGACAGCGCATTGATCTCGGGACTGACCTTTTTACGGGTCATGGAATAGACGGCAATGGGCAGGGTCATCACATTACCGGCGGTAAAATAACTGATGACGAAATCATCCATGGAGTAGGTGAAGCTCATCAGCAGACCGGAGATGATACCGGGCATGATCTCCGGCAGCACCGCCTTGAAAAACGCCTGCCGCGGGTTGCAGCCCAGGTCCAGCGCCGCCTCATACAGGCGGATATCCATCTGACGCAGTTTAGGCAGCACGGAGAAGATGACAATGGGCAAATTGAAAGTGATATGCGATACGATCAGCGTGGGAATACCGAAAATGTTGGTGCCGAAGATATTCTTGAAGCCGACGAAAAGCAGCATCATGCTGACGCCGGTGATGATCTCCGGATTGACATTGGGTATATGCGAAATGGTGGTAATGGTGCTGCGGGCACGCTTTTTCATGCTGTGGATACCGATGGCTGCCAGTGTGCCCAGTATAGTGACCAGCACCGAGGAAACCACGGCGATGAGCAGCGATGTGCCCAGTGCACTGAGGATCATCTCGTTATGGAACAGGTTTTTATACCAGTCCAGCGTAAAGCCGGTGAAAACGGTACGGCTTTTGCTTTCATTGAAGCTGAATACGATGAGCACGGCGATAGGCACATACAGAAATCCGAACAGAGCGATCAGGTATGCCGTTTTGAGGGCTTTGCCGTAACGCGAGCGCATCACATCACCTCCTCAACGTCTTCGTTGCCCAGCACATGGGTGATGCTCATGCAGATCAGCACCACCACCATCAGCACAAGGCTCATAGCACTGCCGAGGTTGTAGTTCAGGCTGTTGCCCAGGAACTGCATTTCGATCAGGTCGCCCATCATCAGGTTGTTTCCTCCGCCCAGCATACGGCTGATGATGAAGGTGGAAACGCTGGGCACAAACACCATGGTGATGCCGGCAACGATACCGGGTACGCTCAGCGGCATCAGCACCTTGGCGGTCATCTGCAGGGTATTGCAGCCCAGATCCTGCGCGGCCTCCACCACGCTCTGGTCGATCTTGACCATAACGGTGTAAAGTGGCAGGATCATGTAAGGCAGATAGTTGTACACCATGCCCAGCACAACGGCGCCGCCGGTATTGATCATCTGCAGCGGGCCAAGGCCGAACAGAGCGAGAAATTTATTGATCAGACCGTTATTCTCCAGCAGCGTCATCCACGCATAGGTACGCAGCAGGAAATTCATCCACATGGGCAGCATCACCAGCATCTGTACGGTACGCTGGTGATTGAGCCGCATACGGCTGAGCATAAAGCTGAAAGGATAGGCGATAACAAGACAGATCACGGTGGCGGCCACAGCAAACAGCAGACTGCGGACGAACACCGGCAGATAGGCGGCGAATTCGGTGATATTATCCAGAGTGAAGGCGCCGTCCGCCGTGGTGAAGGCAAAATAGACCACCACGCCCAGCGGGACCAGGATGAACAGCACCATCCACACCAGATACGGCGCGGCGGCAATCTTTGCTTTCATCCTTAATTCTCCTCCATACGGTGCATGATATGGATCTCCTCGGGCCCGATGTTCATACCGATCAGCTCACCGGGCTGAGAAGCACGGGTGGAGTGGATGATCCACTCATAGCCGGCCTGCTCCACACGCATTTCAAAATGAACACCCTTGAACACCACGCTCTTGACCACACCGGTCAGCTGGCCCTGAATGGCGGGTACCACCTCGATATCCTCGGGGCGCACCACCACATTGACCAGCTCCTGCTTATCGAAGCCGCGATCCACACAGGTGAATTCCCGACCGGCAAACTCCACCACGAAATCGCGGTGCATGATGCCGTCCAGAATATTGCTCTCACCGATAAAATCAGCCACAAAGCTGTTTGTGGGCTCGTTGTAGATATCCTCCGGCGTACCGATCTGCTGGATATATCCCTTGCTCATGACCACGACCGTATCGCTCATGGTCAGGGCTTCCTCCTGATCGTGGGTAACATAAATAAAGGTAATGCCGGTGGTCTGCTGGATACGCTTCAGCTCCGTCTGCATCTCTTTACGCAGCTTGAGGTCAAGTGCGCCGAGAGGTTCATCCAGCAGCAGCACCTTGGGCTGGTTGACCAGCGCACGGGCGATGGCCACACGCTGCTGCTGACCGCCGGACATGCTGGTGGTGTTGCGGCGCTCAAAGCCCTTCAGACCCACCAGCTCGATCATGCTCAGCACACGGGAACGGATCTCCAGCTCCGGCAGCTTCTGCAGGCGCAGACCGAAAGCCACATTCTCGAACACATTCAGGTGCGGGAACAGGGCATACTTCTGGAAAACGGTGTTGACGGCCCGCTTGTAGGGCGGCAGATGGGTGATATCCTTGCCGTCAAAAAAGACACTGCCGGATTTTGGCTCGATAAAACCCGCAATGACACGCAGAGTTGTCGTCTTGCCGCAGCCGGACGGGCCGAGGAACGTGACAAACTCCTTGTCATGGATATCGAGCGAGAGGCCGGGCAAAATGACCTCTCCGTCAAAATCAACAACAATGTCTTTCAGTGAAATAATGGTATTATTGCTCAATTCATGCATCCCCCTTTGCGGTAATATCCCGGGTCTCTGCCCGGGTCAGCGCCAATTATGCTGCCCCGCAAAAGGTTTGTTACACCTCCGGAAAGGCCATACGAAAGCCCCACACACCCGGCGGCTACAGCGGCACATACAACGCCAATGTGTTAAGATGCAACACACAGAAAATATAATACCCTTATACATGACAATTGTCAATAGAATAAGGCAAAATTCTGTATATTCCTTAACTTTTCGGATTTTTTCTGCCTTAAAATGCCGAAACCGCGAGGATTACTCCCATTTTCTTTCAAATCCTCCCGATTTCGGCATTTCTTCCGGAAAGAGTTCTTCAGGCCTCGCCGCCCTCCTCAAAATAGCGCTGCAGGAACTGGCGGGTACGCTGCAGCTTCGGTGCACCGAACACCTGCTCCGGTGCACCGCACTCGGCCACAACGCCCTCATCCATAAAGCAGACGGTGTCGGAGACATCCCGTGCAAACTGCATCTCATGGGTGACGATGATCATGGTGCGGTTCTGCTGCTTGAGCTCGCGGATGACCCGCAGCACCTCGCCGGTCAGCTCGGGATCCAGCGCACTGGTGGGCTCATCGAAGCACAGGATCTGGGGATCCAGCGCCAGTGCGCGGGCAATGGCCACGCGCTGCTGCTGACCGCCGGAAAGCTGTCCCGGATAGGCATCACGCTTTTCATAAAGCCCCACCTGACGCAGCAGCTCAAGCGCTTTCTCCTCGATCAATGCCTGCGCATCATGCCGGGTGGAGGTTCCCTGATAGCTTCCGGTCTCCTTCAGCTCCTGCCCGGCAAGCAGCTCCGCCGCCAGCGTAACATTCTTTTTGACCGTATACTGCGGAAACAGGTTGAACTGCTGAAACACAAGGCCGAAATGCAGCCGGTTGCGGCGGATCTCTTCGTCGCGCAGTGTGGTTTTCATGCTGCAGTCCAGCAGCACCTTGCCGTCCACGCGGATGATACCGGTATCCGGCACCTCCAGAAAATTCAGGCAGCGCAGCAAGGTGGTCTTGCCGCTGCCGGAAGAGCCGATGATGGACAGCACCTCACCGGTCTCCATGGAAAGATCGATGCCTTTCAGCACCTGATTTTTACCAAAGCTTTTGGTCAGATTCTCCGCTTGCAGAATGGGCATACAGTAAACTCCTTATAATACAAAGAGACAATTTCGGTTTATGGGATCACTGGAAATAATCCAGCTTCTTTTCCAGCTTGCCCAGCAGCACAGTCAGCAAGCCGCTGAACACCAGATAGAATACCATCGTGTAGAACAGCGGCCACATCAGTCCGTCATTCTTGATGTAGGATTGCGCCGTCCAGATGATCTCGTACACGGCGATGACACGGGCAAGGGAGGTATCCTTGACCAGCGTGATGATCTCATTGCTCATAGGCGGCACGATGCGTTTGATGACCTGCAGCAGCACCACCTTGAAAAAGATCTGGCTGCGGGTCATGCCCAGCACCTGACCGGCCTCGTACTGACCACGGGGAACCCCTTCGATGCCGCCGCGGTAAATTTCGGAGAAATAGCAGGCATAGTTGATGATAAAAGCGATCATGACGGCGAGGAAGCGGTCAAAAACGCTCCATGTGGCAAGCCACTCCAGCAGAAAGCCGGGATCGGGCTGCCTTGCCGCCCATTTGCCCAGCAAACCGGGGCCGTAATAAACAAGGATCAGCTGCAGCATCAGCGGCGTGCCGCGGATGATCCAGACAAAGCCGCGGGTAAGCCACTGCAGCGGCTTGAACCGGCTCATCGAGCCGAAGCAGATCACCAGACCCAGCGGAATGGCTCCCAGCAGGGTCAGCGCAAAGATCTCAAGTGTGGAGCCGAATCCCTTGCAGAGATCCAGCGTGATAAGCAGAAAACGGGAAAACGCTTCTTGCATGGCAGTGGGTACATCCTTTCCTTATTCACAAAAGAGGGGCGTTGACGCAAAAGCGGGAGCTGCCGCTTTTTCAGGCGGCAGCTCCGCATATGGTGCGAACCTGTGATCAGTCGGCCAGAGTCAGATTGTACTTCTCGGCCAGAGCGGGCAGGGTGCCGTCAGCCTTCATTGCGGCCATCAGCTCGTTGACCTTGGCGGTCAGGTCGGAATCCTTGCGGAAGGCGATACCGTATTCCTCGCTGGTCAGCTGAATGCTGTAGCCCAGCTCGGCATAGCTGGTGCCCTCGCCGGTCATGGCGTTGGCCATGGTGATATCGATGACGCAGGCATCGGCAGAACCGGAGGCAACCTCCAGCAGGGCATCGGCCTGGGTCAGAACGGAGGTGCAGTTAGCGATACCGGCATCCTTGATGGCGGCTTCACCGGCGGAGCCGGCCTCGGCAGCAAAGACCAGATCGGTCAGAGAAGCGGCATCGGCGTAATCAGCCAGCTTGCTCTTATCCATAACGACGACCTGTGCATTGATGACATAGGGATCGGAAACAGAGGCGTTGGCCAGAGCTTCCTACGTGATGGTCATGCCGTTCCAGACACAGTCAATAGCGCCGGATTCCAGTTCAAAGAACTTGTTATCCCAGTCGATGACGATGAACTCGGCTTCCACACCCAGCTCGGCGGCAACAGCACGGGCAAACTCGGCGTCAAAACCGGTCCACTCGCCGTTGTCATCCAAATAATCCATCGGCTCGTACTCGGTGATACCGACAACCAGCTTGCCGGCATCCTTGACGGCGGCAATGTCACCGTCGGCGGCAGCGCCGCAGCCGGTCAGTGCCAGACAGGCGATGAGCATAACGACGATCAGCTTGACAAAAGTATTGATGCGCTTCATAAGTAAGTACCTTCCCCTCTTGATGTTTGTGTTTTTTGTTTTTTATGGAAAAGCCGCCCTTTCCCAACGGCGGCTCTTACCGCGCCCGGAAGATCATTCGGCTTCGTTCCCTTCTTCATCAGCGGTATCCATCCGCTGCAGCACAAGCTCGTAACCGCCTGCGCCGTATGCCAGACACCGGTTCACCCGGCTGATGGTCGCCGTGCTGGCTCCGGTGACCGCCGCGATATCCGTATACACCCGGCCGGCCTTGAGCAGCCGTGCGACCTCCAGCCTCTGCGAGATGGATTCGATTTCCCGGATGGTACAGATATCCTCAAAGAACTGATAACATTCCTCGACACTCTGCAATGTCAACAGCGCCTGAAACAGATGATCGGTTTCCTCGGAATGAAAGCTGGCCATGTATTGTCTCCGTTTCTTTAGTGTGATATCACTTTACCACTTTATCACGCTAAAGTCAATACTTTTTTTCAAAATTTTTTAAAATATTTTTTCGTCAAAAAAGTGAAATATTTTCAAAAAAACATGTTGACAAACCAGATCGGATGCGCTATAATAATGAAGCGCCAAAAAATCCGGGTGTAGCGCAGTTGGTAGCGCGCTTGACTGGGGGTCAAGAAGCCGTGAGTTCAAGTCTCGCCACTCGGACCAAAAAAATACAGACCATCATTTCGATGGTCTGTATTTTTTTGCCCATGTGTCAGAGAATGAACTCAGCAAATCGCAGGAAAACCTTTTTCTTTCCCGCAGCCTTACTGCGATTTGCGCAGTTGTCCCATCCTCCGATAACCTTTCAAAGCAAACCCGCCGCACGGATGCCGGAGTTCCGGCTGCCGTGCGGCGGGGCTTTTTCTTATTTTTCCACCGGCATGGGGGCGGTGGCGGCGGCCGTAGCCGAGCGCTGCGGTGCGGCGGGTGCTGCTGCAGGGCGCGACGCTGCGCCGCGGGCGGCGGCAGCAATGGCATCCTCGCCCGGCATGGCGTTCAGGCCATCCTGCGCCAGCATATTTTCCAGCACCGAGATATCGCTGGAGATATCCAGTGCATCGGCGCGGAACAGGCTGTCCAGCTGGTTTTCAAAGCCACGGACAAGGTTGTCCATGATGCCCTCGATATTGCGGCGGGAATCCACGATGGTCTGGCTTTGCACCGGCTGTTCCTCCAGCTGGGCGTAGAAATCCAGAAGCTTCTGGGTGGTAGGAAGATAATAGTTGAAAAAGCTGCGGATCTCCTGCCGGCGCTCCGGCTTTTCCTCCACAATGGAAAAAATCGAACGGGTAATATTCTCAATATGGTCGATCTTGGCCGACATGACCTCATCCTCGATATCCACATTGGCGGTGCGGATACGGTGCAGGATCTGGGCAAATTCGCCCTCCGCCGCCGGTTCGGAAGCAGCGATGGGAACCACCGGTTCGGGAGCTGCGACAGAGGACGCCGGCTGCTGCGTGCGCAGCACAGCCTCTGTTTCCTGTGCATAGGGCATGGCAGCAGGATCCAGTACCAGACACTCGCGGGTGCGGTCAAGGAATGCGCCCTGCGGCAGGTTGCCGTCCTCCAGCATCTCTTCCAGATCGCGCACCACACGGCGCACAGAAACACCGGAGGCATCCGCCAGCGTTTTGAACAGCACGATCCTGCGGCTGCCGATCACACGCAGGTAATCCTTATAACGGCGCTCCCGCTTGCGCATACTGCGGCCCGCACCATGAAGTACGCCGCCGCAGATCAGAAAGCCCAGACCGGTGAAGATCTCCTCTAATATATAGTTATAATAGCCCCACGAGATGATCTCGGCCGCACCGCTGAAAACCACCAGTGCACCGATGGCCGCAATGACCGCACCCACGACCATCAGCAGCTTTGCACCTTTTTTCGGCTGACGCAGCAGAGTATCCCTCGTCTGCTTTTTGGTGGTACGGTCATTGGAAGATGCTTTTCCTTGCGCCGCAGCGTTTCTTTCCGCCGCCGGACCAGCAGAATGCTGCTGCGGGGTGTCTTCCTCCCGAACCGGGGCCGAAGTCTGCTGCTGGGCCGATGGCCGCTGCGAGGTATATCTTGTCTGCGGCCGCGCCGAGACCCGCTGTGAGCTGCTGCGGCTGACTTTATCCATCACATTATCCAGTTTTCTGTCGCTCATCAGCTTGATGATAAGCATCACAAGCGAAATAGGCCATGCGCCTGTACACAGCAGCACCGCCGCAATGATCCAGTATCCCGCATCATTGGATGGCTTTTTTCCGTTGCCTGAATTGCGTTCCGCCACACCTGCACCCCTTTTGCTCTGCACCGCAGATAACTGCGGATCGCGGAAATATAGATATTTATATTATAGTATATCACTTTCCCCCGGTTCTTTGCAAGACCGGACGACCATACCCCTGCAAAGGTTTTATCAAAAGTCCATCGTTTTTATAAGAATCGATTGACAGGCGGCACATTTCTTGCTAAACTGACCTTGAAAAGCAGATGCTGTGGGAGGTTTTATCATGAACGATATTGCCAGACTGTTTTACTCCATCGGTGAGCCCTACGCTGCCGGCGTTTTCGAAGAGCCGGAGCGCAGCTATTTTTACCGTCATGCACTGGGTCATGCACGGTACTTTGAAGCCCTTTCGCCCACGCCCTATGACGGCGAAACGCTTTACCCCTGCGGCAGAAAATTCTTTGAAAACACGCCTGCCATGATGCCGCACTATGCCCATACCTATGTGGTCGACTGGCCCCGTCTGGAGGCAAAGAGCGCCGAGGCTGCACGCATCCTGAAGGAATTCACCGACATCAGCCACTATTCCTTCGGCTGGCTTCACGGTGCGCCGAACTACAAGCGCATTGTGAAAGAGGGACTGAACAGCTACCGCACCCGCGTACTGGCCCGCCCCGAAGGAGAGGATTTCCGCGAGGGGCTGCTGGCATTGCTGGACGGCATGGAAAGCTTTGTGCGCCGCAGCGCTGACTATCTGGAAAGCATCGGTGCCCCCGCCCAGCTTACCGCCGCCGTGCGCCGTGTACCTTTTGCGCCCGCACAGACCTATTACGAGGGTCTGGTCAGCTGGAACCTGATCTTCTATTTTGACGGCTGCGATAACCTCGGCTATCTGGACGACGGTCTTGCCCATCTGTATGCCGACGAGGACCTGACCGAAGTCATCCGACAGCTTTTCTCCAATATTGATGCCATGGACTACTGGTCCTGCACCATCGGCGCCAAATATAACGAGATCACCCGGCAGGCGCTGCGTGCCATCAAGGGCAAACGCCGCCCGCTGCTGGAGCTGCGCGTGACTGAAGATATGCCGCAGGACCTGTGGGACATTGCCGCCGAAAACCTGCGTGACGGTACGACACATCCCTCTTTTTACAACGATAAGGGCATCCACGATATGCTCAAAGCCCGCTGGCCGCATATTCCGGACGAGGATCTGGCGCTCTTTGTCGGCTGCGGCTGCACCGAGACCAACCTGCAGGGCCTGAGCCGTTCCGGCGGTACGGATGAAAACATTCCGCTGCTGCTGATTTTCGAAGAATATCTGCACGCCAATCTGGCGGCCGCAAAGGATTTTGACGAGTTTTATGAAGGCTTCTGCCGCGAGACCGAGCGCCGCATCGATGCGCAGCTGGATCTCATCACCGAATACTACGAGTACAACGCCAGATACCTTGCCCATCCCATGCGCACCCTTTTCACCGACGACTGCATCGAAAAAGGCAAGGATTACCACGCGGGCGGTGCACGGTACACCTGGACACAATCCTCCGACAGCGGCCTGATCAATGTGGCGGATTCGCTTCTGGCGGTGAAGGAGCTGGTCTTTGACAGAAAAAAATACACACCGGAGGATTTTCTGGCAAAGCTTTCGGCGGAGGATCCCGTGCTGTACCGCGATCTGCGCAGCTGCCCCTGCTTCGGCGTGGACAACGAGCAGGCCGATGCGCTGGCCGCCGCGTATGCCGAACGGGTGTATATGGTATACCGCAACAAAAAATCCAACACCTTCATCGACGGCTACATTCTGACCGAGCATCAGTTCCTGCGGTATGAATCCGAGGGTCTGCGGGTCGGCCCCACTCCGGACGGCCGCAAGGCGGGCGACCCCACCTGCGATTCCATCGCCGCCCTGCGCGGCAAGGCCTGCGCCGGCCCCACTGCCATGCTGTGCAGTGCTTCCCGCCTGCCCCAGCATCTGGCGGATGGCATCTCGGTGCTGAACCTGACACTGAACAAAGGCAATCTGGACAAGGCGCTGCGCCCGCTGGTGGAAGGCTACTTTGCCATGGGCGGCATTCAGGTGCAGGTGACAGTCACCTCGCCGGAGGAGCTGCAGGATGCGCTGGCCAATCCCGACAAACACCGTGATCTGATCGTACGCGTGGGCGGTTACTCGGATTATTTCGTTAACCTCTCCCCCGCGCTGCGCAAGGCTGTGGTGGAGCGCGATGTACACGCGCTGTAAGAGCATTGTCACAAGTCCGTTTTTGCAAACGGTCTGCTTTTTACAGATCCGCACAGCAGTATAATCAATATATCTGCTGCATTAAATGAAAATACAGAGGTAGTCCATGAGCTTTATTATGGGAATCATTGTGGGCGGACTGGCGGGATGGCTCGCCAGCCGCATTATGAAAAGCGGCAGCAGTCTGCTGTGGAATATCATCGTCGGCGTTGTGGGCGGTGCACTTGGCGGCTGGATCGCCGATTTTGCAGGTATCCATGCCTCGGGACTGGGTTCCTTTGCTGTATCCGTGGGCGGCGCATGTCTGCTGATCTTCCTGCTGCGCTTTATCAAAAACAAGCTGTAACAGACCGAATGCGCCGGCCCTGCAATGCCGCAAGCGGGCCGGCGCAGCTTATTTATACACACAAGCGGACGGCATACCGCAGAAAGGATCCCTCAACATGATTTTTCAGGCACATAAAGGCGTGAGCACAGAATATCCGGAAAACACCATGCCCGCCATCGCCGCAGCCATCGAACAAGGCTACGGCAGCATCGAACTGGATGTTTCCGTCACAAAGGATCTGCAGTTCGTGCTGCTGCATGACGGCACGATCAACCGTACCGCACGGATGGAAAACGGCGAATCCCTGCCCGAAACCGTGCCCATCGGGGATATCACCTACGATGAAGCGCTGCGGTACGATTTCGGCAGCTGGTTTTCCAGAAAATTCAAGGGGACGCGCATTCCGCTTTTTGCAGAGGCGCTTCGGCTGGCACAGCACAGCGGCACAAGGGTGAAGATCGACAACAAATACCAGAATTTCCCCGAAGAGCAAAAGGCGGCTTTTCTGGATTTTCTGCGCCCATATGCCGACATCGCCTGCCTGACCTGCTCCCGCACAGAGGAGCTGGAGCGCGCCTGCGCACTGCTGCCGGGGATGCATTTTCACTATGACGGCCCGGTAAATGCCGAAACGCTGCACCGGCTGGGCGAGCTGCTGCCCAAAGAGCAGCTGACCATCTGGCTGCCGCACAAAAACCCCAATACCGCGTGGGTAACAGTGGATTTTGCCAGCCCTGAAGCCGCCGCACGGGTAAAGCAGTACGGTTCGCTGGGCGTTTGGATCCTTTCGAAATACGACCAGCTGGACGAAGCCGAAGCGCTGGGCGCGGATATCATTGAAACCAACGGCCAGCTCAAGCCGCCTGCAGACACCGGTGTCATCGCCGATATGCACACCCATTCGGAGCATTCTCATGATTCGGTATGCAAAATCGAGGACATGCGGGCTGCACAGCGGGAAAAGGGCACGCAGATCTTTGCCGTCACCGACCATTTCGACACGGATTCCCGGCTGGCCTACGATGTATTCTCCCCCATTGCCGCCGCTGCCAAAACCGCCGCCGCTCTGAACGCAAGGCAGGACGGCGGCCCGCTGGTGCTGGCGGGCATTGAGATCAGCGAGGGTTTCTGGCATCCGGAGGTGTGCCGCCGTGCGCTGACACTGACGGCATATGATGTCGTCATCGGCTCGGTGCATCTGGTGAAGTATCCGCAATTGAGCTATGCCTATTCCGCCATTGATTTTTCCAAACTGGATGCCGGAACCACTGCCCGGTTTATGGATGCCTATTTCGATGATATGCTCACCATGCTGGATTCTCTCGATTTCGATATTCTGGCGCACCTGACCTGTCCGGTGCGCTACATCAACGGCAAATTCGGCTGCGGACTCTCTCTCGACCGCTATGCTGAAAAGATCGAGGTTATCCTGCGCCGGATCATCCAAAGCGGCATCGCACTGGAGGTAAACACATCCTCCTTTGCACTGCTGGATGATTTTATGCCCACAGCAAAGATCCTGCAGAAATATTACGATCTGGGCGGCTACCTGATCACACTGGGCTCCGATGCTCACACCGCACAGAACGCTTCCATCCATTTTGACAAAGCGATCCAGACCCTGAAAGCCATCGGCTTCCGCAATATTTTTTATTACAAAGGAAGAAAGCCGCAGCCGCTCTCCATCTGAAAGCACTGCAAAAACGGCAGCCTGTGACACTGCGCCACAGACTGCCGTTTTCTATATATATTTCTCAAAGCTGCAATGTCTCATCTTACTCCGGCTGCATTGTATACACCGGCGCACTGACCCAGATGCAGACCAGCAGCGCAGATATCGCCTGTATCAGCACAAGGATCAGACTGAGCAATGTCAGCTCCACCACGGAAAAAGAGACCACGGATCCCGCAAGCAGTACCAGCGGCGGCAAAAAACACACGCGGCGCAGCCAGCGAACCTCTCCCCTGCGGCAGGAACCGATGATCAGCAAAGTGGCCAGCAGCACAGATGCCGCCGCACCGATCACATTGGCAAAGATCAGGGTCAGCGCAATAGAGCTGATCGCTGCAGCGGTGACCACACTGTATATCATCGCCACCATGGTAATAAAACCATGTACCACCTGGACCCAGGCAACGATTTCCAGCAGCCTGCCGCGTCTATCCAGCAATGCAAGCACACCGATGGCAGTCGATTCTGCGATGGTCAGCACCGTCAACGGATTAAAAGCCGCACCCGCATCCAACAGCATATAAATATAGATATACAGATTGTAGGCCACTATAGCAAGAAACAGCACACCGCCCACAATACCGCAGATACGGGGTACATCCATCCGATTTTTCATGGTTTCCTCTCCCTTGTCCTTTTTTCTTACAGCATCAGTATACTCCCAACCCCCGGGGAAAGGTCAAGGCTTTTAAGTGATTTGTCAAACTAAGTGCAACACAAAGCAAGTTCAGAAGCCCACAAATCGGCAGCAGAACGAAAACCTAAAACTTTACGAGGCCTGGCGTTGATCAACGCCAGGTTTCGTTTTAATGTAGCAGGAGAAACGCGGGA
>JAFUNR010000037.1 GCA_017472965.1 Oscillospiraceae bacterium | reverse complement strand
CGCCATGCTGCTGGATGCCCCGATGCTGATTCTGGACGAGGCCACCAGCAATGTGGACACCCGTACCGAGCGCACCATTCAGGCCGCCATGCTGGAGCTGATGGCCGGACGCACCTGCTTTGTCATCGCGCACCGGCTTTCCACCATCCGCGGCGCGGATAAGATCGCCGTCATCAACGACGGCCGCGTGGCCGAATGCGGTACCCACGACGAGCTGATGGCAAAGGGCGGCATCTACTGCGAGCTGTACCGCGCCCAGTTCGATGCCGCGGACGAATACGCCGCGATGTAAAGCAACACTGTATCGTCAAACAAACCGGGCTGCGCAGGCTTTGTATCCTGCCGCAGCCCGGTTTTCTCAGCTTGACGCAGTAAAATACCGTGTGCTATAATACATTCCAAATTACGCAAAAGGAAACGCAAGGGGGCTTGAGGAATGATTACAGAATCGTATTCTATGAATCAAATCTGTACTATTACGGATAAAGATATTATCGGTTCAGAAGGATTGTCCAATGCCAGACCGCGAATAACCGCCCGTGCAATTGTCAAAAACACTCAAAACAACTATGCTGTTATGTACTCACAGGAGTTCGGCTTGTATTCTCTGCCCGGCGGTGGTGTGGAGGACGGCGAAAGCATCGAGGATGCTGTTCGTAGAGAGATCGATGAAGAAACCGGAGTCAACATTCTCGCTCTGGAACCGTTAGGCTATGTAGAAGAAAACAGAGCGCATTGTGATTATACACAGATTTCCTACTATTTCATTGTCACAACCGACAGTTCCTCCTTCCAGCAGCAGCTTACCGCAAATGAGATAAAACACGGTGCTACCGTTGGCTGGCACACGCTGGAAGACGCATATGACAAAATCGCAAATGTGGAGCATTCGACCACACAGCGAAAATACTTACAAGCTCGGGATGTTGCCGCACTTAACGCCTATAAGAAACATTTGGCTTCAAAGATTTAGAGATGTGCATATTACTTCTATTGGATATTCTTCAAGGAGATATTGCTATGGATTTCAACGAACTCTCTGCCATCACCGATGAAATTGAACAAATCCGGAAAACCTATGAGCTTTTTGACGAGGAGTATCGGCTGAACCGCTCCAAGGCCGCCCGGGTGGAGTTTCTTACAACGGTGCATTATATCGAAAAATATCTGCAGCCCCGGGCAAAAATTCTGGATATCGGCGCGGGCGCGGGTGAGTACAGCCTGTATTTTGCTCAAAAAGACCACAGGGTCTGTGCCTTGGAGCTTTCGCCCGCCAACATTGCCGCTTTCCGCAAAAAGCTGACGCCCGAGCTGCCGGTGGAGCTGGTGCAGGGCAATGCAACGGATCTTTCCCGCTATGCGGATGAAAGCTTTGATGCCGTTCTGCTGTTCGGGCCGCTGTACCATCTGCACAGCGAAACCGACCGCCAGCGCTGCATTTCCGAAGCCAAGCGGGTTTGCAAACCGGACGGAAAGCTTTTCTTTGCCTTCATCGGCAACGATATGGTCTTTTTGACCGAATTCGGCTATCGACCGGATTATTTCACCAACGGTGACTTTGATAAAACCAGCTTTGCACTGACGGATTTTCCGTTTGTCTTTCACACTGTACCTGAATGCCGCCGGATGCTGCTGGACGGCGGCATCCGTATTCTGCACGAGGTCGCCAGCGACGGCGCAAGCGAGCTTCTGGCAGAGCGGATCAACGCGATGGATGAAGAAAACTACGCTGCCTATCTGCGCTGGCACTGGTATATCTGCGAAAAACCGGAATTTCTCGGCATGAGCAACCACCTGCTGTTTGTGGGCGAAAAATGATCTGTGCATACCACCGCTTCAAATGCGGCGTCTGCATGAAATAATAAATTTCCGCCACACGGCGCCAATGAAAACATGGACACCGGACGGCTTCCCTGTTATAATGAGTATATTCTGGCAACATCAACAACACAGTCCGTAAGGAGGATTTTTCCATGCTGGATAAAAAACAATTTCAGAAACCTGACATTCAGTACCGCCCCGATATCCGCTGGTGGCTGGCCGAGGGCTTTCACACCGACAAGACCCTGAAGGAGGAGATCGAAAGCCTGCACACTGCCGGCTTCGGCGGCGTGGAGTTTCTGGCGATGCAGGAACCGGGTGCGGATTCCAGCCTGTATGGCTGGGGCAGTGAGGAATGGGTACATGATTCCCACACCGTGGTGGCTGAGACCACCCGCCGCGGTATGAGTGTCAGCATGACCAGCGGCACCAACTGGGCAAACGCCAACCTGATCACCATCACGCCGGACGATAAGGCGGCATCCAAGGAGCTGGATTACACCGTGGAGCACCTTTGTGCCGGCGAGCGCCGTACCGGTGCTCTGGCCAAAGCTGTGCCCGGCTTTGAGAGCGTGAAAAAGGTGGAGCTGGAGGCGGTCGTCGCTGTACGCACCACCGGCGAGAGCGAAAACAATATGCCTGTACTGCTGGCGGAAAGCGCTGTGGTACTGACCGATGCCGTGGAAAACGAAGCATTGGATTGGACCGCCCCCGCGGACGGCGAGTGGCTGCTGTTCGCCTTCTGGCTGCACGGCACCGGCCAGACGGCAGAGCCCTCCGTCTCCACCTCCTACACGGTCAACTATCTGGATCACTACGGCATCGATGCCTTCATCGAATACTGGGAGAATGTGGTGCTGACCCCCGAGCTGCAGGAAAACCTGAAGGCCAACGGCCGCGCCATGATGTACATGGATTCGCTGGAGCTGGGCACCTTCGGCAGGGGCGGCCAGCTGTGGGGCTATCATTTCCGCGAGGAATTCCTCGCCCGCCGCGGCTATGACATCACCCCCTATCTGCCCTTTGTGGTGCGGGATTGCGGCCAGATGCAGGATCGTTTCGTTTTCCACTACACCTGCGCCGACAAGATCTTCCTTGAAAAGCTGCGCAACGATCTGCACCAGACCATGACCGACCTTTACATGGCCAACATGATGCAGCCCATGCAGGAATGGCTGCACAAACACCACATGGAGCTGCGCAGCGAGATCTCCTACGGTCTGCCCTTTGAGATCAGCCAGCCCGGTAAGTATGTGGACGGTATCGAAACCGAATCGCTGGAATTCATCAGCCAGCTGGATCTGTACCGCGGTCTGGCCGGTACGGCGCATATCTACCGCCGTCTGTATTCCAGCGAGACCGGCGCCACCCGCCTCAACTACATGATGCCGCTGGATTTCTACACCCAGATCATCTTCACCCAGTTTGCCGCCGGCGTGGCCCGCACCGTGCTGCACGGCTATTCCAGCATTGCCGGCTGCGATGCCGACACCCACTGGCCCGGCCACGAGGGCATGTGGCCCATTTTCTCGGAGCGCTTCGGAAAGCGGCAGCCCACCTTCTGCCACTACGATCACTGGACGGATATGATCTCCCGCTTCCAGTATGTGCTGCGCCGCGGCGATCCCCGCATGGATATCGCCATGCTGCGTCTGGATTACAACTACAACAATGTCATGTTCCGCAACTGCAGCGAGCAGGATATGTATGAAAACCAGTGGATGCGCGCCGGCAAGGGCTTCTACTGGCAGGATTGCACCCTGCAGAACATGGGCTATACCTGGGATTATTTTGCCCCGCAGCTGCTGGAGGAAGATTTTGTGGATTGGGCCGACGGCATGCTGCAAAAGGATGGCCCCGGCTACCGCGCTGTGATCGTGTATCAGGAGGGTCTGCCTCTTTCCAGCACGAAAAAGCTGCTGCAGCTGGTGAAAAAGGGTCTGCCGGTGGTCTTTGTGGACGGTGTTACCGAAATGGTTCGCCCCAACGAGCACATCACCCACGCCGTCGCTGCCTGCCGTACTCCCTATCTGGACGGGCAGGATGATGCTCTGGCCGCACTGGTCGCCGAGATGAAGCAATATCCCAATGTGCGCACCGCCACGCAGGCCGGTACCCCCGATGCACTGCGCGAGCTGGGCGTGGAGCCCCGTATCGGCCGCATGGCCCCCGATTCCAAGCTGCTGACCCATCTGCGGGAAGAAAACGGCGTTTGGTATGCCTTTATCTACAATATGCAGTACACCGACTCCGAACCCTTCTGCGGCGCGGTCCGTCTGGGTGTGGAGGGCAAGCCCTACCTGCTGGATGCATGGACCGGTGAGATTTCTCCCGTGGGCCTCTACCAGCACCGCGACGGCAGCACCTGGATGGATGTGACTCTCGCCCCCGGTCAGGCCTGTCTGTTCGCCATTGATCCCGCCGGCGCTGCCGAGCGCCATGCCGAAGCGGTGACTGAAGGCGCAGGCGTGTGCGGCGGCGAAGCCATCGTCTGGACGCCCGGCGAACACACCGTGGAATATTCCGATGGCAGCTACCGCGTTATCACCGCCGAATGTCCCGCCAGCGTGGAGATCACCGACTGGACACTGCAGGTGGAGAGCTGGGATGCGGGCGACAAGGTGGTCATTCACGAGGACCGCGGTCTTGGTATCGTCACGGACGAGGTCTATTACGAAACCAAAAAGACCCTGATCGATGCCGGCAAGGTCGAACTGGTCAGCTGGAACGATATCCCCGCCGTGGGACGCGAAATTTCCGGCATCGGCCGCTATACCGGCCGCTTTATCCTGCCGGAAAGCTGGCAGCCGGAAAATGTGGCCATTCTGACCTTTGGCAGCGCACAGGGCGCAACGCTCAAGGTCGCGGTCAACGGCAAGGCGGCAAAGCCGGTGGATTTCGATGCACTGTGCGTGGATATCAGCGATCTGCTGCAGCCCGGTGAAAATACCGTCACCGTGGAGCTCGCCACCACACTGAACAACCGCCTGATGGCCAACGGCTACTATGACATGGTGGAAAAGCTGAGCCTGCAGCTGGCGCACGCCGCCAGCAACGCCAACTCTGTGGTAGGTGAGGACGATATGCCCGAAAATGCCGATGTGGAACGCTTTGAAGTGCTTTCCGGCTGGCGCAGCTACGGCCTGATCGGCCCCGCTGTGCTGAATCTGGCCGTCCGTGTGCCGCTGGATTGATGCATTCCGTCATTTTCGCCGGTCTGATACAAAAGAAAACGGAGTCACCGTCATGGTGGCTCCGTTTTTTGTCATACGCGAAATCAATCGGCTGTGCTCTTCTTTTCAAAGTGAATGTGTTTATCGCAGAAATCCAGCACAGCAGGCCGGTGGGTGATGATCAGCACAGTGCGGTCGGTCATACTGCGCAGATTCTGCAGCAGCATCTGCTCGGTGGCAGGATCCAGCGCGCTGGTAGCCTCGTCCAGAAACAGCACGGGGCGCTGGGAAAGCACCGCCCGTGCGATGGAGATGCGCTGCATCTGTCCCTCCGAAAGGCCGCTTCCCCGCTCGCCCAGCAGGGTATCCAGCCCTTCCGGCAGCTCGTTGACAAATTCGGCACAGGCGATACGCAGCGCCTGCTGCAGAGCATCCTCCTGCTGCATCAGAGCCGGATCGCCAAAGGTAAGAGTTTCGCGCACGGTGCCGGAGATCAGCTGGTGTCCCTGCGGCACATAGGCAAACAGACCGCGCCATGCCGCATCCAGCACACGGCGGCTGCCGTCGGCATCCTGCAGCCATGCGGTACCGGCCTGCAGTGGGTACAGATCCAGCAGCACCTTGAGCGCGGTGCTCTTTCCGCAGCCGGATTCTCCGGTAAAAGCTACAAACTCTCCTTTATTTACCCACAGATCAAAACCCTGCAGTACATTTTCCACATCCTCTTCGTAGGCAAAACAGGCGTTATCCAATCCGAAAGCGGCAAACTCTGCGGCATAGTAGCGGTGGATCTCCTGCGCCGGCACAGGGGCTGCGGCGGTATCCACCGGATAATCCTCTGCCTCCTGCAGGCGCTCGGCACTTGCCAGCATGGAATAAAACTGCGAAACATAGGCGGTGATACCGGTGACCGGCGAGCTGACCATGCTGATCAGATGCAGCACGGTGGACATGGTGCCGAAGGTAAGGCTGCCGTTGAGGATACCCCAGCCGCAAAGCCCCACGCCCAGCACCTGTGCCGCATGGATGGCGCCGCCAAGGCCCATACTGCATAGATTGGCAAAGCGCTGCCGCCGCATCCGTGCGGCAACGTATTCATCCAGCATATCCTGTGCCTGCTGCACGGTGGCAGACTCCTGCGTGAAGCTGCGCACCACCAGCAGACTGTACAAACGCTCCTGCATAAAGGAGCGGGTGCTGCCATCTGCCTGCTGCGCCTGTTTGTGGTACTTTTTTAACCAGCGACGCATGAACCAGGAGATCAGGATCAGGCACGCACCACCCGGCAGCAGCACCAGCGTCAACTGAGGAAGAATGCTGAGCAATGCGGCAAGTGCACCGGCCATGCGCACCAGCGCGCCGGTCAGTTCCGGCAGGATCTGCGCCATACCGCCGGCCACCACATTGGCATCCGAGGTGATGCGGTTCATCCATTCGCCGGTATGCGTGCGGGTGATTTGGGCATAATCGCGGCACATCAGCTGCGAAAACAGCCGCAGCCGGAAGGCCGTCTCCAGCGAAGCGCGGCTTTTTTCACCGAGCCAGCGCCCCGCCGCCTGCAGCAGTACCGCAAGCAGCGCCAGCGCGGCAAACAAGCATACCTGCCGCCAGAAGCCGCTGCCCAACCCCTGTGCGGCACAATCCACCACGGCGCCCAGCACATAGGCGTGCGCAACGGATATTCCCGCCTGCAGAATGCGCACCGCCGTCAGCGCAAAAGTCCACTTTTTTGCCGCGCCGGAAACGCTCCAGATCCAGCGCAGCGTGGCGCTGTCCTTTTGTTTTTTCAAGCGGTACACCTCCCTTTGCGCCACACCCGCCGGCGCAGCCTGTTATTTGAGATATTTGAATAGATTATAGCACAAGTCAGCGATACAGGCAAGAAAGAAGACCGCAGCGTTGGAAATTCGCCGGAGAAAATCAAACTGTAACGGAATCCGATCAACATGATTTGCCACTTGACTTCATCAGCGAACCCGATAAATTCTCCCCGGGATCAAATGCCTTTGATCAGAAACAACTCCATGGGCTGTTCGTGACCGGGAACATCTATAACAAAGCCGCCGCAATCCTTATAGCCCAGTTTCCGGTAGAAATGCTGCGCTTCTTCATCGACCTGCGTAGAGGTCAGAAGCATCTCATAGCCCTGTGTCTTCATTTCCTTTTCCCAGTGCTCCATGAGCATCTTCCCGCCGCCTTTTCCGCGATGCTTTTGGTCAATATACAGCATTGTACAGAAAGGCGTATTATCCCAGAAAAGATTATACCGCAGCAGCCCGACGGGGATATCGTCTTTCAGCAAAACATAACCTCTTTTTTCAAAAACCTTCCTGTCAAATTCCCGCTCCGGCAGGTGTCTGTCAAGGCTGAACCAAAAATCCTTATCCTCTTGCTGTACATATCGGATCGCGAACACAGTCATTACCTCACCAAAAATTTTTTACCAGTCAGATTATAACATACAGTTCTGAAGATTTCCACCGAAATGCAGGCTGCGCTGTCATTCTCACTTCTTGTGCCGCAGACAGATCGCATCCTTGCAAAAGATAGCGTACCCGCAGAATATATCCTCTGCTGTGCAAAGAGCGGATATCATTAAAAAAGTCACCTTTGCCAGCAGACAAAAGTGACTTTTTTCTGAATTGGTTTGATAATAATGATACGGTTTCAAAAGGGTTCATTTGGTTTCACTCAAAAAATGAAACTATTAAACGGGAAGTGAAACTCTCTTTCGGGACTGAAACTATGCTGATCCGTTTATCAAATTGGAATTTGTCTAATAAATCTTAGAAATCAAACTGATAAGTAACAGAGTTCATCCAACTTTCTTCGTTTTCTAAATCTTCCCCAATTATCTTGCCTCCCATTTTCTCATAAAACATTCTTGCATTATGATTTTCAGGAAGACAGGTACAGATAAATGAGTCTTTCTCACTATCTCTGCAAAACTGCATAACAAATTCAAATGCTTTGCGTCCAATTCCTTGGTGTTGATATTCTTTAATGACATACAACGACATAAGTAATACGACTTCTCGCTTGCGAATGGTGAGATAACCAATATCAAGGTCACCTGTCCTTATAAGATATACCGAGTAATCAAGGGCAGTAATCCTTTTTATTTCTTTTTCTTTGTGCCATTCATAATCGAAATCGTCAATCATGCTGTCTGGATAAATTCCTCTGTATGTAGTCCCCCAAACAATCCGACGCAATTCAATAATTGCCATTACATCTTTTTCGGTTGCAGGAACAAAAGAAACACCGCACATTGGTCAATTCTCCTCGTCAAATTCAGTCTGTTGCACTGGCGCGGGAGCGCCCAAGGCTCCCTTGTGTAAAGGGAGCTGTCACGCGAACAGCGTGACTGAGGGATTGACAACCCCTCCGAGCAAAATCGAAGATTTTGCCCACCTCCCCTTACACAGGGGAGGCTTTGGTGCGGTGCGAATCTGTTAGACAAATTCAAGTTTGTCGAATAGATTGTATCAAATTGCTGTGTAAATATCAACCAATATAGAAAAGCACGATGGTTTCGTATCAAAACCATCGTGCTGATTTGGTCGGAGTGCAGAGACTCGAACTCTGGGCCTGATGGTCCCAAACCACCCGCGCTACCAACTGCGCTACACCCCGGAACACTGTAACAGTATACCGCAAAGCGGCGGAAATGTCAAATGTTTCGTCAAAAACAGCTGCGATTTGCGCAAAAAAACGGAAAGGCCCGGCGGGTCTTTCCGTTTTGGGATGTGAAAGATTATTTCTTCTTGCGCAGGCCGGTGTTCTCGATGATGCGGATCAGCTCATCGGAGGGGCCGCTGACAACATAGGCCGCGACCACATCGCAGGCGGCGCCATCCTTGACGGCATCCACAGCGGCCTTGCAGGCAGAGACATCGCCCTGCAGCACAACGGTGGTATGGCCGCCGCAGGAGGTCTCGCGGGAGGCAACCTCCAGGCTGGCGGTTTTCAGCATCTGGTCAACAACGATGACAGCATTGGCGGCGCCCAGAACCTCCACCATAGCGTAAGCGAACGGTTTGCTCATGTTCTGTTCCTCCTTATTTGCCAATGGTCATGGCGATGGTACGCTCGGTGCCTTCGGCGGGAGCGGGGATGACGGTGGAAGCCGTGACCTTACCCAGACCCTCGGCAGCTGCCAGAGCGGCATCCAGCGCGGCGCGGACATCGGCAACGCCGCCGCGGATCTTGACGCAGGCGCCGGATTTCAGACGGTTACGCTCCACGCCCTGTACGGTGATATTGGCAGCCTTGGCCGCGGCATCCAGTGCCACATAGCAGGCCAGCAGGCCGTCCAGTTCAAAAATGCCGATCGCCTGACCGGTATACTCACGATCTGCCATAGCAGTCTCTCCTTTTTTCTCTTACAAGGTGATACGGGCGCAGAGCCCAACTATTCATGTACAGTATAACATACTCGCGCCGCGGGTGCAAGCATTTTTGCGCAGTTTTTTCGGTTGCATTGCCGGTTGTTTCGTGCTACAATCAAACCGGAATCACCGTTTTACAGGAGGATCTGATCATGAAGCAGGAACCGCTGTATTCTCATCCGCGCAAACGCTGCACCCGCTGGTTTTCCCCCGAAAATCCGCATGGTGCTAAAGGCAAAGGCGCCATGACCAACAACGGCCATAAGGGCTGCGCCGCCTTTTTCTGAAGCGGGTAAAAGCTTCACCGTTCCGGATCGCGAAGGGCCCGGCACGCTGCACAAAGCCGGGCAAGGTTTTTGAGATCCTGCCAAAGCTTAAGGGCTGCTTCCTTTTTCGAAGCAGCCCTTGTTTTTTACAGGGTCACACCCATGGCATCTTTTACGCGGCGCATGGTCTCGGCGCCGACGGCGTTGGCCCGTGCTGTGCCCGCGGCGATCAGCTCTTTCACCACGGCAGGGCGGGCGGTGTAATAGGCATTTCTTTCCCGCACCGGCTCAAGCAGTGCGTTGATCTGCCGGGCAAGCTCCCGCTTACAGGCGGCGCAGCCGATTTTGCCGCCGCGGCAGCTTTCGCAGATCTCCTCATAGCTTTGGGGGGCAAAAGCTTTATAATATGCGGCAGCAACGCAGACCTGCGGATCACCCGGATCGGCGGCGTGCAGCCGTGCGGGATCGGTACGGGCACTGCGCAGCTTTGCGGCAACAGTCTCGGCATCGTCGGAGAGATAGATGGCGTTGCCCAGACTTTTTCCCATTTTGGCGTTGCCGTCCACACCGGGCAGACGGGGCGTGGCGCTCAGCAGTGCCTGCGGCAGTCTGAAGGTATCGCCGTACAGATCGTTGAAGCGCCGCACGATTTTATGGGCGGCCTCCATGTGGGGCATCTGATCCGCACCCACGGGGACAAGATCCGCCCCGCAGAAGGTGATATCCGCAGTCTGGCTCACCGGATAGCCAAGAAAGCCGTAACTGAGATCATCATAGCCGTACTGCTTTGCTTCGGTTTTGATGGTGGGATTGTGCCGCAGGGAATTGACGCTGACCAGCATGGAAAACAGCACCGTCAGCTCTGCTATGGCAGGCACCTGCGATTGCTGCACCAGCGTGATTTTTTCGGGATCAAGCCCTGCAGAAAGGTTGTCGACGGCCACCTGACAGATACTGTCATGGATGAGGGCCGGATTTTTGAAATGGGTGGTGAGTGCCTGCACATCCGCAAGTAGGATAAAAGTATCGTATTCATTCTGCAGCCGCGCGCGGTTGGCCAGGCTGCCGATGTAATGGCCCAGATGCAGGCGACCGGTGGTGCGGTCGCCGGTGAGGATTCGTTTCATTTTTCTTTCCTTTCTGCAAATAAGCGGCAAAATGCCGTTTTCGGGTATAAAAAGAGGAACTGCACCGGTGCGCAGCAAAACGCACGGCAGTTCCTCTTTTTGATTCATTTGAAAATGTTCGCGGATCACTTTTCAAAATGCGGGGCACAGCCGCTGCAAAACCTGCAATCGTCTGCGATCAGTTGCCGCACTCGATACTGATGGCGTTGAACACCGAGAGTACATCATCCACCACCAGCGTGCTTTTCTCCTCGCCGGCCTTATCCATGACCACATGACCGCGGTCCATCATCAGCAGACGGTCACCGTATTCCACCGCATAGCGCAGATTATGGGTAACCATGATGGCGGTGAGCTTTTTCTCGCGCACCACACGGTCGGTCAGTTGCATGATCAGATCGGCGGTACGGGGATCCAGCGCAGCGGTGTGCTCATCAAGGATCAGAAAATCCAGCGGGGTCATGGTGGCCATCAGCAGCGCTACGGCCTGCCGCTGGCCGCCGGAAAGCGAACCCATGCGGGTATCCAGCTTGTTTTCCAGACCCAGCCCCAGCGCTGCCAGCTGGGTGCGGTACACCTCCGCACGCTTGCGGTTGACCGCACGGCCAAGACCGAAGGGCTTGCCTTTATTCTCCGCCAGCGACATATTCTCCAGAATAGTCATGCTGGGACAGGTGCCGAGGGAGGGATCCTGATACACGCGGCCCATACGGCGGTAGCGCTGGAACTCCTTCTGGCTGTTGATGATCTTATCGTTGATCGCCACCTCGCCGGCATCCACAGGGATACTGCCGCAGATGATATTCAGCATACTGGTCTTGCCGCTGCCGTTGCTGCCCACAACGCTGACAAACTGCCCTTCAGGCACGCTCAGATTGAAATCGCGGAAAAGGCACATTTCGGTGACGGTGCCGGGGTTATAGGTTTTATCGATATGCCGCAATTCAAGCATGCTTGGCACCGCCTTTCCTGTGGAGTGAAAGCTTCTTCTGTTCACCCAGCACCAGAATGATCAGGAACAGTGCAGCGGTGACCAGCTTGAGCAGATTGGCGGGCAGACCCAGACTGATGGCCAGCTGGATGCAGATCTTGTAAACGATGCTGCCCGCCACCACAGCAGTGGTACCCTTGACAAAGGAGAGCTTTTTAAAAAGTGTGGTGCCGATGATGACGGTGGCAAGACCAAATACCATCTGACCGGTACCCATGGTGCTGGAAAAGGCACGCTGCTCCTGACAGACCACGCTGCCGGAAAGTGCCACCAGCGCATTGGCAATGACAAGGCCCAAAATCTTCATACTGCCCTTATCCCGCGCCAGCGTGGTGACAAGGGTGCTGTTATCGCCCACCGCGCGCAGCAGCAGGCCGTTTTTGGTGGAAAAATACACATCCAGCAGCAGCTTGACCAGCACCGCCAGCAGCAGCGAAACCACCAGCTTGCGGCCCATCAGCGACATCCCGCCGAAAAGCGCCATGGTGGCGGGGGCGGTGAAGATGGTATCGATCTCGCGCTCCACATACAGGTTGGAGCCGGCGATCTGCAGATTGATGGAGAACAGTGCCGTCATGGTGATGATGCCAGCCAGCAGGTCGCGCACACCAAGCCGCACATGGATCAGACCGGTGACAAAGCCTGCCAGTGCGCCGACAGCCACAGCCGCCAGCAGCGACAGGTAGGGATCCCAACCGGAGGTGAGCAATACGGCGGTGACCGCTGCGCCCAGCGGGAAGCTGCCATCCACTGTCAGATCGGGAAAATCGAGTATCTTATAGGTGATATAAATGCCGTAGGACAGCAGAGCATAGATAAAGCCCTGTGTCAGCGTGCTGATGATGAGGTCCAGCATGGTATGTGGTGATCCTTTCGGTTATGGTCGGTGCGGGAAGCCGCTCTTTCGTCGGCCTCGGCGGGGGTCTACAGGATTATTCAGCCTCGATAGCCTTTTCGGCGATATCGGCAGGCACGGAAATGCCCATCTCGGTCAGAGCGGCAGAATTGATATAAGTCTCGAAATTGGTGACGGTCTCACCGGGAATATCGGCGGCACTCTCGCCGGCCAGCACACGGGCGGCCATGGCGCCGGCCTGACGGCCCAGCTCAAAGTAATCGATACCGGCAGAGGCAACGCAGCCCAGCTTGACCTGCTCGATCTCACTGCCGTAGACAGGGATCCCAGCCTCATTGGTCTTTTCCAGAATGCTGGGCAGCACGCCCACCACATTGTTATCGGTCAGATTGGAGAAGCAATCCACGCCGTGCTGGATCAGGGTATCGGCGGCCTGCGTGACCTCGGACTGTGCGGTGACACCGATGGCATCGATGGTAAAGCCGTATTCACCGGCCAGCGCTTCGTACTCGGCAATGGCAGAGACGGAGTTGGGCTCGCTGGTGGTGTACAGGATGCCGATGACGGCAGCATCCGGCTGCATGGCACGGATCAGCTGCAGCTGGGCAGCCACCGGCAGCTTATCGGAAACACCGGAGATATTGCCCACGGTCAGACCGGCGGCCTCGGGATCGCTGATGGCGTTGTAGATGACGGGGATATCCTTATCCTCGGCGGCAGCGTAGCAGGCGGTGGCACTGGGGGTCGCCACGGCGCACATCAGTGCCACATTCTGTGCGGCAAAGTTCTGGGCGATCTGGATGGCGATGTTATCGTCAAAACCGGCGTTCTGGTAATCGAGGGTGTAATCCTCGCCCTCTGTCAGGCCGGCATCGGTAAGACCCTGTACAAAACCCAGACGGCAATTATCCAGCGAGGCATGCTCGCCGTACTGGCTGAGGCCGATGACAGGCACACCGCCGTTTGCGCCGCAGGCGGCCAGAGAGACAGCCAGCACAACGGCCAGCGCCAGAGCGAAGATTTTACGGGAGATCTTGTTCAGCTTTTTCATAGTAAAATTCCTTTCATTTTATCAAGTCGAAAAGTTTGGATAAGCGGTCTGTCTCTTGTTGATGCCGGCGGCGCCATCGACGCCATCGACCGGTCTTCAGCAGGTATTTGTTCATGCCGTATCCTCCCTTCCCCTGTTTTTGAAAACAAAAAAGCCCCTGCTCACATGGATCCTCACAGATCCACGGGACAAGGACTGAACACAGCTCCTGCGGTACCACCCGAATTGGTGAAAACAGATTCACCCACTCAATTTCTCATACCCATGATATGAGCCGCACTGGTAACGGGTGCGGGCCCCGTCGGCTGCTACTGATGCCGCTTGCGCTGGCACTTTCGGCCGCCCTCGCAGGTCCATTCGCCGTCCGTTCCGCTGCCGTGCTCACACCGCTGCACAGCTCTCTTGAAGCTTCATCGACCGGTTACTTACTCCTGCTCATCGGTTTCGGTTTTGAAATTTGAAACGATTATAGCGCCATTTTACTAAAAAGTCAAGAGGTGTGTCATAATTTTTTGCTTGCTTTTTTATGGCTTGTTTTTTTTCGCGTTCGGATGTATAATATTTTGTTGGAACAGTATCCCTTTATGGGCATTTTTCAGAAAAGAGATGAATGTATTATGACCAAGATCGATATTTTTTCCGGTTTTCTGGGCGCAGGCAAGACCACGCTGATCAAAAAGCTGATCAAAGAGGCCTTTGCCGGTGAAAAGCTGGTGCTCATCGAAAACGAATTCGGTGAGATCGGCATTGACGGCGGTTTTCTGCAGGATGCCGGCATTGAGGTGACCGAAATGAACAGCGGCTGCATCTGCTGCAGTCTGGTGGGCGATTTCGGCGAGGCTCTTGCCAAAGTGCTGGAGACCTACCATCCCGACCGCATTCTGATCGAGCCGTCCGGCGTGGGCAAACTGAGTGATGTGATCCGCGCTGTGCAGGATCTGCACATGGAGGATGTGAGCCTGAACAGCTTCACCACCGTAGCCGATGCCAACAAGTGCAAGATGTACATGAAGAACTTCGGCGAGTTCTTCAACAACCAGATCGAAAATGCCAACTGCATCGTGCTGAGCCGTACCGACGGCATGAGCGAGGCGAGACTTGCCGCCTGTGTGGAGCTGCTGCGCACTCACAATGACAAAGCCACCATCATCACCACCCCGTGGCCGCAGCTGGACGGCGCACAGATCGTAGAGGCTATGGAGCACCGCAACACACTGGATGCCGAACTGGCCGAGCTGACCGCCGAAGCCGCACATCACCACCACGAGCACGATGAGCACTGCACCTGCGGCTGCCATGAGCATGACCATGAGCACCACCATGAACATGAGGAGCATGAGCATCATCACCACCATGAGCACGATGAACACTGCACCTGCGGCTGCCACGAGCATGACCACCACGGGCATCATCACCATCATCATGCCGATGAGGTGTTCACCAGCTGGGGCGTGGAAACCGCCCGCAAGTACACCGCCGCCGAGATCCGCGTGGCGCTGGCTGCGCTGGCTGACGAAGAGACCTACGGCACCGTGCTGCGTGCCAAAGGCATCGTGGCAGGCACCGACGGTGAGTGGATCCACTTTGACCATGTTCCCGGCGAGGCGGATGTACGTACCGGCAGTGCCGCTGTCATGGGCCGTCTGTGCGTGATCGGCGCAAAGCTGAATGAGACCGCGCTGAAAGAACTTTTCGGCGTGTAACAAGGAGAACACTATGCGTCAGGAGATCCCCGTTTACCTGTTCACCGGCTTTCTGGAAGCCGGAAAAACCCAATACATTCAGGAGACCCTCTGCGATCCCCGTTTCAACAACGGCGAAAAAACGCTGCTGCTGGTGTGTGAGGAAGGCGTGGAGGAATACGATCCCGCTGCTTTTGCCAGCAAGGAGGTCCGTCTGGTAACCGTCGAAGATCCGGACGAGCTGAATCTGCTTTTCCTTGAGGATCTGCAGAAGCAGTACGGCTTTACCCGTGTTGTGCTGGAATACAACGGCATGTGGCCCATGCAGACCCTGTTTGACGCGCTGCCCCGCAACTGGATCATGTATCAGAATTTCATGTTTGCGGATGCGGGCACCTTTGTGAATTACAACGCCAATATGCGTGGACTTGTGGTGGATAAGCTGCAGGCTGCCGAACTGGTGATCTTCAACCGGGTGGGCGAAAACGCAGATACCATGGCACTGCACAAGATCGTGCGCGGGGTCACCCGCCGTGCGGATATCGCCTATGAGCACACCGACGGCAGTGTGGAATACGATGACATTGAAGATCCTCTGCCCTTTGATATCGAAGCGCCTGTCATCGAAATCGAGGATCGGGACTATGCACTGTGGTATCGCGATCTGACCGAGGAGATGAAAAAATACGCCGGCAAGACGGTGAAATTCAAGGGTGTCGTGGCTGTCAACGAAAAGTTCCCCAAAAACAGCTTCGCCATCGGCCGTCATGTGATGACCTGCTGTGCGGATGACATCACCTTTGCCGGCCTTGCCGCCGACTGGAGCGGCGCAGCCACACTGAATTCCTACGACTGGGCTGTTATCACCGCTAAAATCTGTATAGGCAACCACAAAATCTACGGCCGCAAGGGTCCGGTGCTTTCGGTACAGGAGCTGGTACGCTGTTCCAAGCCGGAGGATGAGGTCGCCACCTTCTATTGATCCGACACTTTGCACAAAAAGTGTCTCTGCCGTTTGTGGACAGTAAATATTGCCAAAAAGATACTGTTCTGCTATGATATGAGTGGAAATATTCATATATCAGACAGCAATCAACATAACACACAAAAAGGAGAAACAACAATGATCGAACTGAAAGGCAGCAAAACCGAAGCCAACCTGCAGGCAGCCTTTGCCGGCGAAAGTCAGGCCCGCAATAAGTACAACTACTACGCCTCCAAAGCACGCAAGGATGGCTATGAGCAGATCGCCCGCATCTTTGAGGAGACCGCCAACAACGAGAAGGAGCACGCCAAGATCTGGTTCAAGCTGCTGCATGACGGCGCTGTGCCCTCTACCGTTGAAAACCTGCTGGATGCCGCCGAGGGCGAAAACTACGAGTGGACCGATATGTATGCCGGTTTTGCCAAAGACGCTCTGGAAGAGGGCTTTACCAAGATCGCGCTGCTGTTTGAGATGGTGGCCGCCATTGAGAAGGAGCACGAGGAGCGTTACCGCAAGCTGCTGGCCAATGTGGAAGGCGGTCTGGTGTTCAGCCGCGATGAAGAGATGATCTGGCAGTGCGCCAACTGCGGCCACATTGTCATCGGCAAGAAAGCCCCCGCCCTGTGCCCCGTGTGCGACCATCCCCAGAGTTACTTCGCCATCAAGGCCGAGAACTACTGATCCTGTTTCGGAACACCATCCGCTTCGTGACAAAGTCCGGAAGCTGCCGCCAGTGTGCGGCAGCTTCTTTTTTATACAGCCCTGTGGTGTTTGACAAGCCGCTGCGGCTGTGGTATAGTACGAAACAGAGATCGTTCTGTATAACGAATAGCTCTGCCGCATACCGCTTTGCCGCACCTACGGCATGCAAAGGAAAAAGCCGCCACAGGAGATGCGGCAGCTTTCTTCCTTATTTTATACGCCTTTTCCTCGCTCAACGATACAGTCCGCTGATGGCCTGCGCACGCTGTGCCACCTGATCGCGCACCTCTTGTGGAGCAAGCACCTCGGCCTTTGCGCCGAAACTCATCAGCCAACCGTAGAATGTCTCCCCCGGAACGACCGGCAAACGAACGGTGAACCAATCCTCCCGCGGGCCGGGGTGCAGCACCAGTTCGCGTCCGAAGCGATCCACAAGCACGCCGATAAGCTCGTTGCTCATGGCAAGCTCCACATCCACCACGCTGCCGCTGAACATACCAAACAGACTGCGGGTATACTGGGCAAGATCCAGCTTTTCAAAGGTATCTTTACCGTCGCGCTCCTGCGCCAGCACACGCTGGTGGTGCATTTTATCTACGCGGTAGTGACGGATCTCGCCGCTGGTTTCCTCCACGGCGATCAGGTAATAGTTTTCCTCCATCCACACCAGTGCCCACGGACTGACCACATAGTGTTCACCGTTGCGTTTATCCTTGCTTGTAAAGCCGCCCGGTGCGGTGGGATCCACGATCCAGCTGCTGTAGCGGAAGCTGATCTTTTTATCCTGCGAGATCGCCTCATGGATGGCATCCACCAGATAATAGATGCTCTCGTTCATATTTTTGATGCGGCCGTTCACTTCAACCTGCCGGCGCAGCTGCCTGGCCTGATGCACATTGGTCAGAGTCTCCAGCTTGCGGATCAGCTTGGAGGATTTTTGAGCGGTGATAAAGCGGGAGGACTGCACGGCATCCACCAGCAGCTTCAGCTCCGGCAATTCGAACAGACGGTCACCCACAAAATAACCGCCGCTGCGTCCGCGAACCAGATGCACATCCAGCCCGGATTCCCGCAGCGCCTCAATATCGTCATACAGGCTTTTGCGTTCCACCTGAATACCGCGGGCCTCAAGCCGCTGTAAAAAACGTGGGATCGTCAGACGATGATCTTCGTCCGTTTCCTGCAGCAACAGATCACGCATGATCAGCAGCCGCACTTTCTGGTTGGATGTCTTTGCCATAGGCTCACTTCCTATCAATCATAATATAGGATTTTGCTTTCAATAGCATACTCTATTTTTATCATTTTGTAAACACTTTGACCGAATTATGGTCAAAAAACTTTCGAAATGCAATCAATTCACCCGAATTTTCACAAGGAGAATACAAACAAATGAAACAACCGTTCATCAGTGCCGATGAGGCAGCCGCGCGTGCGCGGGAACTTTTTATGCAAGGCTACAACTGCGCGCAGAGTGTTGCCGGTTCTTTTTATGAGGAACTGGGCGTCAGCCGGCAGCAGGCACTGGCCATGAGCGCAGGCTTCGGTGCGGGCTTCGCCCGTCTGCGGGAGACCTGCGGCGCTGTCAGCGGCATGGTGCTGGTACTTGGCGCGGTACTGCAGCGCGGCGCTGCCCGTCCGGAGGATAAGCAGCTGGTCTATGAAACCGTGCAAAAAGAAATTCTGGGATTTGAAGCAGAAAATGGTTCCTACATCTGCCGCGACCTGCTGGGGTTGCTGGAAAAGCAGAAAGATGCACCTGTCCCCAGCCAGCGGGATGCTGCCTATTATGCCGCCCGTCCCTGTCTGCGGCTGGTGGAAAACGCTGCCCGCAGAACGGCGCAGTGGCTGGAAAAACGCCACGCACAGGAAGCCGAACAGACCGATCCCGTTCTTCTTGACGAAGTATGGTTTGCGGCGCATGCCCCCGTCCGCCCTGCCGACGGGCACAAAGGCACCTTTGGCAAAGTGCTGGCTGTGTGCGGCAGCGAGCAGTACCGCGGCGCGGCGGCGCTTTGCTGCGAGGGCGCACTGCGCAGCGGTGCGGGACTGGTACAGCTGGCGGCCCCTGCCGCTGTGTGCAATGCTGTGGCTGCGCGTCTGCCGGAGGTGACCTTTCTGCCTCTTACGGGAGATGCCGCACAAAACGCCGCCCTTGCCGCTGATGGGCAGAAAAAAGCCTCTGCGCTGGTGCTGGGCTGCGGCCTTGGCCAAAGCGAAGCTGCAGCCGCACTGGTGAGCGCGCTGTGCGTACCGCAGGCGCTGCCCGCCGTGCTGGATGCCGATGCGCTGAATCTGCTGGCTGCCGTGCCGCAGCCGCTTGCCATGACCCCCTCCCCCGCCCGTGTGCTGACCCCGCATATTGGTGAAATGGCCCGGCTGATGAATATGGATACCGCCGAGGTACTGGCCGATCAGACCGGTATTGCCCGCCGCGCCGCAAGTGATTGGGGAAGCGTTGTGGTGCTGAAAAGCAGCCGTACTGTCATTGCCGCACCTGATGGGCGCACGCTGCTGCTGGATGCCCCCAATTCCGGTCTTGCCAAAGGCGGCAGCGGCGATGTGCTTGCGGGTGTGATCGCCGGTCTGCTGGCGCAGGGCATGCCCGCTTTTGAGGCTGCCGGCTGCGGTGTGTGGCTGCACAGTGCCGCCGCCCGCCGCGCCGCCGAAGAGCGCGGGCCGGCCGCCATGCTGCCCGGAGATATCCTGAGGTATCTATGGAGCTGACGAATGTAAAGCCGGTGGTGGCCATCGGCATTTTTGAAAGCAAATACATCCACTCCTCGCTGGCGCCGTGGTGCCTTGCTGCCGGCATCCGCACCTTTGCGCCGCAGCTGCAGCCTGCAGTATGCGAAAGCACTGTCAACCGCCCGGTGCAGGAACTGGCACAGGCGCTGATCGCCCGGCAGCCGGCGGTGATCGGGCTGTGCTGCTACATCTGGAATATGCCGCAGGTGGAAGCACTGCTGCCGTTTTTAAAGGCCGCTCTGCCCCAAATCCCCATTGTTCTGGGCGGGCCGGAGGTGAGCTGGTGTGCGCCGCAGGTGTTTGAGCGTCTGTCCGATGCGGATTATATCATCAGCGGCGAGGGTGAGGAGCCCTTTGCCCATCTTTGCGCCGCACTTCTCGAGGGCACTTCCCCCGATGGTATTCCGGGGGTCTGTACAAGACAAAGGCCGGATGCACCGTCCCATCTGCCCTGCGGCGAGTGGCCCTCGCCCTATTCCGATGCATATTTCACTGCGCTGCGCGGGCGCATCGCCTATCTGGAAACAAGCCGCGGTTGTCCGTTCCGCTGCGCATTCTGTCTGTCCGGCCGGTGCGGCGGGGTGCGGTTTCTGCCTATGGAACGCGCCAAGGCCGAGCTGCTGGCGCTGGCAAACAGTGGTGCACAAACCGTCAAGCTTGTGGACCGCACCTTCAACTGTGACCGCCGCCGTGCCGACGAAGTGTGGAAATTTATCATAAACGAATACGGTAAAGCCATCCCCGCCGGAGTACGCTTTCATTTTGATATCGGCGGCGACCTGCTGGATGAGGAAAATCTGGCGGTGCTTGCCGCCGCACCGAAGGGCAGCATTCAGCTGGAGATCGGTCTGCAGAGTTTTCACGCACCGACATTGGATACCATCTGCCGTAAAACAGATACGGAAAAGTTGTGCCGCAACATCCGGGCACTGCTGGCCGCAGGCAATCTGCACATCCACATCGACCTGATCGCCGGTCTGCCGCTGGAAACACCGGAGCTTTTTGCCCGAAGCTTTGATACTGCTTACGCACTGGGTGCACACCAGCTGCAGCTGGGCTTTCTGAAGCTGCTGCACGGCGCCGCCCTGCGGGAGCGTGCGGAGGAGGATGGCTGCAGCTACTCCCCCGCGCCGCCCTATGAGGTGTATGAGACCCGCTGGTTCCCCGCTGCAGCACTGCGGCGGCTGCATCGCACAGAGGATGCGGTGGAGAGGCTGTACAACAGCGGCCGGTTTGCGCTGACACTGGAATATCTGCTGCGCTCTGCACCGCTTTCCCCCTTTGCTCTGTTCGAAGGCGTGGGCGATGCGCTGCAAAATACAGATACACAGTCCTTGAGTCTTGACGAATACACCGCGGCAGTCTACGCGTATTTCTGCACGCTGCCGGGTGTAGATGCCGCCGCTCTGCGGGATGTGATGACCTGCGACCGTCTGGCCAGCAACCGCACGGGACGGCTGCCTGTCTGCCTGCAAATTCAGGATGCCGCCGGCCTGAAGGCTGCCGCCAAAGCTCTGCCGCCTGCCGCCGCCGGCGTGCGCCGCGGCCTTGCCATTCTGTACACACAAAAACGCATCGTCTGGGCGGATTACGCGGATGCCGCACAGGATGCCATCACCGGAAGATGGCCGCTGCAGTTCCTACCGCTGCTCACAGACTGAAAAACCATATATTCCAAATACAAAAGAACGCACCCCTTATGCCGCAAAAGCACAGGGATGCGTTCTTTTTCTGTTTTTTCTCAAAGGGTAATGACCATCTCGGTCTCCGTCAATACAAAGCCGATGCGCTGATACAGCGGGATAGCCTTGCGCTCCGCACCGGCATAGACTTCTTTGATACCGGCGGCGCGGCCCTGCTGCAGCAGCCAGCGCAGCAGCTGCTCCATACGGCCCTGTCCGCGATACCGCGGCAGCGTGTATACCGATGCAAGAGTGGCAAAGCGCCCGGAGAGATTCACCTCATCCGGCACCGATTCCGACACACACAGCATGGCGGAAGCGACAGGTACTCCATCCTCCTCCATCAGAGCGCACAGACAGCTGCCATCCGCAAGATGGGTGCGCAGATACCTTTCGACCGCCTGCTGCATATCCTCCGGCAAAGGAGCAGCGACCTCGCGCAGCATGGCCATACGCAGCGCGGTCACCGCGGCAAGATCCTGCGGTTCTGCCAGCCGAAGCGTGTAATTCTGTTCCATACAGGCCTCTCTTTACGGCAGCCAGACCTTATCCGGTGTGATATCCGCAAGTGTTTTTGCGCCGGTGAGCAGCATGGCATCCTCCAGCTCTCCGGCAAGCTTATCCACATAGCAGCGCACACCCTCGGCACCGCCGCCGTACACAGCGGGCACAAAGGGGCGGCAGATAATCACGCCCGCTGCGCCCAGTGCCAGTGCACGGAACACATCGGTGCCGCTGCGGATACCGCCGTCCACCAGAACCGGCACGCGGCCATCCACGGCGCGTACGATCTCCGGCAGCACCTCGGCCGTAGCACGGCAGCCATCCAGCACGCGGCCGCCGTGGTTGGATACCAGCACAGCGGCTGCACCGGCGGCAATAGCCTTTTCCGCGCCGGCGGGGGTCATCACTCCCTTGACGATGAAGGGCACGCCCGCATCCGCAATAATGCCGCGCAGCTCTTCCACGGATTTGCAGCCGGCGGGCGGCTGACGGTTTTTCAAAAACGGCAGACCTGCGGCATCCACATCCATGGCGGCGGCAAACGCGCCGCAGCGGCGCACCAGCTCCATTTTTTCGCTGACGGTGGCGGCATCCCACGGCTTGACAGTGGGCACGCCCACACCGCCCGCTGCAGCGATGGCAGCAGTGGCAGCGCCCATGGTGACGGGATTGACACCGTCGCCGGTAAAGGCGGCGATACCGGCTTCGGCACAGGCGGAGACCATCACATCGTTATAGGAAACATCGTCATACACATCGCTGTAGTGATGGGTGATCGCACCCACCGGCCCGGTGAACACCGGAATGCGAAAGCTGCGGCCAAACAGTGTGAGGGTGGTATCCGGCGTAAAGCCTTCATGCAGGGCATCCATATTCAGGCGAATATTCTGCCACGCCTGATAATTGCGGATGGCGGTATCGCCCGCACCCTTTGCGCCCGGCCCGGGAATACGGCTGCCGCAGGCGCGGCCGTCGCACACAGGGCAGGCCTTGCACACTGCGCCCATGCGGGGACGGGCGGCATCCAGAAGCTCTTTGTAGGTCATTTTATCCTCATCCTTTGTATAAAATGGCGGGGACGGCATCAGCCGTCCCCGGGTCAGCAAACAGCAGGAAACTGCCGGTCAGTCCTCCACCACCGATTTGCGGGAGGTGATGGCATACAGCAGCGCGGGATCAAACTTTGGTCTGCGGTCATAGGTGTACAGACCGTTCTGCTCCTGTTCCACATCGGTAAGCTGGGTGTAGCAGAAGGCGCAGATACGCTCGTTATCCAGCAGGGCATCAACAAGACCGCGGTAACGGGCAAGGAACTCCTCAGCGCTGCCGGGAGCAATGCCGTAGCCCCAGCTTTCGGCGTGGGGATCGGCGCCCTTCATCTTTTCTGCCTGCTCGGGCGACCACCAGGTGCCGCCGAACTCGGAAACAAAGCAAAGATCAGCTGCGCAGGGCGGGCCGAAGGGCATGGAGGGCGGCAGGGTGCTGCTGATCTCCTCGCCGCGCAGCAGGCGGTCATAGTTGGCGCGGAAAACATCGGGATCCTGTTCATAGTCATGCCAGTCTGGCATATCGCACTGGCCGGGGATATGCACCCAGCCGCTGGTATCGATGACGGGACGGGTGGGATCCAGCGCCTTGGTCACCTGATAGACATAGGTGAGCAGATCGGCGGGGGTATCGGACTGGGTCTCATTAAAGGGGCACCAGCCGATGATGGCGGGATGGTTGAAATCGCGCTTGACGATCTCCAGCCATTCGGGGACAAAATTGCGCCATGCGCCGTCCTTTGCAATATTCAGGCCCCAGTTGGCGTGCTCATCCCACACAAGATATCCCAGACGGTCGCAATGATACAGGAAGCGGGGCTCAAACACCTTCTGGTGCAGACGCGCTCCGTTGAAGCCGCAATCCATGGAGCGGGTGATATCAGCGATCAGCTCATCCTCGCAGGGGGCAGTGTAGATCCCGTCGGGATAGAAGCCCTGATCCAGAATGAAACGGCCGAAAACGGACTTGCCGTTGAGATAGAACCGGTGGTCGCCGCTCCAGACCTCACGCACACCGAAGTAGCTCTTGACTTCATCCTCGCCCAGCGTCAGGGTCAGATCGTACAGCACGGGGGTCTCAGGGCTCCACAGCTGCACATCCGGCACCTGCAGGCCGATACGGGCCACACCGCCGCGCACGGTGCCGCTGGCCAGTACGCAAAGCTCCTCGTCCAGCGCCACGGCAGCGGAGACCTGCATCCCCTCGGCGTTGACGGCATATACATTCAGCTGCACGGCGCCGTCCATGGTGGTGGTAAGCTGCATACGGGACATATAGCTTTCGGGGCGGGCCTCCAGCCAGACAGTCTGCCAGATACCGGTGGTACGGGTGTACATACAGCCGCGGGAGCCATACTCTTGAGACTGCTTTCCACCGGGCTGCAGCCCGCTGCGGGTATCATCCTCGGCACAGACGGTGATGACATTTTCACCCTCGGTCAATGCATCGGTGATATCGAAGCACATGGGCGTGTAGCCGCCCACATGGGTGCCGACGGAAATTCCGTTGACATAGACCTCCGTGCGGTAATCGCAGGCGCCGATGTGCAGGAACACCCTCTGACCGAGAAAGTTTTCGGGCACGGTAACGGTGCGGCGGTACCAGACACCGGCCATAAAATCCTTGTATTCCACACCGGAAAGGCTGCTTTCGGGGCAGAACGGCACGATGATGCGGTCATCCAGCTCGTGCTCCGGCTTGCTCAGCCCGCGGGCGCGGCCGGTACAGGCGTGATCGATCTCAAACTGCCATTCGCCATTGAGATTCAGCCAGTTTTTGCGTTCAAACTGCGGAAAAGGATGTTCGGGACGTGGGATCATGGGTCATTACCTCCACATTTTTTCTCTTTCATTCCAACAGCCGCGGCTGTATTTTTACAATCGTTCTGTCAGGGTCAGCAGATCCTCCGGCTCGACGGCACACAGGTCGCCGCCTGTCAGGCTGTTCAGGCAGGCGTGATCGCCAAAACGGGAGGTGACCGTCACCACCCGGGCATTGATACCCCGCTGCCCCAGCTGCTGCTGCGCGGCGCGGGCATACTGCACATCCATGGCGTGATCACCGATGAACAGAATGGGCCCCTCATCCCCGCGCACACCCAACTTTTCCAATGCCAGCAAAAAGCCGTCCGGATGAGGCTTCTGCCGGTCGGCAGACACCTCGTCTCTGCCGATCACGCAGCCGAAAAGCTGCTCCACACCGTACCGGCGCAGGGTCAGCCCAATATGACCGGAACCGTTCTGCGAACAGATACCCATAGGGGCAAGCGCGGCCAGCTGCGGCAGCACATCCCGCAGACCTGTGAACATGGGGGGCTGCAGCGGGTCGGCCAGCTGCGCAGCGCTCCAGCGGGCAGCGACCTCATCAATGCGGGCATCATCCAGTCCCAGTTCCCGGCGAAATTCCTCCCGCCAGTCATTCCAGCGCAGGATGGCATCACGATAAGCCTGCACGCTTTGCAGCGCAGCAGGCAGATGCTTTTCAATATCCGGATCGTACCGGCGCAGCAGTTCGGTCGTCACCACCCGGTTTTTTACAGCGCTGTCCACCAGCGTTCCGTCATAATCCCACAGTATGGCAGCGGGTCTCATCGGCAGGGCTCCTTTTTTCACACAGGCACAGTATAATGCACCGGTGTATTGTGTATTGTGTCTATTGTTAATTGTACCACGGTGTACAGGACAGGTCAATCTTTTTTGCAGACAGACTTCACCTCACAGCACACGGGCTGTATCGATCAGGGCGCAGAGATTTTCAAAAGGCACATCCGCCTGGATCTCCTGCGCGGGCGCGATGATGTAGCCGCCGCCGACAGAAAGCGCTTCGGTCAGGCGGCGGGTCTCCTCCGCGACCTCCTCCGGCGTGCCGTAGGGCAGGGTTTTCTGGGTGCTGATACCGCCCCAGAAGGTGATTTTATCGCCGTACAGCCGCTTGAGCTCGTACACATCCATGCATTCCGGCTGCACGGGATTGAGGGCATCCACCCCCATCTGTACCAGATCCGGCATGATACGGCGGATATCTCCGCAGGAATGCACCCATACATCCACGCCGGCGGAGTGGAGCAGGTCGTATTCCTTCTGCTCACCGGGGGCGATCAGTTCACGCCAGCAGGCAGGAGACATCAGCAGATCCCGCTGCGATCCCCAGTCACTGCCCAGCAGTATGCCGTCCACACCGGGGGTGTGCATGATATTTTCCAGCATGACAAGATTTTTACGGATGATCAGCTCCAGCAGCTGCTGAGCATACTCCGGCTCACCGGCCAGATCCGCAAGGAAATTCTCGATGCCGCGGGCGAAATACGCCTTTTCAAAATGGCTGCCCCAAATGGTCACCAGAACGTAGGCATCGGTATTTTCCTTCAGTTCGCCCACTGTTTTTGCAAATTCTTCATAGCTGCCGATCCCTCTTGTCTTTGGCAGATACCCTGGAGCTTCCTCGGTGCTGTATTCCGGCGGCAGATCGTACCAGTCCCACCAGGGACATCCCACGGTCAGGACATGGTTGCCGATGCTGTAGTACATGGCATGCCGCAGCGAGAGCTTTCCCTCCCGGTGCAGCCGGCGGATATTTTCATCGGCATATTTTTCAAAAAGCTGTTCCTCGTAGACTTCCAGACCGTCCCCCGCCAGATGGATGCAGCTGGGAACTTTATCTGTTTTTTCGTGGGCAAGCGCCGCTTTTACCCGTTCATATCTTGTCATTTCCGTACTCCTTTTTCAGAAACCTGCCGTCATCCTCCCGAACAGTATACCTTCATGCTTCTGTTCGGTTTCATTAAAACACACTTTCCTCTGCCCTGTCAATACCGTGGCACACCCTGTACAGCTGCATATGCTGCATAATTCATCTTGACAATACCCATTTCCCTGTGCTACAATGTGACCAAATCAAAAGGCGAGGAAAAGAAAGAGTAGTGCGGTTTCCGTTTTGCAGAGAGAGGGCGGTCGGTGAAAGTCCTTGGGCGGTATGCACGAAGCAGTCTTGGAGCCGCCGGACCGAAAGCGGCGCCGCCGCGCATAGGCCCGGACGGAGGCCCACCGTTACAGGGGCGCAGGAGTGCAGGGCAATCGCCCTGAAACCGGGTGGTACCACGGAGAATTTCGTCCCGGACAGTGCTGAAAAGAGCGCTGTCCGGGCTTTTTTGTTTGATACGGCCCGTAAAATAATCCAAAACAGGAGGAAAAGGGAATGGATCGCAAAATTCTGAAGCTTTTGAGCAAAAACGCCCGTGCAACGGCAAAGGAGATCGCCGTCATGCTGGGACGCACCGAGGAAGATGTCGCCGCACAGATCCGCGAAATGGAAAAGGCCGGTCTGATCCGCGGCTACAAGGCCGTGGTGGACTGGGAAGCAGTGGACACCACCACCGTTTCGGCCATCATCGAGCTGAAGGTCACCCCGAAGGCCGGTCTGGGCTTTGAGGAGGTGGCCGAGCGCGTGGCCAAGTACCCCGAGGTGGAATCCGTCTATCTGATGTCCGGCGTATACGATCTGAGTGTCATGGTGCGCGGCAAAACCTTCCAGGAGGTTGCCATGTTTGTGGCGAAGGAGCTGTCCACCATCGATTCCGTCACACAGACCGCGACACACTTCGTGCTGCGCCGCTATAAAGAGATGGATATCGAACTGCACGACCGCAATAACGACGATCGGAGCACCTTTTTACTATGATTGATTACGAAAACATTCTCAACCCGGTGGTCACCGGCATCAAACCGTCCGGCATCCGCAAGTTCTTTGACATTGCCGCCACCATGGACGATGTCATCTCGCTGGGCGTTGGCGAGCCGGATTTCCCCACCCCATGGCAGATCCGCAACACCGGCATCCGCTCGCTGGAGCAGGGTCACACCAAGTATACCTCCAACAAGGGCCTTGCGCCGCTTTGCCGCGAGATCTGCACCTATGTGCACCGCAAATATGATCTGACCTACGATCCCGACACCGAGGTGCTGGTGACCGTGGGCGGCAGTGAGGCCATCGATGCCTGTCTGCGCGCCATCGTGCGCCCCGGCGACGAAGTCATCATTCCGCAGCCCAGCTATGTTTGCTATGAGCCCATCACCCAGCTGGTGGGCGGCGTGCCTGTCATTCTGGAGACCAGACCGGAAAACGATTTCAAAGTGACGGCCGATGAGCTGCGCAGCCTGATCACCCCGCGCACCCGCGCACTGATCCTGCCCTATCCCTGCAATCCCACCGGCGGCATCATGGAGCGTGCCGATCTGGAGGCTGTGGCTGAAGTGCTGAAGGATACCGGCATCATCGTCATCTCGGATGAAATCTACGCCGAGCTGACTTTTGGCGGTCTGCGCCACACCTCGCCCGCATCCATCCCCGGCATGTGGGAGCGCACCATCACCGTCAACGGTTTTTCCAAGGCGTTTTCCATGACCGGCTGGCGGCTGGGCTATGCCTGCGGCCCCGCGCCCATCATCAAACAGATGACCAAGATCCACCAGTTCGCCATCATGTGCGCCCCCACCACCTCGCAGTATGCGGCGGTGGAGGCTCTGCGCAGCGGCGACGAAGCTGTGGCTAAAATGGTGGAAGAATACGATATGCGCCGCCGCCTGATCGTCTCCGGCTTCAACGAGCTGGGGCTTGTCTGCCGTGAACCCAAAGGAGCCTTCTATGCATTCCCCTGCATTACCTCCACCGGCATGAGCAGCGATGAATTCTGTGAAGCGCTGCTGCGGGAGCGGCAGGTCGCTCTGGTGCCCGGCACCGCCTTCGGCAAGGGCGGCGAAGGTTTTGTCCGCGCCTCGTACTGCTACTCCACCGAACACATTCTGGAAGCACTTGCCCGTATCCGCGCCTTTCTTGACGATCTGAAAAAATAAAAGCAACCCGTCCGGCACCGCGTTCACTGGACTCTTCCCCAGCGAACAGACAAATAAAAAAGCACCCAGACGCAGAATGACGCAGAATTACGCGGCCTTGCTTCGGATTTCGTTCGGAGTGAGGCCGTGTTTCAATGTAATGCGCTCAAAATTGTAGAAATAGATGT
>JAFUNR010000009.1 GCA_017472965.1 Oscillospiraceae bacterium | reverse complement strand
TTTCAGCCCGGAGGCATTTGTAAAGGATCATCTGAAGGGATCCACCGGTACCGTTGTGGATCTGTGCAAGGCAATTGTGGTCTACAGCGAGATGGCACGTATTCGCTTTGGCGGCAATGAGGAGTAAAGCAACTCCGGTTTAACCTTTTTCAAAACGCAGCGCCCCCGGACGGGATTTCCCGTCCGGGGGCGTTTTCCCATATTCGTTCACCTTTTTTTACAGCGATTGCATTTTGCGGCAAGGTGTGGTATTCTTTTAACAAACAAAAAAATCTGTCACAAAGGAGAACCAATATGCGTGCTATCGTTACCGTCGCGGGCAAGGATCATGTGGGCATTATTGCCGGCATCTGCATCGCACTTTCCGAAAACGGCGTGAATGTGCTGGATATCAACCAGACCGTCATGCAGGAATTCCTCACTATGAATATGCTGGTGGATACCTCCACCTCCACCGTCAGCTTTGCCGACATTTCCGCCGCGCTGGAAAAAGCCGGCCGCGAGCTGGCTGTCAGCGTGCGCATCCAGCGCGAGGATATTTTTGAAGCCATGCACCGCATCTGATTGCGGGGAAAAGGAACAAGCTATGCTGAATCAACATGAGATCAAAGAGACCCTGCACATGATCGACCGGGAGCATCTGGATATCCGCACCATCACCATGGGTGTTTCGCTGCGATCCTGTGCTCATCCCGACCCCAAAACCGCCGCGCAGAAAATGTACGATAAGATCTGTACCAGCGCCGAGCATCTGGTGCCGGTGGGCGAGGAGATCGAGCGCGAGATGGGCATTCCCATCGTCAACAAGCGTATTTCCGTTACGCCCATGGCCATCGCGGCCGAGGCCAGCGAGACCGAGGACTATACTATTTTTGCTCAGGCGATGGATCGCGCCGCCAAAACCTGCGGTGTCAACTTCATCGGCGGTTTTTCCGCGCTGGTGCAAAAGGGCTTTACGGTGGGCGATCGCCGGCTGATCGCCTCCATTCCCGAGGCGCTGGCAACCACGGATTTTGTCTGTTCCTCCGTCAATATCGGCTCCACCCGTGCGGGCATCAATATGGATGCCGTGCGCCTGATGGGGCAGACCGTCAAGGCCACTGCCGAGCGCACAAAGGATAACGGCGGTCTGGGCTGTGCCAAGCTGGTGGTGTTTGCCAATGCAGTGGAGGATAACCCCTTTATGGCAGGTGCTTTCCACGGTGTGGGTGAGCCGGAATGTGTCATCAATGTGGGTGTTTCCGGCCCCGGTGTGGTGTACCATGCACTGCAGGATGTGAAAGGCCAGCCTTTTGATGTGGTGGCGGAAACGGTGAAAAAGACCGCCTTCAAGATCACCCGCATGGGCCAGCTGATCGCACAGGAGGCCTCCGCCCGACTGAAGGTGCCCTTCGGCATCGTGGATCTCAGCCTTGCGCCTACGCCGGCACAGGGGGACTCCGTCGCCCGCATTCTGGAGGCCATGGGTCTTGAGGTCTGCGGAACCCACGGCACCACTGCGGCGCTGGCGCTGCTGAATGACGCAGTGAAAAAAGGCGGTGTGATGGCCTCCGGCCATGTGGGTGGGCTTTCCGGCGCGTTTATTCCGGTTTCCGAGGATGAAGGAATGATCGCCGCCGCGCTGCGTGGTACGCTGACACTGGATAAGCTGGAAGCCATGACCTGTGTGTGCAGCGTAGGTCTGGATATGATCGCCGTGCCGGGCACCACCGGTGCGGATACCATCGCCGCTATCATCGCGGACGAAGCCGCCATCGGTATGATCAACAACAAAACCACCGCCGTGCGCATCATCCCCGCGCCGGGCAAAAAGGTGGGCGATATGGTGGAGATGGGCGGCCTGCTGGGCAGTGCACCCGTCATGCCGGTGCACGAGGAATCTGCCGCCGCTTTCATCGCCCGCGGCGGCCGCATCCCCGCGCCGCTCAACAGCCTGAAAAACTGAACCGGATACACAAAAAAGCACGGAGTCTCCGCATGAAAACGGATGCTCCGTGCTTTTTTCAGTTTTTATAAAAATGCTTTGAAAGTATTTCGTCGATGGATGTTGAATGCGCTCAGGGCAGCCCGATGGCACCGATCACAAGATCGTAATGCAGCCATATTCCCCAGCCGGGATAGGCGGCTGTCTGCCATGTGCCGTTTGTGCAGCTGCTTACCAACAGGTTGTCCGGCGCATCCGGCTGCACCCATGCCACCAGCTGTGCAGGCAGGCTGTGTACGGCGGCAACGGCGGGGTCTGTCTGCAAATAGAAAGCATCCTGTGCGGGTGGTTCATCCGGCACGGTGTAGCTGTACCGTTCGCCGTCTGCCTGCTGCCAGACAGTAAAGCTGTCGGCAAGTGCGGCGGGATCCTGCACCGGAGTGACGGCATTTCCGGAGACATTCAGCGCAAGAAAGAGCAGCTTTTGCGCCAGTCGGTCGGTAGCATCGTCCTTGCCGCTGCGGCTGTGCAGCACATTGCCGTCTTTCAGCACGGCACAGGCACGCCACTTTGCAGGGGCATCGCAGCAGAAGCAGTCCGCATCGGTGCAATCGATATTTTCGCTTGCAGGGGTATGCCGCCACAAAGACGAGAGCTCCAGCTGCTTTTCCAGCCAGCGGCCCGCGCCGTCCCAGCCGAAGATCTCCCATGGGGCGCTCGCGGGCTGCGATACATCCTGAAAGGCGACCCACATCCGGTCAGGGTCGTTTTTATCCTGCCACAGTGCCAGCTGCCGCGCATGGCGGCCGAAATCCGGTTCTTTGATTTCGGTATCGGGGTCAAGCAGAAGAATGCTGTCAAGATAGGGTTTTGTGCTGCGGGTGAAATCGGGGTCGAGCTTTCCGTATTCCTGAATGAAAGCAAGATCGGCCTGCTGTGCTTCTCCTGCCGCAAGATCGGGCTCGTGCAGATGCGCCATCCGGATCAGGAAACGCCCTTTGTTCAGTGTATCCGCCGCCGCGGTATCGGTATACTGATGGAAATCGGGCAGCGTTTGACCGTCTTTGGTGGTGAGGATCTGATCCGCAGCGGTGATGGGGCTTGCCTCCGGCTTGCCGACCGAAACGCTGTAGCGGCGCACCAGCCCGATCCCGGCATCACGGGAATCCTTGTCGATCCGCCCGTCGGCGTACACATTGATGTAGACCCAGCGGCCATCGACCTGCTCACGCTGACCAGCGGGAAAAGCCAGAAATGTATACCATCCCAGTGGAAAAGAGTCGATGTCACCGGCGGGAAGAATGTCGATCGTGCCATTGGAATAGTATTCCGCGCCGTTTTCGCCGCGCAGCTTTTCAAAGCCCTGCCAGCCCATGCGGCGCAGGTAGTGATCCATTGCCTCCTCGTAGCCGTAAAGCGTGATATCCGGCGAGGTGCGCATGGCTTCGTACCAGCTGTCCCGCAGAGCCGCGACACTTGGCGCATGAATATATTCGATGCTGCGGATACAGGCCTCCTCCAGCCTGCCGTTTTCCGGCAGCTCGCCTTCATAATACAGCGTAAAGGTTTGAAACCGGCCGATCGGGGTGTTGAGATCGTTAACGCCGTAGCAGCCGGCCAAAAGGGAATAGGGGTCGGTTTCGAAGAAGAAAACGCGCCCGTCCTCCGCCCGGAAAAAGGTGACATAGAAGAGATCTCCGGAAACCAGTGCTTCTGCATTCGTCCGCTGTTCTTCGTCAAGCTCGTCAACGGAGATTTCCGTGATCTGCAGCGTGCGGCACTGCGAATGATCAAATCTGGCGGCGGCAGCTTCCAGGCGCTGCTGCGGCAGAAGTGTATATTTGTTGCTGGCTGCCGTCACCTGCCAGTCGCAGGGGGTGTAACTTTCCGGCTGCCACGGAGAGACGCTCGCCGGCGTTTTTGCCGGGGTACTTTCCGGCGTTTCGGCCGGAGTGCTTTCGGGGGCGGGTGCGGAGCTCTCCGGTTCGTTTTCCGTAAAAGCGTCATCGGATGGCGCATTTTCAATGCCTGAAAGCTCCGGCGGCAGAGCTGCACAGCCGCACAAAAGTGCAAGGCAAAGCAGCAGCGGAAGCAGTTTTTTCAAAAGCATACTACATCTCCTTTCAAAAGGAAAAGGGCGGTAAAGAGAAGGCCGGATATGACCCATCCGGCGCAGGTATGGTGCAGATTACATCTCCCGGATATCCAGCCCGGCGGTATCGTACAGCACCCTTGCGTGATTCACCTTGATCAGCTCCCGCGCAACGGTATTGCCGGTGGCAGCATCCACCGTTTTGCGGTATATTTTGCCGTTCCGGTATACCGTGCCGTTTTCGCGGGAGAAATATTCCTCCTCCGCCTGAATGTGGTAGCGGTCGGGCAGCGTGTGGGAGCAGAGCAGCCTGCCGGTGATGTATTCCTCATCGGTGGACACCAGCAGCTGAAAGGTGTACGGCGTGTCGTTGCGGAACCGGTAATCCTTGTAATTGTACAAAATGCTGGTGCCGGTGCCGAAGGGTACCACCCGGCCGAAATCGGGAAAAAGATCCACGCCGTCGTGATGATGATGCTCGCAGACGGTAAGCGGCGAGTGCAGCACCAGCCAGTGGATCAGGTTGGTGAACTGGCACATCCCGCCGCCGATATCGCTGGCAGGCTCCCCGCCCCTGATGGTAAGGCCGGTGCGGTAGCCTTTTCTCCGGCTGACGCTGCCCACCAACCGCCAGAAGGAGAATACCTCCCCCGGCCGGATGAGAATGCCGTTCACCTTTGGCGCGGCCAGCGCCAGATTGACAGCTTTATTTTCCTGCAGAGTCATATCCACATTGCCCAGCCTGCGGCGGATCAGCGAACGGTGACTGTACACCGTCACCGGCAGCGGATCGGTGCTTTTTTCGCGGGCAAAGCCGGCAGCTTTGGGCAGATCCCGCAGCGTGCGCAGCAGGATCTCCTTTTGCGTGGAAAGAAAATAGGTGAGGGGAGAGATCTCGCAAAAAAGCTTTCGTGCCATGGAGTGCTCCTGTAAAAAGTTCAGAAAAAGCTGTGAAAAAGGTGCGGTATATCGGACAGAATACCGACAGTTCGTTTTTACTGTATCACGCAGAGCGGCGGCTGTCAAGCTACAGCTCTGTTACCAATGTAACCAATATGTAAAAACGCCCCGGCGGCTGCCGGAGCGTTTCGTTTGTACACTGTATAAAAGCAGGGGAAAGGGGATCAGTCCACCGGCAGAACAGCCTCGATATGGTCGGCGGCGCCTTCCATAAAGCTGCCCTCGTAGGATTCGATCACGCCCAGATCGCACTGACGGGCCAGATCCGGCTGAATGGGGATCTGCGCCAGTACGGGCAGGTGATAGTTGGCGGCGATCTCGGCCACATGGCTCTCACCGTACAGCGCGATCTTCTTGCCGCAGTCGGGGCATTCCAGCCAGCTCATGTTCTCCACGATGCCCAGAATGGGAACGTTCATCATGGTGGCCAGCTTGACGGCTTTTTCCACGATCATGCTCACCAGATCCTGCGGGCTGGTGACTACGATGATGCCGTCGATGGGCAGGCTCTGGAACACGGTCAGGGCGACATCGCCGGTGCCGGGAGGCATATCGACGAACATATAGTCGACCTCCTGCCAGATGACCTCCTGCCAGAACTGCTTGACACAGCCGGCAATGATGGGGCCGCGCCATGCCACGGGGTCGGTGTCATTTTCCAGCAGCAGATTGACGCTCATAATGTCAATGCCGGTGCGGGTTTTGGCGGGCCAGCAGCCCAGGGCATCCACCTTGGCTTTTTCATGGATGCCGAACAGCTTGGGGATGGACGGGCCGGTGATATCGGCATCCAGCACGGCGGTCTTGCGTTCGCGGCGGTTCAGCGTGACGGCCATCAGTGCGGAAACAAGGCTCTTGCCGACGCCGCCCTTGCCCGAAACAACACCGATCACCTTTTTGATGTGGCTCAGCTCGTGCGGGGCTTCCAGGAAGCTCTTGGGATCCTGCTTGGCCTCACCGCATTTGCTGGCGCAATTACTGCAATCGTGATTGCATTCGCTCATGGGTCTTACCTTCTCTCTTTTTTGTGCTGTGCGGCTTTCGCGATGGTCAAAAGCCGCTGTACCTGTTTAGTATATCACAAAATAAATTTTTTTCAAACCCTGTAATTGCGTAATTCTGCCGGAATGTGAAAAAAGCGGATGCTTTCCGTTGACACCGCGGCGCCCGGCGTGATAGACTAAAAATAAAATGAAGCCCCGGCGGGCAAAACGGTGCCTGTCCGGCGAAAAAAGAAAGGATGTTTTACTTATGGCAATGCAGCTTACCCCCGAACAGCAGGCTATGCTGGACGGTGCACAGGGCGAGGTCATGGCCAAGGTGGTCAAAACGCTGGTCATGTACGGCGAGACCTTCGGTGCCACCCGTATGGTGCCCGTCACCGGCGATAAGGGTCATCTGGTCACCAGCTTCGGCCTTTCCATGCTGGACCCCGTTTATAAACTGATGGATCAGCTCATCGAAGCCGATGTGCTCAGCAAGCAGAAATTCAGCATGGATCCCCGCCCGCTGGATCCGGCTGTCCCCGCCAATCTGCTGCAGAAGCTGGTGTTCAAATTCATGTACTCCAAGCAGGAGCAGTACGAGGCCCAGCTGGAGAAGATGGGTCTGCTGAACAAGGATGCCTTTACCTGCACCTGCTACATGGATGAGGTGGGCAACAAGCCCGCCGAGGGCGAGGTGCTCAGCTGGGCGGAATCCAGCGCTGTGGTGTACGCCAACAGCGTGCTGGGCGCCCGCTGCAACCGCAATTCCGGCATCATCGAGATGTTCGGATCCATTGCCGGTTTTGTGCCGGAGTTCGGCCTTGTCACCGACGAGGGCCGCAAGGCCACATGGGTGGTGGAGATCAACACCACCAAAAAGCCGGAGGCGCAGGTGCTGGGCAGCGCCATCGGCCTGAAGGTGATGGAGGATGTGCCCTACATCAGAGGGCTGGATAAATGGCTTGGCACCGAGCTGACCGGCGATGTCTGCGCCTATCTGAAGGATATGGGCGCCGCCACCGCCTCCAACGGTGCAGTGGGCCTGTATCATGTGGCCAACCTGACCCCCGAAGCAAGAAAGCAGGGCGAGAGCCTGCTGGCGGAAAATGTAAAGACCTATGTCATCGATGATGCGGAGCTGGAGCGCGTGCAGGCATCCTATCCCGTCATCTGGAAGGATCCGGATGCGACCCCGAAGCTTTGCTTTATCGGCTGCCCGCATCTGTCGCTGGCGCAGCTGCATCAGTGGACTGCCGACCTGAGCGCCGCGCTGGCCGCTGAGGGCCGCAGCAAAGTGGCCATCCCCACCGTCATGACCGCAGCCCCTGCCGTAGCAAAGGCCTTCCGCGCCACACCCGAATTCAAAAAGCTGGAGGCCACCGGCGTGGTGCTCTCCAGCATCTGCCCGCTGATGTATATGAATAACCCCCTGTGCGGCAAGATGCCCGTCATCACCTGCTCCAACAAGCTGCGCACCTATACCTCTGCCCGCTATTACAAAGAGGACGAGATCCTGCGGTATATTTCGAAAGGAGGCCTGTAAGCCATGGCAACTTTTAAAGGACGCCCCGTTGTGCCCGGCAATGTGACCGCCGAGGCGCTGGTCACGCATGCCGGCTTCAATACGCTGGCCAGCTTTCAGAAAGCGCTGATGTTCGGCGATAAGGCCGCTACCTGCTCCGATCAGAATAACCCCGAGCTGCACGGCAAAGGGCTTTTCGGCAAGGCCCTTTGCCTGCCGCAGACCATCGGCTCTACCACCGGCGGCATGGTCCTGTTCTGTGCCTGTGAGATGGGCCGCCAGCCCGCCTGCCTGCTGTTCTCCAAGCCCATTGACAGCCTTGCCGCAGCCGGCGCCATCCTTGCCGGCGTGTGGAGCGAGAATGCCATGCCCACTGTGGACAGTCTGGGCGATGAATTCCTCGAGGCCGTCAAAACCGGCAGCACCGTCACCGTCAGCGAGGACGGTACCGTGACGGTGGAATAAATCAGTTTGATAAAAATACGCGGCAGCGGGGTGTATCTCCGCTGCCGTGTGTTTATTCTGCCGCTGAGTCGTTTTGAGTACCGAACTCCAGTATATATTTGTCACCGTTTTCTGTTTTGGCGTACGGCCGGAAGCCCTGACTTTCAAAGCACCGGCGGGAGGCGGCGTTCCAGCTGTAGATGTCGCCGATATACAGCGTGCTGTAGCCGAGCTGTCGCCCGCGTTCGATCAGTCGGCGCACCACCCGGCGGCCGATACCGCGCCCGCGGCAGGCTGCATCACCGATGACGATGGGCATATCCTGCTGCCAGAAGGTGACATCGCCGATGGGCTTCCAGCCCTCCGGTGTGCATACCTCGATGAAGTACAGCTCGCCCTTGCGGTGCAGGTATTCGTACATTCCGCGCAGCATTTCCATGTCGTAGGTGCGGCGCACGCCGTCCATCATCCAGACCATCTCTTCATCCTGATACCAGTCAAAGGCAAAGTCGAATTTTCCGTCGTACCGGCGCAGGCGCAGCTCCGTATCGATCGGCAGAAGCTCCGGTTGTGGAATATTGGCGATCGGCATACAGACTCTCCTTTGCAGTGCAGTGTTCATTCGCCTTCAGTTTATCATAAGAAAGCGCTGTTTTCAACAGGAATCGCTCATCCTGCCTCTTTTTCCCCTTGACGAAACCGCCCCTTTCCTTTACAATATATCTATTGTGAATAAATGCGCCTTTCCGGCGCATAACAAGCGGCGCGGTACCGTGCATCCGGTACGGCGGCCGGACAGCCGCTTTTTGGGAGGAAAGTACAATGGATCACAAAGAAAAAACCATGGACCAGATCATCAACCTGTGCAAGAACCGCGGCTTCATCTACCCCGGCAGCGAGATCTACGGCGGCCTTGCCAACAGCTGGGATTACGGCCCTCTGGGCGTTGAATTCAAGAACAACGTCAAAAAAGCATGGTGGAAGAAATTCGTGCAGGAAAGCCCCTACAATGTGGGTCTGGATGCCGCCATCATCATGAACCCCCAGACATGGATCACCACCGGTCATGTGGCCAGCTTCAGCGATCCTCTGCTGGACTGCAAGGCCTGCAAGAGCCGTCACCGCGCCGACAAGCTGATCGGCGATATCCACAGTGAAGTGAATGTGGATGCCATGAGCTTTGACGAGATGGATGCCTTCATCACCGAGCATGCCGATGTGGTCTGCCCCATCTGCGGCAAGCACGATTTCACCCCCATCCGCAAGTTCAATCTGATGTTCAAGACCGCCATCGGTGTCACCGAGGATTCCTCCTCCACCTGCTACCTGCGTCCCGAGACCGCGCAGGGCATCTTCGTCAACTATGCCAACATCCAGCGCACCACCCGCCGCAAGCTGCCCTTCGGCGTGTGTCAGGTGGGCAAGGCCTTCCGCAACGAGATCACCCCGGGCAACTTCACCTTCCGTACCCGCGAGTTCGAGCAGATGGAGTGCGAATTCTTCTGCAAGCCCGGCACCGATCTGGAGTGGTTCGCCTACTGGAAGGATTACTGCAAGAACTGGCTGACCAGTCTGGGCATCCGCGAGGAGCATATGCGCCTGCGTGATCACGAGCCCGCAGAGCTGGCTTTCTACTCCCGCGCCACCACCGATATCGAGTACGCCTTCCCGTTCACCGAGTGGGGCGAGCTGTGGGGCATTGCCGACCGTACCGATTACGATCTGGGCCGCCATCAGGAAGCTTCCGGCAAGAGTCTGGAGTATTTCGATCAGGAGAGCAACGAGCACTACATTCCCTATGTCATCGAGCCCTCTCTGGGCTGTGACCGTGTGGCGCTGGCCTTCCTGTGCGAGGCTTACGACGAGGAGGTCGTTGATCCCGCCAAGAACGATGTGCGTGTGGTGCTGCATCTGCATCCCGCTCTGGCTCCCTACAAGGTGGCTGTGCTGCCGCTTTCCAAGAAGCTGAGCGAGAAGGCCATGCCCCTGTACCAGAAGCTGGCTTCTCACTTCATGGTCGATTTCGACGATGCCGGCTCCATCGGCAAGCGCTACCGCCGTCAGGACGAGATCGGCACTCCGCTGTGCGTCACCGTTGACTTCGACACCTTCGGCGACGATAACAACCCCGGCGATGGCAAGGTCACCGTCCGCGACCGCGATACCATGGAGCAGGTGCGCATCCCCATCGAGGATGTGCTGGCCTATGTGGAAGAGAAGATCGCGTTCTGATCGCCGCATATATAAGATGTAAAAAGCTCCGGAGAGTCTTCCGTACGGGAAGCTCTCCGGAACTTTTGTTTATGCGATGATTCAGCGGAGCGCCAAAAACAACTCAGCAGGTCTGATGCGAAACTTTTTTATAAAGCAAACCGGCAAACACCGCCATCAGCAGCCAGCAGCACAGCACGAACGGTGCGAACAGGCCGGCGCTGATATGCTCGGCCAGTACGCCGAAAAGCGGCGGTGCCGCCATAAAGCCGCCGTAGGCGAACGCCATCTGTGTGCCCATGATGCTGGCGGAAACATCAGCGCCGAAGTGCTGCGGGGTCAGATACATGATGTTGGGATAGATGGGGCCGTTGCCCAGCCCTGCCAGAAACAGCCCGGCAATGGCGATTCCGGGTACGGGGATGAACAGCAGCGCCACAGCTGCCAGCGTTATGCCGGTACAGATGCCGATGATGCTCCACGGCTTGATCCTGATCGAAACCAGACCGGAGAGAAAGCGTCCCAGTGCCAGCCCCAGATAATAGAAAAGGATCGCGCCTGCCGCCGCTGCGGCATCCAGTCCGTGTACCAGCACCAGAAAAGAGCTGCCCCAGATGCCGCACACAGCCTCTACCGCGTTGGTGGCGACACACACGGCCCACACCAGCCGGATAGCGGGCGTTTTTGCCATTTCGCCAAAACGCAGCACGCGGCGGGGGGCTTCCTCTGCGATGGTGGCATCCGCATGGCGCATCTTTTTCCACAGCGGCAGGGAGAGCACCAGCAGCAGGGCGATGCCGCTCTGGATGAAAAAGACGGTACGGTATCCCTCCCGCCAGGTGGCGGTGCGCAGCATGGCAGACATTACATACGGGCTGACCACCACGCCTACACCGTAAAAGCAGTGCAGAAAATTCATGTGCATGGCACTGTAATGCAGCGAGATGTAGTCATTCAGCGCCGCATCGATGGCGCCTGCGCCAAAGCCCAGCACAACGGCAAACAGACACATGCACCACAGGCCGGGTGCGAAGGAATATCCCAGCAGCGCCGCAGCGGTCATAGCGGTGCTGACAGCAGTGACTGCTGCGGTGGAAAACCGCGCCAGTATGCGGGAGGAAAGCAGACTGGAAATGACCGTGCAGCCGGAGACCAGCACCGTTACATATCCACCCGCGCTCAGCCCGACGCCGAACTCCGGCCAGATGGCGGACCACGCCGCGCCGAACAGCGAATCCGGCAGGCCAAGCCCGATGAAAGCGATATAAATGATGATGAGAAGCAGTGTGGCCATGATGTTCCTCCTGTAAAGCGTTTCCGTAAGTTATCTTCCCAATCCGTCCAGCGCGTTGGAAAGAGCGATCAGCGTGTCGATGTTATTCAGCTGCGGCTCGGCGAGCACGGCCTCCAGCAGCAGCTGCAGCCGCTTGCCGATGGCAGGTCCCCGCAGTCCCAGCGTCAGCAGATCGCGGCCGGTGATGGCAAGCGTATCCATACCGCAGGGCTCGCCGGCGGCGGTGATCTCCTGCCACAGGGTGCGGTCGGCTTCAAAGCGGGCATCCAGCGCACAGAAGGTATCCAGCAGCTCATCCATACTTACAGGCAGCCGTTTTGCCGCGCGGCGCTTCAGCGTGATGCGGTCGGCGGGGGCGGCGAAATACGCATCCAACAGCACCATATCGCGGTAAAAGCTGTCGGCAAAGCCCAGCTTGCCGCACAGATATTTTTTATCCGCATCCAGCAGTGTCAGGAATGCCCACCAGCGCAGCAGCATGCGGCAGGGCACCCCGGCCAGCGGTGCAAGCGAGCAGGGGACGGAGGCGTTCCCTTCGGTATCCGCAGCGGTCAGCGGCATACGCAGTCCCAGCCAGCGCAGCCCGCCCGCTGCCAGAAAGGCATCCAGCCGCTGCGGCGCACTTCCCAGCACGGCGGCCTGCAGCTCGCTGCGCAGCCGCGGCAGACTCACTCCGCGCAGACTTCCTCGGCAGCTGATGGCAGCGGCCAGCGTGGCGGGCTCCAGCTCGTAATCCAGCACGCTGGCAAACCGCAGCGCCCGCAGGATCCGCAGTCCATCCTCATTGAAGCGGCGCAGCGGATCCCCCACCGTGCGGATACAGTGCCGCTGCACATCGCCCTGTCCGTCAAAGGGATCGGTCAGTGTTTTGCCGTCCCACGCCATGGCGTTGACGGTGAAATCCCGCCGCGCCAGATCCTCGGCAAGGCTCACGCCGAAGCGCACCTCGTCCGGGTGCCGGCTGTCGGTATAGCCGCCCTCCGCACGGAAGGGGGTGATCTCGCAGCGCAGGCCGCCGCGCTCCAGCGTCACCGTGCCGTATTCGCCGCCGGTGGCCTGAGCATCCGGCAGCAGCGCCAGCAGCTGCGCGGGGTCAGCACTGCAGGCAAGGTCGTAATCGCCGGGGCGTACCCCGCGCAGTGCATCCCGCACCGCACCGCCCACGATCACACATGCAAACCCCGCATCCTGTACAGTGCGCAGCACCTCTGTCACACGGGGGTCAAAAAGCTCCTTCATATTCCAAAAATCTCCTTCGACAAGAGAAAATCGCAGATTCGTATCTTTATCATACCATATTTTTTTGAAAAATGTTTCTTTTCCTGTAAAATAATTATATAATAGAAAGGATAAAAGCAAGCGGCGGTCGTTTGCCGCGGCACCGGTATAAAGGAGTAGCGCTATGAACTGGAATAAAGATCTCCTGAAAGACAAAAAACACCTGCATTTCATCGGCTGCGGCGGCAGCGGTATGTTTCCCATCATCCAGATTTTGCACGCGGCGGGGTATACCATCACCGGCAGCGATGTGAACGAGGGCGATATCATCCGCTACGAGCGGGAAATGGGCATCACTGTCACCATTCCCCACGATGCGGCCTGTGTGGAGGGTGCGGATCTTGTGGTGTATTCCGCTGCCATCTCCCGCGATAACCCCGAGTGGAAAGAAGCCGAGCGGCTGGGTATCCCCTGCGTGGAGCGCAGTGTCATGCTGGGCTATGTCGCTTCGCTGTATGCCGCGCCCGTCTGCGTGGCCGGCACCCACGGCAAGACCAGCACCACTGCCATGCTCACACAGACCCTGCTCATGGCGGGCCGCGACCCCGCTGCCGTCATCGGCGGCAAGCTGCCCTATATCGACGGCTACGGCCGCAGCGGCAGCGGCGATACCATCGTGGTGGAAAGCTGTGAATATCACAATACTTTCTTTGAATTGCTCCCCCACACCGCCGTGCTGCTGAATGTGGATGCCGACCATCTGGAATTCTTCGGCAATATGGAAAACCTGAAGGCTGCCTTTGCCAGATTCTGCAACGCGGCCACCGATACCGTCATCTATAACGGCGACGATACCGAAACGCTGGATACCATGCGTGCGGTACAGGTGCCGCACACCGTCAGCTTTGGTGAAGGGGAGAAATGCGATTACCGTGCCGTCAATGTGCGGGAGCCTCGCCCCGGCTTCTATGCCTTCGATGTTGTTTTCGACGGCTGCATCATCGCCTGCGTTACGCTGGGTGTGCCGGGCCGTCATCATGTGTATAATGCGCTGGCCAGCTTTGCGGTGTGTCACCGTGCCGGGTGCGAAGTGCAGGATATCGTGGAGGGCATCGGTGCCTTTGGCGGCGCGGGCCGCCGCTTTGAGATCGTGGGCGAGAAAAACGGCGTGACTGTGGTGGATGATTACGCGCATCACCCCACCGAGGTGGGCGCTACCCTGCGCGCCGCGCGCAAGCTTGCGTTCCGCAGCGTGTGGGCGGTGCACCAGCCCTTTACCTACAGCCGTACACAGATGCTTCTGGATGAATTTGCCGAGGTGCTGCAGCTGGCGGATCATGTGGTACTCACCCAGATCATGGGCAGCCGTGAGCGTGCAGAGGATCATACCGTCCGCACCGCCGACCTTGCGGCAAAGATCCCGGGAAGCGTCTGGTTTGAAACCAAGGAAGAGGCTGCCGACTATGTTATGCAGCACGCACAGCCGGGGGATCTGGTCATCACGCTGGGCTGCGGCGATATCTATAAAGCTGCCCGCCGGATGCTGCAGGCGTGAGGATCCTTGTCGGAATGAAAAAGCAAAAGGAGACTGCCGTCAAAAAATATCTGCTGTGTGCGGCGGATACGGCATGGCTGGGCTTCATTTTTTCGCAGAGTCTGCACAGCGCGGTGGAATCCTCCATGTACAGCGGCCGGCTGACCCGCCTGCTGCAGTGGCTGCTGCAAACCGCGCAGCCGGTGGATGAACTGGAGCATCTGGTGCGCAAGCTGGCACATTTTGCCGAATTTTTTGTCCTCGGTGCGTTTGCGCTGGCAACGCTGGCAGCGTTCGGGCTGCTGGCGGAGCAGCCGGTGAAACGCGGAGTATTTGCTCACGCCGTACTGGTCGGCCTTCTGGCGGCGCTGTGCGACGAAACGCTGCAGCTGGCAAGCCCCGGACGCTCGGCACAGCTCAGCGATGTCTGGCTGGACTGGGCCGGCTTTCTCTGCGGTCTGATTCTGTGCCGGATTTTGACGAAAACAGTTGTAAATTCAGTGAAAAAGCGGTATCATAATAAGAAAAGCGATCCAAAATAAAAAGGATCCGCCGTGAAAGGATGTTATAATACAATGGAGATCACCAAAAAGCTGTTTGGTACCACTGCCGACGGGCAGGAGGTACATGTTTACCGTATGCAGAACAAGAGCGGCGCCTATGTGGAACTGCTGGATTGGGGTGCGCATATCCGTGCCATCGGTATGCCCGACCGCGACGGCAACATCGTGGATGTCTGCCTTGGCTTTGACGATATGGCCGGCTACGAAAAGTATGCCGGTACCTATATGGGTGCCACCGTCGGCCGTATTGCCAACCGCCTGAAGAGCGCCTGCTTCAAGCTGAACAACATCGTGTATCATCTTTCTGCCAACGAGGGCAAAAACCAGCTGCACGGCGGCATTCACGGCTTTGACAGCAAAATGTGGGAGTGCGTCATGCAGGAGCACCTGATCTCCTTCTACCGCAATTCTGCCCACATGGAGGAAGGCTTCCCCGGCCTGATGCGCGTCACCGTCAACTTTGAGCTGACCAGCACCAATGAGCTGAATATCACCTACACCGCCATGAGCGAGGAGGATACGCTGGTCAACCTGACCAACCACGCCTACTTCAATCTGGCGGGTGCGGGCAGCGTTGCCGGCCAGACCCTGCAGGTCAATGCCAGCCGTATCACCCCCGTGGATGGCGAGCTGATCCCCACCGGTGAGTATATGGGGGTGGAGAACACCGCTTTCGATCTGCGCACCGCCAAAGAGCTGGGTGCAGCGGTTCACGGCAGCCATCCCATGATGGAAGCCGCCAACGGTTTTGATATCAACTATATTCTGGATGGCGAAGGTATGCGCACCGCTGCGGTGATGACCTGTCCCGCCAACGGCATCCGTATGACCTGTGTCACCGATATGCCCTGCGTGCAGGTGTATTCCGGCAACTATCTGGATGCCGAAAACGGCAAGGGCGGCGCACACTACGGCGAGCACGGCGCGGTGTGTCTGGAGACCCAGCGCTACCCCAACGCCGCCAACATTCCCAGCTTCCCCAGCGTGGTGCTGAAGGCCCGCGAGATCTTCCGCACCCGCACCACCTACGCTTTTGATCTGGTGGATTGATCCCATGTGGAGCGCTGAAAGCTATGCCCGTCTGCGGGCGTTCTTTCCCGAGGGCAGCCGCCGTCTGCTGCTGCTTCGCTTTCTGTACAGCTGCCTGAGCGTACCGGTGTACTGTGCATATCCTGCCATGCTGGTGATCCTGTGGCAGGTAAAGGATGAGCGTCTGCTGCGCACCGTGCTGGTGCCTGCCGCGGCGTTTGTGCTGTGCACTGTACTGCGCAAGGTGTGGAACCGTCCGCGTCCTTTTGAGCTGGAGGGCCTTGAGCCGCTGGTCGATACCCACTCCAAAGGCGAGGGCTTCCCCAGCCGTCACGCGGCCAGCGCCGTGATCATCGCGCTGGCGGCATGGTATGCCGCGCCGGGTATGGGTGCGGCGCTGAGCGTGATCGCCGTACTGATCTGCGCGGTGCGCGTCATCGCCGGCGTACACCATCCGGTGGATGTGCTTGCCGGCGCGGTGCTGTCGCTTCTTGCGGGCGGCATCGGCTTCTGGCTGGTATAAAAAAGCAAAGAAAAACCTCCGTCCGGACTTCCGTATGAGGAAGTCTCCGGACGGAGGTTTTTGTGTCCGCTGCTGCCGGAGGATCTGTGCCGCTCCGGCACTTTTATGTGTCTTTTTCTACAAACGGCGCTTTTCTGTCCCACACATACCGGTGGATATGGCTGTACTGTCCCTGTTCGTCGCAGCCCTCGCGGCTGATGTACCATGTGCCGTCGCCTGCGGCGAACATACCGGTGGAGCCCCACGGAAAATCCCAGCCGGAAACACCGGCGGCATCGGTCAGCGTGCCGGGTTTTAATGTGAGAAGTGCACCGGCCTCGTCAAGCCCCTGCAGCGGTGCGTGCACCGGCGCTGCGGCGGCATCCAGTGCATACAGCGGATAATTACCGTACTGCGGTTTTGTGCCGGGGTAGACTGCCATAAAATAGGCGTGTGTGAAGGGATCGTATTCCAGATTCTGCACACCCCAGGTAGTGTTGCCGGTAAAGGCGAAGAATCGCCCTGCAGGGCGCAGCTCCTCTCCGCCGTGGGCAATAGCAGCAGAAAGCGGCACCGCGGCGGTGTTCAGCGCATCCAGATCGTAGCCCAGCAGTACCTGATGGTCATTGTCGGCACGGTCGGTTTCGCCGTAGATACCGTATGCCACAAAAAGATAGGGCTTGCTGCCGCGCGGTGCACCGAACATGGGGCCGATGGCGGTGCCGTCGATGCCGCTGCAGCCGCAGCGGTGGGGTGCGGGCGATCCGTCGGCGTGTACGCCGGTACCATGGTAATCCTCCACCACCTCTTTCAGATAGACGGCGCGCACCACGCCGTCAGCTTCGGCATCCATGCCGGGACGGTCGATTTTATCCACATCAAAAACCGTCATCAAAAAGGCATCCTCGGCGTGACCTTCAGCGGCAATGCCCTTGCCGATGGCATCGTTTTTGTATTCCAGTGAGCCATACACCTTGCCGTTCTCTCTGTTGAAAGCAATGCAGCCCAGATGGCCGGTCAGACCGCCCACACTGCCCACCAACTTTCCATCCAGTGTCAGTTTGACCAGCTGCGTGGTGAAGGAGCAGTAAAGATACCCCTTTTCAAGATCCAGCGCAATGCCCTGAATGTGGTGTCTGCCAAAATATCCCGTAAAGATCGGCTTCATATTTTTTCCCTCCGCTTTTGTTTTGTTGTGGGCGAAAGCATTTTTTTTCATTATACCCCTGCAGCAGCCGCAGTGCAAGCGTGCTTTTGCGGCTATTTACGCTTCGGATACGACTATTTCACATTCTGTCGTGGAATATCTCTGTCTTTTTCCATATAAATATGATATAATTTAAAAAAGAGACAAAATCTGTGCCGCTTGTGCGCGAAAGTGAGGTGCTTTGAAATGAGGATCTGGAAAGGGATCGGCTTGTTTTTTCTTGCTTTGGCAGTCATTGCGGCTGCGGCGGCAACGGTATGGTTCACAACATTCACAGCCCTGCCCGCAGCGGCACTGGATCCGCAGCAGGGCATTGCGGCGCTCTCTGCCGGTATCAGCGATCTGCCGGCGGATATCAAAACCCAGCAGGCCCAGCTGGATGCCCTGCCCGCCATTGCGGCACAGACCGGTTATGACACACTGTATTATACGGTGAATAACGAAAACGGCATCGGCTGGCGCAGCAAGCGCTTTCCAGCCGAGCCCCGTTTGCAGCACCAGGAGCTGTTCGGTCTTGCCGTGCGTACACTGGATGTGCTGGATCGCCTTTCCGATGCATGCGCGCAGCAAAGTGTACGGCTGGTTGCTGTGCTGGATGTCAATGATCTGGCTGATGGGCGCGACGGCAATGCGGCGCTGGATGACGGCGATTTTGTCACCCGCCTTTCCGCTGCCGTGCGGGATATCTCCGCTCAGTACGGTGTCAGCGCCGTAGTGCTGCGTTTTGCGGATGCTCCCACCGATAGTTCCGCCGCCCGCGCGGCATTTTCCGGCATGGCACGGCAGTGCGCCGTGCCCATGGGACTGGAGCTGCCCGCTTCGCACGGACTGCTCCGTACAACAAGTACCGGTGCAGCGCTTGCGGTGGCGCGGGTGGAAAGCTCTGCCGATGCCGAGGCTGCCGCTGCGCTGGCAAAGGTATCCGCACAGGACGGCCTGCCGGTGCTCTGGCTGGCACAGCAGCCGCAGCTGCTGGCTGCCGCAGCGTATTATGCCGCCGGGCAGGGTCTGCCGGTGAACAGCTGCATCTGGGGCAGCGTAAAGCAGGCAGATCTGGAGCCGGAGGCGCTGCAAAGTGTGCAAAGCACCGTGCTTTCGGTGAAGCAAAGCGGCTTTGCACTTTCCGTGCCTGAAATCGGGCGCACGCTGGCGGTGTCCTATCCTGCACAGGGCGCCACGCTGTACAGTGAAAATGTGTATCTGATGGGTACCTCTGACCCTGCGCAGCCGCTGACCGTCAACGGCGCCGAGGTAAAGCACCGCGCCCGCGGCGGCAGCTTCGGTGTGCTGGTACCGCTGGAAAAAGGGGAGAACCGCATCCTTGTGACACAGGGCGGCGAGAATATCCTGCTCACCGTGACCCGTGCCGAAGCTGCCGGCGGCGGTGCAATGCAGCGGGACGGTACGGTAAAGCTGTATCAGGGGCAGCGCATCCGCGTTACCAGCTGGATCGCCAGTGTTCTCGCCGATCCGGATAACGAGGATATGATCAAAGAAACCGCCAAGCAGGGCGGTGTGGCGGTGGTCAACCGCTGTGCCACCACAGTGAGAAACGGTAAATATACTTATATCTATGAGCTGACCACCGGCGGCTGGATCCCCGCCTACCACTGCGAGGCTATCAATGAAAACATCGGCCCGTGGCCTCTGGCTGATTTTGCCGTGACGAAGGATGGCCGGGATGAGTACATCACACTAGTGCGCGGCGGCACGGCGCTGGGCTATGACAGCTGGGATGAGGAGAACAACACCCTGACAGTCACCCTTGCCAACACCGAAGCGGTGCAGGGGGAATACGCTATCGCAAGCGAGCTTGTCACCGGCGTAAAGACAGAGCTGACAAACGGCGGTGTGCGGCTGATTTTTTCCACCGACGGCGCACGGCAGCTGTGGGGCTATGATGTGACCTATAACGAAGCCGGCGATACCGTGCTTTACTTAAAGGCTGCGCCGCAGCTTGCACCGGATGCCGCCCGTCCGCTGGAGGGCGCGGTCATTGTGCTGGATGCCGGTCACGGCGCGGACGATTACGGTGCGCTGGGCGTTGCCGGTGCACTGGGCGGCCCGAAGGAAAAAGACCTGAATCTGGCGGTTGCACTGGCGGTGCGCGCGCGGCTGCAGCAGATGGGCGCTTCGGTGGTTATGGTACGGGAGGACGACAGCTTTCTGTCGCTGGAGGAGCGCAGCCGCCTTGCCAACGAGGTGCATCCTGATTTGTATCTGGCACTGCACCACAACAGCGTGGAGCTGACCCGCGACGCCGGTGATGTGACCGGTACATATGCCTACTATTTCACGCTGCCGGGCAAGCAGCTTGCGGATTGTCTGCTGCCGGGCGTTGCCGCAGCCGGCGGCCGTCCCGACAGGGGCTCCAGCTGGAGCTACTTCTATGTCACCCGCATGACCTATACCCCTGCTGTGCTGCTGGAGTACGGCTTCCTCGTCAATCCGGCAGAATACGAGGCCTGCGCCGATCCGCTTACCATTCTGCGGCAGGGCGATGCCACCGCACAGGGGATTCTGGAATTTTTTCGTCAGCGGCTGCGCTGATGTACGCAATTTCGTCAAAATGTGATGTTTTTTTGACATAATCGGTAAATAAGGTTTGAAATCAGCGGCGATATGTGGTATACTGAATTGTCAAAAGGCTTTTCAAGCCTCGTTTTTTGCGCATAAAACTGAACGGCGCAGACGATTGAAACGAAACTACAGAAATTTGTGCGATAAGCAGGGGGAAATGTATCATGTCCGGACATTCCAAATGGAACAACATCAAGCGTAAAAAAGAAAAGACCGACGGCGCAAAAGCCAAGATCTTCACCAAGATGGCCCGCGAGATCGTGGTCGCCGTGAAGGAAGGCGGCGGCGGGGATCCCAGCTCCAACAGCCGTCTGCGCGATGCCATCGCCAAGGCCAAGGCTGCCAACGTGCCCAACGATAACATTGAGCGCGCCATCAAGCGTGCTGCCGAAGCCAAGGGCGAGGATTACGAAACCATCCTGTACGAAGGCTATGGTCCCAACGGCGTTGCCATGATCGTGGAGACCATGACCGATAACCGTAACCGCACCGCCGCCAACATGCGTCACTACTTCGATAAGTTCGGCGGCAATCTGGGTACCAGCGGCTGCGTTTCCTTCCTGTTCAACCAGAAGGGTGTGCTGGTGCTGGAGGCTGAGGGACTGGATGAGGAAAAGGTGATGGAGGATTGCTTCGAGGCCGGTGCCGAGGATTTCGACATGGGCGAGGAGTACATTGAGATCACCACCGCTCCCGCTGACCTGAGCGCCGTGCGCGAGGCCATGGAGGGCATGGGCTACAAGTTCGAGAGCTTTGAGGTCGCCTATCTGCCCACCACCGAGACCGCTGTCGAGGGCGAGGACAACATGAAGAACATGACCCGTCTGCTGGATTCTCTGGATGAGGATGACGATGTGCAGGAGGTCTGGCACAATCTGGCCAACGAGGACGCTCTGGATCGCTGATGCCCCCTGAAGGCCGCTGCCGGCCGGACGGGCTGCAGCGGATTGTCCGGCTGCCATGCGGCACGGATATTCAAACAGGAGGTATAGCCCATGTATAAAAAAGTATGCGCCGCCTGCATGACGGTGTACGATTCCGATCAGAATGCCTGCCCATGCTGCGGTGCAGCTGCACCGGAGAATAAAAATCCCTCCGGCAGCCTGCCGATGGGAATGCTGCTGAATGATACCTACCGTGTGGATGCTTTCCTTTCGCTGGACAGCGAGGGCGCCATTTATGATGCGATGGATATCACCGGCCGCCGCGCTTATCTGATCAAGGAATATATGCCGGTAACGCTGTGCAGCGGCCGCGCAGAGGATCTGTCCCTGCAGGTGCGTGTGGGCAGCGAGGTACCGTATAAGAACAATGCGGCGGATTTTGCCGACCTGTACGCCAAGCTGCGGCATTTCAACAACGATATCTGTCTGCTGAGCGTCTGCGAGGTCTTTTACGCCAACAACACCGTTTACGCCGTCACCGAAAAGGCCGAGGGTCTTTCGCTGACAAAATATCTGGAGCGCTGCGGCGGTCGTATCGGCTGGAACGAGGCGCTGGATCTGCTCGATCCGCTGTGGGTTTCGATGGAAAAGCTGCACCGTGCAGGTATCATCCACCGCGGCATCTGCTGCGACAATATCACAGTCACCGGCCCTGGCGTGGTGCGTCTGGGCGGCTATGCCACGCAGGCTATGCGCAGTCAGGGCACCGAGCTGAAGGCGCAGCTCTACGCGGGTTACGCTGCGCCGGAGCAGTACTCCTCCTCTGATTTTGACGGTGCTTTCACCGATATCTATGCGCTGTGCGCTGTGCTGTACCGCATGGTGACCGGTGTTGCGGTGCCCAGCGCCCGCGAGCGTCTGGTGGAGGACACACTGGAGGATCCCACCGTCTATACCACCGCGCCGCTGCCTGACGGCAGTGTGCAGAAGCTGCCTGTCTATCTGGCGGATGCCATCCTGCATGGTCTGCAGCTGGATTGCGGCGAGCGCTTTGCGGATATGACATCCTTCCGTATGGCCCTGACCGGTCAGAAGAAAAAGGCTGCCGCACCGGCGGCGGTCTCCGGGGCTGCGCGTGTTCCCGGCGGAGCGGTGCGCACCGAGCCGGAAAAAAAGAATCTCTGGAGCCGCATGAACACCGATATCAAGGTGGCGCTGTGCACCTTTGCGTTTCTTGCGCTGATCTTCGCCGTGGTACTGGGTATCTGGTACGGCGGCAGAGAGGATGAACCGGACAGTGATGTCTCCGGCAGCGAAAGCATTTCGGTGGTCGATCCTTCCAGCACCCAGTCCCAGCCGGATTCCGTGCCGGAATCGCAGGAGGATATTATCACTGCGCCCGCGCTGGTGGGTAAGGAATTCAAGACAGCCCGTCTGGAATTCAGCGATTACCGCTTCAGCGTGACGTATGAGTATTCCAGCGCTTATGCGGCGGGTTACATCACCTCGCAGTCTCCGGCTGCCGGTGAAGAGGTGACGGATAACACCATCGTCATCGTGGTCAGCCAGGGCATTGAGCCCATTCCGCTGCCCGACCTGGAAGGCAATACCCGCGCCAGTGCCGAAAGCCTGCTGAACAGCCTTGGCATCAAATACGAGATCGTCACCGTCATCAACGACGGCAGCTGGGCATCGGATGTGGTCACCGAGACCTCTCCCGCGGCGGATACGCCGGTGCAGCCCGGTGTGGATACGGTCATTCTTCGCGTAGCTTCCGCAAAGCCGGAGGTGAGCAGCGCCGATCCGTCCTCCGGCGAACCGGAGGAGGAGAGCGCACCTGCCGAGAGTGAATCTGCCGCAGAATCGGATACAACGGCGGAGAGCAGCTCCGAAGGGGAGCCGCAATAATTCATACAGGTAAAACAGGAGCAGGCCATACGGCGGCGTGCGGCTTTGCCCGCATGAGGAAAGTCCGGGCTTCTCAGGACAACGGTAGCTGCTAACGGCAGCCGGGGGCGACCCCAGGGATAGTGCAACAGAAAGATACCGCCGGGCACCTGCCCGGTAAGGATGGAAAGGCGAGGTAAGAGCTCACCGGCGCACTGGCGACTGTGCGGCCATGTAAACCCTACCGGAAGCAACACCCGTATGAGGACTATGCGTCGTCCTGCGCGTCCTCGGAGGTGGCTTGAGCCCTTTGGCGACAAAGGGTCACAGATAGATCGTCGTTTAATACAAAACCCGGCTTATGACTTACTCCTTTTTTCAAAAATCAACCGCCCTGCACCGCATTGCAGGGCGTACTCTGTTTGTAATGCAGCGTCTCTGCAGAGATCTGCAAATATAAGAATACAGGAGCGATCACCATGAACAGCACCGAATATCTCGTTGCCGCGCCGAAGGATCAGGACGATTGTCTGGATTTCGGCAACTTCGTGTTCTCTCAGGCGCATGCGCCCCATGATTTCAGGGCACTTCTTCCCAAGGTCTACGGCGAAAATGTCAACTGCGCCGAAGCGGCAAAGCATTTCATTGCCCGCCGCGACGGCCGTATCCGTGCTATGGTGGCCTGTCTGCCCACGGCGATGCGGTATCTTGACCGCACCCTGAGCATCGGCTATGTGGGCACGGTGTCGGTGCATCCTTATTCCCGCGGCGAGGGCCATATGAAGCGCCTGATGGCGGATATGCTTGCCGATGCAAAGGTACAGGGCTACGATATGCTGGTGCTGGGCGGTCAGCGGCAGCGGTATCAGTATTTCGGCTTTGAAAATGCCGGTGTCTGTATGGGCTTTGATATCACCCGGACCAATCTGCGCCACCGCGCAGCCGATATCGATATCAGCGATGTTGTATTCTCCGATCTGACCGAGGAGCGTCCCGAAGAGGTGGATTTTGCCTACGCTCTGGCACAGAGCCAGCCTTTGATGGGCCTGCGTCCGCGGGAGCGTTTTTTGGATATCATGCACTCATGGAAGAGCAGCTTCCGGCTGATCCGCATTGCCGGCGAGCCGGTGGGCTATGTGATGGGCAATGCCGCCGAGCTGGTACTGACGGATGAAGCACTGCTGCCGAAGGTGATCAAGGCTCTGCTGGCGGATACCGGTCTTGACGGGGTGGAGATCAATGTTCCTCTGTGCCTGACCGAGCGTATCCATATTCTGTCCGCTATCTGCGAGAACTGCCGCTTCAAGCCCGCCGGAAAAGTGAATGTGCTGAACTGGCCCAGGGTGATCGAAACGCTGCTGGCATTGAAGGCAAGCTATGAAACGCTGCTGGACGGCTGCGCAACGGTTGCCATTGACGGCGAAAGCTATACTGTCCGCGTGGAAAACAATGTTCCCACCGTCAGCTGCGGCGGCGAGCCGGAGCTTTCTCTGACCAAGCTCGAAGCGGAAGCGCTGTTCCTGGGGCTGGAGAGCATGGTGGCGGTGCATCCGCTGTTCAGAAACTGGCTGCCGCTGCCGTTCTTTATGGACTCTGCGGATCATTTCTGATTCAATACAAACTCCGGCAGCCTTGCGGCTGCCGGTTTTTTGCGGCTGCAGCATTACAGCGGGGAAAGCCGTATGGCATTTTGAGAATAAGCGAATGAGCGGAGGTGCATTATGGCGCTGCAGTTTATCGTGCCGCCCGAACGGGACGGCTGGCTTCTGCGGGATTTTCTGCGCAGCTGCGGGGTATCCTCCACAGCCATCCGCGCTGCCAAGCGCACTGCGCCCGGTATTCAGGCAGACGGCGCGGTGATCTTTACCAACATGCCGGTTCATGCGGGGATGTGCATCACGCTGCCGACGGTCCCCGAAGCCTCACCGGAACTTTCCGCACAGGATATTCCGCTGACGGTCGTGTGGGAAAACGAGTGCGCCGCTGCGGTGGAAAAGCCCGCCGGCATGGCGGTGCACCCCACGCTGAATTACGCCGACGGCACACTGGCGAATGCATGGATGGGGCTGCTTGCCCGCCGTGGGGAACAGGGAGCATTCCATCCGGTCTACCGGCTGGATAAGGATACTTCCGGTCTGCTGCTGCTGGCGAAAAGCGCAGCAGCGCAGCCGTTTCTGGTGCGCAGCTGCCGAAAGCTGTATGCAGCTGTGCTCACCGGTGTGCTGCCGCAGCCGCAGGGGACCTGCCGGCTGCCCATCGGTCGCGCCCCGGATTCCGTCATCCTGCGCCGCATTTCACCAGACGGTGAGCCTGCCTGTACCCACTGGCAGGTTCTGGCGCAGAACGAAAAATACTCGCTGGCCGTGTTCCGGCTGGAGACCGGCCGCACACACCAGATCCGCGTTCATATGGCAGCGCTGGGCTGCCCGCTGGCGGGGGATGATCTGTACGGCGGCAGCAAAAATGCCGCTTTTCCCCGTCAGGCACTGCACTGCGCCGCCCTGTGCTTTGCACCGCCGCAGAGCGGAGAGATACAGCTTGCTTCGGCCTTTCCGCAGCAGCTGCTGGATGCGGCGGGTCTTGGCCGGGCGCAGCAGATCCTGTCGGATGCCTGCAAAGCATTCTTTTGCGAACAGGCGGAATGATCCGGTAAAATTTGCTTTCAAAAAAACTGCCGGATGACGGTATATCCCCGTCAAATCGCGAAAATACCATGAAAAATCTGTCAAAAGGTTGCCGTAAAGCGTGCAATGGTGTATAATAAATCCGTATGGATTCTTTTTCGGCACAGGTGAAAACAGAGAAAACGGCTGCCGGAAGAAGAAAAGGAGGGATGCAGATGGGTAAAAAATCCCTGAAGAATAACGAACAATGGATCAAAACCACAGATAGCAGACCCCGTACGGGCAAGAGTTCCGAACGGCAGGAGCTGTTGGAAGATATGATTGAACTGGCTGACCGTGCCGAGGATGCACCGGCAGAGCCTTCGGCTGAACCTGCGATCGCGACAGCGGAGCGTAACGAAAACACTGCTGCACAGGAGCGGGATTTTGCTGACCGCACCGTGGATGCACTGAAGATTTTTGCCGCGCGGCTGCCTGGCTATATGCGCCGGTTTGGCAGGTTTATGCGCGACGGCGTGCATATGGCAGGCGATTTTCTGTATGAGGTCGGTTATTATGCCGAGTATGCCTTTGTGCAGGTTGGGCGCGTCTGCAAGCGCGGGGCTTCCGTTGCAGGCGGCGCGCTGCTCCGTGCATTGGCGCTGTTGTTCAAGGTCGTGCTCTGGCTGCCTGCAGCCATTCTGATGATGTTTTTGCGGCCGTTTGTGTATCTGTTCCGTGCCTGCCGCACCGTCCGCGATATCCTGTTCACCCGCGATCCGGATCGCCCGGGCGAGACATTCAAAAAGGTTTTTGCCTATATCGGCCGCGGCCTGTACAAGCATATGCATCTGCTGTCCGATATTCTGGGCTGGGTACTGCCTGTGGCGGCGGCTGCGCTGTTTGTTTTCACGGTGCGCACCGTCATGGATTACGAGTATGTGCTGCAGCTCAGCTACGACGATCAGGTGCTGGGGTATGTGGCAAGCGAGGATGTGTTTGAAAAGGCCCGGCAGGATGTGCGCAGCCGCATCGTTTACACCGAGGAGGACAGCGGCGATCAGTGGAGTCTGACCCCCAGCTATATGCTGGCTGTCAATGACGGTGTCAAGGTGCTGGATGCGGCGGAGGTCGCCGATGCCATCCTGCAGACCTCCGGCGAGGAGATCGTCGAAGCCACCGGCTTCTATCTGAACGGCACTTTTTACGGCGCAGTGACAAACGGCGACCGTCTGCAGCGTGAGCTGGATGAGATCAAGGCGCCCTACGCCACCGGCGAGGAAGGCGAGTACATCTCCTTTGTTGAAGAACCCCAGCTGGTGGAGGGTGTGTACCTTCGTTCCAGCATTGTGGATTATGCCACCATCGGTGATCTGATCCACAGTCAGGTGGCGGGCGAGGTTCGCTACACGGTCCAAAACGGCGATAATCCTTCCGGCATTGCCCATGCGCACGGCCTTACCACAGCCGAGCTGGTCAATCTGAACCCGGATCAGAATATTTTGAAGAGTCTGCACCCCGGCGATTCGCTGCTGGTGTCGCAGGCGGTACCCTTCCTGCGGGTCAAGGTGACCTATCGCCGTACCGAGATGGAGGAGATCCCCTTCGAAACGACCCGGAAGAATACCTCCGATCTGTATTTCGGCGCCACCAAGACGGTGGTTCAGGGTGTGCCCGGTCTGAAGGAATGCGTTTATGACTATGAGTATGTGGACGGCATCCAGCAGTCCAAAACGCTGGTTTCCAGCACGGTCATCACAGCGCCTGTCAACCGGGAGATCCTTGTCGGTACACAGGTGCGCCCGGGTGTGTCGGTGGTACCCTCCAACGGCGCGTATATGTGGCCCATCCCCGGCTACACCTACTGCAGCCGCGGCTTTACCGGTGTGTACGCCCACAACGGCATCGATATCTGCGGTGGTGTCGGTACGCCGATCTACGCCACCCAGAGCGGTATCGTGACAACGGCCAAATACACCAATAAGGGCTACGGTGTGTATGTGGTGCTGGATCACGGCGGCGGTATGTCCTCGCTGTATGGTCACTGCAGCTCGCTGGCGGTACAGGTCGGTCAGTGGGTCAATCAGGGCGACCTGATCGCCTATCTGGGCAGCACCGGCAACTCCACCGGCCCGCACTGCCATTTCGAGATCCGTGTCAACGGTATAGCGAATAACCCTGCCAACTGGGTGGGCAACGGCTGATGCAGACTGCACAAAAGGTAACAAACAGATGACAAAGCCGCGATTTCGGCCCGAAAAGCCGGGATCGCGGCTTTCTTTTGTGCAAAAGCGGTTGCATTCGGTACGCTTTCGTGCTACAATAGTAAGCGGATAATTCCGCGCATTTTCGGGTGTGGAGTTTTCATGCGTAAAACAACCTGTACTGAATTTTTCCCTTCGGCAGAATGATGCCTGCTGCTGCGGTATATACTAAAACCGTCAGCCGGCAAAACATGAAAAAGACCGGAAAGGTAACTATATTTTGGAAAAGTTTGTGATCAGAGGCGGACGACCTCTTGTAGGTGAAGTGACCATCGGCGGCGCCAAAAATGCGGCGGTTGCCATCCTGCCTGCCACCATTCTGGCGGGCGGCGTCTGCGTTATTGATAATCTGCCCAATATCAGCGATGTGGCGGTCAGCGTGCGGATCCTTGCCGAGCTGGGCGCAAGCGTGCGTATGCTGAGCAAGACTGCCATGGAGATCGATACCACCCATCTGCGGCCCGAGCCTGTCTCGGACGAGCTTTGCCGCCAGATGCGTGCTTCCTATTATTTTCTCGGTGCGCTGCTGGGACGTTTCGGCTACGCCAGCGTTGCCATGCCCGGCGGCTGCAATCTGGGTACCCGTCCCATTGATCAGCATCTGAAAGCGTTCCGCGAGATGGGCGCTGAAAACTCTGTCGAGGGCGGCTACATCAATCTTTCCACCGTAAACGGCGTGCAGGAGGCCCATATTTTCTTTGATACTGTTTCTGTGGGCGCCACTATCAATGCCATTCTGGCTGCGGCCTGCGCCAACGGCACTGTCGTTCTGGAAAATGTGGCCAAGGAGCCCCATGTGGTGGATGTTGCCAACTTCCTCAACACCTGCGGTGCGGATATCCGCGGCGCGGGCACCGATGTCATCAAGATCCGCGGCACAAAGAACCTGCACGGCTGTGAATATTCCATCATCCCCGACCAGATCGAGGCCGGCACCTATATGGTGGGTGCGGCGCTCACCGGCGGCAATGTGCTGATCCGTAATGTCACCCCCAAGCATCTGGAGCCGATCACCGATAAGTTGGAGCGTGCCGGCGCAAGCGTGGAGGAATACGATGATGCCGTGCGCGTCTGGCGCAGCGGCGAGATCCAGCCTGTCAATATCAAGACCGCGCCCCATCCCGGCTTCCCCACCGATATGCAGTCGCTGATGGGCGTGCTGCTGTGCCGTGCTGCCGGTACCTCCATCATCACTGAAAGCGTCTGGGAAAGCCGCTTCCGCTATGTGGAGGAGCTGCAGCGCATGGGCGCAAACATTCAGGTCAACGGCAAGGTCGCCGTATTCGAAGGTGTGCCCGAGCTGCAGGCGGCCCCTGTGCGCGCCACCGATCTGCGCGCCGGTGCGGCAATGATCATGGCGGCGCTGGCGGCAAGCGGCGTTACCGAGATCGAGGATATCGAGCACATCGACCGCGGCTACGAGGATATCGTGGAAAAGCTGACGGCGCTGGGCGCGGATATCCGCCGCGTGGAATTCGTGCAGAGCGCGGGCATCAATCAGGTGGGCTGATCCGGCAAAAGAACGGCGGCCACATCATATGCAACCCCAAGACCGGCCTTGTCTGGGCCGGTCTTTTTGTAAGAAAGGACAGGGTATTTCATCCATGGCTCGTTTTGCGACCTTGTACAGCGGTTCCTCCGGCAACAGCGCGGCGGTGGCACAGACCACGGCGGCAGGCACGGAGTTCTTGCTGGTGGATATGGGAAAAAACTGTAAGCAGGCGATGCTGTCGCTGCAGCAGCTGGAACTGGATGTGCGCGGATTGAAGGGGATTCTGGTCACCCATGAGCATTCCGATCATATCAGCGGCCTGAAGGTTTTTCTGAAAAAGCATCCTGTGCCGGTATATGGAGGCGTTGCCACACTGGAGGCGCTGGCGGCGGAGGACGCCGTCCCGCCCGCCGCGCAGCTGATTCCCATTGATGGCCGGCAGGAGGATATCGCCGGCTTCGGTGTGGAGGCTTTTGCCACCAGCCATGATTCCGCCGGCTGCTGCGGATTTCACATCGAATGCGCCGATGGGCATACGATGAGCATCGCCACCGACCTTGGCTATGTCAGCCATCCGGTGATGCAGCAGCTGCAGGGCTGCGGTCTTGTGGCGCTGGAATGCAACTACGACAAGACCATGCTGATGATGGGGTCTTATCCTTATTACTTAAAAAGCCGCATTAACTCCACCCGCGGTCATCTGAGCAACGAGGAATGTGCCGAAACGCTGGCCGAGCTGCTGGCTGCCGGCTGCACCCGCTTTGCGCTGTGCCACCTCAGTCAGGAGAACAACATCCCCGATCTGGCCCGCGCCACCGTGATGGAGCGCCTGCTGCAGGATGGCCGCTTTACACCGGAGCAGCTGGCCGCCGGTGCGCTGACGCTTCAGGTCAGCCCGCGGCACGGTGCATCCGACTGGATCGAATTCTGATCTCGCCGTCTGCGGCGATTTGCCGCACACAGAAAAGGAGAAGTCATGCTGAATATCGAGATCCTCTGCGTGGGCAAGGTCAATGCAGATTACTTTGCCGCCGGCTGTGCCGAATATGTGAAACGCGCGGGCGGCCTTGCATCCGTCCGTGTCACAGAACTGCCGGAGGAACCCATCCGTGAGAAAAATGCCGGCGAGGCAATCATTCGCCGTGCGCTGGAAAAAGAGGGCGAAGCCATGCTGGCCCGCCTGCGCAGGGGCAGCCGTGTGGTGGCGCTGTGTATCGAAGGCAAGCAGTTTTCCAGCGAGGAACTGGCGGATTGGATGCAAAGCAGCGCTGTGACAGGCAGCGGCGATTTCACCTTCATCATCGGTTCCTCCCACGGGATCGCGCCCGCCGTCAAGCAGCGGGCGGAGCTGAAGCTGTCCATGTCGAAAATGACCTTTCCGCACCAGCTGGCGCGTCTGATGCTGCTGGAGCAGATCTACCGGGCACTTTCTATTCTGGCGGGCAGTAAATATCACAAATAAATGCTTTCTGCTGCGGTTCCCGTGCTGGGTGCATGGGACCGCATTTTTCTTTATGAATCTGCAAACAGGGAATGGATTTTTTCATCGTTTCTGTTATAATGAGTGCAGAGAGATGCAGCGGATAAAGGAAAGGCGGGATACCATGCTCAAAATCTCAGATCGGTGCGCACAGCTGCGCGAGGATGCGGTCAACATCAAATCCCATTCCACTCCGGTGACACAGGAATGGATCCTGAATTATTACAAAGGTGCGCTGGAAACCTTTGATCTTCCCGAAAACGCCGCACAGGCGCAGGTGAATGCCCGCCTGATCGCCGGCGGCGCTGCCGGCGTTGCCCGCGGAGCACGGCCTTTCATCATGGAAGGTGAGCTGATCGTCGGTCACAACTACGGTATTGATGAGGCTGTAAACTATTCGCCGGCACAGCTGCGGGCGGCACTGGAGAAGGATAGCAGTGTGGCGCCGGAGGCGATGGATGCTGCTGAAGCACAGCGCAGGGCTTTTGATGCACGCCGTATCATCACCTTTGAGCAGGGCGACTGGGGCGTGTTTATCGATGAGAACGGTCGGCTGAATCCGGTCGGGACGCACCGTTCCCATGCGCAGACACAGCAGGAGTGGGATGCCGCTGCCGAGATGGCTGCCATGGGCTACAACATCTGCGCCAATCATACCGTGCTGGGATATGAGCAGGTGGTGAAGCTGGGCTTTGAGGGGCTGCTTGCTCATGTGGAGACTTGCGCGGAAAAGAATGGCGACGGCCCGTTTTACGAGGATCTGCGTATTCTGTGCCGCGCCGGCTGTGCGCTGGGCAAAAAGTATGCCGTCAAGGCAAAAGAGCTGGCGGGCGCGGAAGCCGATCCTGTCCGCAAAGCGGAGCTGGAGCACATTGCCGAGGTCTGCACGCAGGTGCCGGCAAAGCCCGCCCGCAATTTCTGGGAAGCGGTGCAGAGCCTGTGGTTTGCCCATATGCTCAACACCTGGGAGGACGGCATCAATGCCAACTCTGTCGGCCGTCTGGATCAGATTTTCTATCCCTATTACGAAGCGGATATCGAGGCCGGCACCCTGACAAAGGAGCAGGCGTTCGAGCTGATCTGCTGCCTGTGGATCAAGCTGTACCGGGATTACGATGTGCAGCAATCCTGCGTAGGCGGCACCGATCCGGACGGCAGCAGCGCGGTGAACGAGCTTTCGTGGTTGATGCTGGATGCCACCGAGGCTCTGGATTTTGTGCGCTGTATGTCGGTTCGCTTTTCGCCCCGGACGGATAAGGCGTTTTTGTGCCGTGCGCTGGAGGTGGTGGGCCATACGCAGAAAGGTGTGCCCTTCTTCTTCAATGACGATGTGATGATCCCTGCGTTGGAAGCGGCGGGTATCGCCCATGAGGATGCCTGTAATTACACCCAGATCGGCTGTGTGGAAACGGTCATCCCCGGCAAGAGCAATCCTCATGCCGTCACTGCTCGCATCAATGTGCTCAAGGCGCTGGAATACACCCTGTCCAATGGCAGCAGCATGATTTTTGAAGATGCACAGCCCGGTCTTTGCACCGGTACGCCGGAAGAGCTGGATACCTACGAAAAGCTGCTGCAGGCGGTGTATAAGCAGCTTCGCTGGCTGCTGCGCACGGCAGTGAATATGACACTGCGGAGCTTTCCGTCCGCGGCCGCCACCGAGCCGCGCCCTTATAAGTCTCTTTTGACACAGGGCTGTGCGGAAAGCGGCCGTGATTTCAATGCACAGGGTGCATTGTACGATTATTACCAGACCATGCTGGTGGGTCTGCCCAATCTGGCGGATTCGCTGACCGCGCTGCGTGTGCTGGTGTACGAACAAAAGCGCTACACACTGCAGCAGGTCATTGAGCTGCTGAGAAATAATTTCCCGGATGAGGCCGAGCGGCGGCGCTTTGTCAGCAAGGCCCCAAAATTCGGCAACGATATCGCCGAGGTGGATACGCTGGCGGCGCAGCTGATGGAGTTTGCCTGCGATGAGCTGGCGGCACTGTCCATAGAATACGGCCATGCATTCCATCCGCAGCCGTTCTCCTATCTGTGGATGCTGCACCACGGCATGGTCACGGCGGCTTCGCCGGACGGCCGCCGTGCGGGCGAGCCGCTTGCCTACAGCGTTTCGCCCATGCAGGGCCGCGATTTCAACGGCTTCACCGCGCTGATCAATTCGCTGGCCTGTCTGCCTACCCAAAAAGCCCCGGGCACCACCTCCGCCATCGTGGAAGCGGATCCCCGGCTGTTCACCGATGAGAATATCCCGTATTTTGCGGATGTTCTGCTGGGCGGCGCGGAAAAGGGGCTGAGCAATGTGCAGTTCAATATCGTCAGCGCCGATACCCTGCGGGATGCCCAGCTGCACCCCGAAAACCACCGCAATCTGGCGGTGCGCGTATCCGGCTTCAGCCAGAAATTCAACCTGCTGAATAAAGACCTGCAGGATCACATCATCAGCCGTACCAAGCATGAACGCATGTGATTCAGGCCGTCCGGCGAAAAAAGCGGCAGAAGTTTTCTGTTCTGCATATTACAGGCGAAAGGAGAGCGACGCATGGACTTTGATGCACTGTTTGAAGAATGGAAGGCGAGCTGCTCCTTTGCTGCGTTTATCCGGGACGGGATCGTTGATTCAAATCGCTATGAAAAACCGCATATCCTGTTCATCCTGCGCGATATGAACTGCCTGCAGGAGCGGGATCTGTGTGCGGATCTGCGGCGGGACGGCAGCGGCTGGAAAACATGGAGCAATATCGGCCGGTGGACAAAAGCGCTGCTGGACGGCGACCTGGATTACCCGCGGGATATGTCCCCGGCAAAACGGGTGCCGCAGCTTGCACGCATTTCGGTTATGAACCTGAAAAAAGAGGGCGGCGGCAGCCGCACTGACGGGCAGGCACTTCTGGCAGCCGTGCAGACCCAGCGGAAAATGATTTATGAAGAGATCCGCCTGTGCGATCCGGATATCATCGTCTGCTGCGGACTGAGCTCCTCCGGCATGACCGGAAATGCCACGCTGCTCAAGGATCATGTGCTGCCTGTTTCAACGGAGTGGGCCAGTTTCCGCTCCCGCGGCTTTGAGCGGGACTGGTGGTATTTCTTTGCCGAAATCAACGGAAAACAGATCCCGGTGATCAGCTTCTGCCATCCGCAGGTCACCAACCTTGCCGGCTGCCGGGGGCACGACCGCCTGTTTGCGCCGCTGTACCGGGATATGCTGTATATCCGGGAGCTGTTTTTACAAAAACACAACTGAATCTGCTGTATGCAGGCATGAAAAAAGGAGCTGTTTTCCGCGCAGCTCCTTTTTCGTGCGAAATGATCAAATCTCTGCTCAATCCTCGTACATACCGTAGCTTTCCAGCATGGTTTTGCCGACGGTGTGCAGCAGCTTCAGCGCACCGCGCTTCACTGCCAGCGCCGGCTGGAACAGGCGGCTGTGCTCCGGCACCGGTGCGGGAATGCGGCGCTGCCCCATGAAGCTGTCCGCTTCAAAGGTGAAACAGCCGGCAAAGCGGATATCCCGCAGTGCACGCACCACGGCATCAAAATCCAGCGTGCCGCAATAAGGGGCAAGGTGCTGGTCACCGATACCGTTGTTGTCGTGGATATGCATTGCCTTCAGGTTGCTGCCAAGGGTGGTCAGCTCGGTGTACTGGTCGCAGCCGCGCATATGGCCGTGGCCGATATCCCAGCAGGCGCCCATCAGCGGATGCTTGTCGATGGCGAGATATTCGTTCATCTCCTGCGCAGTCATGTAGAAAAAGCGGCCCTGCATATTACCCTCGGCGCTGTTTTCGATCAGCAGGCAGACATTGTGCTTTTCCATAGCAGGGTACAGCGTGCGGAAAAATTCCAGCGTTTCGGCGAAATAGGCCTCCTTATCCCGGGGATACTGCAGCCGCGGCGTAAAGCCGGAGTGGATCACCATGCTGCGGATGCCCAGCATATCACAGGCCTCGATGGAGCGCCGCACCGCCAGCATACCGGCGGTATGATCCGCATCGGGATCCATGGGATTATAGTCGGGAGAGTGCGCCTGTACAAAATCAAAACCCAGCGCAGCGGCGGTCTGCTTTGCGGCAAGAACGCCCTCTTTCCAGTTTTCGCTCATAAAGGCCGGATCTTTTGTCAGAACATTGTAAAAGCTGTAATCCAGATGGGTGAAGCCGGTGCCCTCGTAGCAGCGCACGGCCTCGGCGGGCGTGGATACAAATGCGGGGTACAGCTCTCCGGTGGTGGTTGCCAGTTTCATGCGGGTGCTCCTTTCCGATACGGAAATACAAAAGGACCTGCCGCCGGTATAAACCGGTCGGCAGATCAGTCCTTACAAAGCGCCATACGGCAGCTTTCGCAGATGCAGTTTCCGCGGAATGTGCGCAATTCCTCCTGTGCGCCGCAGAAAACGCAGCTGGGACGGTGCTTTTTCAGCACCACCGTGTCGCCCTCGGTGTAGATCTCCACCTCGGCGCGGTCATCCAGCTCCAGCAGACGGCGAAGCTCGGCGGGCAGCACGATGCGGCCCAGATCGTCTACCTTGCGTACGATACCTGTGGATTTCATCAGATCGCTCCTTTCGGGGAAGGGATAAAAAAGACAGATAAACGGGTGAAAATACCGCTTACAGCTGCATAAAGCCGGCTTTGCGGTATACCTTGCTCAGCACGCGGTCGGCAATGGCGTTGGCATGGGCGGCGCCTTCCTTCAGCACGCCCTCCAGATAGGCCTTATCCGCCAGAATGCGCTTGTACTCGGCCTGTACGGGGGCGAGCTCGGCGATAACGCTCTCTGCCACGGCGGTTTTGAAATCACCGTAGCCCTTGCCGGCAAACTCCGCTTCGATGGCGGCAAAATCCTTGCCGGTCATGCAGCTGTAGATGGTCATCAGGTTGGAAACGCCGGGCTTTTCTTCGGGTGCATAGCGAACTTCGCCGTCGGAATCGGTGACGGCGCGTTTGAATTTGCGCAGGATGGCATCCGGCTCGTCCAGCAGCAGAATAAAGGCGTTGGCATTCTCGTCGGATTTGCTCATCTTCTTTTCCGGTTCGGCCAGACTCATGATCTTGGCACCGGCCTTGGCGATATAGGGATCGGGCACGGTGAAGGTGGGGGAATACTGGCTGTTGAAGCGCTGCGCCACATTGCGGGCCAGCTCCAGATGCTGCTTCTGATCTGCACCCACAGGCACCAGATCGGCGTTATACACCAGAATATCCGCCGCCATCAGCACCGGATAGGTGAACAGACCGGCGTTGACGTTGTCGGCATGCTTGGCGCTCTTATCCTTGAACTGGGTCATACGGCTCAGCTCACCGAACTGGGTGCTGCAGGAAAGCACCCACGAAAGCTGGCTGTGTGCGGGCACATGGCTTTGCACGAACAGCAGGCTCTTTTCGGGGTCGATGCCGCAGGCCAGCAGCAGCGCCACGGCCTCACGGGTCATGCGGCGCAGGTCGGCGGGATTCTGCCGCACGGTGATGGCGTGCAGATCGGCTACCATATACAGACACTCATAATCATCCTGCAGCTTGCCCCAGTTGCGCACCGCGCCGATGTAGTTGCCCAGCGTAAAGGTGCCGGTGGGCTGGATGCCGCTCAGAATGCGTTTCTTCTTTTCCTGTTCCATAAAGGAAACACTTCCTTTCTCTTGCCGCCCGCAGGCGGTATGTATCGCATCTACTATACCACGCAGTGCAAAAAATGTCAAATATTTCCAGAGAAAACACGGCTCTTTTGTCAAAGCGGGGTGAATTGTTTTAATAATACCACAAAAACGGCGAAAAATGCAAGCTGCTGCGACATCCTGTAATTGACAAATCCCGCCGCCCGCTGTACAATATATAAGATAAAATAATGGGGTTTTGTGCCGTGCCGGCGCATCCCCCTTCGCAAGTGTAAAACAAGTAAGGAGAGCACGACCATGTCTGAGAAAAAGACCCGCACACGTTTTGCCCCCAGCCCTACCGGGTATATGCATGTGGGCAACCTGCGTACCGCCTTGTACACCTATCTGAAAGCCAAGAGCGACGGCGGCACCTTCATCCTGCGTATTGAGGATACCGATCAGGAGCGCTATGTGGAAGGCGCCGTGGATATCATCTACAACACCCTGCGCCAGTGCGGCCTGAACTGGGACGAAGGCCCCGATATCGGCGGCAACTACGGCCCCTATGTCCAGAGCGAGCGCATGGGCATCTTCAAGGGCTATGCCGAGCAGCTGGTGCGTGAGGGCAAGGCGTATTACTGCTTCTGTGACGAGGAGCGTCTGGAAGAGATGCGCATCATCCAGAAGGCCAGCGGTCAGGTGCCTCACTATGACGGCCACTGCCGCAACCTGAGCGCCGAGGAGATCCAGGCCAAGCTGGATGCCGGCGTGCCCTATGTCATCCGTCAGCGCATCCCCGAGGAAGGCACCATCGGCTTTGATGATGTGGTCTACGGTCATATTGAGGTGGATGTCACCACGCTGGATGACCAGATCCTTATCAAGACCGACGGTATGCCCACCTACAACTTCGCCAATGTGGTGGATGACCACCTGATGGATATCACCCATGTCATCCGCGGCAAGGAGTATCTGTCCTCCACTCCCAAGTATAACCTGCTGTACAAGGATTTCGGCTGGGATATCCCCACCTACATCCATTGCCCGCCCGTTATGAAGGATGCCCAGAACAAGCTGTCCAAGCGTAACGGCGATGCCAGCTATCAGGATCTGATCGCCAAAGGTTATCTGTCCGATGCCGTGCTCAACTATCTGCTGCTGGTGGGCTGGAGCCCCGAGGGCGAGCAGGAGATCTTCTCTCTGCAGGAGATGATCGACAACTTCGATCCCACCCGCATCAGCAAGAGCCCTGCCATTTTCGATACGGCCAAGTTGCGTTCCATGAACGGCGAGTACATCCGCCGCATGACCCCGGAGCAGTTTATGGAGGCTGCCCGTCCCTATATCGAGGCCACCGTGCATGTGCCCTGCGATACCGCCCTGCTGGCCGAGGTGCTGCAGAAGCGTACCGAGGTTCTGGGCGAGATCCCCGAGCAGATCGATTTCATCGATGCCCTGCCCGAGTATTCCAACGAGCTGTACACCAGCAAGAAGATGAAGACCAACCCCGAGAATTCCAAGGTTTCTCTGGAAGCTCTTCTGCCCGTGCTGGAAGGCGTGAGTGAGGCCGATTGGAATCAGGAGGTCATCCACGATAAGCTGTTTGCCCTCATCGAACAGATGGGTGTCAAGAACGGCCTGATTCTGTGGCCGCTGCGCGTGGCGCTGTCCGGCAAGGAGCGTACCCCCGGCGGCGGCATCGAGCTGGCCGTCATTCTGGGCCGCGAGGAATCCCTTGCCCGTATCCGCAAGGGCATTGCCCAGCTGTAAAAGCAGATTTCCCAAGGCAGGATGCCGCAACACATCCCGCCTTGGGAATTTTTTTCAAAAAGCTGTAACGAAACGGCGGCTTTATCTATAAACAGATGAACGGCGACAAAGAATTTCAAAGAAAGGGGAGAGGCTGCCATGCGGGATGCGGAGAGCATCTATCGGGAATATGCTGTGCCGGTGTACCGCTTTGCCTATACCCTGACCGGCAATGCGGATGCCGCCGAGGAGCTGACGCAGGATACCTTCTGCGAAGCGGTGCGTTGTCTGCACCGGTACGACGGCAGCTGCAAGCTGCTGACATGGCTGTGCCAGATCGCGCGGCACCGCTGGTATGATACCCTGAAAAAGCGCCGCCGCTATACGGATACACCGCCGGATGAAACGCTGACCGATCCTGCACCCGGACCGCAGCAGCTTGCGGAAAGCGGCGAAGAGGTGCGCCGGCTGTACCGGTATATCCATGAACTGCCCGCGCAGGAAAAGGAGCTGGTGCTGCTGCGCATTCTGGCGCAGCTGCCCTTTGCCGAGATCGCCGCGATTCTGGGCTGCAGTGAAAATGCAGCCCGGGTAAAATACCACCGTGCGCGGCAAAAGCTGAAGGAAAGGATGGAACAGGATGGATAAGCTATGCATTCTTGTGCGGGAGCTGCTGCCGCTTCATGAGGCGGATGTCTGCAGCCTTGCCGCAGCAGCAACGATAGAGGAGCACCTGCAGCAATGTGAGGAGTGCCGCCGCCGACGGGAGCAGCTGCGCGCCGTGCTGCCCGGAGAGGAGGCTGCAGCCTCCCGTGATGTGGAGGAGCTGAAGCCGGCGACTCCACTGGCAAAGCTGTGGCGGCGGGCGCTGCTGCGTGCTGCGGCATGGGTTCTTGCGGGGCTGCTTGGCGTTGCTGCACTGCTGCTGACGGTCTGCACCCTGCGCGGCGACGGTTATACATGGTTTTCGCTGCCCGCCTATATCACTGCGGAAAAGCTGGCGGATGCGGTCACAGATATGCATCCCATCCGTATGCGGAAATACATCGCCTTTACCGGTGTCGGCCCACAGGATGAACTGGAAATCCGGCAAAAGCTTCAGGCGCTTGCGCTGGAGGAAGGCGTGCACATCAGCGAGGGATGGTCGCAGCTCTCCCGCTGTGCGGCGGACGACGGTGTGCAGGAGCTGAGCGTGTTTTTTACAGTCTGGAGAGCAGGAAAAAGCTATACCGTTGAGTTCCCCGGCTCACTGTGGGAGCCCTTTGCCCAAAAGGCGGCTTTGCGTTATCCGCTGGTGACGGATAACAGCACCGGCCGTTATGTGGAACCGCTGTGGCTGGATGCACTGGCCGATGCGCTGTGTACCCACGATCCCGGCTGAAAGCCGCCGCTGCAATCTTTGCGGAGAATACCGAATAATATCGTCCGTCCCTCCCATACTTTTTGAAAAAGAAAGAGGGGCGGACGCTTTGCGTTTATCAAAGAATGGTAATACAGCAAAAAGAAAGAGGCTTCCGCTGAAAAAACTGCCGCCGCAAACAAAACCGGCACAGGGGAAGCCGCCGCGGGAAAATGATCCTGCTGCACGGCTGCTGGGGCTGGCTTTTGCTTTTTTGCTGCTGTTTGGTCTGTGCGAGGCGCGTCTGGCAAAGCTGGCACTGAATACGGAAGCAGCCGCTGCCGTGCGCCGCCAGAGCAGCTGGTCGCAGCAGCTCACCGATGGGCGCGGGGTTATTTATGATCACGCGCTGCGCCCGCTTACCGGTACGCAGCAGCAGGCCGCGGCCGCAGTCACAGCGGGAAATGCGGAGTATACGACTCTGTTCGATCTGGCGATGCCGCAGGACAGGGCGCTGCTGTATCAGGGTACGGAAAATGCCGATCCCTTTGTGGTGCGCCTGCAGGAACAGCCGGCAGCCCAAAGCGGTATTTTCAGCTTCAGCTATCCGCTGCGCTATGCTGCCGTGCCGCTGGCGCAGCACATCATCGGCTACTGCAGCGGCGATGGCACGGGGGTCTCCGGTATGGAGCGTGCATTTGATGCGTGGCTGCAGGGCGGTGGGGATATCCTGCGGGTGGAGTGTCCCACCGATGCGCTTTCCCGCGCCTCCGGTGAGGTGAAGCTGCGGCGCATACAGGGCAGCGGCAATGCGCTGCAGCTTTCGCTTGACAGCATCCTGCAGCGTGTCTGCGAGGATGTGGCGGCACAGTATGTCACGACAGGCGCTATCGTCATGCTGGAATGCGCCACCGGCCGCATTGCGGCAAGTGTCAGCATGCCGCAGTACGATCCGTTGAATGTGGCTGCAAGCATTGCTGCAGCCGATACTGCGCTGATCAATCGGGCGTTCAGCTCTTACAATGTGGGCTCGGTGTATAAACCGATCCTTGCTGCACTGGCACTGGAGCAGGGCTTTGATGCCGGCGCACTTTACGAATGTACCGGCTCCATCGAGGTGGACGGCCACACCTATCGCTGCGCGCGGCGTACCGGCCACGGCGAGGTGGATCTGGAAAAGGCGCTGCAGGTCTCCTGCAACTGTTATTTCATCCGGCTGGGACAGCAGCTGGGCGCAGGGAGCATTGTGGAATTCTCCACGCTGTGCGGTTTCGGCAGCGCCACCCATCTGGGCGGCGGGTACCGGGCCGGCAGCGGCAATCTGCCGGATGAACGGGTTCTGGCCAATTCCGGCGAGCTGGCAGGGCTCAGCTTCGGACAGGGGCAGCTCACCGCTACCCCGCTGCAGCTGGCGGCAGCCTTCAATGCCATTGCCAACGGCGGGGTGTATGTTGCGCCCATGCTGGTGGAGGGGCTTGTCAACAGCAATACCGGTGATGTGGTGCAAAGTCTGTACCGTCCGGTACAGCTGCGGCTGCTGAGCGAGGAAAACGCCGCCCGTCTGCGTGCCATGCTGGTGAGCGTGGTGGAGGAGGGACTCGGCGCGAAGGCGGCCATTCCGGAATGTACCGTGGGCGGCAAGACCGGCACCGCACAGACCGGCCGCACCCGTACCCTTGCCGACGGCACGCAGCAGGAGCTTTATGAAAGCTGGTTCGTCGGCTTTTATCCCGGGGACGAGCCCCGGTACACGATCGCGGTGATGATGGATTCCACCTCTGTCACCGGCGAGACCGTCGCTCCGGTATTTGCGGCAGTCTGCCGACAGTTGTATTATTTGCAGACAGAGGATTTGTCGAAATAGCATGAAATTTTGGATTTAACATATTCTTAACATAAAATCCAAATGTTTTATGCTACAATAGACAGGAACGATAATCCTGCGAGGGAGTAGCGGGCGCGCCGGTATGGTGCGTAGCAAGTCAACATCTCCGACGCATGCGCGTCTGGCTTGCTTCAAACCGCGAGACTCATGTATGGCTGCCCGGCACTGCAAGGGTCCCTCTTGATCGGAGCGTATACCCGGGTGTGGCCTGCCGCCATGCCTGGGTTTTTGTTTTGTCCGAAACAAAATGCGTAAAGGAGTAAAAGTAATGAAGCATTATTGCGAAGAAGCCTCCGCCGTACTGCGCGAGGTGGACAGCGCTGCCGAAACCGGCCTGAGTGCCGCCGAAGCAAAGCGCCGTCTGGAGCAAAACGGCCTGAACAAGCTGGCCGAAGCCAAGGGCAAGACCCTGCTGCAGCGTTTTCTGGAGCAGCTGTCCGATCCCATGATCATCATCCTGCTGGTCGCAGCGGCTATCAGCGGTGTGCTGGCCGTGCTGGAGGGCGAGGGCTTTGCCGATGTCATCATCATTCTGGCCGTTGTGATCATCAACGCCGTGCTGGGCGTGTATCAGGAAAACAAGGCGGAAAAAGCCATCGAGGCGCTGCAGGAGATGTCTGCCGCAACCTCCCGTGTGCTGCGTGACGGCCATATCGTCAGTGTGCGCAGCGAAGAGCTGGTGGTGGGCGATGTGGTGCTGCTGGAGGCCGGCGATGCCGTGCCTGCCGATGCCCGTCTGCTGGAAAGCGCCAGTCTGAAGGTGGAGGAAGCAGCCCTGACCGGTGAATCCGTCCCCGTTGATAAGATCGTGGATGCCCTGCCGCTGGCTGCCGGACAGAAGGATGTGCCGCTGGGCGACCGTAAGAATATGGTCTACATGGGCGGTACGGTGGTGTATGGCCGCGGCACCGCCGTGGTGACCGGCACCGGTATGGATACTGAAATGGGCAAGATCGCCGATGCTCTGGTGCAGGCGCAGGAGGGTCAGACCCCGCTGCAGCGCAAGCTCAGCCAGCTTTCCCGCATTCTGACCTGGCTGGTGCTGGCTATTTGTGCCGCCGTGTTCGGTGTGCAGCTGCTGCGTGCCGGCGGTCTGGATTTTGAAGTGATCATCGATTCCTTCATGATCGCCGTTTCTCTGGCGGTCGCCGCCATTCCCGAAGGCCTTGCCGCCGTTGTGACGGTGGTGCTGTCCATCGGTGTTACCAATATGTCCAGGCGCAATGCCATTATCCGCAAGCTGACCGCTGTGGAAACGCTGGGCTGTGCGCAGATCATCTGCTCCGATAAAACCGGTACTCTGACTCAGAATAAAATGACGGTGGTGGATTCCTTTACCACCGATGAGGCCCGTCTGGCCACGGCCATGGCGCTGTGCTCCGATGCCGAGCAGGATGATGACGGTACCGTCACCGGTGAGCCCACCGAAGCCGCTCTGGTGGCGTGGGCCGGCAAGCTGGGGCTGCCCAAGAAGACCCTGAAGGCCGATGCTCCCCGCTGTGCCGAGGCACCCTTCGATTCCGGCCGCAAGATGATGTCCACGGTTCATACGATCGAAGCCGGTGTCATCCAGTATACCAAGGGCGCGCCCGATGTGCTGCTGGGCCGCTGCACCCATTATCTGCAGGACGGTAAGCCTGTGCCCATGACCGATGCCTACCGTGCCGAGATCGCCGCCGCCAATAAGGCCATGGCTGACCGTGCCCTGCGTGTACTGGCTGCCGCCGAGCGTATGTGGGAAGCCTGCCCCGCCGATGCCTCTCCCGACAATCTGGAGCATGATCTGTGCTTCATCGGTCTGGCCGGCATGATCGACCCGGTCCGTCCCGAGGTCACCGCTGCCATCGCCGAATGCCGCACCGCCGGTATCCGTCCCGTTATGATCACCGGCGACCATGTGGATACCGCCGTAGCCATCGCCAAGGAACTGGGCATTCTGGCCGAGGGTGACCATGCTGTCACCGGTGCACAGCTGGATGAGATGGACGATGAGACCTTCGAGAAGGAATTCCGCAGCATCAGCGTCTATGCCCGTGTGCAGCCCGAGCACAAGACCCGTATCGTCAACGCATGGCGCGGCAGCGGTAATGTCACCGCTATGACCGGTGACGGCGTCAACGATGCGCCCTCCATCAAATCCGCTGATATCGGCGTGGGCATGGGCATCACCGGTACCGATGTCACCAAGAATGTTGCCGATATGGTGCTGACCGATGATAACTTCGCCACCATTGTGGGCGCTGTTGAGGAAGGCCGCCGTATCTATGATAACATCCGCAAGGCCATCCAGTTCCTGCTGGGCTCCAACATCAGCGAGGTCATCAGTATCTTTACCGCCACGCTGATGGGCTTCACCATCCTCAAGCCGGTGCACCTGCTGTTCATCAATCTGGTCACCGATACCTTCCCCGCGCTGGCGCTGGGTATGGAAAAGGCCGAGGCCGATATCATGCACCGCGCCCCGCGCGATGCCAAGGCCGGTGTCTTTGCCGGCGGCATGGGCTTTGATGTGGTCTGCCAGGGCTTTATGATCTCTGCGCTGGTGCTGGCCTCCTACTTCATCGGCGATTATATGGAGACCGGCAGCTGGGCCATTGCCAACAGCGAGCACGGCATGACCATGGCCTTCCTGACCATGTCCATGGCCGAGATCTTCCACAGCTTCAATATGCGCTCGCAGCGCGGCAGCCTGTTCGGCCTGAAGAGTCACAATAAGATCCTGTATCTGGCCGCCATCGGCAGCCTGCTGCTGACCACCGTTATCTGCGAGGTTCCCTTCCTTGCCAACGCTTTCGGTCTGATGCCCATCAGTCTGGTGGAGTACGCCGTGGCCATCGGCATCGGTGCCTGCATCATCCCGCTGGTGGAGCTTGTCAAGCTCATCCAGCGTGCCGCGGCAAAGAAAAAGGCGAAATAAGGCAGAAAGCGGCGCAAATTATCCCTACAACATCAAAAAAACTCCTGTCCGGAGGCTGTATGCTTCCGGACGGGAGTTTTCGTTTGGATAAAAAGGTTTCGCTTTGGCGGCGGACAGGAGCGATCGATCCGCGCTGTTCTCCTTATTTTTTCGGCTTTCTGCCGCAGGTGTATTTTTCACTGCAGAAGCCGCTGACTTCACACTTGGGAATAAAGAATTCCTCCGTCAGCGTCTTCCACTCGGGGGAATACTCTGCCAGCGCTTTTTTCAGATCGTTCATCAGGGCGCGGAACTCCCAGAAAGCACGGCTGCACAGCCGCTGATGCGACATATCGATCAGGTTGCGCAGGTTTGTGCGCAGCACCACCTTGCTGGTCATACCCAGCGGCAGCAGCATGCCGCAGTCCTCGCGGGGGATCTCCAGTGCCTCCAGCTTCTGCATGGCGTTCACGATGTCCTGCATTGCCCCGGTGTAAATAGCGGCGGCTTCCTCGTTTTTGGCGACGGAGGGCGGCATTACATAGTCAAAGCCCTTCTGGTAATCGATGTAGCGGGTGGATGCCTGCAGCCGGGTGGGGCCGCCGGCAATGTGGGTGTACAGCTCACGGATGACCCGGGCGGAGTAACCCTCCAGCACCATGTACACCTGCGGATATTCCCATGTGCGGCCGTGGCCGGAAACAAGGCAGTCCATGCCGCGCTTATAGTCCTTTTCGTCGTTGCCGGTCTCGGCGCCCCAGCAAACGCCGGCCTCGCGCCCGATCAGACGGATGGGATCCGGCGTGGTTTCTTTCTGGATGATGATATTTCCCATGGTATCTCTCCTGTCTTTTTCGGATTCAATAAAAGTTTACCACATTGCGGCCGGCTTGGCAATCTGTTTTTGCTGCGGTCTTTTACAAAAAAACGCCCGCCATGCTTTTCGGACACGGCGGGCGAAAACGGTTTGCAGATTCAGGGCTTGTAGAACACCTGCTTGACAGGCAGAGGAAGCATGGTGGCGGAATCCACCTGCACATACATCACATCCTTCATATACTCATTCCATTTGCGGGAGACGGGGTTATCCCGCTGCACCTCGGCGGCGCGGACGGGATCCTCGCATTCATAATAGCCGAAGATCTCGTTGCCCACATTCCAGATGGAGTAGTTGTGGATGGTGGCGGCCTCGAACATTTCCAGCATTTCGGGCCAGATCTCGTCATGGCGGCGGATGTACTCGGTGATCATGCCGTCGCGGATGACGGCTTTCCATGCATGGCGCTCCATAGTAGGTTCTCCTTTTTCTTTCGTATTGTCGGGCACGCCGGCGGGTGTGCCGCTGTTTTTTATCAGGCGGTCACGGTGATGGTGTAGCTGCCGGCGCACAGGGTGATGCGGCCGGTTTCGGCCAGCACGGCGCAGGGGTCGCCGTTGAGAGTGACAGCGCTTCCGCTGTTGACGAGCACAAACTCCGCTTCGGCATCAAAGGGGACGGTCACCTCGTATTCCATACCGGTTTCCGTCTTTTTCCAGCCGCTCACATATTTGCCGGCGGCGCTTGCGTACCGGGCGCAGGCGTGATCAAAGCGGGCATCCGGCATGGGCCGGATCGTCACCTTTTTAAAGCCGGGGGCCTCCTCCTTCGGCAGAATGCCGCACATATAGCGGTACATCCATTCCATCACGGCGCCGTAGGAGTAATGGTTCATGCTGTTCATGCCGGTATCGCTGACCAGTCCGTTGGGCAGCACGCTGTTCCAGCGCTCCCAGATGGTGGTTGCGCCCATGTTGACCTCGTACAGCCAGCTGGGCAGATCCTCGTTGAGCAGCAGTGTGTACATTTTTTCCACCAGTCCGTTTTCTGAAAGGGCGCTGCACAGCTGGTAGGTGCCGATAAAGCCGGTGTCCAGATGGTCGTTGCGCTTTTTGATCAGTTTGCCCAGCTCATCGATCGTGCGGGCTTTGTTTTCCTCGGGCACAAGACCCATGAAAAGCGCCATGGCGTGGGCGGTCTGGGTGGGACAGGCAAGACGACCGGTGGGGGTGAAGTATTCGGCGCGGATGGCGACCAGTACCTCTTCCGCCAGCCCGGCATAATAGGCGGCGTCGTCCTCTTTGCCCAGTACAGCGGCGGCTTTGGCGGTCAGTGTGGCGGCCCAGTAATAGTAGCCGCTGGCCAGATAGAAATCGTCCGTTGCGCCGAAGCGGCTCTCCTTGTCGGGGTTATCCATGGCCAGCCAATCGCCGTAATGAAAATCGCATGCCCACAGGCGGCGACCGCCGCAGACCTCTTCGTCGCGAGTCTTGATGTAATCGGTCCACAGCTTCATATTCTCGTATTCCCGCGCCAGCTGTGCCTTGTCGCCGAAATACAGGTAATTGTTCCACGGAATGATGGTGGCGGCATCGCTCCATGCGCAGGCTCCCTGCAGCGTGTACTCCTCGCCCTTGCGGCGGAATTCCGCCATGCGGATATCCGGCACAAAGTGGGGCGCCGCACCGCGCAGCTGCTTTTGTTCAAGCAGCATATCATACAGATATTTGCCGTAGAAGGCAGCGGTGTCCATGTTGAAATTGGCGGTGCCGCAGAAGATCTGCGCATCGCCCGTCCAGCCAAGGCGCTCGTCACGCTGGGGACAGTCGGTGGGCACATCCAGAAAATTGCCCCGCTGGCCCCACTGCACATTGGCGATCAGGCGGTTGACCTTTTTGTTGGAGGTGACGATATCGCCGGTGGAATCCATGTCGGAATAAATGACACAGGCGGTCAGATTTTCCAGAGCCTCGGCCGCCGCGCCGGTGATCTTCATAAAGCGGAAACCGTAGAAGGTAAAGCGGGGACGGATGTGCGCACGGGTGCCGTCGGAGATATAGGTGTACTGCGCTTCGGCACTGCGCAGGTTTTCATTGTAAAAGTTGCCGTGCTGCAGCAGCTCACCAAACTGCAGCTGCAGCTTTGTGCCGGCGGGCAGGCAGCAGTCAAATTCCACCCAGCCGGTCATTTCCTGCTTGAAATCAATGACAGTCTCCCCGGCGGGTGTGGTGATGACTTCGTGATCCGTCCAGCGCTGCTTGATGACGATGGGCAGGCTCAGGCGGTCGATGACTGCGGCGGCGGGGGCTTCAAAGGACTTTGCGTACAGCCAGTGGGTCAGATCGCCGGCAGGTGTGCTCCAGCCGCGGTCCTCCAGACGGGCGTCCAGATCTTCGCCGTAATAGATGCCGCTCTGCGTGATGGCAGAGGCGCAGCACCGCCAGCTTTCATCGGTGCCGATGACGACCGTGCTGCCGTCGGCAAGCTCCACCACCAGCTCGGCCAGCAGAGCAAGCTGCTCGCCCCATACGCCTACACCCGGCTCGCACCAGCCGAATTTGCCGGCGTACCAGCCCTGACCCAGCCAGATACCCAGCCGGTTTTCGCCGCTGTGCACCAGCTGTGTCACATCATAGGTGTGGATCTGAAGAAAATTGTGGTAATCGTTGCAGCCGGGGGCCAGATATTCCTCGCCCGCCTTGCTGCAGTTGAGCTCCGCTTCGTACATACCCAGTGCGGTGCAGTAAAGCCGTGCGCGCACCACCTCGCCGTTCAGATTAAAAGGTACGGCGTAGTGGGGGTGAGCAGTTTTGGGCAGCTCACAACTGATCCATTTGCCCTGCCAGGGCTCGTCCATTTTGCCGGTTTCAAACCAGCTGGCGGCCTCGGCACATTCGCCGTTGTCGCCCCAGACAGTCACGCCCCAGTAGTAGCGGGTACGAGGGGTAAAGGGGCCGGCAAATTCCACGCCAAGGCTGGACAGTTTCTCGCTTTTGCCGGTGTCAAACAGGGGTTCGCTCAAATCGGGATGCAGGCTCACCACCACACGCGCGGCGCTCTGATGCTTGGCGGCGGTATCCTCCGCCACCCAGGAGAGCATGGCGGTATCCATCCGGAATCCCAGCGGTGTGCGGATGCGGTTTGCCTTCAGATCGGTCAGTTTCATATGGAATCGTCCTTTCAGCGGAAAAGCTTTTCTTTTTCCTGTGAAAAATTCTCACAGGCTCATTATAGAACGCAGGGCGGCGCTTTGTCAACGACCGAAGTCTGTGCGTGAAAATTTTCGGCAGAAAAATCCCGCCTGCGCTTTACAAGAGGAAAGCGGTGGGGTATACTTGACATAGAATTCCGGATGACAAGGAGAGAAATATATGAAAAAAGTGATGGTAGTCGGCAGTCTGAATGTGGATATGACGGTATATACACCCCGTTTTCCTGTGGCGGGCGAGACGGTTTTCGGTACTTCTCTGCGTATCGGTATGGGCGGCAAGGGCAGCAATCAGGCCATTGCAGCTCACCGCAGCGGCGGCGATGTATGCATGGTGGGCTGCATCGGTACGGATGCCATGGCCGATGTGGTGCGCCGTCATTACGATGCCGAGGGGATGTCCCGCGAGTTCGTTGCCGAAAGCGCCACAGCAGAGACCGGCACCGCTCTCATCGAGGTGGAGGGCAGCGGACAGAACCGCATCGTGGTGATCACCGGCGCGAACGATGAGGTCAGCGCAGTTCAGGTGGAGGCAGCCGCAGCAAAAATCGAAAACATGGGGGCGGTGCTCACCCAGCTGGAGACCGGCTTCGAGCCTGTCATCGCCGCCAAGGAGCTGGCAGCAGCACGCGGCGTACCGTTCATTCTGAATCCGGCCCCCTACAAGGATATGCCTGCGGAATTGCTGGCAGGTACCGACTGGCTGACCCCCAACGAGACCGAGGCCGCCCGCCTGTGCGGCGTGACGGTGACCGACCGTGCCACTGCCGCTGAAGCTGCGGAAAAGATTCGCGCTCTGGGCGTGAAAAATGTGCTGATCACGCTGGGCAAGCAGGGTGTGTATGCCTCCTGGCTGCAGGATGGCGGGGTGAAGGAGGAGCTTTTGCCGCCGCCCGCAGTAAAAGCTGTGGATACCACCGGCGCGGGGGATGCTTTCAACGGTGCGTTTACCGTGGCACTGGCCGAAGGGCTTCCTGTGCCGCAGGCGCTGCGGTTTGCCTCCTGCTGTGCATCCCTTTCCGTCACCAGAGCCGGTGCGGCGGATTCCATGCCCGCACGCAGTGAGATCCTGACACTTCTCAAAGAGACCTACGGTGTCGAACTGTAATAGCGGAGGCTCGCAGATGACACAGCATAAAGGGGTCTGCCGTATCGTTGGCGCAGGGCAGGGCTTTGCCGCCTTTGCGCCGCTTACCGCTCACGGCCCGAACGATCTGCTGATCGCCGCCGACGGCGGCCTGACAGCAGTGCAGGCAGCAGGTGTACGCCCGGATGTGGTGCTGGGGGATTTTGATTCCCTTGGTCATGTGCCTCAGGGGACGAATGTTCTGCGCTGGCCAGAGATGAAGGATGATACCGATATGATGCTGGCCATCCGGCTGGGACTGGAAAAAGGCTTTCGTACCTTTTACCTGTACGGCGGCTGCGGCGGCAGGCTGGATCATACCCTTGCCAATCTGCAGGCGCTGGCGTTTCTGGCGCAGCACGGGGCGGTCGGCTTTCTGTTTGAAGGCGGGCAGACCGTCACCTGTCTGCGGCAGGGCACAGCGGCTTTCCCGGCACTGGAGCAGGGGATCCTGTCGGTGTTCGCCCACGGCGGAAAGGCCTGCGGCGTGACATTGAGGGGGCTGCTTTATCCGCTGGAGGAAGGTGAGCTGGTGCCGGATTTTCCGTTGGGTGTCAGCAACCATTTCACCGGACGCCCTGCCTGCGTACAGGTGCGGGAAGGTGTTCTGCTGCTGGCGTGGGATGCTCCCGTGCTGCCGCAGGTGGAGCAGATGGTTCTTTGATTTTCTGCAGTGTTTTACGGATTGTCAAAAAAATCCGGACAGGCTGTGTGCTGTCCGGCGGAAGCTGCTGCATTTTGCGGCAGCTTTTTTTGTGCGGATTTTCCGGTGTGCGGTTTAAGAGACCGTCTGATCGACTATACTGGAAAGGAAATAATTTCCGAAAGGGGCTGATAGGATGCTGTTTTTCCGATGGATCCGATCGGTGGGGAGTGTACTTCGGCAGCGGCAGGAGAATAAGCGAAAAAAGCTTGCGCTGCAGCAGCAATGCCGCGAATTGGCCGAAGAACTGCAGTGCTGCAGCCGTGCGCTGCAAAGCAATGAGGCGCAGTTTGCCATAGCGGGCGATCCGCACATGATCGAGAGCTGCATCTACCAGCGGCAGGCGCTGCGTGCCCGGCACGACAGTCTTATGCTGCAGGCAAGGCTGCTGTATGCGGAATATACCGGTTCTGCCGCAGAAGTTGTCCGCATACGATAAAGAAAAAAGTGTGTGTGGAAGGAGGGGGAAAAATGCTGTTGTGGATCCTGGCCGGGGTATCGGTGCTGGGCGTGGCGCTGGCGGCGACACATCAGCGCCGGCCGCTGGCTGCTGCGGGGATTTCCGCTGTGTGCGGCTGCTGTGCTCTGGGATTGGTCAACGCACTGTCATCATTCACCGGCGTCGGTATTGCACTGAATTATGCCACCGCCTTTGTGACAGCGGTGCTTGGAGTGCCCGGGGTGGTGCTTTTACTGACGCTGCATCCGTTTCTGAACTGAAAAGTGCATAAAAAACGCTTCACACCCAACGCCTGACTGTGTGGTGTGAAGCGTTTTGCAATTTTATGCTTTCGATTTGAGGTTCGGCCGGGGAGGTATCAGGCCTCCTGCCGAATGCGGCGCATCAGCCGGACACAGCCGCCGAAACGGGTGGTGAGGTCCTCATCGGTGTGGTCAAACAGGGTACGCATACAGACTTGAAAATCCGAGAAGAACTCCTGTGCAGGGGTGGAGGTACCGGCTTCGGCGTCCACCACATCCATCGGCAGCTCGAGGCCGCTCAGGAATGCGGAATCCGTCCAGTTGATGGTCATGCGGTCATAATCATCCAGTTCATCTTCGGCGGGGTAGGCGTAGGGATCCTCCAAAAAGCCGAACAGGGGAACCTGGCTCTGCAGACCGGGGAAACAGTCGGTGATGAAAATCAGGGATTCGCTTACCGCAAAATCCGTGGAGATGCGCTGTTCATCCGCCATCTGCATTTCGGTGTAGGTTTTGTTGGATAGATCCAGCCGGTCAAAATCCTCTTCGTAGTGCAGGCGGTAATGTACCACAGTGACCTCCACCTGACCGTCGCCGTTCACATCTTCCAGCTCGGCAGAAAGCGCATCCTCCAGTGAATCCATCGCAGCGCTGTTGATGTATTTGTCGGTAACGATGGCGAACTGATAATCCGGAAGAACACGGGTGACCATGTCGTGAATAAACCACACGACCAGTACCAGCATGAAAACGGCAAAGGCGATATGCCATTTGTGGTAGTGCAGCCAGTTTTCTCGCTTTTCTTCTTTGGTGAGCACGATGGGTTCATCGGGCTTCAGATCCTCTTCGGTGATATTCAATGTGTAGCGCGGGCTTGCCAAAAAAATCACATCCTTGTCGTTCGTGCGGATACACCGCTTTATGTTTTCAAAAAATATTATAACATAGTTTTATGAATGAGTACATTGCTTTTTATGAAAAAAGCGTGAATTCCTGTGGAGAATGTATACTGCGCAGCGCAGCAGCATATTCAATGGAAAGAGCGCAAACGAAAGAACAGGAGGGAGAGCTATGGAGTATACGGAACGGAAAACGACCGCAGCCGAGCCGGTGCGGGAACACAGACTGGTGTTGGATAACAGAAATTCTCTGCAGCTGACCGGCGTGCAGGAGGTCACCGCCTACGACTCCTATTCCGCCACACTGGAGACTGCCTGCGGCACCCTGGTGGTGGGCGGCAGCGGCATCCGTGTGCAGAATTTTTCTTCCCAGACCGGCGAGGCGAGCATTCTGGGCGAGGTGGAGTATCTGCAGTATCAAAGCCGCATCCATAAGGAAAAGGGCACCGGCGTACTGCGCCGTCTGTTCGGGTAATGCCGCATGATGGCGCAGATCCCGCTCCCGTGGCATCTGACGGATCTGCTCTGTGCAATGGGATTGGGTTTTGCTTACAGTGCGGTGTATGCGCTGCTGCGGCGCATACTTCACCGCAGCGAAGTGCCGTGTACAGGTGTATTTGCCCCCCGTCCGCGGCAGAGACGGCTGCAAAAACGCTGCCGTAAATATTCGTTCATGGCAGGTGAGGCGATTTTCGCCGCATTGTGCGTCCTATTTACCCGGGCGTGGGTGCTGACAGGCAGCCATGCGGCTCAGTTTCGTCTGAGTATGGCTGCAGGACTAGCGGCGGGATGTGCAGCATATTTTTACGGTGTGCAGCCTGTACTGCGCCGCTGGGTAAAAATGGGTCTGCATGCCGTCGCGCCGCTGCTGCGGCTGTACACAGCGGTAAATGATTTTTTTCACCGGCGCAGCCTTGCCCGCAGAGAACGCCGCCGTCTTGTCTGGGAGAAACGGCAAAAAAAGCGGGCCGAGTTGCTTGAAAACCGCCTTCGGGCTGCTGCACAGGCAGAGAAGAGGAACGATATCGAAAAAAGCAAAAAAGATTTACAGGAAAATCCGCAAAAAGAGTTGCAAAATCCGGCACAGATATATTATAATAATTTATAACTGAAGCTGCTTGTTCTTTTTGGATCGGTACAGGAACAGGCGGAAAAGAAAAAACGGTAAAGGGGGTCGAAGACCGTGCAGCGTTCCTTTGCGGCAAAGAAGAAGAAACCGGCGGCCGGCGGCCTGCTTGGCGTTTTGGCTAGGCTGTTGGTGTTGGTGTTCTGCGGATATCTGCTGGTGTGCCTTGTGTCCAATGAGTTGGATATTATGATCAAAAACCGGCAGATCGCTTCTCTGGAGGAACAGATCGCGCAGCAGCAGGCAGCAAGCACCGAACTGCAGCGATTGCTGGAATCGGGCGATGATATCAGCGAATACTACGAGAAGATCGCCCGTGAGAAGCTGGGTTATTCCTATCCGGATGAACAGATCTTTGTCGATATTACAGGGCAGTAAACGGAGTTGTCATGCGCATGGCAACTCCGTTCTGTATCCATTCTTTTTTGAGGAGAGCATTTGTTTACATGCAGATTGAAGCAGGTATGATTCTGGAGGGCCGTATCACCGGTATCAAGCCCTTCGGCGCTTTTGTGGAACTGGAGCCGGGTGTCAGCGGAATGGTGCATATTTCCGAGGTTTCCACCGGTTTTGTGGAGAACATTGCAGATGTTCTGCAGGTGGGCCAGACAGTTAAGGTGAAGGTTGTTTCCGTTTCTCCCGAAGGCAAGATTGCACTTTCTATCCGTAAAGCTCTGCCGCAGCAGGAAGGTGAGCGCCTTGCAAGACCCCGCGGCAAAGCTCCGGCACAGCGCGAAGCGCCCCGTGTGTGGCAGCCGCCGCGCCCGCAGCCTGCGCAGGAAAACATGAGCTTTGAAGACATGATGAGCCGTTACAAGCAGCGCAGCGAGGAAAAAATCGGCGATCTCAACCGATCGGTGGAAAATCGCCGTGGCGGTCGGCGAAAATAAGTTTTTTTACAGACGCGCTGCTCAGGCTGCGGCGCGTCTGATTTTTTTTGCTGCGTTGTGCAGGGGGGCTTGTGCCGCAGGCGGTGACAGGCTATAATAAAGAAAAGATCGTAACTGACAGGGATGAGGTGGAAACAAATGAAGGAATTCGGATTGATCGGCTGCGGCAGTATGGGCGGAGCACTGGCAAAGGCTGCGGCGGAAAAGCTGCCTGCCGGACAGATGCTGCTGGCCAATCGTACCCCTGCCAAGGCGCAGGCTCTGGCACAGCAGCTTGGCGGAGAAGCGGTAAGCAACGAGCAGGCGGCGCAGCAGGCGCGGTTCCTTTTGCTGGGTGTCAAGCCGCAGATGATGGCCGGTATGCTGGCGGGCATTGCGCCTGTGCTGGCGCAGCGTGCTGCTGCGGGAGAGCGGTTTGTTCTGGTCAGTATGGCGGCGGGTCTGACCTGCGCTCAGCTGCAGACGCTTGCCGGCGGTGCGTATCCTGTGCTGCGCATCATGCCGAATACCCCGGCTGCCATCGGCAAGGGCATGACCACCTATTGCCACACCGGAGTGCAGCCGCAGGAGCTTGCGGATTTTCTGCAGATGATGGAGTGTGCGGGCCGGTTCGACGAACTGGAAGAACGCCTGATGGATGCGGCTTCCGCCGTGGCAGGCTGCAGCCCCGCATTCGTATATCAGTTCATCGAAGCGCTGGCGGATGGCGGCGTGGAGTGCGGTCTGCCCCGTGCCAAGGCTATTCAGTACGCTGCCGCCGCAGTGGAGGGAGCCGCTGCGCTGGTGCTGGAAAGCAAAAAGCATCCCGGCGAGCTGAAGGATGCGGTGTGCAGCCCCGGCGGCAGCACCATTGCAGGTGTGCATGCACTGGAAAAGGGCGGTATGCGCGCTGCCGTGATGGATGCGGTGACTGCCGCCGCAGCCCGCGGCGCAAAACTGGGTGAGGAAGCCGCTAAAAAGTGAGCGCTTCGCGGCAAAATTTCACTTACATCGGCGAAAAAGATGTGATATAATATATATACAACGCGCGGTTTGACAACGTAAGTCCAGTTGTCAGGCCGCGCTGTTTTTGCGGTGTACAGGAGGAGAAAGAATGTTTGAACAGGATTCGCTGATCGTGTATGCAGGCTCCGGTGTTTGCCGTGTGGGCAGTGTTGGCAAGCTGGCGCGGCCCGTTCCGGGACAGGATAAGGAACGATTGTATTATACACTTGTTCCCGTTTATGGCGGAGGGGTGGTGTATGTACCGGTGGATACCGCCGTATTTATGCGCCCGGTGATGGATGCACAGCAGGCAGACGCGCTGATTGATGCGCTGCCCGAAACGCCGCTGCTTGCGCCGGGATCCGGCGATTACCGACAACAGGCTGAGCAGTACAGGGCCATTCTGCGCACCTATCGCGCTGAAGATCTGGCGCAGCTGCTGAAGACCCTGTGGCAGCGCCAGAAGGAATATCGTGCCCGAGGAAAAGCGTTGGGCAAGGTGGACCGGCAATTTCTGCAGATGGCGCAGCAGTTCCTGTTTGAGGAACTGGCCTGTGCACTGCATATCGGTGCGGACGAAGTGGAGGTATATATTCAGCGCCGTCTTGCACCGGCACAGCCGGAATAAAGAGAAGAATACCCTGCGGTAAAACTGCGGGGTTTTTCTTTGCCTTGATATCGGTTATTAAAAAACCGGTTCCGTCTTTACATATGCTGTTCTCTGTGATAAAATGAGAGAAAGAAAAAGAGGCAAAGGAGGGAGCACCGTGGCATTATCTGCCGGATTTGTGCGTGCACAGCTGAATCTGCTCAAGCCGATCCTGGCCAATGCGTCATTGGAGCAGACCCGCCGCGCACAGGAAAAAATAGGCGAACTGATGGGCGCGATGCAGCGTAAAAAGGTGATCGTTCATGAGCACGCTTTTGATCGGTTCGACGGCGCGTGGGTCATACCGCGCCAGAGCCGCCGCACGGGCGTGCTGCTGTATCTGCATGGCGGCGGCTATACCTGCGGCGACCTGGAATATGCCAAGGGCGTGGGCTCCAAGCTGGCGGTGGAATGGGGGGTACAGGTATTCTGCGCGGCATACCGTCTTGCGCCGGAGCATCCGTTCCCCGCTGCACTGGAGGATGCGCTGACGGCATGGCACTATCTGCGCAGCAAGGGCTATGCGCCGCACCAGATCGCGCTGTGCGGCGAAAGCGCCGGCGGCGGTCTGGCCTATGCGCTGTGCCTGCGGCTCAAAGAGCTGCAGGAGACCCTGCCCGCCTGTATCGTGGCCATTTCCCCATGGACGGATCTCACCGCATCGGGGGATTCCTACCGTTTCAATCAGGATGTGGATTGCTCTATAAGCAAAAGTTTGCTGGATTTTTACGCAAAAAGCTATACAAATGACCGGATGGATCCGCTGGTGTCGCCGCTTTTCGGCGATCTGGAGGGGCTGCCGCCTTCACTGATCTTTGTGGGCGGCGATGAGATCATGCTGGATGATTCCCGTCTGCTGCACGAAAAGCTGCTGGCGTCCGGCTGTAAAAGCCGGCTGTCGGTGGGACAGGATCGCTGGCACGCCTATCTTCTGTATGATCTTGCGGAGGATGCAGGTGAATATACCGTGATCAACCGGTTTCTCAACCGCCATCTCTCGCGGGAAAACGAGCTGCGCTGGCTGCGGCTGGATAACGCCGCCAAAATCTATCCCGCCGCACTGCGCCGCAACTGGAGCAATGTGTTCCGGCTTTCCGCCACTATGGATGAGCCGGTGGACGAAGCGGCGCTGCGCACCGCACTGGAGGTGACGGTGCGGCGGTTTCCGTCCATTGCTGTGCGGCTGCGGCGGGGCGCTTTCTGGTATTATCTGGAGCAGCTGCCTGCCGCGCCGGAGCTGCAGCCGGAAAAAAGCTGGCCGCTGGCGCATATGAACCGTAAAGAGCTGCGCCGCAGCGCCTTTCGTGTGCTGTGCTGGGGCAACCGCATTGCGGTGGAGTTTTTCCATGCCGTCACCGACGGCAGCGGCGGCATGATTTTTTTGAAAACGCTGGTGGCGGAATATCTGCACCAGCGCTATGGCATCCATGTGCCGGCGGAATACGGTGTGCTGGGCAGGCTGGAGGCGCCCACAGAGGAGGAACTGGAGGACAGCTTCCTGCGGTATGCGGGCAAGGTGAATGCAAGCCGGCGCGAGGATACCGCATGGCATCTTTCCGGCACGCCGGAGCAGGACGGTTTTCTGCACCTGACCTGCTTTACGGTGCCTGCAGCGGCAATGCTGGAAAAAGCGCATGAATATCATGTCAGCGTGACGGCATTTCTGGGGGCTGTGATGCTGCAGGCGCTGCAGCGCCTGCAAAAGCGCAAGGTGCGTTCCCGCCGGCGGCGCAAGCCGCTCAAGGTGCTGCTGCCGGTCAATCTGCGCCCGCTGTTCGGCAGCAATACGCTGCGTAATTTTGCTCTTTACACCACGCCGCAGCTGGATCCGCGGCTGGGAGATTACGATTTTGCGGAGATCTGCAGCATCGTGCATCATCACATGGGGCTGGAAGTCAACCGGAAGGTGATGAGTACCCGCATTGCCACCAATGTATCCAGCGAGCGTATGTGGGCGGTCAAGCTGCTGCCGCTTTTCATCAAGAATTTTGTGATGAAGGCGGTTTTTGATACGGTGGGCGAGTGCAAATCCTGCCTGAGCCTGTCCAATCTGGGGGCGGTGCGTATGCCGGCGTGTATGGCGGATCATGTGCGCCGCATGGATTTCATCATCGGCCCGCAGGCAAAGGCTCCGCACAACTGCGGCGTACTCTCCTATGGGGGTACGGTCTATATCAATTTTATCCGTGATATCTGTGAACCGGAGCTGGAGGCGCAGTTCTTTGAGGTGCTCAGAGAACTGGGTTTGCCCGTCACGGTGCAGAGCAACCGGTAAGGAAAGGAGAGCGCCATATGTATTGCATTCAATGCGGTGTCCGTCTGGCGGACAGCGAAAAGCAGTGTCCGCTGTGCGGCACGGCGGTCTTTCATCCGCAGCTCAGCCGGCCCGAGGGCGAACGGCTGTATCCCGCCGAAAGCCGTCCTGCTCCGCAGGTGAGCCCCTGGGGTGTGCTGACGGTACTCAGCGTGCTCTTTACGCTGCCGCTGATCATCACGCTGCTGTGCGATTTTCAGCTGCATGGGCAGATCACATGGTTCGGCTATGTCGCGGGCGGCGTGACGGTGGCTTATGTCAGCTTTGTGCTGCCCTTCTGGTTCCGTCGTCCCAATCCGGTGATCTTCATCCCTGCGGCGGCTGCTGCTGCAGCACTGTATGTGCTGTTCATCTGTCTGGATACCGGCGGCAGCTGGTATCTCAGCTTTGCGCTGCCGGTCATCGGCGGGTGGACTCTGCTGGTCACGGCGGCGGCGGCACTGCTGCGCTATGTGCGCGGCGGCGAGCTGTATATCTTCGGCGGTGCGTGCATTGCCGCGGGCGGCATGATGCTGCTGATGGAGTTTCTGATCGATATCTCTTTTGACGGGCGGCGCGGCTTTGTCTGGTCGCTTTACCCTCTGACTGTGCTGGCGGTGCTGGGCTGCCTGCTGCTGCTCATTGCCATCTGCCCGCCGCTGCGCGAATCCCTGCGCCGCAAGCTGTTCCTGTAAGCGGGGAAAAGGGGGAAGAATATGATCGTTTCGGCTTCCAGACGCACCGATATCCCGGCGCGGTACGCCGCATGGTTCATGCAGCGCATCCACGCGGGCGAGGTGTTCACCCGCAACCCGCGCAACCCCGCACAGCTGGTGCGGGTGCCGCTTGATCCCGATACGGTGGATGGCATTGTGCTGTGGACAAAGGATCCTGCACCGCTTGTGCCGCATCTGGAGGAGCTGACACAGCGCGGCTTTGCGTGGTATATCCAGTTTACGCTCACCCCCTATGACCGCAGCATCGAGCGCGGCCTGCGGGATAAAGCCGCCATCGAAGATACCTTTTGCGAAATTGCCGCCCGCTTCGGTGCACAGCATCTGGTGTGGCGGTATGATCCCATCCTGCTGAATGAACAGCTGGATGTGCCGTGGCACAGGGAGCAATTCGCCCGATTGTGTGAAAAATTCGCTGGCTGTACCGATACGGTGACGGTGAGCTTTGTGGATCTGTACGGCCGCAGAAGCGACCCGCGCTTCCGTGCACCGGATGCACAGGAGGAAGCGGAGCTTGCAGCCTTTATCGGCAGCTGTGCACCCCGCTTCGGCATCCGGCCTGTGGCCTGCTGTGAGCAGCAAAGCCGGCTTGCACCCTTTGGCATCGCACAGGCGGCGTGCATCGATCCGGTGCGGCTTGGCGCCATCGGCGGCTGGCCGCTGGCCGTGCAGCGGGATAAAAACCAGCGCCCCGGCTGCGGCTGTGCCGCCGCGGTGGATATCGGAGCCTACGATACCTGCACCAACGGCTGCATCTACTGCTACGCCACCCACGATAAGGATGGCCTTCGCGCTGCCCGCGCCGCCGCAGCGCACGACCCCGCCGCACCGCTGCTGTGCGGCAGCATTGCCCCCGGCGAGGTGCCGCGGGAATATCCGGCCAAAAGCCTGCGCACAGCGCAGCTGAGCCTGTTTGAATGACGGGCGTGATCGGATCATAACAAAATAAAAACGCTCCGGCAAGAGGTGCTTCTTTGGGAAGTCCCCGTTCGCCGGAGTGTTTTTTATGCGGGATAATACGCGAAGAGATCCTGAATGTCGGTAACGGCGGGCGCGGTTTCCGCACCGGAAAACACCGCCTGCGGCAAAAGGAAATAGCGGTACCGGAAATCTCCCATATCACGGGTCGCCGGTATACGGAAAAGGATGCTGCCGTTCACGGTGCAGACCGGCCGGTGCAGCGGGTGCTGCGGCAGGGTGAAGCGGCGCTCGCACAGCTGCCCGTCTACCGAAAGCAGGCAGAGATATTCCGGCAAAGAGGAGCAGCTCAGCACGCCGCCCTCAGCAAGCAGCTCTGTATGCAGCTCGGGGTATTTCAGCTGCGGCTCGGCGGGTGAAAACCGGCAGAGCTCATCACCGGTGAAAAGATCGAAGCAGATGTACTGCAGCGGCTTTCCTTCTTTGGGGGAAAGCCAGCGCACGCCGGCGGCAGGATGCAGATGGAAGAACTCCGTTCCCTTGTAAAGCTGCGTCAGTTCGCCGGTATCCAGATCATAGGCGTAGATGCAGTTGACAAAGCCGGGATCGGTCAGATGCATACCGGCATCGTCCGTTATCACCAGATTGGCACGGCCGCCTGCGGTCAGCAGCAGCCGGCTTCCGATGCTGCCCGCAAGCTGCATGGGAAAGGGCAGTTCGGTCAGCGTTTCCCGCTTGCCCTGCGGCAGGCCGATGCGCTCAAGGCACATGGTGGAGGCATCGCGGAAGGCGGTGGCGTAAAGAGTATCCCCGCGCAAAACCATGCTCTGGATGGGAGCGTAGGTCTGGTCGGTGGAAAAAAGCATTTCCCAGTTGCCGTCGGCTGTCAGGTGCCGCAGGGAATACTCCCCGCCGGTGTCAAGCTGACCGTACAGATAAAGCTCATCCTGCACGGCAATGGGCTGCTGCAATTGGGAAAAGCACGCCGGACAGGCGCTTGTGGTGTGGGTACAGCCTTCCCGGCTGCACAGCACCTGCCGCGTGCCGGCCTGCGCATCCAGATACATTAGCTGGCGATAGTGGGGGACAGTGACCGGCTCGCACAGATAGACGCCCTTTGGCGCGGCAAAGAAAGCGGAGACATGCAGGGAATTGAGCGGGATCAGCGTGCCGGTATCCTGCTGCAAAGCAAGCTCGTGTGCGGCGGGCAACTGCGGCACAGCTTCCGGCTGCAGCGGCAGTGCGGTGAAGGAAAATTCCTCGTCCAGCATGGGCTCCAGCGAAAGCAAAGCATTTTTCTCGCCCGCTTCAAACCGGTACAGCCCGCCCGCGCCGTCCGGCGCAGCGTAGTGCAGCGTGCAGGCGCAGTCATCCTCCAGCAGCAGAAAAACCTGCGGCAGATAACCGTGATCGGCAGTGCCGTCCACACCGATGTGGCATTTTTGCGGCGAAAGGGAAAGCGCCTCGCACCGGCGCAGCGCATCCTGCAAAAGAAAGCTGACCGTGCCGTAGCTCAGGGTATCGTAGCGCTGGAGCGTGCTTTGTGCGGGTATGCCGTCCGGCTCTGCCTGCGGCAGGCGGGCGGAATACAGCAGCCGGCCGTCGGCGGCATCGATGCGGAAGCACAGTGCGGCGGGCAGGCTGTCCTCTGCTTTCTGCGCATCCTCCTGCGGGATGCCGATCCACCAGTACGGCTGCCCTTTTTTGCCGCTCAGCAGCAGCGCATCGGCGGTCTGACCGGAAAGCTCCCTGCCGTAAAGCGCCAGCGCGTATTCGCCGGCCAGCGCGGCGGCCTTCTGTGCGGAAACCGCTGCGGAATCCGGGTCGGCCTCCAGAAAATCATTCTGCCGGCTGCCGGAAAAATCCGTGTAAAGCAGTGCGGCGGTGCGCAGCGTCAGCACGCGTACAGGATAGCTTTTCAGCTCGCTTTCCACCTGTTCAACAGCGGTATCGTGCGTGACGGGTGCATCCTGCACACCCGGGGCAAGCCAGCTTTTTTCCGCGGCGCGGCCAAGCAGCAGCACGCCCGCAGCGCTGAGCAGAAAGAGCGCTGCGGCGCAAAGCAGGGGCGGGTATTTCGGTTGCTTCATGGGTGCTCCTTTTCGTGATCGGCGGGGTCATTTTGTCGGGGAAAGTTCTTTCTGTACAGGGCGCATCTGTGTGCGTCCGTGCAGCAGCTCCGGCAGGTTGAGGAAGAAATAGGAAGCTCCTTCCGCTTCGTAAGCCTTGATGAGCAGCTCGTCGCCGCAGCTGCCGGCGATCTGGTAAAAGTTCTGGCCGGCCGGATACATGGCGAAGCTGCCGGTGCCAAGCTCCACAACAAGATATTGAAGTCGGTTTTCCTTCCAGAAGGTAAGAAGAAGGTGATCCTTTGTCTGGAAAAGCTCGCTGAGCCGGGTGCCGTCGCCGAGGGGGACCCGGACCGGCGCAATGGCAGCGGATTGTTTTCCAGTGAAAAGATCCGTCGCCTGCAGGGTAAGAACACCCTCGGAAAGCGCCGCCTGCCACAGCCGTCCGGTTTGGACATCTGATGCCGTTACAAAGTCGGACTGAGTGTCAGGGAGCGTGTAAAGTCGGGTCAGCTTATGGGTTTGGGTGGAAAAAGCAAACCAGGATTCCATCCAGCCCGCGTCGCGGGGCTGCAGACCGTGTTCGCCCTGTATCGGCTGCAGCGCCCAGTGATTGATGGTGAGCAGAAGATACTCGTCCAGCACACCGCCGAAAAACATCAAACCGGGCAGCTGTGCCAGTGTCTGCGGTTTATCGTCCGCGTTCCACTGTGTTGAACTGGCTTTATCGGCGGGTGGGGTATAGCTTTCCAGCGTGTATGCAGCCTGTGTCCCTTCGCCGGCGCGGCGCATGCTCACAGCATAAACCGTTCCGCTGTGGGCAATGGCGCTTTGATAATACTGACCTTCAGAAAGGCTGTACAGAAAGACCGAGCCGCTTTGCGGCAGGATCTTCCGGATAGCGCCGTATTTGATTCTGTTGAAATGATCCAGCGTGTAGTAGCCGTCTTCGACATAGTAAAGCGAACCGTCCGCATCCGAAACCACAGCGGGGGAGCTGACAGGTCTGGCGGGGCATTCAACGGGCGTGCTGTGGGTGCAGCCCGGCTTTTCACACGCCGGCCGCTGCACGGCGGTGCCGGCATCCAGAAAGGTGAGCAGCTGTCCGCCCAGATCCGGGATATATTCGTATAGGTAGAAACCGCCTTCGGCTTCTACGGGATAGTTGGTGTTCTGGGCGTAGACCGTGCTGCGGCCGGGCTGTGCTTGGGCAAGGGCTTCGGCGGCGGGCAGACCGTTTTCCTGTGAAAGCGCCAGCGGCAGCGAAAGCCATGACAGCGACCGCGGCTGCGCGGCCTGTGCGGGCATGATGTCATCCGCTGCGGGCAGATATGTCTGTTCGGCAATGATGAGCTCATACAGGCTGTCTGTTCTGTATTCCTCGTCAAAGATCATGCGGCAGATGCGTCCGTCCTCCAGCCGCAGAAAGCTGCACAGCACGCCGCCGCGGTAGGCAGTGTTCAGCCGGTGTGCGGTAAAGGCATCGGCTTTCAGCCCCAGCGCTTCGCCCAGCGCAAGGGTACGCTCGTAAAGCCGCAGCATGGTATCGTCATCGATGCATTCGGCAGGGCCGGGCGCAGTTTTATCTCTTTCGCCCTCCGCCGCCGTGCAGCGGCTGAAAAGCAGGCTGCCGTCCGCTGCATCCAGACAGAAAAGCCGGCAGCCGGCTGCGGCGTAATGCGCGCCGCCGTTTTGCGAGGACTGTTCCGTGCCGGGCAGAATGCAGGCGATCACCCACACCTCTTTTCCTTCGGCGCACAGCTCACCGGGGAAAACCGTCAGCGGCAGGGCATCCATCGTTGTTCCGGAAAGATCCGTTCCGTACAGCGTTTCGGCCAGCCCGCCCGCAAGAGCGGCGGCCTCGGCGGCGCTGATCAGGCCGCTGTGATCCATCCGCTCGTCGATCAGCTCTGCACCGGAGGCATTGCGGATCTCCGCATACAGGATCTCGGCGGCGGAAAGCGTCATCGAGCGGTAGGGATAGGCCTTCAGCTCGTTTTCCACCTGTTCGGCGGCGGTATCGTGTACAGAGGGAGCATCCTGCGTACCCGGCGAAAGCCAGCCGTTTTCTGCAATGCGGCCAAGGCCGAACAAAAGCCCCAGACCCGCCGCCAGCAGCGCGGCAATGCATAAAACAGGCAGCAAATGCTTTTTCATGGAACGCTCCTCTCTCTTTTATTCAATGACAAAATCATCCTGTACCCAGCGGCGCTCCGCACGGAAGCTCTCAAAAAGCCCGGTCAGCGCCAGCAGGTAATAGCGGTGTTTTTCGGTGGTGGTCTGCTGCACCAGCAGCTCGTCGCCAAAGCAGCCGATGATCGTCAGTACATTGTAGCTGTCCGACCACGGCAGCTCGCGGGCCTCGCCGGTGAGGGTGTCCGCCATAAACAGCCGCGGCGCACCGGCCTCATAAAAGCGCAGCAGCATATACCGGCCCGCCAGCTCCCAGTGGGTGGGGTAACTGCCGGACGGCAGACCCTCCAGCAAAACGGCGGGGATCTCCGGCAGTGCTTCGCCGGTGAAAAGATCGCGGCAGGTGAGCTGTACGCCGGCGGGGGCGGCAGAGGATTCCCACAGATGACCCTTGGAAACATCGTAAAGCAGCGGTGTGTGCTCCTCGCCCTGATAAAAGCAGACAAGCTCGCCGGTTTCGATATCGCAGGCGTACAGCGAGCGCCGCCAGCCGGCATCGTGCGGCTGCAGACCGGCTTCGGTCTCGATGACGGTGACACCCGCGTGGGCTGTACTGAGCAGCAGCTTATCGCCGATCCAGCCGAAAAGCTCCATCGGCACAGGCAGCGCGGCGAGCGGCTCCTCCTGCTGCGCAGCAGGATCGCGGCGCACCAGCTCATAGCCCTCGCCGCTGCGGCGGATGTACCAGAGCGCATCCTGACGGATCAGGCCGCTGATGCTTTCCGCATCCAGCAACTGCACAGTATCGCCCTCGCCGGCGCAAAGCTCACTCAGCAGGCCGGTGCGGGCGGTGCAGCCATCCTGTATCCGGTGGCGGCAGTCCGGTGCATCGCACAGCAGGCTGCGGGTGGCGGTGCGGGGATCGATGCGATATACAAAGAAATCGGGGTACGCGAAGCTGTAATAGTCGTTCACCCATGCGCAGCTTTCGTTTGCTGCGCTGTAGGAAGCGCTCTGGATGCGTCCGGCGCTGCCGCTGCCTGCGGCGGCAAGCTGTACGGCGGCGGGCAAGGCGTGCGCCTCCGGCAGAGCAAGCGGCAGCTCGACCCAGCTGAAGGGGTCGGGCACATCACCGGTGAAGGCTTCGCCGATGCCGATGGAATAAAGCCCGCCGGTGGCGAAGTGTTCGTCAAAGACCATCCGGCAGACACTGCCGTCCTCCAGCCGCAAAAAGCTCTTCTGCACCGCCCCGCGGGAAACGGAAAGCGAGCGCCTGCCGAAGAAGGCGGCGGGGGAAAGCCCCAGCTTATCGGCAAGGGCAAGGGTGCGCTCATACAGCGCCAGCATAGCTTCGTCGCTCAAAGCGAAGGAGGGCCTGCCGGCGGAAGTCTCATCTGCCTCGCCCTCCAGCGCCGTGCAGCGGCTGAAAAGCAGGCTGCCGTCCGCCGCATCCAGACAGAAAAGCCAGCAGCCCTGCGTTTCGGGCTGGGTGCTGCCGTCCGCAGCGGTCTGCACGGCATCCGGCAGGGTGTAGGCCGCCAGCCAGATCGCGGTGGAAAGCGTGCCGTCGGCGCCGTGATACACGGCGGGCACAAGATCCATGGTCTTTTCCGAAAGATCGCTGCCGTACAGCGTTTCGGCCAGCCCGCCGGCAAGGGCGGCGGCCTCGGCGGCGCTGATGCAGCCCTCGCCGTCGGTGCGCACAGTCAAAGCATCGCCGGCTGCGGCGACCTCCTTATAAAGAATCTCTGCGGCGGAGCGTGTCAGAACCTGATAGGGGTAGGCTTTCAGCTCGTTTTCCACCTGTTCAACGGCACTGCTGCCGTTGGCGGGGGCACTTTGCATGACCGGCAGCTGCCAGCCTGCGGCGGCCATGCGCCCGATGAGCAGCACGGATGTCCCGCTCAGCGCAAGCATCCCCAGCGTATACAGTGCGGTCATAAGAATTCGCTTTTTCATTTGTCGGCTCTCCCGTTTTGGCCAAACAGCACACAGGCGATGGTGCCGTTGCCCTTTTTGGAGGAATACTGCAGCTGTGCGCCGTGAGCCTCGGCAATGGCGCGGCAGATGGAAACGCCCAGACCGGCCCCGCCCCAGCGGCGGCTGCGGGCTTTATCCTCGCGGAAGAACGGCTCGCCCACGCGGCGCAGAGTCTCCTCCGTCATACCCGCGCCGTTGTCGGTCACCAGCACGGCGGGCTGTCCCTGCTGCAGGCACAGCCGCAGCTGCACCAGCGGCAGATAGCCGGCTTCGGCGGCAGGATCTTCGGCCTGCAGCGCGCAGGCCTTGCAGGCGTTATCAAGCAGATTCACCAGCAGGCTTTCCAGCAGTACCGGATCACCGGGGATGGTGATCTCCTCCTCCACGGCTATGTGCAGCGTCACACCGGTGTTCTTTGCGCGCGGTGCAAGCACCGCCACGGCGCGTTCGCCGATCTCGCGCAGGCTGCAGGACTCCTCCGGCGCTTTCTCGCCGTGGCGCAGCGCGGAAAGATTCAGCATGCTGTCCGCAAGATTCTGCATCCGTCGGGTCTCAAAGGCCATGCCCTCCAGCGTGTCGTAGTAATCCTGCTCGCTCAGCCGTGCCATCTGCATATACTGCACCGATGCGCTGATGCCCGCCAGCGGGGTGCGCAGCTCGTGGGAAAGTGCATCCAGCAGCCGCTGCTTTTCCTCGGCGGCATCCTGCAGCTGTGCAATGTGTGTTTCCAGCTGTCCGGCCATCTCATTGAAGCTTTCGGCAAGTTTTCCCAGCTCGTCCCGGCTTTGCACCGGTACGCGGGCGGAATAGTTTCCGCCGCGCAGCAGGCGGGTGGCGGCCTCCAGACGGGCAAGCGGTGCGGTGAGCACACGCAGCAGCAGATAAAGAACCGCTGCCAGCAGCAGACTGCAGCCCAGAGAAAGCGCCGCAATGGTGCGCAGCATCTCATTCCAGCCGTCAAAGAAATCCTGCATGGGGAAGCAGACGGTCACGGTCATGGGGTGGGAACCGTCATGTGCAGTGGCGGCCACCAGCATCCGGCCGCGATCCGTCACCTCTTTGACGTACCAGACCCGCTGGCCGATCTCGGGTATAAGATCCGGCACAAAGTCCGCGGGCAGTGAGCTTGTTGCGGCGCCGGCCGCCTCCACGCACAGCAGGATGTCCTCTTCCAGAAGCTCGTCCGCCTTGCGCTGATACAGCAGGGGCAGACCCAGCGGGCGGCTCTGGGCGATCAGAGTGGTATCCTCGGCAAGGGATTGCACAATGTATTGCTGTTGGGTCAGCAGCTTGTCCCGCTGCGAGGCAAAGGCTCTGTCGTTGCTGCTCCATGCCACTGCCAGCACTGTGCCGTTGAAAAACACAAGGAACAGCGCCAGTACCCACAGGTATACCCGGTGACGGAAGCCCGGCGCGGCGCGGGAACTTCTTTCTTTTGCAGTCACGGCGCCTCACCTCCGATAGGGTCGGCCTCCAGCCGGTAACCGTATTTATAAACGGTACGGATATGATCCTCCAGCCGCAGCTTTTTGCGCAGCCGCTGGATGTGCATATCCACGGTGCGGGTGCCGCCCTCGAAATCGTAGCTCCATGCCAGCTCCAGAAGCTTTTCGCGGCTCAGCGCCAGATTGCGGTTCAGCGCCAGCACCTCCAGCAGGGAGTACTCCTGCGGGGTCAGCTCCACCGGCACACCGTCCACCTGTACGCTGCGTGCAACGGTATCGATGGTGCATGCGCCGAAGGTCATCTGCGTGGTGTTTTTGCGGGTGCGGCGCAGTACGGCCTCCACTCTGGCAAGCAGCACAAGAATATCAAAGGGCTTGGTGATGTAATCATCCGCACCCAGCCGCAGCCCCTGCAGCTGATCCAGTGTAGCGGTTTTAGCGGTGACAAAGATGACCGGCAGCTCCTGCGGAAGCCGCGCCTTGACTTCCAGACCCGAAAGTCCTGGCATCATAATATCCATTAAAACAAGGTCAAAGCTTTCCTGCTGGGCAAGCGCCAGCGCAGCCGCGCCGTCGAATACGCTGCGGGTGCGGTGGCCGACCAGCTGTAAATTCTGTTCCAGCAGCCGGTTCAGCGGGGCTTCGTCCTCTGCGATGAGTATGTATGCCATATTATATCCCTCCAAAGATGCGGGTGAATGTGTCTATTGAGCTAAAAAGATTCTGCTATAATGATATACTATCATGCGTTCGTTATCAAGTTGTATCCGTCATGCGGTTTTACGGCAGATTTTTCGTCCGGTTTTACGCAAATTTTACACCTGTGTGTCAGAAGGCTTTTTGAAATACCTTGCCACGCAGGCAAAAAAAGGATATACTATAATCGGAGTGGTTTGCGATGCATTTCATATGCGGCGCAGGGCACAATCTTTCCCGACGGGGGTTCAACGAAATGCCTGACTGCTGTCAGAAACCATATCAGGCCGATGCCTTTACACACCGGAATATCCAGCAGCCTGTCAATGCGACAGGTCTGCGGCGGGCGGTGCTGCTCAACGATCTTTCCTGCTTCGGCAAGTGCTCGCTCACGGTGGGCCTGCCCATTCTTTCCGCTGCGGGCGTGGAGGCTCTGCCTTTGCCGACGGCGGTGCTTTCCACCCATACCGGCGGCTTTTCCGGCTACACCTGTATGGAGATGACACAGGAGCTGGAGCGTATCGCCGCCCACTGGCAGACCCTTGCGCTGCAGCCGGATGCTATCGCCACCGGCTATTTCTGCTCGGCGGCACAGATCGATTTTTCCTCTGCGTTTGTCAAACGCTTTGCCGGAGGGGATACCCTGCTGCTGGTGGATCCGGTCATGGCGGACGGCGGTGCGCTGTACGCAGGCTTTGACGGTGTCTTCGCACAGAAAATGTCCACTCTGTGCGCCGGTGCGGATGTGATCACGCCCAATCTGACCGAAGCTCTGCTGCTGGCGCGGCTGCCCTATACCGATGCGCCGGATGCCGCCCTTGTACAGGAGTGCTTTGTGCGGCTGCAAAAGCTGGGTGCAAAGCGTGTCATTATTACCGGTGTGCAGAAAACGCCTGCGCTGGAGACAATGCCCTGTGAGCATATCCGTGCAGGTCGGGCCGACACAGCGGAATGCGAATGCGAGATCGGCTGCCTTTGCACCGATGCGGACGGTCGCTGCTTTGCGGTGTGGCATCCCTATGTACACACGGCGCTGCACGGCTGCGGCGATGTGTTCAGCGCGGCATTTCTGGCCGCTGCGCTGGCAGAGGCTCCGCAGGGGGTAAGGTCGCTTGCCGATGAAAATGCCTTTTGCCGTGCGGTGCATACCGCCGCGTGCTTTACCAGCCGCTGTGTGCAGGCGACGGTCTCGGGCGAATACCCCGGGCACTGGTACGGCCTGCGGTTCGAGCCCTGCCTTGCGCAGGGATTCCGGTACGGCGTGCAGGAGTGCAGCCTGCTGAAATGAAGTGCGGAACAGGGCTTCGTATATTTGTAAATAGTTAAATGTAATAAATGGTTTTGGTACAAACCGTGAAATGAAAGGAAGTGACACAATGATCACACTGGAAACTCTGCGTGAAAACAAGGATATCAATACCTATATCACAGCAGCGGACCGTTCGCTGGAAGCTCTGGGCTATACCGAGCACAGCTATGCCCATGTGCTGCGTGTGGCCAAAACTGCCGCATACATTCTGACGACCATGGGCTGCAGCGATCATGAGGTGCAGCTTGCCCGCGTGGCGGCATATCTGCATGATATCGGCAATCTGGTCAACCGGACAGATCACTCCCAAAGCGGCGCCGTTATGGCTTTCCGCATTCTGGATAAAATGGATATGCCGGCAGAGGATCTTGCCACGGTGGTGACCGCCATCGGCAACCATGACGAGGGCACCGGTGTGCCGGTGGATGCGGTGGCCGCCGCGCTGATCCTTGCGGATAAAAGCGATGTGCGCCGCAGCCGTGTGCGCAACATTGATCCCGCTACCTTTGATATCCATGACCGGGTCAATTATTCTGTGCGCAGTTCACAGCTGAGCATCAACGAGGCACGGGATCAGGTGACGCTTTCGCTGGATATCGATACCCAGTACGGCAGCATCATGGAGTATTTCGAGATCTTTCTGGAACGCATGCTGCTTTGCCGCCGGGCGGCAAACAAGCTGGGGCTGGAATTCAAGCTGATCATCAACGAACAGCATTTGATGTGAGGGGAAAATGATCTATCTGCTGGAGGATGACGAGAGCATCCGTAAATTTGTACTGTATGCACTGAATAACACCGGCCTGGAGGCGCAGGGCTTTGAGCTGGCTGCGGATTTCTGGGCTGCGGTGGAAAAAGAAGCGCCGGAGCTGGTGCTGCTGGACATCATGCTGCCGGACGAGGACGGCCTGAGCGTGCTGCGCCGACTGCGTGCGCAGAAGACGACAGAGCGTCTGCCGGTGATCATGCTGACGGCAAAGACCACGGAATACGACCGTGTGGTAGGTTTGGACAGCGGTGCGGATGACTATGTCTGCAAGCCGTTCGGTACAATGGAGCTGATCTCCCGCATCCGTGCGCTGCTGCGCCGCACAAAACCGGAGCAGGAAAATGTCGCTTACAGCTGCGGGGTGCTGCAGCTGGATACCGAAAGCCATCAGGTGCGTGTGAACGGGCAGGAGGTTATTCTTACATATAAAGAGTATGAGCTTCTGCGGCTGTTCTGCTCCCGCCCCGGGAAAGCCTTTGATCGGGACGAGCTGCTGCAGCGCATCTGGGGCTACGATTACGACGGTGAAAACCGTACGGTGGATGTGCATATCAAGACTCTGCGCACCAAGCTTGGTGCGGGCGGGGAACTGATCGAGACCGTGCGCGGCGTGGGCTACCGTTTGCGGAGTGAATAAAGTGTTGGCCGGCGGAAACGGAGCGCTGCTCCGGTGCGCCGGCCGTCTGATACAGTAAGGTTTTTGTATGACCAGAAGGATCTATTATTCTATTATATATACCTGTCTGGGTGTTCTGCTGCTGAGCATGCTGCTGACGCTGCTTTTTCTGTATGCGCATTTTGATGCCAGTCTGACCGAAGAACTGCGCGTCCGTGCGGAATACCTTTGCACCGGGACAGAGAAGTACGGAGTGGAATTTTTACAGACTCTGCCGGAGGAAGATGACAGGATCACGCTGGTGGGGAAGGATGGCACGGTGCTTTTTGATAACCGTGTACAGGCCGGTTCCATGGAAAATCACGCGGCCCGTGACGAGATCGCGCAGGCGATGTCGCAGGGCGAGGGCAGCGCTCAGCGCCGTTCCGATACGATGGCGGAAAAAACCTGCTATTACGCTGTGCGCCTTTCCGATGGCAGTGTACTGCGTCTTGCGAAAGCACAGGCCACGGTCTGGGCACTGGTGGGGCGGATGGTGCCTCTGCTGCTGACGGCTGCGGTGTTTCTTGTGCTGCTGTGCGCCGTTCTGGCGGAAAACCTTTCCCGCGGGATCATGCATCCGATCAGTACATTGGATCCGAAAGCACCGCCTGTGAAAGAGGATATTTATGAGGAACTCGGCCCGCTGGTGGCGCGGCTGCAGGATCAGAATTCCCGCATTGCCGCCCAGATGGAAGAGCTGGGCCGCCGTCAAAGGGAATTTGCCGTGCTGGCGGATAATATGAGCGAGGGTATGCTGCTGATTGATGCCAATGCCGAGGTCCTGCTGTGCAATGCCAGCATGGCGGCATTTTTTCAGCGGCCCGGCGGTGCGGTGGGGCACAATGTGCTGCTGCTCAACCGCAGCCGTGATTTCTGTCGGGTGGTCGGCGATGCGCTCAAAGGGCAGCGCAGCAGCGTACAGCTGACGGTGAATGGACGGCTGTTCGAGCTGCTTGCGGACCCTGTGTTCGGCGGGACGGAACAGGAGCGGGGAGGGGCGGAGAAGCCGGACGATACCGGCCGGCTGACCGGCGCCGTTCTGCTGATGGTGGATATCACCGAGCGTGCCGAAAGGGAAAGACTGCGTCGGGAGTTCACCGCCAATGTATCCCATGAGCTTAAGACGCCGCTGACGGCGATCCACGGTTCAGCCGAGCTGCTGGCCGGCGGTATCGTGAAGCCGGAGGATATCCCCGGCTTTGCACAGGATATTTACGCACAGTCCGGCCGGATGATCCGGCTGGTGGAGGATATTCTGCGGCTTTCCCAGCTGGATGCCGGCGGCATCGCCATGAAAAAGGAATCGGTGGATCTGCTGGCTGCGGCAAAGCAGGTGACGGATGAGCTGGCGGATGCCGCGGCGCGTGCACAGGTGACGCTGACACTGCAGGGGGAAAGAGCCGAGCTGCAGGGTGTTCCTGCCATTCTGCACGAGCTGATCGCCAATTTGTGCGACAATGCCATCAAATACAATCGTCCGGGCGGCAGTGTCTGCGTGCGTGTGGGGGTGCAGAACGACAGCGGACGGGAGATCCCGTTTGTCGAGGTAACGGATACCGGCATCGGCATCCCGAAGGAGCACCAGTCCCGTGTGTTCGAGCGCTTTTACCGGGTGGATAAAAGTCACTCCCGCCGCATCGGCGGTACCGGTCTGGGGCTTTCCATCGTCAAGCACGCCGCGCTGATGCACGGCGGCAGGATCTTGCTGCAAAGCGAGCCGGACAAAGGTACTTCGATAAGGGTCTGCTTTACCGCCGAATGAACGAAAAAGAAACCGCCGCATACACAGAATGCGGCGGTTTTTTTGTGCGAAATATTACTTTTCATCCGGAAATGTTAAATTTGAATGTGTGCATTTGACTGAATTTCCTTTTTTGTAAAAAAGAAGTCGATTTTTTGTAAAAACTGTGTTATACTGACTGTGTCTGAAAAAAATTCTTTCTCGAAACACAAAAATCAATTTGCAAGGAGCGATGTGTTATGAGTATTCTTTCTCAGATCAAAGTTCTCGAGCTGATCCTCGGTCTGGCATTCTTCCTGTTCGGCATGCATGTCATGTCTTCCAATCTGGAAAAGATGGCCGGCGGTAAGCTGGAGTATATGCTGAAAAAAATGACCTCCAATCCCTTCGTCAGCCTGATGCTGGGTGCGGCGATCACCATTGCGGTGCAGTCTTCCTCTGCCACCACCGTTATGCTGGTGGGTCTGGTCAACTCCGGCATTATGCAGTTCTCCCAGACGCTGCACATCATTTTCGGCTCCAATATCGGCACAACCCTGACCTCCTGGATCCTGTCCCTGTCCAGCCTGAGCAGCGATAATTTCTTTGTGATGATGCTCAAGCCCAAGAATTTCTCCCCCATTGTGGCGCTCATCGGTGTGATCCTGCTGATGGCCGGAAAGACCGATAAGAAAAAAAGCATCGGTACCATCATGGTGGGCTTTGCCGTGCTGATGTACGGCATGGAATTCATGAGCGGCTCCGTGCGCGGTCTGGCCGATGTGCCGGAATTCGGCGAGCTGATGCTGAAATTCCAGAATCCTCTGCTGGGTGTGCTGGTGGGTACCCTGTTCACCGCACTGATCCAGAGCTCCGCTGCCTCTGTCGGTGTGCTGCAGGCGCTGGCACTGACCGGTCTGGTCAACTACAATGTGGCTATTCCCATTATCATGGGCCAGAATATCGGTACCTGTGTCACTGCCATGATCTCCGGTGTGGGCGCCAATGCCAACGCCAAGCGTGTGGCGGCCATCCACCTTTCGCTGAATGTCATTGGTACCGTTGTGCTGCTGTCGCTGTACTCCGGTGCGCGTGCCGTATTCGATTTTGCTTTGGGCGATATGGCCATCGATGCCTTTGGTATCGCCGTTGTCCATACCATTTTCAATGTCGCCATCACTGTACTGCTGATGCCTTTCGGCAAGTGGATCCTCAAGCTGGTAACCGTGCTTGTACCGGATGACAAGAAATCCGTTGTCGAACAGCCCATCGTTCAGCTGGATGACCGTCTGCTGCGTTCTCCCTCCATCGCTATCAACGAATGTGATAACTACACCGTGGAAATGTGCACGCTGGCCCACAAGACTCTTGATCTGGCCATGGATATGCTGACGAATTATGATGAGAAAAAGGTGGAGCTCATCCTGAGTAACGAGGATAAGCTGGACCGCTACGAGGATAATCTGGGCACCTATCTGGTCAAGCTGTCTGGACAGGCTCTCTCCCGTGAGGACAGCCAGCGTATTTCCAAGATGCTGCATACCATCGGCGATTTCGAGCGTCTGGGTGATCACGCTGTCAACCTGCTCAAGACCGCGCAGGAGATGCACGCCAAGAATATTACCTTCTCCGAGCAGGGTACCCGTGAGCTGAAGATCCTGAGCGGTGCCATCCGGGAGATCCTTGATATGACCAACACCGCTTACACCAACAACGATGTGGTGATCGCCGGCCGTGTCGAGCCGCTGGAGCAGGTCATTGACGGTCTGGGCTCCAAGATCCGTGATAACCACATCGCCCGTCTGCAGGAGGGCAGCTGCACCATCGAGATGGGCTTCATCCTCTCCGATACCCTCAACAACTACGAGCGTATCTCTGACCACTGCTCCAATATCGCCGTTGCCATCATCGAGGTCGTGCACAATACCTTTGATACTCACCAGTACCTCAATGAGATCAAGCACAACAGCGAAGAATTCAACGAGGTTTATGACGAATTTGCCGTCCGTTTTGCACTGTAAAAGAATAAATATACATAGAGAGAAGCTGTCGCCTATGAAAGCGGCAGCTTCTTTTTGTTAGTTTTTCTCTTGAAAAACCAAGAAAAACATCTTTTTGACTGCTGAAAATAAAGAAGTCTGTGCAAAATATCAAAAAAAGAAAGAAATGTCTAATAAGCTTGTGACAGTTTGCATATTGCACACAAAAGTCAAAAGTGGTAAAATTGCACCATAATGAAACAAGGAGGAAGCAGACGATGGCAGCCGTGACAAGTACCTGTGAACAGCATACTGCCGGTATGTCCTGTATGTCCCGGTCTGCTTCCGTCTGCTCTTCTGCCGGGAAGTTCTGCGTTGTGGGCACTGCTGCGGCAGTGTCCATTTTTGTTGCGCTATCCCTGCGACTGTGTGTTTTGCTGCGAATTAGCAAGCCTGCAGTTTTGTGCCCGAAGTGCAGTTGAATGTGTTAGGTGTTTCGGTATATGGATACTGAAAACCGGCGCTGCTGTATCGGGCAGAGCCGGTTTTTTGTATAAATCCCGTGCGGTGCTCATGTCCGGCCGGCATAGGCAGAGTGCGGGGAGGGATTTGACAGCGGGTGCTTGCAGCCTGCTGCCGGGAAAGAGATCATAGATCAATAGATAAGGAGATCAACCATGAAAAAGTTTGTTGCAATGATGCTGGCCGCCGTTATGTGTCTGGCCTGCATGACCGCCTGCGGCGCACCTGCTGCTTCCAATGTTTCTGATGGTTCTTCCATCATCATCGGCGGTGTCGGCCCCCTGACCGGTGACTATGCCAACTACGGTACCTCTGTCCGTAACGGTATGGTACAGGCTGTCGAAGAGATCAACGCTGCCGGCGGTATCAACGGCATGGAAGTCGTGCTGGATTTCCAGGATTCTGCCGCTGACCCCGATTCTGCTGTTGCCGCTTACGGCAAGCTGATGGATAACGGCATGAATGTCTTTACCGGCGGCGTGCTCTCCGGTGAGACCGCTTCCGCTGTGGCTGCCGCCAACGAAGACGGTGTGCCCATCGTGACCCCCACCGCTACCGCCGATGCCGCCATTGTCGGCAATCCCAATACCTTCCGTATCTGCTTCACCGACTCTTCTCAGGGTCTGGCTTCCGCCAACTATATCGCCGATAACAAGATGGCTGACAAGGTCGCTGTTTTCTACCAGAGCGATATCGACTACTCTGTCGGTCTGTACACCAACTTCGAGACTCAGTGTGCCGAGCGCGGCATTGAGATCGTTGAGGTCCAGACCTTCACCGCCGACACTGCCACCGACTTCTCCACCCAGATCAACGCCATTGCCGATTCCGGTGTCAGTCTGGTATTTATCCCCATCTACGCTGCCGAAGCTTCCACCTTCCTGACGCAGGCTCAGGGCAAGCTGGATGGCAAGATCTTCTTTGGCTGCGACGGTCTGGACGGTATTCTGGGCAAGGTTTCCGATCCCGCCGTTGCCGAGAATGTTGTTATGCTGACCCCGTTTGCCGCTGACGATCCCGATGCTCAGGTTCAGGCGTTTGTTACCGAGTACAAGGCTGACAACGGCGCTGCTCCCGATCAGTTCGCTGCCTCCGGCTACGATGCCATCTATGTCATCAAGGCTGCTGTTGAGAAGGCCGGCGTGACCACCGCCGACGCCGATTTCGATGCCAAGGTCGTTGCCGCTATGACTGCCATCGAGGTGGACGGTGTGACCGGTACCATGACCTGGGGCGAGGACGGCGAGACCACCAAGGCCGCCAAGGCTATGATCATCCATGACGGCGTTGCCGTTCTGTACACTGCCGGCTGATAACCTTTTTCCGGTTTTTTCGGCAATCGTGTAAAATAAGCTTTCCATTCCATGCATCATCTGCTATAATAACAGATGGTCCCAAAGATCGGCCATCCTTCCGGGCGGATCCTGCCGCCCGGAAGGAATCTTTGTTTTGTACCCGGTTGTTTTTTCAATTACTTATGCGCCGCCCGGCGCAGCAGAGAAAAGGACTTTTGTTATGATTCACTTTTTACAAACGCTGATAAGCGGCCTGAGTCTGGGCAGCATTTATGCGCTCATCGCTCTGGGTTACACCATGGTTTACGGAATTGCCAAGATGCTGAACTTCGCCCATGGCGATATCATCATGGTGGGTGCGTACGCCGCCATTGTAGCGGTATTTCAGATGAAGCTGCCCGGCCTTGTGGCTGTGCTGGCGGCGGTCCTTGTCTGTACTGTACTGGGCGTCACTGTGGAGTTTCTTGCCTACAAGCCGCTGCGCCAGTCTCCGCCGCTGACGGTACTGATCACCGCCATCGGCGTCAGCTATTTCCTGCAGAATATTGCGCTGCTGATCTTCGGCAGTGAGCAGATGGCTTCTCCCGTTATCATGAAGCTGCCTGCGCTGGTCATCGGTGGTGTGCAGATCGACGGCATCACCTGGGGTACGCTGGCCGTCACCTGTATCATCATGCTGGGGCTGACCCTGTTCATCAACAAGACCAAGATGGGCAAGGCTATGCGTGCCGTTTCCGAGGATAAGGGCGCTGCGGAGCTGATGGGCATCAGCGTCAACAAGACCATCACCATCACCTTTGCCATCGGCAGCGCTCTTGCTGCCATCGCCAGTATTTTCTACGGCTCGGCGTATGTGTACATCCGTCCCACCACCGGCGCCATGCCCGGCATCAAGGCCTTTACCGCGGCTGTATTCGGCGGTATCGGATCTATTCCGGGCGCAATGCTGGGCGGTATCCTGCTGGGTGTCATCGAACAGTTTGCCAAGGCATACATTTCCACCCTGTGGTCGGATGCCATCGTGTTCGGCGTGCTGGTCGTGGTGCTTATTGTGAAGCCCACCGGTCTGCTGGGCAAAAAGATCAGCGAGAAGGTGTGAGCATATGGAAAAGAAAAATACATTCAAGACGGCGCTCAAGCGTCTGACTACAAAAAAGAACCCGCTCACCGTTGCTATGGTCGCCGTGCTGTACGCGGTGATCGCCTATCTCGTTTACTCCGGAAGCGCCAGCCGTCAGCTTTCCAATATGCTGATCTCCGTTTCCTGCTATATCGTTCTGGCTGTTTCGCTGAATCTGGTGGTCGGTCTGCTGGGCGAGCTTTCGCTGGGTCATGCCAGCTTTATGTCGGTCGGCCTGTTCACCGGCTGCCAGCTGGCGCTTACGCTTCATAATGCGATTCCCGGCATGCCGTTCTGGGTACGGCTTCCGCTTGCCATGCTGTTCGGCGGCATCATGGCCGCTGCAGTGGGCTTTGTTGTGGGCTTGCCTGCACTGCGCCTGAAAGGCGACTATCTGGCCATCGTGACCCTTGCCTGCGGCGAGATCATCAAGAGCATCATCACCAATCTGAAGATCTTCGGCGGTGCACTTGGTCTTTCGACCGGCCCGATTTACTCCAACACCAAAACCCTGCTGCCCTATGCCATCGTGCTGGTATTTCTGACCATGCTGCTGATGATGAACCTGAAGAAATCCCGTTACGGCCGCGCCATCATGGCTGTGCGCGATAACCGCATCGCAGCCGAAAGCTGCGGTGTCAATGTCACCTATTTCAAGCTGGTCGTGTTTATGATCGCAGCTTTCTTTGCCGGTGCGGCAGGTGCGCTGTACGGACATAACTTTGCCAACATCAAGGCCACCACCTTTGACTACAATATGTCCATCGAGATCCTGGTCATCGTTGTGCTGGGCGGCATGGGCTCGGTGCGCGGCTCCATTATCGCCGCTATCGTGCTGCGTGCACTGCCCGAGATGCTGCGCGAGTTCTCCGATTACCGTATGCTGGTGTACTCCATTGTGCTGATCGCCATCATGCTGCTCAATGCTTCTCCGCGCTTCAATGAACTGCGCGGCCGTCTGACTGTCAAAAATATCATTGCTGTGCTGAAAAAGAAAAAGACCCCGGTGGAAGAGACCGTCGAAGTAACTGCGGGAGGTGAAAAATAATGAATCAGTATGATAAAGCATCCTCCCGTCTGGTGCCGTATCCCAGCGGAGCACTGGTGCCGGAGCGTGATCTGCACGCCATGCCTGTGCTGGAGGCCCGCCATCTTGGTATCGATTTCGGCGGTCTGACTGCGGTGGACGATTTCTCTGTCACCGTCGGCGCCACCGAGATCGCCGGTCTGATCGGCCCCAACGGTGCCGGCAAGACCACAGTTTTCAATCTGCTGACCAATGTATATCAGCCCACCCGCGGCAACATCATGCTCAACGGCTATTCCACCGCAGGCAAATCCACCCATCAGGTGAGTAAAATGGGCATTGCCCGTACCTTCCAGAATATCCGTCTGTTCTCCAATATGTCGGTGCTGGATAATGTCAAGGTGGGTATGCACAACCATATCAACGAAAATCTGCTGGCTGCCGCATTCCATGGATTCGGTTACGGAAAAGCGGAGAAGGCAGCGGCTGACAGCGCGATGGAGCTGCTGGATTTCTTCCATCTGGCCGATCTGGCCAAGGCGCCCGCCGGCAGTCTGCCCTATGGTGCACAGCGTCGTCTGGAGATCGTGCGCGCTCTGGCTTCCCAGCCGCGGCTGCTGCTGCTGGACGAGCCCGCCGCAGGCATGAATCCCTCGGAAACCCACGAGCTGATGGAAAATATCCGCCGTATCCGCGATACTTTCCATATCGCAATCATGCTCATTGAGCATGATATGAGCCTTGTCATGGGCATCTGCGAGGGCATCTGTGTGCTGAACTACGGCCGCATCATCGCAAAGGGCTCGCCGGAGGATATCAAATCCAATCCGGTGGTTATCGAGGCTTATCTGGGCAAACAGGGAGGTTGATCCAATGGCTGAAACTATGCTGAAGGTAGAGGGCATCAATGTCTATTACGGTAAGATCCATGCCCTGAAGGATGTTTCCTTTGAGGTCAACACCGGTGAGATCGTCGCGCTCATCGGCGCCAACGGCGCCGGCAAATCCACCACGCTGAAAACTGTTTCCGGCATGATGCATCCGAAGTCGGGCAGCATCCATTTTATGGGCGAGGATATCACACATACCGAGTCCTATCGTCTTCTGCCCAAGGGTCTTGCTCATGTGCCGGAAGGTCGCCGGGTCTTTCTGCAGATGACCGTGCAGGAAAATCTGGAGATGGGTGCATACATCCAGAAGAAGATATCCGATGAGGATCTGGAGAATGTTTACAAGCACTTTCCCCGCTTGAAGGAGCGCCGCAAACAGATCGCAGGTACGCTGTCCGGCGGTGAGCAGCAGATGCTTGCCATGGGCCGCGCCATGATGTCCCATCCCAGGATCGTCATGCTTGACGAGCCCTCCATGGGTCTTGCCCCCATTCTGGTGGATCAGATTTTTGATATTGTGCGGGAGCTGCACGCCGCCGGCACCACCGTGCTGCTGGTGGAACAGAACGCCAGCAAAGCTCTGGCGCTTGCCGATCGTGCTTATGTGCTGGAAACCGGCCGCATCACGCTGGCAGGTACCGGTGCCGAGCTGATGAGCAGTGAGCAGGTGAAAAAAGCTTATCTGGGCGGCTGATTGCATCAAAAAGACCGGAGTTTTCCGCAGTATGCGGAAACTCCGGTTACTTTTATGAAGCCGTTCTTTATTTTTTGTGCCTGCCGGGGGTGAAACGGGCTTCCTCGCCGCGGATAAGCCGTTTCAGATTGCTGCGATGCTGCCAGAACACCAGTACGCCGGTAAAGACCGCCAGCAGGCAGCGGGGCAGGCTGATGTCGTGCCAGATGGCATTGAAAACAAGACACAGCACAGGCAGCAGGATCGCCACGGAAACAGAGCACAGTGATACCGTGCGGGAAAGCGCGAACACCGCAAAGAAAACGATGAACAATCCGACGAATACCCGCCAGTCGATAAGCAGGGCGATCACGGCACCCACAGAGACCCCTTTTCCGCCGCGGAAATGGAAGAAAACTGGCCAGCAGTGCCCGATCACACAGGCGGCGCCTGCAAGTGCAAAGCCGATCTCGCCGCACAGCCACTGCCCCAGCAGCATGGCTGCGACGGTTTTCAGTGCATCGCAGCCCAGCGTGGCAAGCCCCATACCCATACCAAACACGCGGGCAGCATTGGTAGCACCGGCGTTTCCGCTGCCGTGCGTGCGTACATCTGTCTTATATAGATTCTTTGAAAGCAGCACGGCGGAACTGATGGAACCCAGCAGATACCCGGCTGCAACAATTAAAATATACTTTAGCATACAAACCCTCTTAACATTGATCATTAGTAGTATCTGTATTTATTATAGGCCAGAATTGTGAATAAAGAAAGACCTTTTTAAAAGAAATTTTTTCACCGCGGACAAACTGTGCGCCATTCGCGCACACAAGTTTATAAAATTAAGGAAAATGAAATTTAGTTTATATTTTTAGGTGAAAAAACTACAAGAATCGATTTTTTGTATTGACAAACTTAAAAAATGGTGTAAAATAGGATACATTCAAGCTCCCCGGAGGGAGCGGTTACAGGAGGGAAAGAAAGTATGAAAAAGGTTATCGCACTGATCTGCACACTGGTTTTGGCGCTGTCTCTGGTCGCCTGTGGTACCGGCAGTTCCGACGGCTACACCATCGGCATCTGCCAGCTGGTCACCCATGACGCTCTGGATGCTGCCACTCAGGGTTTTATGGATGCCGTGACCGAGGCTCTGGGTGAGGAGAATGTCGTCTTCGACCTGCAGAATGCCGCCGGTGATTCCAACACCTGCTCCACCATTGCCAACGGTTTTGTTGCCTCCGGCGTGGATCTGATCCTTGCCAATGCAACGCCCGCACTGCAGGCTGCACAGGCCGCTACCGCCGATATCCCCATTCTGGGTACCTCGGTCACCGAGTACGGTGTTGCGCTGCAGATCGAGAACTTCATCGACACTGTGGGCGGCAACATCTCCGGTACTTCCGATCTGGCCCCGCTGGATGAGCAGGCTGCCATGATCAAGGAATGGTGCCCCGATGCCAAGACCGTCGGCCTGCTGTATTGCTCCGCCGAGGCCAACTCCCAGTATCAGGTCGATACCGTTCAGGGTTATCTGGAAGGTCTGGGCTATACCTGCACCCAGTACCCCTTCACCGATTCCAACGATGTTGCCGCTGTGACGCAGACAGCTGTTGACAACAGTGATGTGATCTATGTGCCCACCGATAATACCGTGGCTTCCAACACCGGTATCGTGGATGGTATCTGCCGCCCCGCCGGCGTACCTGTGTTCGCCGGTGAGGAGGGCATCTGCGCCGGCTGCGGCGTGGCCACCCTGTCCATCAGCTACTACGATCTGGGCGTTACCACCGGCAAGATGGCCGCCAAGATCCTGTCCGGCGAGGCCGATATCTCCACCATGGCTGTTCAGTATGCCGCAAACTTCACCAAGAAGTACAACGAAACCATCTGTACCGAACTGGGCATCGCTGTTCCGGACGGCTATACCGCCATCGGCTGATAACGGCTGAAACCGCCATAAGAAAGGTCCTTGAAAGGACGAGGAGGGCGCAAAGAGTCCTTCTCGTCCTTTTGAACGGTTATCCGCTGCAGGAGCGCACACTGTTTTCGGTGTGGAAAATCTGCCGGGTGTACTGTGTTCCAGAATCTGTTTTCCATATGATCACAAGCGTATGGGGCGGATCACCATATTTACGAGGAGTTTAGGATATGATCAACTTTATCAATGCCCTGCCGGGTGCCGTTTCCCAAGGTCTTGTGTGGGGCATTATGGCCATCGGCCTGTATATCACATTTAAGCTGCTGGAGATCTCCGATCTGACGGTTGACGGATCTTTCTGCACCGGCGGCGCGGTTTGCGTCATGATGCTGACCGCCGGCTACAATGTCTGGATCGCTATGCTGTGCGGCTTCTGCGCCGGTGTGCTGGCCGGCTTTGTCACCGGTATTTTTCATACTCTCTGCGGTATCCCGGCGATCCTGTCCGGCATTCTTACGCAGCTTGGCTTGTGGAGTATCAATCTGGCCATCATGGGTATGAAAGCCAATCAGGGCCTGAATGTCAACAATCATAAGCTGCTCGTTTCCCTGCGTTATCTGCAGGATGTGGGCAAGGGTACCCGTCCGTTCTGGCAGCATCCCATCTTTGCGGTGGGGGTGTTCACCGCTGCGCTGATCGTAGTGCTGTACTGGTTCTTCGGCACTGAGCTGGGTGCATCCATCCGTGCTACCGGTGCCAACGGCAATATGGCCCGCGCACAGGGCATCAACACCGACCGCAACAAGGTTCTCGGTCTGATGATCTCCAACGGTCTGGTAGCACTGTCAGGCTCCCTGCTGGCGCAGTATCAGAGCTTTGCGGATATCAACATGGGCCGCGGTGCCATCGTCATCGGTCTGGCCTCCATCATCATCGGTGAGGTCGTTTTCGGCAAGCTGTTCGTCAATTTCGGCCTGCGGTTGATGGCGGTCTCCTTCGGCGCCATTTTGTATTATGTGGTCATTCAGGCAGTGGTCAGCCTGTTGAAGATCGATACCAACTATCTTAAGCTGATCTCTGCGCTGATCGTGGCGCTGTTCCTGACTGTCCCGTACTGGAAAAACAAGTACTTCCACAGCAAAAAGAAAGTGAAGACTGCAAAGGAGGTGGGCGGCGATGCTTGAAATCAAAAATGTGTACAAGACCTTCAATGCCGGTACCGTCAATGAAAAAGTGGCGCTGTCCGGCCTGAATCTGACCCTGAATGACGGTGATTTCGTTACCGTTATCGGTGGCAATGGCGCCGGTAAGAGCACTATGCTCAACGCGGTGGCCGGTGCTTATGATGTGGACAGCGGCGCCATTGTCATTGATGGCATCGATGTTACCCATCTGCCGGAATATAAGCGTGCGAAATACATCGGCCGCGTATTTCAGGATCCTATGATGGGTACTGCCGCAACCATGCAGATCGAAGAAAATCTTGCATTGGCGCTGCGCCGCGGCAAGGGCCGCACGCTGCGCTCCAGCATCACAAAAGCGGAGCGTGCCGAGTACCGTGAGCGTCTGGCTCGTCTGGATCTGGGCCTTGAGACGCGTATGACCAGCAAGGTCGGCCTGCTTTCCGGTGGCCAGCGTCAGGCGGTCACCTTGTTGATGGCCACGCTGCAGAAACCCAGACTGCTGCTGCTGGACGAGCATACCGCTGCGCTGGATCCCAAAACGGCGGACAAGGTGCTTTCCCTGACGCAGGAGCTGGTGGAAAAGGATAATCTGACCACCATCATGATCACCCACAATATGAAGGATGCCATCCGTCTTGGCAACCGTCTGATCATGATGCATGAAGGCCATATCATTTATGAGGTCTCCGGCGAGGAAAAGAAAAAACTGGAGGTCTCCGATCTGTTGGAGAAATTTGCACAGGCGAGCAACGGCAATTTTGCCAATGACCGTATGCTTCTTTCGTAAAAATGAGGTCGCCTGTCGGAAAGACGGGCGACCTTTTCTGATGCGATTGAATTGACCATAGCTGATGGAGACAGAATATGCAGGCAAATTACCATACCCACACATGGCGCTGCCGCCATGCGGCTGGCGAAGAACGGGAGTATATTGAAAATGCGATCAAAGCGGGGATCCGCGAGCTGGGGTTTTCCGACCATTCGCCCTATCCTTTTGAGCCCGGATACGAATCCAACTTCCGCATGACACTGGAACAAACCGCAGGCTATTTTGAAACATTGCGGGCGCTGAAAGAGGAATATGCGGACCGGATCGCGATCCGTATTGGTTTTGAGGCGGAGTATTATCCGCGCTTCTTTGGAGAGATGCGGGAATTTGTGCGCTCTTTTGACTGCGATTATCTTATTATGGGGCAGCATTTTCTGCAAAATGAAATCGAGCGTATTTACAGCGGCAGTGCCACCGATGATGAAGCGCGGCTGGCACAGTATGTAGATCAGGTGTGCGAGGGCCTGGCCACCGGTGCATATACCTATCTCGCGCATCCGGATCTGCCCGCCTGGCAGGGCGAGACGGCTGCATATGACCGCCAGATGCGCCGCTTATGTAAAGAAACCAAAGCGATGGGGATCCCGCTGGAGATCAATCTGCTGGGAATGTATGAGCACCGGTTTTATCCTTGCGAGCGTTTCTGGCAGCTGGCGGGGGAATGCGGCTGCGATGTCATCCTTGGCTGCGATGCCCATGAGCCGGTTGCACTGAACCGGCCGGATGTGGAACAGGAGGCTCTTGCGTTGGCGGATCGCTGCGGTTTGAAGGTACTGCCCAGGCTGGAAACATTGAGAAAACCGTGAGACTTCAGCCGCTGTGGCGGACAAGAGTCGTTTGCGTGATCACCGCGGCCAGAAACTCGCCGATGCTGGCACGGCGTGCAATGGCATTGGGGGTAAAATGAGCCGGCATCAGGGCGGCAAGCTTTTCCCGATTCCCGTTTTCCCACAGCCGTTCCAGTGCGGTGCGCATCGAGCGCTCGACGCAGCCGGCAGAGGTGTTTTCCAACTGAGCAACATAGGGGTACAGCACCTTGGTCATCTGGTGCAGGGCGTCGGGGTGAACAGACAGATACAACAGGCTGTGCAGCAGGTAACGGAAGCCGGCCAAATGAACAGGGCATCCCATTTCAATCAGATGTTCCCTGTAAAAATTCTCCAGTTCCTGCAATTTGTTGGCATAAAGCGTGCGCTGTGCAGTGACATGCTGCAGAATGGCAGAGGCGAGCGCATATTCGCTGAAAGGCTGCTGCAGAACAGCACAGTAACCGGCATCGCGCAGCATTTGAGCGGCGGCCGCATCCATGCTGAAAAGAATGGCGATGAACGGAACCGGAAGCTGGGGAAGAATGGGGTCGGCAGACGAGCGCTGCAGATGACTGTGATATCGCGCCATCAGCGCGGCACTGCCCAGTTCGCTGCTGCGGCAGCGAACAACAACGGCATCGAATTGACCGTTATGCCGGAGCGCAGGAATGCTGCGCACGGAATCGTAAAATGTCAGCTCAATGCCGTATTGCCGGAGCAGCAGATGGAGCGCCAGATCCTGCGCTGCATCGCTTTTCGTCATAAGTACCTGTAAGACCGAGCCTTTCATGAGGGACATCCTCCATTGATGCTTTATATACTATATTTTAAACTGTATGCGGCAGGAAATCAATGCCTGAGGACCGATTGAAGAATAATGTCGAATTGTGTGATAAAAGTGTGAAACAGGAGGGATACAATGAAAGCGGCGGTGGAAAGTTATAAGGGTACAAAACTGCTGCGCAGCTGTATCTTTCCGGGTGCTGTGGCTTGCTGTGAAGAAAATGTTCCAGCTGCATGGCTGCTGCAGCAGGAACTGCACCGTATCACACGCTGTTACCGGTGGCTTCCAAAAGAACCGGCGGTTGTTTTTACCGTTTCGGAACGCACTTTCAGTCAGCCGGGGGCGGATCCGCAGCACAGCAGCACGCTGTTTGCGTACGATTTGGAGAAAACGCCGGAGGAACTGCAGCAGCTGCTGCGTCTGCTGCGGGAGAGCACTGCTTTGCTGGAAAGATGCTGCCGCAGCTTTCCGGATATGGACTATGATTACATGGAGGGAGAGCCGCATCCCGCATGGCAGCCCGCCAGCGGGCGGGAAGGACTGCGGTATTTTCTTGCAGCGGTACGGCAAAGCCTGCGCCGCTGGCAGCTGCCGGAGGATGCTTTGCCGGATCAGGAATGGAAGACTGCACTGGATGCGATTCTGGATTCATTAGAGAAGCGGGAAGCGTTTATGCAAAACCGGCTGTTCTATACGCCGCAGGGCTTTTGCTGTGCTGCGCAGTGGCTGCGTACGAATATTGAACTGTGTCATTTGACAGGTCGGCGTTTGTATGAGCTGGGTGTGGCCTCCTTTGGACGAGATGCGATCGAAGATAGCTTCGGATTTGAAATGATCCACTAAAAAAGGAAGCCGCTTGTGCAGCGGCTTCTTTTTATTGCGGCAAAAATGGGTTTTCCTCATCAAAAGCAGGCAGTGCGGCTGTTTCGTTTGTTTCCGGCGATTGCACGCTGCGCAGTTTGCGCTGCATCTGTCTGGTGCGTACGCCAAGCAGTGTTTCAAGTTCGGAATCTGCCTGACGGATGCGGCTTTGTGCGTGGACAAGCGCCTGCGTAAAAGTGGCAAATTCGGTCTTGACAGAGGCCAGCACCTGCCAGACCTCGCTGGAGCGCTTCTGGATGGCAAGTGTCTGAAAGCCCATCTGCAGACTGTTGAGCATAGCTGCCATGGTGGAGGGCCCGGCCACATTGATTTTGTAATCCCGCTGCAGCCGTTCCACCATGCCGCGGCGCATCACCTCGGCATACAGTCCCTCGGTGGGCAGGAAAAGAATGGCAAATTCGGTGGTGTGCGGCGGCTCTACATATTTTTCGTGGATATCCTTTGCGCAGCTGCGGATACGCTGTTCCAGCTCGCGGCCGGCAAGCTCGATGGCATCGGTGTCACCGCTGTCATAAGCATCGCACAGCCTTGCGTACAGATCCAGCGGAAACTTGGCATCGATGGGCAGATACACAGGAGCATCGCCGCTGCCGGGCAGCCGTATAGCGAACTCCACCGGATCGCGCCGGCCCGGGCGTGTGACCACATTGCGATCGAACTGCTCCGGTGTCATGATCTCCTCGAGAATGCTGCCAAGTTGAATTTCCCCCAGAATGCCCCGGGTCTTGACATTGCTCAATACCTTTTTCAGATCGCCGACGCCGGTGGCAAGGTTCTGCATCTCGCCCAGTCCCCGATAGACCTGTTCCAGCTGTGTGCTTACAGCGGCAAAGGAGCGCTGCAGCTTTTCTTCCAGTGTTTTTTGCAGCTTTTCGTCCACTGTCTGGCGCATCTGCTCCAGTGCACGGGTGTTTTCGGTCTGGATAGCACCAAGGCGCGTTTCCACGCTCTGACGGATATTTTCCAGCTTTTGCTCATTCAGACGATTGGCACTGTCCAGTCGGCTTTCAATCAGACCAAACTGTTCGCTCAATGTGGTCTGCATTCCGCGCAGCCGCTGATCCTGTACAGCTGCAGTTTGCTGCTGCAGCTGCAGCAGATGCTCGGCGGCGGTGCGCAGTGCCTGCTGCTGGTCGGCGGCAATTTCGGCGCGGGTGGTGCGGATCTCATTGGTCAGTGCCTGTGTCTGCTTGGAAAGCTGCCCCTTGCTCACGCTTTTTCCATACAGTAGAATGAGCAGAATGACGCTTGCGGTGCAAAGCGATGACATAAGTCCCAGAGCTGTCCAGACAGCCCATACCGGCAGCTGGATCATTTGTCGGCCTTGGCCTGTGCGGCCAGCAGATCGCGGATCTCGGTCAGCAGAAGCTCTTCTTTGGTGGGCTCGGGCTCAGCGGGAGGCTCGGGCTCGGCGACAGGTTCTTCGGCGGCCTTTTCGGCTTCTTCTTTGGCCTTCAGTTCAGCGATGATCTTGTCGCGGCGCTCACGCATACGGGTGGCGGTGTGCATGATGATGAAAAGGATCAGCGCGGTGAGCAGGAAGTTGATGATCGCCTGTACAAAGTTGCCGATCAGCAGCTGGCTGGTGCCCACGGGCACGACCCACTCGCTGAAATTCAGCTTGCCGGTCAGAATATTGACCAGCGGGGTGAAGATATCGCCTACCAGACTGTTGACGATGGCGGTGAACGCGCCGCCGACGATGACACCAACAGCCATATCGATCACATTGCCGCGGGTCAGAAATTTTTTGAATTCACTGGAAAAACGTTTCATGATATGTTCCTCTCCTTTGGATTTATGTGCAGGGCGCGGGGTTATTCCCGGCGCGCGAGCTTACGGAATAATGCCATAGCGCGGTCGGCGCGGCTGCGGGACAGCTGCGGCAGTGTACGGAAGCTGCTGTCGGGCTGCTGTTCCAGGATGTCGCCCGCGACGGTATCTGCGGGCAGCTGATCGGCACACAGATACAGCAGACTGCCGTCGTCGCCGGATAGTGCCGCAATGCCGCCGCAAATGTCTTCAACGCTGTATTTCACGGTATCAGCCCTCTTTTCTCGGTGCGTGCGGTGAGTACACCGTTTTTGACAGTAAACAGCAGACTGCCGCTTTCATCGGTGCGGAATACCTGAACTCCGGCATTCTGCAGCCGCTGCAGAACCGCCCAGTGGGGATGCCCGTAGTCATTGTCGGCTCCGCAGCTGACTGCAGCCATTACCGGCTGCAGTGCATCGATAAGCGGCTGCGATGAGCTGGTGGCACTGCCATGGTGGGAAACCTTATACAAATCAGCGCGCAAATCGCCGCCGAGCCGTGAGAGAAGCTCTGCTTCAGCCTCATCTTCGGCATCACCTGCGCAGAAATAGGTGAAATTGTCAAAGCGGAAAAGCAGCATCAGCGAGGTGTTGTTGGCATCTTCGGGACAGGGGATACCGCCGCCGATAACGGTCAGTACCGCATTGCCAAGAGGGAATTCACTGCCGACTGCGGGTACAGCGGTCTCCAGCTTGCCGGCATCTGCCCGTTCGGCGAGCTCCTCCAGCAGATCCAGAGCTGTGGCGCTGGTGGGAGCGGGAGCGAGGGAAAGATCCGGCAGCAGTACATTTTTTACCTTGAAATTCCGCAGGATCTCCACTGCACTGCCAATGTGGTCGGAGTGAAAATGTGTCAGAACCAGGTAGTCCAGCGTGCGCACGCCGTGTGCGTCCAGATAAAAAGTGATCGTATCGGCTGCGGCGGGTGTACCTGTGTCGACCAGTGCGTAGCGGCCATCCTGCTCCAGCAGCACGGCATCGGCCTGTCCCACATCGATCACATGGACAGCAGCACTTTGGCCTGAAAATTCACCGGAGGGTGTTCCCTTCAAAACAACGGAAGTACCGGTTCCGCCGTGCAGAAAGAAATAGCATACCGCTGCAGCGGCAGCCGGCAGAAGAACCCAGGCCGCGATCAGCAGCAGTCTGTGTTTGCCGCGGGGAAAGCGGGACATCATCGGCGGCTGCCTCCCTTTTTGGCGGCGGACTTACCGTGGCTGCTGCTCTTTGTATCACCGGCAGGCACGGCACCCGGGGTAATGGTTTTCCACTGCGGGCCCGCAGCGGAAGCCTTGCTGCGGGCATTTTTCTTTTGACCGCGGTCATTGGCGGGGCGTGCCGAAGTCTGCGGACGCATGGATCGCGGTGCGCCGCCGGGCAGCAGCAGAGCGGCCAGATCCGTCCGTCCGGTCTTTTCCAGTGCGGCCAATACCTTTTCGCGGTTGGCGGGCAGATAATATTGCAGCAGTGCACGCTGGGCGGCTTTTTCCTCTCTGGTGCGCGCCACATATACCGGTTTCATGGTGGCGGGGTCAAGACCTGTGTAGTACATACAGGTGGAAACCGTACCCGGCGTGGGATAGAAATCCTGCACCTGCTCGGGATGGATACGGTTGCGGCACAGATACTCTGCCAGCGCCACGGCATCCTTCAGCGTACTGCCGGGGTGGCTGCTGATCAGATAGGGCACAAGATACTGCTTTTTATCTGCTTCGCGGGTCAATTCGTAAAAACGCTTGCAGAAGCGGTCGTATACATCAATGCCGGGCTTGCCCATGGCACGCAGCGTATCGGCGGCACAGTGCTCCGGCGCGACCTTCAGCTGGCCACTTACATGATGTTCCACCAGATCACGGAAAAAGCTCTCGTCGGGGTCGCGCAGCAGATAGTCGTAACGGATGCCGCTGCGGATAAAAACCTTTTTTACTCCGGGCAGTTCCCGTACGGTGCGCAGGATATCCAGATATTCTCTGTGATCCACCAGCAGATTGGGGCAGGGGGTAGGGGCAAGACATTTGCGGTCGCTGCACATACCCTCCGTCATCTGCTTGGCGCAGCTGGGCATACGGAAATTGGCACTGGGGCCGCCGATATCGTGGATATAGCCCTTGAAATCGGGATCCTTTGTGATGGCGCGAGCCTCCTCCACCACGCTTTCCTTGCTTCGGCTGGTGACGCGCCGCCCCTGATGCATGGTGATGGCACAGAAGTTGCAGCCGCCGAAGCAGCCGCGGTTGTGTGTAATGGAGAACTGTACCTCCTCAATGCCCGGTACACCGCCCAGCGCTTCGTAAGAGGGATGGGGGCGGCGGGTAAAGGGCAGTGCATAGACTTTGTCCAGTTCGGTGCGGTTCAGGGGCTTTGCAGGCGGGTTCTGCACCACATAACCGGCGGGGTGCTTCTGCACCACCGGTTTTGCGGTGACAGGATCCTGATTGTCCATCTGGATCCTGCAGGCTTTGGCGTAGGCGGTTTTATCCTCGCTGACGCGGGCGAATCCGGCACATTCCACATAACCCTCCGGCAGTTCGGCAGTGGAACCTGCCATCCAGCAGGTGCCGGGAATATCCCGCAGAGCACTCACAGGTTCGCCGGCGGCAAGACGGGTACAGATCGCATGGGTCTGTCGCTCACCCATGCCGAAAATCACTAGATCGGCACCCGAATCCTGCAGAATACCAGGGAAAACGGTGTCTGTCCAGTAATCGTAATGAGCAAACCGGCGCAGAGAGGCCTCCAGACCGCCAAGAATAACCGGCACATCCGGATAGGCCTGCCGTGCAAGCTGCGCATAGACGGTGGCCGCACGGTCGGGCCTTTTGCCGATCACGCCGCCGGGAGTGTATTCATCCATGGTGCGGCGCTGCTTGGCTACGGTGTAATGTGCGACCATACTGTCCACATTGCCGCTGCCGATCAGAAAAGCATACCGGGGCCGGCCATATTCGCGGAAGCTGTCGCAGCTCGTGAAATCCGGCTGCGACAGAATACCCACCGAAAAGCCCATGCTTTCCACAAGGCGGGCGATGATGGTGGTGCCGAAGCTGGGGTGATCCACATAGGCATCGCCGGTGACCACCACAAAATCCAACTGCTCCCAGCCGCGTGCGGCGGCCTCGGTGCGGTTCAGCGGAAGGTATTCTTCATAAAGGGCGGGCGTATTGTTCATGCTTGCATTCCTTTGAGATAAATGTTTTTTGGCAGAGATACCGGTAAAAGAGGAAGTTACTTATTCGCTGCGACCGTTCATGGTCATCTCCAGAAACTGATCGCGGGTGATGAGTACCTGACGGGGTTTGCTGCCCTCGTATGGGCCGATGACATGCAGGGCTTCCATTTCATCCATGATGCGGGCGGCGCGGGCGTAGCCCAGCTTCAGCTTGCGCTGCAGCAGACTGGTGGAAGCCAGCCCTGCCTCCACCACTGTTTCGATGGCGGAGCGCAGCATAGGATCCTGTGCATCCTCGTCGCCGCCTTCAGCACCCTCCTTGCCGCCACTTTCGGCGGCAGCGGCGCGGCGGTCTGTTTCGGCGATCATCTGTTCATCGTAGCGGGCATCGGCATAGGATTTGATCTCATTCAGAACGCGTTCGATCTCGCTGTCCTTGACAAAGGTACCCTGAATGCGCACCGGCTTGGCGGCGCCCACCGGCAGGAACAGCATATCGCCCGCACCCAGCAGCTTTTCGGCACCTGCGCCGTCCAGAATGGTGCGGCTGTCGATCTGACTGGAAACGGCAAATGCAATGCGGCTGGGGATGTTGGCTTTGATCAGACCTGTGATAACATCCACGCTGGGCCGCTGGGTTGCAACGATCAGATGCATGCCGGCGGCACGGGCCTTCTGGGCGATGCGGCAGATATAATCCTCCACCTGCTTGCCGGCGACCATCATCAGGTCTGCCAGCTCGTCGATAATGATGGCGATGTAGGGGATCTTCTCCAGACCCTCGCGGCTTTCGGCCAGACGGTTGAAGCTCTTGATATCACGCACATTGTTGGCGGCAAAAAGCTGGTAGCGGCGCTCCATCTCGGCCACGGCGCAGCCCAGCGCGCCGGCAGCTTTTTTCGGCTCGGTCACCACGGGCATCAGCAGATGGGGAATGCCGGTGTATTCGGCCAGTTCCACCACCTTGGGATCGATCAAAATCAGCCGCAGCTCGTCCGGTGTGCTCTTGTACAAAAAGCTCATAATGACGCTGTTCACGCACACGGATTTGCCGCTGCCGGTGCTGCCGGCGATGAGCAGATGCGGCATTTTGGTCAGGTCTGCCAGCTTGACGCTGCCGGCGATATCGCGGCCCAGACACATGGTCAGCGGTGAGACGCTCTGACTGAATTCCTCGGATTGGATCAGGCTGCGCAGCGCCACTGTAGTGCGGGCTTTGTTGGGCACTTCGATGCCTACGGCGGGCTTACCGGGAATGGGCGCTTCAATACGCACGCCGGCGCTGGCCAGGTTCAGAGCGATATCATCCGCCAGATTGGTGATACGGCTGATCTTGACACCGGCAAGCGGCTGCAGCTCGTAGCGGGTGACACTGGGGCCGCGGCAGATATCCAGCACGCGGGTCTTGACACCGAAGCTTTCCAGCGTGTTGACAAGGATCTGTGCATTCTGACGCATTTCGTTATTGACATTGCCCTGATCTGCACCGGACTGCCGATCCAGCAGCTCGGGCGAGGGCAGGTGATAGGGCGGCGGGGCAGGGATGGCAGGCTCGGGTTCGGGCTCAGGCTGTACGGCAGCCGGCTGCGCTGCGGTGTCCGGCGCGGTGCCGTCATCCTCCGGCGGGCGTCCGTCCAGTGCACGGCGGATCAGGTCATCGATCTCGCCGGAAGCATTTGCCGGCTCCCCGGTGGGGGCGGCAGATTGTACGGCGGCCTCTGTATCAGGCTTCGCGGCCGGCTCGGCGGCAGATACACTTTCATCCAGAAAGATGGTGTTGTCTGCCATCAAAGGCTTGACGGTGCCCTCATAGATCTCATCCGGCTCGTTGGCACGCATGAATACACCGCCGCCGGGCAGAGGTCGGCTGCTTTCCTCCTGATCGAAAAGGGGCTTGTGCTGCTCCTGTACCGGGGCAAGCGCGGCGGGGCAGGGCTCCATTTCGGTGACAAAGGGATGACCGTCTGCCTGTTTTTTGGGTTTGGGCTGCAAAGCCTGGCGGCCTGCAGCAGCCAGCATGTCATGATTCAGTACACCGGCCAGCTCACGGTGGTCGGCAGGATCAAAGGCCTGTCCTTTTGCGGTCTCCAGCTTTGCGGCGGGAGCGGGCGCTTCCGCTTTTGCGGGTGTTACCTGTACATCCTCGGCCACATTCACATCAATGTTCCAGCGGTCACGGGGGCGGTCGAGTGTTTCCTGCGGCAGCTGCGGATCCACTTTGGGACGGGATCTTTCTTTGCCTGCAAAAGTATCATCTTCTGCGGCTTCGGCGGCAAGGCGTTCAGCCTCTGCCAGGCGTTCGGCACGGCGCTGTTCCCGTTCGGAGAGCGCCAACTCGGCGCTGCGCTTTGCGCTGCCGGCCTTACGGCGCAGAAAATACCAGATATCGGCGGGGGTGACATCGGTGAGCACCATCAGAAACACGATCAGCAGAATGATCAGAAGAATGTTTGCCGCGGGCCGCCCCGTCCATACCAGCAGCGAAAGGCCCAGCGGGATGGCGAAAAAGCCGCCGCCTTTGTGCTGTGCGCCAAGAGCGTAAACCTCCTTGATCATCGTGCCGAAGCTGTTGTCACCGGGGGTGTATTTGGTAAAGACCAGTGCCACGGCGCAAAGCAGCAGCACCACCAGCACGCTGACGGTCAGCTTCAGTTTCCACGGCTTTCCTGCAGCGACCAGTACGGCGATATACACCATGGCGGGGGTCACAAGATACAGCACCCAGCCGAATAAGCCGAAGAAAAACTCCCGTATCGCAGCCCAGACTGCTTCGCCGGGGATCCATGTCATCGCAGCCAGCAGCATCGCCAGCGCAAAGACAAGAATGCTCCACAGACGGCCGTTGGACGGTGTGGAGACTGCCTTTTTCGTTTTTTGGGCTGTGCTTTTTTTCGGTGCGGATGCAGGTTTTCCGGTGGAACTTTTTGTGTTCTTTTTCGTGCCGGAGTGCGGAGATTTTTTTGCTGCCATGCTTTGCCTCGTCTTTCTTCGGTTACTTTATGTATACAGTATAATAAGGAAAGTTGTAAAAGTAAAGGGGGGGAGGTGAAAACTTATAATACTATTATACAGGGATGACCGGGGATTGTCTATAAAAAAATCGCGGTGTAAAATCTGGCAATACCCATTGCAATCTACACCATATTGGTGTATACTGACTGTGGATCAAGCTCTTTTGATATAAAAAGAGATGCGTGTCAGAATGCAGGAGGAAATAGCGATGAAACAGGTGCTGTATGATTATGATGTTTTTCCAATGACATTTCCGGTGGGCAGGGCTGTCATTCTCACCGTTAAGCCGCTGGGTGCCCATGTGGCATTTTCGGGTGAATATCAGGTTTCTGTTCACCGTCTGAATGCCGGCGGACTGAGTGAGGAATTCACCGCATGGAACAAAACCGAGTATACGCTGTGCCCCGATGCGGATGGATGTCTGCGCTTTGAGTACACTGCGGCAGAGGAATGCGAGCATTTTATCCGCATCTGCAAGGATGGCCGCCGTCTGGCGCAGCTTTCCGTCTATGCACTGGATGAAGATCTGGCCTGCCGCATCCCGCTGCGGGGCGATCTGCATATGCATACCTGCCGCTCTGACGGCCGCGAAGCGCCGGCCATTGTCTGCGCCAATTACCGTAAGATCGGCTACGATTTTATTGTGGTCACCGACCATCACCGCTATTATCCCTCGCTGGAGGCTATTGAGGTCTATAAGGACAGCGGCGCTGCGCTGAATATCCTGCCGGGCGAAGAGGTCCATCTGCCCATGACCAATGTGCACATCGTCAATGCGGGCGGCCTGTTCTCTGTTAACGGCATCCTCACCTGCAAGGAAAATTATACCGAGACCAACGGCGCACTGGATAAGCGCCGCTTTGATGAGAGTGTCACCCCGCCCGGGACCATCGATCCGGAGGAGTTCGCCGCACAGGTGGATGCCATCGCCGGGACCCTGACCGATTGTCCCGAGAATGTGGATCGCCGCTCCTTTGCCGTGTGCATGTGGGCGTTTGACAAGATCCGCGAAGCCGGCGGTGTGGGCATCTTTGCCCATCCCTACTGGATCAATGATATGTGGCATGTGCCCGAGCCCTTCCTGTTCTACATGATGGAAAAGCATCCCTTTGATGCATTTGAGGTGCTGGGCGGCGAAAACTATTACGAGCACAACGGCTTCCAGACGGCGCTTTATTACGATGAATACCGCAAGGGCCGCGTGCATCCCATTGTCGGCTCCACAGACAGCCACGGTTCCACCGAGCACAACCGCAATGCGGATATCTGCTCCACCATCGTTTTTGCCGAAGCCAACGAACGCACCGCCATTCTGGATGCCATCCGCGGCAGATACTCGGTGGCAGTGGATACCATCTCCAAAGAGTACCGTCTGGTGGGCGAATTCCGTCTGCAGAAGTATGCGGCTTTCCTGATGGAGAATTATTTTCCCGTGCATGACCGGCAGGCTGCCATGGACGGCGAGCTGATGTTCCAGTATGTCAACGGCAACGCCACAAAGGAGGAGCTGACGCTCATCTCTGCCCGTGCACAGGCCATGCATAAGAAATATTTTCAGACGTAAGAAAGAGAGGGAGGAGCATTGAAAAAAGGCTGGAAGATCGCACTTGCCGCCGGCGCAGGGCTTTCTGTGCTCTTTGCTGCGGGGGTCGTAGCGACAAAAACTGTTTTTGAGACCCGCTTTTCGGGGCATATCACCACCAGCAGCTCGGATGCATGGTCGGTCTATGCTTTTGACGGCATTCAGCTGGAGGAATGCTCCTTTTCCTCCGATAAAGGCCAGATGCTGGCCGGTGTAAAATACAGCATCGAGGGGCTGCAGCCGAAGGGTGTGGTGGTGTTTGCCCACGGCTTCGGCGCCGGCGGGCAAAGGGGCTACATGGATTTTTTCCACCGGCTGATGCAGCAGGGATATGCGGTTTTTGCCTACGATGCCACCGCCAACGATAAGAGCGAGGGCGATTCCGTCGGCGGTCTGCCGCAGGGCGTGGCAGATCTGGATCATGCCATTCAATACGCGAAGCAGCAGCCGGAGTACGCCGGTCTGCCGATGTTCCTGATGGGTTACAGCTGGGGTGCATATTCCGTGGGAAATGTGCTGAACTTTCAGCCGGATGTGCAGGGAGCGGTCATTCTGGCCGGCTTTGACGATTCCGCCGAACTGTGCGTGACGGAATTCAGCGGTCAGCTGGGCCGGTACGGCTGGGCGGCAAAGCTGCTGCGCCCCTGCGCAGAGGTGTACGAGCGGCTTCTGTTCGGCAAATATGCGGCGGTCAGCGCCATGAGCGGCTTCCGTAAAAGTGATGCACCGGTCATGATCGTGCACGGCGGCAAGGATACCACGGTGCCGCCGGCCATCGGCTATCACAAATTTTATGCAAAATACGGTAACGATCCCCGCTTCACCTTTGTTTACAAAGAGAACTGCGGGCACAATATCATGCGGGCGTCAGGGTATCTGGATGAGGTCCTGCTGGATAAAATCGGTGCGTTTCTGGATTCCGCGCTGTGACAGCGCTGTTTTGCCGACCGGTAAATGCAAAAGCGGAAATATCCGCTTTGCTGCAGAATCGGCATGTGAAGTAACTTGAAAGAAAGGCAGGTGAGCGGCGTATGGATACCTTTGAACTGCATTCGGATTACAAGCCAACCGGCGACCAGCCGCAGGCCATCGAGCAGCTGGTGCGGGGTCTGAAAAACGGTGACCGCTGTCAGACATTGCTGGGCGTTACCGGCTCCGGCAAGACCTTCACCATGGCCAATGTCATTGCGCAGCTCAACCGGCCCACGCTGGTGCTGGCGCACAACAAAACGCTGGCGGCACAGCTGTGCAGCGAGTTCCGCGAATTTTTTCCCAACAATGCAGTGGAATACTTCGTATCCTACTATGATTATTATCAGCCGGAGGCGTATATTCCGTCCTCCGACACCTATATCGAAAAAGACAGCGCCATCAACGATGAGATCGACCGTCTGCGTCATTCTGCCACCTGCGCTCTCTCCGAGCGGCGGGATGTCATCATCGTGGCCAGTGTGTCCTGCATTTACACGCTGGGCAATCCGGTTGATTACCGCAAAATGGTTATTTCGCTGCGTCCCGGCCAGCAGATGAGCCGTGACCGGCTGCTGAACTGGCTGGTGGATCTGCAGTACGAACGCAATGACCTGAACTTTGTGCGAAACAAATTCCGTGTCAAGGGTGATGTGGTGGAAATATACCCCGCCTACCAGAATGAGACCGCCATCCGCGTGGAGTTTTTCGGTGACGAGGTGGATCGCCTGTGTGAATTCGTGCCGCTCACCGGTGAAAAGCTGCGGGTACTCAACCATGCCGCCATCTATCCGGCCTCTCACTACATCATCCCGCCGGAAAAGCTGGCCGAAGGCATTGCCCGGATCAATCAGGAATGCGATGAACGGGTGCGGGAATTTACTGCCGAGGGCAAGCTGATCGAAGCGCAGCGTATTGCACAGCGCACCGCTTACGATATGGAAATGCTCACCGAGGTGGGTATGTGCAAAGGCATCGAAAACTATTCCCGCGTGCTGGCGGGCAATCCGCCGGGCAGCATGCCCACCACGCTGCTGGATTATTTCCCCGAAGATTTTATTCTGTTTGTGGACGAAAGCCATGTCATGCTGCCGCAGCTGCACGGTATGTACGGCGGCGATTACGCCCGAAAAAAGAATCTGGTGGATTACGGCTTCCGGCTGCCCTCCGCCTTTGATAACCGCCCGCTGCGGTTCGAGGAATTTGCGGGCAAGCTGAACCAGACGGTGTTTGTTTCGGCAACGCCGGGTCAGTTTGAGAAAAACAGCTCCACCCGCATCGTGGAGCAGGTCATCCGTCCCACCGGTCTGCTGGATCCTGTTGTGCAGGTTCGCCCGGTGGAGGGACAGATCGAGGATCTGCTCAGCGAGATCAATGAGCGTGCCGCCCGCGGTGAACGTGTGCTGGTGACCACGCTGACCAAAAAAATGGCAGAAGATCTTACGGATTACCTCCACGAGCATGGTGTCAAGGTCAGATATATGCACCACGAGATCGATACCTTTGAGCGCATTGAGCTGATCAAAAGCCTGCGCACCGGCGAGATCGATGTTATTGTGGGCATCAATCTGCTGCGGGAGGGCCTTGATTTGCCGGAGGTTTCGCTGGTGGCGATCCTGGATGCGGATAAGGAGGGCTTTTTGCGCAGCGAGACCAGTCTGGTGCAGACCATCGGCCGCGCTGCCCGTAATGCACAGGGCATGGTCATCATGTATGCAGATGAGGTCACCCCCAGTATGGAGGCCGCTCTGTTTGAGACCGAGCGCCGCCGCTCCATTCAGCAGGCCTACAACGAAGCCCACGGCATCGTGCCGAAAACCATCATCAAGCAGGTACACGATTCACTGGAGATTTCCTCCAAACCGGAGGAGGATAAGAAGAAGCGGCGCAAGCTCTCCAAAACAGAGCGCGACCAGCTGATCGACAAGCTGACCCGCGAGATGAAGGATGCCGCCCGCCTGCTGGATTTCGAGCACGCAGCCTTTCTGCGCGACCGCATCGAAGCGCTGCGCGCCGGCAAAGAATAAAAAGAATACCTCGCCGTCCGCCGTTTTTATGGGGCTGACGGCTGCAATACCATGGAAAGGAAACAACTCTTTTGGCACTGGAAAAAATCATTGTGAAGGGTGCGCGGGAACACAACCTGAAAAATATTGATGTGGAGCTGCCCCGCGATAAGCTGGTGGTGTTCACCGGACTTTCCGGCTCGGGCAAATCCAGTCTGGCGTTCGATACCATCTATGCCGACGGACGCCGCCGCTATGTGGAAAGCCTGTCCAGCTATGCGCGGATGTTCCTCGGACAGATGGATAAGCCTGATGTGGACAGCATTGACGGCCTTTCTCCCGCCATTTCCATCGACCAGAAAACCACCTCCAAGAACCCGCGCTCCACGGTGGGCACGGTGACGGAGATCTACGATTATCTGCGTCTGCTGTATGCCCGCATCGGCATCCCGCATTGCCCGGTCTGCGGCCGCGAGATCCGTCAGCAGAGCGTGGACGAAATGGTGGATGCCGTGCTCACTTTGCCCGAGCGCACCCGCTTTCAGATCCTTGCGCCCATTGTGCGCGGCAAAAAGGGCACTCATCAGAAAGAGCTGGAAAGCGCCCGCCGCTCCGGCTTTGTCCGTGCGCGTATCGACGGCAATGTCTACGAGCTGGACGAGGAGATCAAGCTGGAAAAGAATATCAAGCATAATATCGAGATCGTGGTGGACCGTCTGATTCTCAATGACGATGTGCGCAGCCGTCTGGCCGACAGTCTGGAAACGGCGCTCGGTCTGGCGGATGGCCTTGTCCGTGTGGATGTCATCGGCGGCGAAATGCTGGAACTCAGCCAGAATTACGCCTGCCCCGAGCACGGCATCAGCATGGATGCGCTGTCGCCGCGGATGTTCTCCTTCAACAACCCCTTCGGCGCCTGCGAGACCTGCACCGGTCTGGGCGTCTTTATGAAGGTGGATCCCGACCTCATCATGCCCAACAAGGAGCTTTCCATCCGGCAGAAAGGCATCAAGGCCAGCGGCTGGTACTATGTAGAGGGCGCCACCAGTGAAATGTATTACGAAGCGCTGGGCGCCGAGTACGGCTTTACGCTGGATACTCCGCTGAAGGATATCCCCAGGGCAGGCATGGATGCGCTGCTGTACGGTACCGGCGGCAAGCGCATTGAGGTGCACCGCGAAAAAGAATTCGGCAGCTCCCAGTACCGGGTGGAATTTGAAGGTATCGTAAACAATCTGGAGCGCCGCTTCCGCGAGACCACCTCCAACTGGATGAAGGATGAGATCTCGCTGGTCATGTCCGGCATGGAGTGTCCCGATTGCCACGGTCACCGGCTGAAGGCCACCTCGCTGGCCGTTACGGTGGCGGGCAAAAATATCGCCGAATTTTCGGATATGAGCATCCGCGATGCGCTGGTGTTTCTGGAGGATATCCCTCTGACCCCGCGCGAGCTGCAGATCGGCGAGCTGATTTTGAAGGAGATCAAAAGCAGACTGACCTTTTTGAAAAATGTGGGTCTTGACTATCTGTCTCTCTCCCGTGCCTCCGCCACACTTTCCGGCGGTGAAAGCCAGCGCATCCGTCTGGCCACCCAGATCGGCAGCGCACTGATGGGCGTGCTGTATATTCTGGACGAGCCCAGCATCGGTCTGCATCAGCGGGATAACGATAAGCTGATCGCCACACTGTGCCGGCTGCGGGATCTGGGCAACACCGTCATTGTGGTGGAGCACGATGAGGATACCATCCGCAGCGCAGATTATGTGGTGGATATCGGCCCCGGTGCAGGCGTGCACGGCGGCCGCGTGGTTGCCTGCGGCACTCCGGAGCAGATCATGGCCGAGCCGGAGAGCATCACCGGTCAGTATCTCTCCGGTGCAAAAAAAATCGGCGTGCCTGCGGTGCGCCGTGCCGGCAGCGGCGAAAAGTTGACGGTGGTCAATGCCACCCAGAATAACCTCAAGCATATTACGGTGGATTTTCCGCTGGGCAAATTCATCTGTGTCACCGGTATCTCCGGTAGCGGCAAATCCAGTCTTGTCAACGAGATCCTCTATAAGCAGCTGGCCCACGATCTGAACGGCGCCAAGGCCCGCGCCGGCTTCCATGACCGCATCGACGGTGTGGAGCATCTGGACAAGATCATCGGTATCGATCAGTCGCCCATCGGACGCACGCCCCGCTCCAACCCCGCCACCTACACCGGCGTTTTCAATGATATCCGCACCCTGTTCAGCCAGACACAGGATGCCAAAATGCGCGGCTACGGCCCCGGGCGCTTCTCCTTCAATGTCAAGGGCGGCCGGTGCGAGGCTTGTGAGGGCGACGGTATCATCACCATCGAGATGCATTTCCTGCCGGATGTTTATGTCCCCTGCGAGGTGTGTAAGGGCGCACGCTACAACCGCGAAACGCTGGAGGTGCACTACAAGGGCAAATCCATCTATGATGTGCTGGAAATGACGGTGGACGAAGCGCTGGTATTCTTTGAGAATGTGCCGAAAATCAAACGTAAGATCAAGACACTGGCGGATGTGGGCCTTGGCTACATCAAGCTTGGCCAGCCCGCCACCACCCTTTCCGGCGGCGAGGCGCAGCGCGTCAAGCTGGCGCTGGAGCTGGCCCGTGTATCCACCGGCCGCACGCTGTATGTGCTGGATGAGCCCACCACCGGCCTGCACACCGCCGATGTGCACAAGCTGGTGCACGTACTGGAAAAGCTGGTGGATGCCGGCAATACCATCGTGGTCATCGAGCACAATCTGGATCTGATCAAGCGCGCCGACCATATCATCGATATCGGCCCCGAGGGCGGCGATGCCGGAGGCACCATCGTCGCCGAAGGTACCCCCGAACAGGTGGCGGAGATCCCCGCCAGCTACACCGGCCAATATCTGAAAAAGGTGCTGGGAAAATGAAAGTATCACTGTGCGGCTGCGATGGGAACAGGCTGAGTTTTGATTTTGGCGGGCAGCTTCGGTATGTCTGGGACCCTATAGACAAAGCGGTGTCGGCTGCGCTGTATATTGATGCCGGTTGTTTTTCTGTCAGATGTGCAGAATACATCGTATCGATGGATGCTCTTCATTGTTTTGCAGCCGATGTGAAAAAATGCGCGGAACAGCTGAAAGGTACAGCGGAATACCGGCCGGACGAAGTAGAGGATCTGTACTTTTCTCTTACGATGGAAAAGGGCGGTCATGCCCGGATCTCAGGGCGTTTTGAAAACCGGGACGGCGCTTTGGTTTTTTCCTTTGATACAGATCAAAGCTTTTTCGGTGACTTCTTTGAGGATCTTTCAGCGCTGGAGAGCGAAGTGCAAAATCAAAGATAAACGAAAGCTGCCGGTATCCGTAGACTTTTCGGATACCGGCAGCTTTTTACCGGTGGAAACACATTCGGCGTTCGGATGCCTGTTTGTTTACGGCTCGGCAGGCTTGAATGCTCAATCTGCGAACCGACGGGATGTAATGTACCGTAATGGTGCGCATAATTGCGCCTTTTACAAATGATGGAAAAGATGATTTTCGGCTGCTCGTTAAATTGGGATTGGTTATTCTCATTTTGTTAAAGGAGACTATCATGGTTTTCGGTATTGTGGTACTTCTCAAAACTAAATTCTTTAAAGCATCCGAATACTATAGGTCTTGCAAAAAGTAGTTCAATAGAAAGCTGAACAGAAAAATAATAACTGAAAGAATAATGCACACAGCAGGTTGCTTGGATAAATTGTCAGCAATTTGTAGCATTATATCACCTCGTCGGTTAGTTGAATTCGGATTTACCGCTTTCATTCTATCATAGCAGTACAAAAACAGCAAGCCAACCAAGGCCTGCTGTTTTTGTACTGCTTCAGATTATTCACTGCTTTGGTGCATTTACCGGCATCCTGCGCTCATTCCCCGTCGAAAAAGGCCTCGGCCAGCTCGGCGGTGGTGGTGGCGTCGGCGGCGTACAGATCCGCGCCGATCCGGCGGCAGAAATCCTCGGTGACGGGGGCACCGCCCACCAGTATTTTGAAGCGGTCGCGAACCTGCATCCGGTCGGCCAGCTGTACCAGCGCGGCCATGGAATTCATGGAGGTGGTCAGCAGCACAGAGCAGCAGATCAGCCGGCAGTTTTGTTCCAGTGCCGTGCGAATGAAAACCTCCGGTGCAACATCCACGCCCAGATCGATCACATCAAAGCCCTTGCTTTCCAGCATGATGCGGGCAAGGTTTTTTCCGATGTCATGCAGATCGCTCTGCACCGTGCCGATACAAATGCGGTCGCTGCGCTTTTGCGGCGAGCCGATCAGCAGCGGCTGCAGCTGCTGCAGCGCATGATTCATGGCGCGGGAGGCAAGCAGCACCTCGGGGATATAAACCTCATTGCTGCGAAAGCGCCGCCCGATGATGCTCATGCCCGGCAGCAGACCGCCGCGCAGGATCTCTTCGGCGGAGAGTGGCTGCTGCAGCGCCTGCCGCAGGGCATCGTCCATCTCCTGAATGCGGCCGTGCTGCACTGCGGCACAGAGCTTTTCCAGCAGCATCGCGGTATGAGCCGCGGCGGCAGCAGATGCGTTTTCGGTATGCATGCGGCGGAAGCTGTGCGGTGTCATGCCGGTCTCGCTTTTAAAAAGCCGGTAAAAGCCCTGAATGTCCCGCATGCCGCAGGCAGCGGCGACCTCCGCGTTGGAAAGCTGCGTTTCCCGCAGAAGCCGCTGCGCACGCTGCAGGCGGGAATGCAGCATATATTCGGAAAACGCCGTGCCGGTGATCCGGTGAAAAAGCCGGCTCAGATAGGATTTGCTGATGTGAAGCGATGCGGCGATATCGCCAAGCGTCACATCCGGCTCGCCGATGTGCTCCGCAGCCATCCGGATGGCTGCAGACACAAGAAACCAGTTCCTGTGCAGCGCAGCCGTCTGCTCGGCGCGGTTGACATATCTGCCTACTGTGACCAGCAGCAGCGTCAGGTAGGAGCGCACCGCATCGAGCCAGTCCGCGCGTCGGGCATCGGTCTCCTGCTCGATGGAGTGATACAGATGCATCACATCATCCAGCACATCAGGGGTCAGCACCGCATAGGAAAACGGCGGGTTGCTTTGGAAAATGCCGTAGCAGAAGTGCGGGTCATCCGGGCGGGCCTCCGCATGATGAAACCAGCTGCCGGCATCGAACAGCAGATTGCAGACGGTCGGGCACTCATTTTCACTGCGGGCAAAATAGCCGTGCGGTACACCGGTGTTCAGGATATAGATATCTCCCTTGGCGCATTCCAGCTCACTGTTGAAGATCCGGTGGATCCCGGCGCCCTCCGTGACGATGCTCACCTCGATAAAATCGTGAAAATGCAGATCGGACAGTCCGATCTCGTCCGTGTAGAGCTGCCGGCAGGTGACGGCATTCTGGAATAAAGGCGTATCCTTGAAAAAGTTCTCTTTGGCTGAGCGGACCGGAAGGCCGGAGGTGTTCATGCCGTGTGTCCTTTCCCAGCGGGCTTATTCCCGTGCCAGCTTGTAGATCAGGTCGTAAGCGAAGGTCAGATCCTCGATGCTGCAGTGATCCTGCACAAAGTGTGAGGTGCAGCAGATCCAGCGCTTGCCGCGCAGATTGTTGAAAACGCGGCGGATCTCCTCGCCCAGCTGCTCCTGCGGCAGCAGACCGATGGCGGACTGCACGCAGATGCCGCCCAGAATGGCGAATTTATCCGCGTATTTTTCCAGATACAGGTCGTGGCCCATGCCGGCATTTTCCTGCCAGGGATGTACCACATCAAAGCCGATCTCGGCGATACCGTCCGCTACGCTGGCCACGCAGCCGTCGGAATGCAGGCTGGCGAACACGCCCTTGCTGTGGGCATAGTCCACCACCTTCTTCATGTGGGGGAAGACGATCTCCCACCACAGCTTCGGGTTGAAGAGCAGGCTGTTCTGGCTGCCCCAGTCGTCGGAAAAGTGGATCATGTCCACACCGCGCTCCACACAGTGGTCGATAAAGCGCAGCGTCCATTCAGCCTGACGGCGGTAAAGCTCGTTGAGCTCATCGGGGTACATGGCCAGATACAGCAGATGGTTTTCGATGCCGAATACGCCGTTGAACGGCTCGAAGAAGCCGGGGGTCTGCACATAGCAGAAGCGGCCGCGCTCCTTGTGAAATTTGACGGCATCCTCAATATTCTGATAGGCTGCAATGTTGTCGGGATCGGTGAAGAAATCCACATCCAGCAGCAGCTCGGGGGTCATCTCCTCCTCGTCGTTGCGCAGACGGTCCAGAAGCTCCTCGTCATAGGGGTGCGGCCCGCCGAAGATGTGGGCGATATCAAATTCGTAAAGATCCTCAAAGGCTTCGACAGAGCCCCATTTTTCCCTGATGGGCTTTTCCAGATTGGCGGCGACCCAGCCGTAGATGGGCTGACGGTCAACGGGCTTGCCGAGAATGACATTGCGTACGCGTTCGGTGCTGTTCATGGCGGTTCTCCTTTTTAAATTGAATGGGAAGGAAAAGATCTGTTATCCCCATTATAACAGCAAACCGCACAAATGAAAACTGGCTTTCAGTTCTTTTTGGTGTTCTGCAGGAAACAAAACCACATATTTTTTGATGTGTGCGCCATCTCACAGAAAAGAAGTGTGGTTGTTTTGCAAATTGTTCCTTTTGCAAATATATTGATGAATTTTGCTTCGGAAGGTTTACCGCAGCCGTAAAATATGGTATACTAAATTATTCAGAAACAAAAGTCCGCAAAAGGTAACACGCCGCGGCAGGCCCTTTGGCGAAGCCGCGGTGCGTTATCCTGAAAAAGTTTGAAATACGATACAGGAATCAGAGGAAAATATCCGTGCAGAACAAGGTACAATATCTGAATTATCACCCCGATGTGGAGCTTGCGCGCCGCATTCTGGAATTTTATCCCGGCACGCCCCGTCTTTACCTGCACAGCTTCGGCTGCCAGCAGAATGTGAATGACGGCGAGCTGCTGCACGGGTGATCTTGCCGTTGGGGTATCGACAGGCGAAGTGCATCTGAGAGATGTTGTGTGCGGGCGTGTTGTTTCAGACGGAAATACAGGCGATATCTCTCTGGGTAACGTCGTTGCAGAAGAAAGCTTTTTCATTGAAAGAAGCACGGGTGATGTCACATTCGACGGCTGTGATGCCGCCGCGATCAGCGTGAAAACAGATACGGGAGATGTCACCGGAAGTCTGCTTTCCAATAAGATGTTCGTCATCGATACGAATACCGGCGATGTGGATGTGCCCGAAACCGTGGACGGCGGCAGATGCGAGATCATTACGGATACCGGCGATATCGAATTGAATAATTTTGTAAAATGTGCGCCGCTGTATGGGATAAGCCCGGCTGTGCGTGCGCAGCAAAGAAAAATCTCCGCAGGTGATGGTCCTGCGGAGATTTTTTGTTTTATGATTGCCTGCTCAACGGGAGCAGGGCGTTTTTGGGAAACCGGGTTTGCATTTTGTCCGAAACCGGCGGATTATTCCGGATCCCATTCCAGTGTGGGCTTTACCACGCCGAAGGGCACCAGCAGATAACTCTCCGTCCAGCCGGGACGATCCGGTGTGCGGTCAAGGTGCCAGTCGGGGTAGCGCTGGTCATTTTCATGTGCCAGACTGCCCAGCCACGGCTGATCCGGTACATCGTAACCGCCCCAGCAGGCACCGATTTCGCCCACCGGCCGATGCCACGGGCCCAGCAGGTTGCGCAGCGTACCGTACAGACGGATGCTCAGCGTGTTCTTTCCGGGTTTGGCGTTTTTCAGTGCCGCACTGTAGGGGGCCCACGCCAGCATGCCGCAGCTCTCTCCGTTCAGGAACACTTCCGCCGCCGCAGCGTGCAGACCTTCCAGACAGAATCTTGCGTTTTTCACATGTTCCGGCAGGGTGACGGTGGTTTCCAGCAGCATGGTGCCGGCGTAGAAGGGATAACCGCGGCAGACAAGCTCATCACCGCAGACGGTGTCCTCATCGCCCAGAATCATATCGTCATTCAGACGGATACAGCCTTCGATCGCCGGTTCCGGTGCGGCGTGCACCGCAAAATCGCCGATCAGCATCATGGCTTCCAGCATCACGCCGCCCAAATCCTCAAACAGCGATGTCACGGAGGAGGTCGGCTTGCGCATCGGCTCGAAATGCCGGCGGACGGTCAGGGTGTGTTCCCCGGCGGCAAGGGCGGGCAGCGGAAGGGTTTCAAAAGCGAAGCAGCGGTAGCTGCCGTTCGGGGTGTTGTCCAGCGGCTGCCCGTCCAGCAGCAGAGTCTGCTGCTCGGGACGCTCTGTCACGAGCTGCAGGCCGCTCAGCTCCTTTTCCAGACGGAACCGGGTCTCCAGCACAAGATCGCCATGATACCCTTCCTGCAAAAGCTGTTCCTGAATGCTCAGCACGGGGAAGGTGAGTTCGCTCAGCTCCTCGCCGTCACGGGCAAAGCGGAACATTTCCAGCACCATCGCATTTTCGTTTTCACGGGCAAAGCGCCAGCCGTCGGGCATGGCCAGACGAACGGCTGCCGCCGCAGGCACAGGGGCGGCGGCCTTGCCCGGGCGCAGACGCAGCATACGGCTGCCACCCTCGGTCAGCTCCACCGGCACACGGGTGACGCCGTTTTCCTGTACGGCGGGGGCGGCGGTGATGCTGCCGTGTAGCGGCTCAAAGAGCTGTGCCTCCCAACTGCCGGGAACCGTCAGTTTGCCGGCGGCGCCGCGGCTGTAGTCACCGTTGGCGAGGAAGAAGAGGAGGTCGCCGGCGTCCTGACGGCATAGGATCTGCACGCCGGTGTCGTCATCTCTTTTTTCAAACCAATAGCGTCGGGGGGCGGCGGTAAGGGCGTTTTTCAGGGCGCTGATGCTGCGGACGAACTGCGCACCCGCCAGCGCATCCGCACCGCAGGAACAGCCGGTATCCAGTGTGTGCGGCGCACCGCCCAGTATGACCACATTGCCGCCGGCGGTGATGAATTGCTGCAGCAGGGCCAGGGTGGAGGCACGCAGATAGTGCATATCCGGCAGCACGACGGTGGAATAGGCCATTTCGCCCACGTGGAACTGTCCGTTTTCAATACGCCCCATCAGGGCGATGGTGTCCTCGTCACCCAGCTCGAAATTGAATTGCATCCCCACCATGGCGCGCACCGTCTGGCAGAAGCCGGTATCATAGCGGCGCAGCGTTTCGTTGTGGCGGACGCCGTCCCGCGTCTGCCCGTGGAAAAGAGAGAAGCCGGTTTCGATGGGGTGCAGCAGCAGGATATCCTTTACCGGTTTACCCGCCCGCAGGAAGGCGCTTTCCCGGGCGACAGTATCCGTCAGCATCCGGTATTTGGGCCAGTAGGGCTGGTAGCTGTTGACGTGCGGCGGGAAGGCGCGCTTGCCGCGGCCCCGCAGGGAGTAAAAGATGCCGTGAACACTGCGGTGGTTGATGCCGAGGGAGGCGAAGTGGTCAAACATGGCTTTCTGGTCACGCAGACCCAGATTTTCGGTGCTGACGCCGTACATCTCGGCAAGGATCACATTCTGCCCCGCCTGATGCGCCGCAGAGGTGCACTGCAGCGGCGTCACGTAAGAGCCATGGTGTGACCACTGATAGAAAAAGCGTTTCTCCGGGTTGATGCGCCCGTGCCGCCAGTTCATTTCGGCGGTGAGAAAATCGATGCCGGGGATATCGAAGTATTTGTAAAGGGGCATGGTAAAGGCGGTGGAGAAGATCTGCGTGTCCATGTAATCTTCCTGCATCAGATGCCCGCTGAACAGGATGTTGTTTTCTTTGCCCCACTGCTGCACCGAACGGAAATAGGCATTTTTCAAAAGGTGCAGCACCGTGCGCCAGTAGCGCAGGCGCAGCAGACGGTCACCCTCGCCGTCGATGAAAAGCAGGTGAAGCTTTTCCATGGGGAGGTCCTCGTCCCACAGCTCACGGTAGGCGGCGGGCAGTCCCTCCGTCCACGGCAGCGAGGTTTTGGCAAAGCTGGGCTCATCCACCCACAGGGAGATGATGGTCTTGCCGAATTCATCCTTGAAATCCCGCCACATGTTTTCGTAGCTTTGCTGCACATAAAAGGCGCAAGCCTCCGGCGAGAGCATATCCAGGATCGTGCGGGAGGAGACCAGGCAGTAATCCACGCCGTTGTGGGTATCCAGCACCCGGCCTTCGCCGCATCCGGCGGGATAGCAGCGGATATCGCCCAGCGAGAATTTTTCCGGCAGACCGATGACGGCCTCCGGCATGTAACCGGCTTGCATAAAAAGCTTCATGCCGACGGCACGGGCCTCGTCCACCACCGCGTGCATCTTTTCCATCCAGTCTTTGCCGGGGTAATCCGAGCGCAGACCGATATAGGTGCGCACGATGACGCAGCCCACGCCCTGTGCGCGCATATCCCGCAGCTGACGGCGCAGCTCATCCTCATCCAGTTTGTCGTTGAGCATCCAGAAGTCCGTGCCGCGGCACCAGTCTGCGGGGGTGAGAAATTCTTGATCCAGCATAATACGGTCATCCTTTCCGGTTTATTTGAGAGAAAAGCGGTGTGGGGATCACCCGATCACCTCAAGATCGATATCCATGATGCGCGCCAGCTTGCGCAGTTCGGGCGTCAGATCCCCGGTGCCCAGCGCAAAGTGATGGGTGGGGCCTGCTTCGCACCAGCGGCGCAGGAATTCGGTGACGGGCATGGGGAACTGCACACGGGTATTGGTATTGCCGGTCTGCGGAATATCCCCCGGCACGGAAATGCCGCTGGCCGCCACCATCTTGAAGCGACCGTTGCCGAGGTAGGTGATGCTCAGCAGCGTTACGGGGCCGGTGCGCAGACTGAATTCCACACCGATGCCGCTGCCGGCCTTGCCGTGGTACTTTTTCAGCTTGCGCAGCACGGGCTTGCCGTGGCTGATGGCGATATTGTGAGGACCGTCATGCCCGACGAGAACGCAATCCTCCGTCACGTCAAAAGGATGGATCTCGGCAAAGCTGCCGCCGCCGCCCAGGGCGTGAAGGATCAGCATGGCGGCGGCCGTCTTCAGATCCGCCTCACCGGCGAGCGGTGTACCGCTGCTGGTCAGCAGGGTATTGCCGACGATCATGGCGGCACCGATGCGCTCGTACAGGTTGCCGGCTTCGCCTTTATAATAATAAGCCAGTGCTCGCAGACCGTGTTTTTCGATCAGGGCGTCCAGCGCACAGGCGATACGGGCCGACCACGCCAGATCCTCCGGCTGCACATGGTCGGTCAGCGGATCGACGGAGGGATCCTGAATGGAGAAGGTGTCAAGGATGCACTGCGTTTTTTCCGCAAGAGCTGCCGGAGCAACTGCCTCTGTCAGTGCGGCCAGTTCACACATCTCCAGCATCTGTACATGGGCGCCGAAGGTGGCATAAAAGGCGGTGGGGTCGGTGTGCATATCGTACATACCTTCGTAGGTGTGGCCCAGATAGCCGAATTTCTGGTATTTGAAGGCGGCTTTGGCGGCGATGGCGTGCTGCCAGCTGCACACCTCGCGGCGCAGGGAATCCTGCTGGCAGTCGGCGGCGACGATGCAGGGCGGCACGGTGCGGTCCAGCCGGGCGTATACGCCGCTGATCTCCGGCATGGCACAGACATCGTCATTGGCGAGCTGCATATAGGTGGTGCAGTGTTTGTAATCCAGATGTGCCAGCGGCTGCACGGCGACGAGGATCTGCGGTACATCCAGGTACCGGGCAAAGGGGGCGGCCAGCGCGGAGGGAAGATAGGTGGTCAGCAGCATAAAAATGCCGTCCACATCTTTGGCTTTCAGATCGCGGGCCGTGGCGATGGCGGCATCCACCGTATCCACGTAATCGGTGACAATGACGTTGGTGGATGCATCAAAGTGCTCGGCGAAAGCGGCAGCTTTTTGGGAAAGCTCTTGATAAAGCCCTTCAAATTGCTGGAAGTATACGTAGTGTCCCAATGGGACGATGGCGACAGTCGGACAGTAATTCATGGCGGAACCTCCTTGCGGTGATTTTTACAACTTCACTATACCAGAAATACAGAATTGACAAAAGAAAGGAAATGTGCAAAAATAGCATAAAATGATCAGAAGATTTTAAGCAGAGGAGACCGGGATATGGAGCTTTCGGCAGTACGGGATTTTGATGTTTCTGTGACAGAAGTTGTGCTGGCACACCGCTATGCTCTGGAGCAGCGGCGGGTGGATATTTACCGGTGCGGCCGGCGGATGCACGGATTGGTGTGCGTGCTGAGCGGAATGGCCGAGTATTGCTTTGCCGACGGCAGACGCATCCTGCTGCGGGCGGGCGATGCCGCGGTGATCCCCGCGGCTGCGGCGTATACGCTGTACTGGCAGGGGGATGAACGCTTTGAGCACTATACGGTAAATTTTCTGGGCGATGAGAAAACGCTGCCGCCATGGGTGACGGAAAAGGGGATATGGGTGATCCGGCCACGGAATTTTGCCCTGTGCACGGCAAGGCTGGAGGAATTGGTGGGGGTGTGGAGCCGCCGCCGTCCGGGGTTTCAGATGCAGACCCGTGCCCGGCTGCTGGCGCTGCTGGCAGATATTCTGGCGGAGGGCGCCGTCAGCGCAGCGGATCCCGCCGCCTACAGCCGCACGTTGCCTGCGCTGCGGATAATCGAAAACCGCTATCCGGAAAAGATCACACTGGAGCAGCTGGCGCAGGCGTGCGGCATGAGCGTATCGGCTTTCCGCCGTGCCTTTGCGGGGGTGTATGAGCAGCCGCCGCTGGCGTATCTGCTGCGGTTCCGGGTGGAAAAAGCCAGAGAGCTTTTGCTGCTGGGCTTTTCGGTGGAGGAGACCGCCCTGCGCACGGGCTTTTCCGATGCCAACTATTTTGTCCGGTATTTTCGCACCGTCACCGGCATGACGCCGGGACGCTTCCGCCGGATATACTGAGAGCTTTTCTGCCGGGAAAGAAAGGAATTTCACGCCAAAAGGTTTACCGCAGGCGCAAAATATGGTATACTGAATTGCTTAGACAAATGACTTCCGCAGCGGCGGAGGAAAAGGGCCTGCATCCGGAGGTGCCGGAAACCGTCAGCAATATCTTTGAAACGCTGCCGGCACAGGGCCACGGCGGAGACGGCACGCAGATGATGCCGGAATACTATACAGGAATCAGAGGAAAATATCCGTGCAGAACAAGGTACAATATCTGAATTATCATCCGGATGTGGAGCTTGCGCGCCGCATTCTGGAATTTTATCCCGGCACGCCCCGTCTTTATCTGCACAGCTTCGGCTGCCAGCAGAATGTGAATGACGGCGAGCTGCTGCGCGGCGTGCTGGCGGGGGTGGGCTTTGCCTCCACCGATACCACAGAGGATGCCGATCTCATCATCTTCAATACCTGCGCCGTGCGCGAGCACGCCGAGCAGCGGGTGTTTGGCAACATCGGCGCACTCAAGGCGCTGAAAAAGAAGAACCCCCGCCTGATCATCGCGGTGTGCGGCTGCATGGTGCAGCAGGCGGATGTGGTGGAAAAATTCCGCGCCAGCTATCCCTTTGTGGATATGACCTTCGGTCCCAACTCCATCGATCTGGTGCCGCAGCTGCTGTATGAGAAGCTCTCCGGCGGCAAGCGGCTGCTGTGCCCGCCCAACGAGCGCACCGATATCGTGGAGGAGCTGCCCGCCGAGCGCAACTCCGGCTTCAAGGCGTTCCTGCCCATCATGTACGGCTGCGATAATTTCTGCAGCTACTGCATCGTGCCCTATGTGCGCGGCCGCGAACGCAGCCGCCGCCCTGCGGATGTACTGCGGGAATTCACCGCGCTGGTGCAGCAGGGGTATAAGGAGATCACCCTGCTGGGACAGAATGTCAACTCCTACGGCAAGGGGCTGGAGGAGAGCGTGGATTTCTCCGATCTGCTGGAGCAGCTTTGCGCCGTGCCCGGCGATTACATCCTGCGCTTTATGACCAGCCACCCCAAGGATGCCACCCGCAAGCTGATCGATACCATTGCGGCGCATCCCGAGCATCTGGCGCCCCATCTGCATCTGCCGGTGCAAAGCGGCAGCGACCGCATTCTGAAGGAGATGAACCGCCGCTATACCCGCGCTCAGTATCTGGAGCTGATCGGTTACGCCCGCGAAAAGCTGCCGGGGGTCACCTTTTCCAGCGATATCATCGTGGGCTTCCCCGGCGAAACGCAGCAGGATTTCGAAGAGACCCTCTCGATGCTGCGCGAGGTGAAGTATATGCAGCTGTTCACCTTCATCTACTCAAAGCGCGGCGGCACCAGAGCCGCAGAGCTGCCTGATCCCACTCCCTATGAGGAAAAGGCGCAGCGCATTGCCGCCATCCAAAAGCAGCAGGAAGAGCTGCTGGAGCCGATGATGCAGGCCCGTGTGGGCAGCGTGCAGCGCGTTCTGGTGGAGGGCGAGGGCCGCGCCGCCGGTACGCTTGCCGGCCGTATGGATGACAATACGCTGGTACAGTTTGCGCTGCCGCAGGGTGTGGAAGCCGCCGCACTGACCGGGACATTCACCCCGGTGCGTATCACCGGCGCACGGCTTTCCATGCTGACAGGCGAGCTGGCGTAAATTTGAGGGGTCGGTAAGAAAATATCCGGAAATGATCCACATTTTGATGGATTTGTGGTATAATAAAGCTGTTGTTCGGCACCGGGCGAAAAAGACCGGTTATCCTGTAAAAATTACAGAGGACAAAATGAATGAAAAACGCAGCTGACATCACTTGCGAGCTTGAGAAAAAAAGCGAGCATGGCGGAGCCGTGTTTGTTCCCGCCGGTGAATACACAGTGGAAGCTCCGGTTTTGATCGACGTTCCTTCCACCCGGCTTGCCGGTGAGGTGTGGGCGTACAATCTGGATCCCAACGGCGTTTTTGAAACGGGATTCGGCTCCAAGCTCCGCCTGAAGGGACATGGACATCCGGCGGTCATGATCGGGTCCCGCGGTCTTCCTGCAGGGTGTATGGTTCACGATATTGGGATTCAGGGCGATATTGTGGGGATGGATACGCGCGGAATGTTTGATCCGGTGCAGCCGTGGGCTTCTGCGGGACTCTATTTCGGCGGCGAACGGGTGGATCAGGGAGATTTCAGGAAAATCTCCTGCTGCGGTCTGGCTGTCGGTGTATCCATGGCAGAGCGAAGTGAGATCGATGCCTGCGATTTTAACAAGATCAATGTGGATGGCTGCTGCGTCGGAATTTATTTTGCGCCAAGAGCATCTTACTACGCACGGTTTCACAGATGTATAGTGGCAGATAATCCTTCCTACGGCTTTTGGGGAACAGGGGCTTTTCTGCATACTGCAAGTATTACGGATACGCATTTTGTGCGTAACTGCGGATGTAACCACATCAAAGACGAAATTCCGGCAGCGGTACTGCTGAAAAATTTCGACAGGTCTCTTTTCAGTGGTAATCTTGTGGATTGTCCGGGTACCTTCTGGTATTACAGTGCGGACGCGGTTTCCAATTCGGAGAGGCAGGTCATTCGTGGCTCTGCTGTTGGACTGTATTTGAGCGGGAAGAAAAACAGGATCCTGAACAATGTGTTTGAAAATTCATCCCGGGAGTCCGTGATCGTTTGCGGTGACGAGAATATCCTGATGGGGAACATTGCCGATGGCGATGTCGTACTGGAAGGAAACGGAAATGTGGTGAACGGATTGGTTTTCACCCGTCCGAAGGCACGGTTGATCCTGCGCGGCGCCGCTGCCGCATCTACGGTCATTATGGGGGTCGAGGAACACCGCGTGGTACGGGAGGCATAAACGGGTGCTGCCGTGCCCGAACAAATGACGGAAAACAATACTGCAAAACAAGCCGCCGCATTGCTGCGGCAGCTGTGAAATAACAATTTACAATTTGGAGGAGATTTCCAATATGAAAGATGCAATCACTCTGTTTAAAGAGGCTGCCGCCCAGATGCAGAAGGAGGAAGCTTTCCTGTACTATGCCCATGCCCGTCAGCAGAATGACGAGGATCAGGCCCTGCAGGATGCCATCGGCGAATTCAATCTGGTCAAGCTGGAGCTGCAGCAGGCCATGGCCGACGAGAACGCCGACCCCGCCAAGACCGAGGCGCTCAACCGCAAGCTGAGCGATATGTACACCGCCATCATGGAGAACCCCTGCATGGCCAACTACAATGAGGCCAAGACCGGTATGGATACCGTTCTGGCTTACATCAACGCCATCATCACCGCTGCCTGCAATGGCGAGGATCCCATGCTGGTGGAAGAACCCCACGGCTGCACCGGCAGCTGCTCCACCTGCGGCGGCTGCCATTAAAAGGCGGCTCTGCGTATACTGAAGCGACCCGAAGCCGGAGTTGCCGCATCCAAAAGTGCGGCAGCTCCTTTTCCGGTTTTATATCCCCGAATTTTTTAGCAAGGCGGTGAGCTGGCATGGCGGATCTTTCCCCCATGATGGAGCAATATCTTAAAATCAAAGAGCAGCACAAGGATCACATCCTGTTTTTCCGGCTGGGTGATTTTTACGAAATGTTCTTCGACGATGCTATTCTGGTATCGCGCGAGCTGGAACTGACCCTTACCGGCCGCAACTGCGGTCTGGAAGAGCGCGCCCCCATGTGCGGCGTGCCGTTCCACAGCTACGAAAGCTATGTGGCGCGCCTGATCGCCAAGGGCTACAAGGTGGCTATCTGCGAGCAGATGGAGGATCCGGCCCTTGCCAAGGGGCTTGTCACGCGGGATGTCATCCGGGTCATCACGCCGGGCACCGTCATCGAAAGCTGTATGCTGCGGGATGACCGCAACAACTATATCGCCAGCATCTGGCTGCCAAAGGAGGGCGAGGGCGGCATCTGCTTTGCGGATGTCTCCACCGGCGTCATCCGCACCACGGTCATTCCCGAAGCGGACCGCCAGAATGTCCTGCTGGCCGAGCTTGGCCGCTTCTGGCCCAGCGAAGTGATTTTCAACCCGGCACTGCTGGATTGCGGCGCCGTCACTGCATACATGAAGCGCCAGCTGGGCTGTTCTGCCGAGGTGCTGGAGGAGGAGATTTACGGCACGCAGGAGGTTGCTGCCGTTATGGCGGCGCAGTTTGGTCAGGATCTTCTCCGGGATGCCGGCGTGGCGGATTGTCTGCCGGTGCAGCGGGCCATCGCGGGTCTGCTGGCTTACTTAAAGGATACCCAGAAGCACGGCATGGAGCGGCTGAAGACCATCGAAAACTACAGCCAGAATCAGTATATGCAGCTTTCCGGTGTGGCGCGTGCCAATCTGGAACTGACCGAGACCATGCGCGGCCGCGAAAAGAAGGGCACGCTGCTCTGGGTGCTGGATGAAACTGCCACCGCCATGGGCAAGCGTCTGATGCGCCGCACGCTGGAACAGCCGCTCATCGATGTGGCTGAGATCAACCGCCGTCTGGAAAGCGTGCAGAATATGGCTGCGGATAATGTTGCCCGCGCCGATATCATCGAAGCACTGCGCGGCGTATACGATATCGAACGCCTGATGACCCGTGTCATCTACGGCAGCGCCACCCCCAAGGATATGCTTTCGCTGGCTGCTGCGGCAGCACAGCTGCCCGGTCTGCGCGGGGTGCTCGCCGGCTTTGAAGGGGAGGAGCTTCGCGCCCTGTATGCCTCCATCGATCCGCTGGAGGATGTGCGTGCCCTGATTGAGGCTGCCATTGACCCCGATGCTCCAGCCACTCTCAAGGAGGGCGGTGTCATTCGTGCCGGCTACAATGCCGAGGCGGACGAGCTGCGCGCACTGGTCAAGGATTCCCGCAGCGTGCTTGCCGCCATGGAGGCCCGCCTGCGCGAGGAGACCGGCATCCCCAAGCTGCGTACCGGCTACAACAAGGTATTCGGCTATTACATTGAGGTGACCAATTCCTTCCTGCACATGGTGCCGGATACCTTTATCCGCAAGCAGACTCTTACCGGCGGTGAGCGCTTTATCACCGAGGAGCTCAAGGATCTGGAGCACCGGATCCTTGGTGCAAACGAGCGTCTGCTGACGCTGGAGCACGAGCTTTTTGCCCGTCTGCAGGAATCCGTGGGTGCAGAGCTTGCCCGCATCCAGCGCACCGCTGCCGGCGTTGCCCGTCTGGATGTGATCGCCAGCCTTGCACAGGTGGCGGTAAAGAATAAATATGTCCGCCCGACAGTGGATGACAGCGATGTGCTGCACATTGTGGAGGGCCGCCACCCTGTGGTGGAAAAAATGCTCACCGGCAGCCGGTTTGTGCCCAACGATACGCTGGCCAACTGCGGCGATGACCGTATGCTGATCATCACCGGCCCGAATATGGCGGGCAAATCCACCTATATGCGCCAGACTGCCATTCTTGCACTGATGGCGCAGATCGGCAGCTTTGTGCCGGCAAAGAGCTGCCGCGTGGGCGTGGTGGACCGCATCTTCACCCGCGTGGGTGCATCGGATGATCTTTCCGCCGGCCAGTCCACTTTCATGGTGGAGATGACCGAGGTGGCGGAGATCCTGGAAAATGCCACTTCCCGCAGTCTTGTCATTCTGGATGAGATCGGCCGCGGCACCTCCACCTTTGACGGCATGAGCATCGCCCGCGCCGTGGTGGAGCATATCGCGGACAAGGAAAACGGCATCGGCTGCAAAACGCTGTTTGCCACCCATTACCATGAACTGACCGCGCTGGCCGAAGAGCTGGACGGTGTGCGCAACTACAACATCGCCGTCAAAAAACGCGGGGATGATATCACTTTCCTGCGACGCATCGTGCCCGGTCCGGCGGATGACAGCTATGGCATCGAGGTCGCCAAGTTGGCCGGTATTCCCCAGCCCATCATCAACCGCGCCAAAAAGGTGCTCAAGGCGCTGGTGGCCGCTGCGCCCGATCTGACCGAGGCCAACCGTCAGCTGGATTTTACCAATTACGAAAAATTCCAGCCCGCTGTGGCGGATGATGATACCGTCCGTAAGCTGCGGGAACTGGATGTGGATACCCTTACCCCGCTGGAGGCGCTGAATTTCCTCTACCAGCTGAAAAATAACCTGAAATAAACCGCAAAAGGAGATCCCTTTATGGCAGAGATCCGTGTTCTGGATAAACATACCGCAGAGCTGATCGCCGCGGGCGAGGTGGTGGAGCGCCCCGCTTCCGTGGTCAAGGAGCTTGTGGAAAATGCCATCGATGCCGGTGCTTCCTCCGTTGAGGTAGAAATCGCCGGCGGCGGTATCGCACTTATCGAGATCCGCGATGACGGATGCGGCATCGAACCGGAATATATGCACAATGCCTTTGTGCGCCATGCCACCAGCAAGATCGCGTGTGAGGATGACCTTGCCGCCATCCATACGCTGGGCTTCCGCGGTGAAGCGCTGGCCAGTGTGGCCAGTGTGGCGCGGGTGAGTATGCTCTCCAAGCCTGCAGCGGAGGAGACCGCCTGGCGTTATACCATCCACGGCGGTGAGGAGCTCTCGCTGCAGGAGGATGCCCGGGCCGACGGCACCACCATCACGGTGCGGGATCTTTTCTACAATACCCCCGCCCGCATGAAATTCCTGAAAAAGGATTCCAGCGAGGCAACCTTTGTGCAGGATGTGGTGGAGAATCTGGCGCTTTCTCATCCCGGAATCGCTTTCCGTTTCGTCAGGGACGGCAAGGAGCAGTTCTTCACCCCAGGCGACGGCAGGCTTGCCAGCGCCGCTCATGCACTTTTCCCGCGGGATTATGCCCGTGAGCTTCTGCCGGTGGAGTACAGCGAAAGCGGTATGCGCATCAGCGGCCTTGTCGCGCCGCCGCGTGCTGCCCGTGCCAGCCGGAGTATGCAGTATTTTTATGTCAATGGCCGTTATGTGAAAAGCCGCACCATGATCGCCGCGCTGGAAAATGCTTTTCGCGGATTGCTGATGGGCGGGCGCTTCCCCGGCTGTGTACTGATGTTGGAGCTTCCGGCCGGAGCGGTGGATGTCAATGTCCATCCTGCCAAGACTGAGGTGCGTTTTGCCCGCGAAAGCGATGTTTTCAATGTGATTTACCGCGGCGTCAAGAATGCGGTCATGAAGGCGGACGGGCTTTCCGGTTCCCTTTCGCTGGACAGCGAAAAAGCCGCTGCAAAGAAACAGCAGCCGCAGGGCGTGCAGGTAAGCTTTTCTACGCTGCCGCTGCAGGAGACGGATGACCGGTCTGCTGCGCCGAAGCGGCCGGAGTCTGCGGTGCAGCAGCCGGTGAAGGCTGCTGCGGATCCGAAGCCGGCCGCGGCCCCGGCAATCACCGTGCCGCAGCCCCATCCCGCCGCGGTAAAGTCCCGCAGCATCGATTCTGTTTTTTCTCCGCCCGAGCCGGATGCTCTTGAAGTTGCCGACAGCGGCATCGATACCCCGCCCGCCCGCGCCGAGGATCTTCTGCGTCCGTCTGCCCCGGCGCGCGGCTTTACCCGTAATCCCTTTGCGGGGCTGGATATCACGGTGGATGAGGACGATGTCCCCGCCGTGCGCCCTGTGAAGCAGGAAGAGAAGGAAACCCCCGCGGTTCAGCAGTCGGCTGATACCGGTGCGCAGATGCCGCGGGATGTATCCCCCGAAGCGGAGACTGCTTTGCCGCAGACTGCGCCGGAAGAGTCTTTCGTACAGCAAACGAAGCACACCGCTGATGTGTCGTCCGTTTCTGCGGCGGTGCCGCCCGGTGATGATCTGACCATTGTGGGCGAAGTGTTCAAAACCTATATTCTTGCGCAGCGCGGCGAGGAGCTTTGCTTCATCGACAAGCACGCCGCGCATGAGCGCATCATTTACGAGGGCCTTGCCGCCGGCTACGGCAGTGTGGCGGGCCAGCTTCTGCTGATGCCGGTGACAGTGGAGCTTTCCGCTGAGGAAAAAACCGCTCTTCTGGCCCAGCAGGACTATCTGGAAAATATTGGCTTGTCGCTGGATGATTTCGGCGGCCGCAGCGTGCTGGTGCGGGAGGTTCCCGCCGATATCCGCGTGGAAAGCGTGGAGGATCTGGTACAGGAGATCGCCGCCCGCCTTGCCGCCGGCCAAAAGGAGCCTTTGGCGGAAAAAACCGCGTGGGTGCTGCATTCCATCGCCTGCCGTGCCGCGATCAAGGGCGGTGATACCACGCATTATCCCGAAATGCTGCGTCTGGCACGGGATATTCTGGATGGCAGCGTGCCGCCGTTCTGTCCCCACGGACGACCGGTGATACTTCGCATCACGCGCAAGGAACTGGAGAAACAATTTGGCAGACTTGGTTAATGAAAAAAAGCCGCGGCTTATCGTGGTATGCGGGCCCACCGCCAGCGGCAAGACCGGACTGGGTGTGGCGCTGGCGCAGCGGTTGGACGGCGAGATCATCTCCGCCGATTCCATGCAGATCTACCGCGGTCTGGATGTGGGCACCGCCAAGGTCACTCCGCAGGAGACTGCCGGTATCCCGCACCACCTGATCGATATCTGTGAGCCGTCGCAGCTTTTCAGCGTAGCGGATTTTGTGGATCGTGCCCGCATTCTGATCGAAGAGATCACCGCCCGCGGGCGCGTGCCCATGATCGTGGGAGGCACAGGGCTTTATATCTCCTGCCTGCTGGACGGTGTACGCTTTGTGGATCAGCCCCCGGTGGATGCGCTGCGCGCCCGGTTGGAGACGGAAGCCGCAAACCTTGGCGCACAGGCTATGTGGGAACGGCTGAATGCACTGGATCCGCAGGCTGCGGCAGGGATTCATCCCAATAATGTCAAGCGTGTACTGCGTGCACTGGAGATTTTTGAGCAGACCGGATCCACCATGTCGCAGCAGGTGGCGGCCTCCCGTCCCGAACAGCCGCCCTACGATGCAGCGGTGCTCGGTCTGCGCTTTGCCGACCGTCAGCGTCTGTATGACCGCATCGATCACCGGGTGGATGACATGGCGGCGCAGGGCATTCTTGCCGAAGCTGAAACTGTCTGGCGAAACAGCGGCGAGTATGCCACTGCTGCACAGGCCATCGGCTATAAGGAATTTTTTCCGTATTTTGAAGGAAGCGCGCCGCTTGCACAGTGTGTCGAGGAACTCAAGCGTGCATCGCGCCGGTATGCCAAGCGGCAGCTGACATGGTTTGGCCGTATGCCGCAGGTGCAGTGGATCGAGCCGGATGTGACTGCCGATGTGCTGCAGCGGGCCTGTGAGCTGCTGCGCGAAAAGGGTTATCCCGTGTAAAATGAGGAAAGGAGAACGCTTTATGCACGAACAGGGAGCAAAACGCAGAAAAAGTAAAGCGTGGCTCTGGCTGCTGGTGATACTGCCGCTTATTTATCTGGGTGTGCAGGTGTGGAATCTCTCCAACCGGCCCTACCGTACCCAGACGGCGGGTGCTGTCACCATGACGGACAGCATCAGCACCTCCGGCGTGGTGGTACGGCAGGAGACTGTCATCCCGCAGGATACCGCCGGTGTGGTCAGCTATACGGTGAAGGATGTGCAGCGTGTCTCCTCCGGTACCGAGGTGGCCCGCCTGTTTGATTCTGCCTATGCCGCCCGCAGTTTTGATGCAGCTGCACAGCTTTCCCAGGAGATCGCTTTGCTGCGGCAGGCGCAGACGGACGGTGTCAATGCCGGCACTGATGTCAACCTGATCCTGACACAGGTCAGCGATGATCTGTATGATTATATCGAAGTGCTGCAGACCGGTCGGTTCGAAGGCCTTGATGCGGTGCACAGCTCATTGAACTATTCGCTGAACAAACTGGGAATCGCCGTTGGCCGCGAACAGGATTACGAAGCGCTGCTCGCCGAGCTGCAGACGGAGTACGATGCACAGGCAGCGCAAAGCGCGGCTATCGCCTCGGTTTATGCGCCGCACACCGGCTACTTTTTCTATGATGCGGACGGCTGTGAAGGCCTGACGCCGGAATATGTGCAGTCGCTTGCTCCGCAGCAGCTGGATGTACTGGAACAGACCTGGCAGCGGGATGCGACCCCCGCCGTGGGCAAAATGGTGGGCAGCTACCGATGGTACTATATATGTGCCGTTTCGGCACAGGATGCCGCCCGCTTTACCGTCGGACGCAGTGTAACGCTGAATTTTACCGATGCGGGTGTTACCGGCGTTGCTGCGGTGGTGGATGCACTGGGTGAGCCGGATGGTGATGGCCGTGTTGTGGTGACGCTGCGCAGCGAACAAATGGAGGAAAGCTTCTCTGCACTGCGCTTTGAGGCAGCCGAGGTACAGTTTGCCGCTTACAACGGCATTCGAATCAGTCGCTCGGCCATGCACATCAATGACGAAGGCGAGCATGGGGTATATATCAAATTCGGCACGCTGGTGCGCTTTCGCCGGATCACGCCCATTTTTGAAACGGAGAGCTATCTTCTGGTACCGCTGAATGCGGATGATGACCGGTATAAAGATCTCGGCCCCAACGAGGTGAAACTGTTCGACGAGATCATCGTGGAGGGTACCGACCTGTTTGACGGCAAGCTTCTGTGATTTTTCGCAGGTTTTTTGCCGAAATAACGGTGCACACCTTGACTTTTTCCAGCAAAAAAGCAATAATAAATATGTATATCGAAAATGACGATTGCCTCTGTTTTGGCGGGTCGGATCTGCGGCCCGGACAAAAGGGGTTATAAAACAGGAGGAGCAACGATGGGTTTCGTCAACAAACTGAAAGGCTTTTTCTATGCCGGCAGCGAGGATGAGTACGAAAACGATGAAGAGTACATCGCCGGCCGCAATGATATCGAAGAGGAGCAGGGGGTTCGCATTGAGCCGGAAACCACTTCCCGCAAAAACAAGGTCGTGAATATCAACACCACCACCCAGCTGCGCGTGGTGCTGGTCAAGCCGGAGCGCTTTGCCGATGCAAGTACCATTGCCGATCATCTGAATTCCAAGCGCACGGTTGTGCTGAATCTGGAATCCACCAACAAAGAGGTTTCCCGCCGTCTGGTGGATTTTCTGTCCGGCGTTGCCTATGCCAATAACGGCGAGATGAAGCGCGTGGCCAATTCCACCTACATCATCACTCCTTTCAATGTGGATATCGTGGGCGACCTGCTGGATGAACTGGAGAGCAGCGGCGCCTTCCTGCAGTAATTGCGGGGCTATCTTCCGCCGCAGACCCCCGAGGAACAGCTGCTGGTCCGGCGGGTACAGGATGCGGCTGCAGACGCCCGCTACGGCGGCTGGCGTTTTCTGGGGTTTCTGGATGAGCGCGGCCGGGTGCTGGCCGAAGCACGGCTGAACAAGGAGGATGTGTTCTCCTGTTTCTGGGGCGGCTTTGACGGTGCCCAGCGCTGTTATCTGGGCGTCGGCGGTGATGAAGCGCCTGCGCCGGAGGATTTCCCGCTTGCCGCAGTGCGTATCACCTGTTGGCAGCCGGGGCATACCGTGCCTGCGGCGCAGCTGCCAACCCATCGGGATTATCTGGGTGCGCTGCTGGGGCTGGGTCTCAAACGCGAGTGTATCGGCGATATCATCACCGATGGAGATTCCGCCGTATGCTTTCTGGAAGAAAAAATGCTTCCCGTGGTGCGGGATGAGCTGAGCGGTGTGGGCAGATTCTCTGTCCGTGTAGAGCAGGCGGAACTTTCCGAATGCGCCGGCTGGAAGCAAAAGACCGAAGAGGTGCGCATCAATGTGCCCTCGCTGCGGGCGGATGCGGTGCTGGCTTCGCTGCTGCATCTTTCCCGTGCCGATGCCGCGGCTTTGATCGTGCGGGGTGCGGTATCGCTGTGCCATGTGCCGCTTTCACAGCAGCACGCCGGCCTTGAGGAGGGGGACACCCTTTCGGTGCGCGGCTACGGCCGTTGGCGCATCCTTGAGATCGGCGGCCTGAGCAAAAAAGGACGCATCTGGCTGACGGCGGAAAAATTTACAGGTTAAACGAAACACAGCAAACAGATATAAAGCAGATAAAGGAAAAGGAGATGTGATTCGATATGCTGAAAGCACAGGATATCCGCGTTGTCACCTTTGATAAGGGTATGCGCGGCTACAACACCGAGGATGTTGACGCTTTTCTGGCACAGGTGGCCGATCAGGTCGAGACCATGGAGCGCGAGAAGGCGGAAATTGAGAAAAAGCTGTATATGCTGGCCGAAAAGGTGGCTGAATACCGCAAGGATGAAAACAACCTGAAGGCAGCTTTGCTCAACGCGCAGCGACTGGGCGAGAATGTGATTCAGGAGGCCAACCAGCGTGCCGCGCAGATCCTGCGTGAGGCGGATATCAAGGCACAGGCTGTCTGTGAGCAGACCACCCAGCGTCTGGAAGAGGAAAAGCTGGAGCTGGCCCGTCTGCAGGAAGAGGTCGGTCGCTTCAAGAACAATATTCTTGCGCTGTACCGTCAGCATATCGAATCCCTCAGCACACTGCCCGAGCCTCCCGCACCTCCCGTGCAGGAAGAGCCCGCCGCGCCTGCCGAAGAGCCTCAGGCGGATCTGTTTGCCGCTGCCGGTGCAGAGGCCTGATCAGTTCGGAATGTTTCAGCGGCGTCCGGTGTCCGCTCCCGCATAAGTGGGGCAGACCGGGCGCCGCCTTCTTTATTATCTTTCGCGTGCTGCGCGGGAAAGGTGTGTGATTTCTTTATGATGTGGCTGACGGCTTTCAGCATCATTGCAATGGTAGTGCTGGATCAGCTTTCCAAATGGTGGGCAACAGCAGAATTGCTGCCGGTGGGCAGCATTCCTTTGATCCCCGGCGTGCTGCAGCTGCGCTATGTGCTCAATGACGGAGCGGCTTTCAGTATGCTTGCCGGCAGGCAGGGACTGCTCATCGGCGTGACGGTGGCAGCCATGCTGGTCATGCTGGGTATTCTGCTGTTGGGCAAGGCGGAAAACGGCCTTGTTCACTGGAGCCTTGCCATGATCGTGGGCGGTGGTATCGGCAATCTGATCGACCGCGTGCTCAACGGTGTGGTGGTGGATTATTTTGAAGTGCTTTTTATGGAATTCGCCGTATTCAATGTGGCGGATTGCTTTGTCGTGGTAGGTTGTATCCTGCTTTTCATCGGTATCCTTTTCAGCGAAAGGATCCAGGCATACAGCGCGAAAAAGAAGGGCACGGTTGTACCCGCTGCCGAAAAAAACGCCGTGTCCGCTGAAAATACGGAGGAAATGCCCGATGCCGAATGAGGCAGAACGCTTTGTGGTGCCGGCAGAGGCTGCCGGAAGCCGTCTGGATGCGTGGCTTGCGGGTGTGACGGATCTGACCCGCAGTGCGCTGCAGCAGCTGATGGAAAAGGGAGCGGTGCGCTGCAATGGACGCACGGTTTCCAAAAGTCTGCGTGTTGCCGCAGGGGATACCGTGGAATTGGAGCGTCCCGAGCCGGTGGAGATCGCCGTGATCCCGCAGGATATTCCGCTGGATGTGGTCTATGAGGATGATTTTCTGCTGGTTATCAATAAGCCCAAGGGTATGGTGGTGCATCCCGCACCGGGAAATCCGGACGGAACGCTGGTCAATGCCCTGCTCTGGCATTGCCGTGGACAGCTTTCCGGTATCAATGGCGAGATCCGTCCCGGTATCGTTCACCGCATCGATAAGGATACCAGCGGCCTGCTGGTGGTGGCAAAAACCAACGAGGCCCATACCGGCCTGGCGGCGCAGCTGGAAGGACATCACATTGCCCGTGTCTACAATGCGGTGTGCTACGGCGGTTTTTCTGTGGAGGAAGGCACCGTGGATTCGCCTATTGCCCGCGATCCCGCTGACCGTAAAAAGATGAAAGCCGGTATGAAGGACGGCCGAAATGCCGTTACGCATTACCGCGTTCTTTCACAGAGCGGGGGCTTTTCGTGGATCGAATGCCGGCTGGAAACCGGTCGTACCCATCAGATCCGCGTGCATATGGCTTCGATCGGACATCCGCTGGCCGGCGATTCGGTTTATGGCCCGCGCCGCGTCATCACCGAGCTTGCCGGTCAGTGTCTGCACGCCGCCGAGCTTTCCTTTACCCATCCGATCACCGGTCAGCACATGAATTTTCATGCGCCGCTGCCGGATTATTTCACCGCGTTTGTACGCAAATGCGGGCTTTTGCAGGAGGCTGCCCAATGAAAAGAGCAGAATGCGGCAAAGAAAAACCGATGGCGGGTATGCTGGTCGTCAGCGATGTGGATAATACACTGCTGTCCGGCACTACCGGTCTGCCGCCGGAAAATCTGGAGGCTATCCGTCGCTTTTGTATGTTGGGCGGCAGCTTTACTCTTGCCACGGGGCGAAATGTGCCTTCGGCACGGCGATATCTGGAGCAGCTGCCCGTCAATGCGCCGGTAATTCTGCTCAATGGCGGCCTGATTTACGATTATGAACGGGAGCTTTCGCTCAATGCCCACTATATTTCCCGGGAAAAGGCGCTGCCTGTACTGCTGGAACTGATGCGGGAATTCCCCGATATGAGCTTTGAGATCATGACAGAAAACCTGCAGACCTATATTGTGCGTGCCGGTGCGGGCAGTGAGCGACATCTGCGGGATGAGCGCTTTGCGGCCATCTGGGCAGATGCTGAAAAGGTGCCGGGACGCTGGTTCAAGGTGCTTTGTGCCGGTGATGCCGCAGCTTGCATCGCTGCGGAAAAATATTGTGCGGCGCATTTTTCACAGGAGAGTGAACTGCTTTTCCAGCGCACCGCGCCGATTTATTTTGAGGTGCTGCCCGCCGGTATCAGCAAGGGCACAGCACTGCGCAGTTTGTGCCGCATTCTGGGTGTGGAGCAGAAAAACTCCTTCGCCATCGGCGATTACGATAACGACATCGAATTGCTGAAGGCTGCGGGCTTTGCCGTGGCAGTGGCCAATGCGCCTGCGCGGGTGCAGCGCTGGGCTGATCTTGTCACCGGAAGCTGCAGCGAGGGCGGTGTGGCTCAGTTCCTCAACCGGCTTATGGAGTATGCGCTGTGATGGAACAGACAGAAAAAGCTGCAGCAGAGCAGCGGGAAGTGTCTGAAAACGGAGCGAAATCCTCTGCTGCCGAAATGCCGCTGACAGAAAAGCGGCGGGAAATCTTTGCTCCCGGGGAGACTCTTTTCCGTCGGCCGTTTTTGTGGGTTTGCCTGCTGTGCGCCGGTGTATTACTTGTGCTGGCAGCTGCGTTCCCGCTGTGGGGCGAATGGCCGCAGATGCCGGTGACGGAGTATTTTGCCGATATGGCCGAGGGGGAAAAGCTGGATCTGAATGCTGCAGATATTGCCGCGCTGTGCACACTGCCGGGGATCGGCGCCGCCAAAGCGCAGGCGATCCTTGAATGGCGGCAGGCAAACGGCGGATTTACCTCGCCGGAGCAGCTGCTGCAGGTGGAGGGGATCGGCGAAAAACTCTTTGACGGATTGAAGGATCGGATCTGTATCGGAACAGAATAATAAATCATAAGGTCGCTGCGGAGTAAAAAACAGCTTCGCAGCGGTCTTTTTTGTGCAGCATACTTCGACAGTCTTTTGCGGAGCTATGTGTTATACTGTCACGCAGGGTGATGCAAATGAATGCGGTGATTTATATCGATATCCTGTTGGCAATCAACTGGATTGTCGATTATTTTTTACTCGTCGGCACAGCGGTGCTCACCGGCTGTATGCCCGGATGGCGGCGGCTGCTTTTGGGTGGTGCACTGGGCGGAGCCAGTGCACTGATATTTCTTGCACCGCCGCTGCCGCTGTGGGTACAGCTGCTCTACCAGCTGGCAGCGGGAACAGCAGTGCTGCTGGCGGCTTTCCGGGTGCGGCGGCTGCGCAGCTTTGCACGGCTGTGGTTTTGGTATTTTCTGCTCAATCTGTGTTATTCGGGGCTGGTGCTTGCGGCGGTATACTGGCTTTCTTTTAATGCGGTGCGGCGTAACAATCTGGCATTTTACTACGATGTGCCGCCGCTTTTGCTGGTGGGGTGTATCCTGGTCCTGTATTTTGTGCTGCGGCTTGTACTTGTGTTGTTTGATGCGCCCCGGTCAGATAAAATCGTCCGGACGGAGGTCCTGCTGAACGGGGAAACGCTGTATGCCGAGGTGCTCATTGATTCCGGCATGAGCGCACAGGATGCGCTGCTGGAACAGCCGCTTTTGCTGCTTTCGTGGCCGGACACGCTGCAAAAAAGAACTGTTTCCGTGAAAAATCGGCAGATGGATGTGTTGCGCACAAAGCTGGAAGAATGGTTTTCAGCACCGGTCGCTGCCCGGATGCTGCCTGCGGGGCTTCGTCTGGTGCCGCTGCGTACCGCGGCTGGCATGCTGCTTGCACCGGCGCTTACAGTGCAGGCTGTCATCAACGGCTGTTCAGTGCGGGTGACGCTGGCTTTTTGTAAGGAACGCTTTCGCACAGGGCAGGTGCAGGGCTTGTTCGGTGCACAGAGCTATGAGAGATTAGGAGGCAGATGATGAAAACGATGATGAAAATCCGGGTCGGATGGAGACGGTGCGCCAATGGTTTGAGAGCGCTGCTGCAAAGGGCTGCCGCATACCGACAGGCGCACAGCCTGTATTACATTCACTCCTCCGAGGTGCTGCCTCCGCCATTGACGCCTTTGCAGGAGGAGGAGCTTTTTCGTGGGTTGGAAGCAGGGGATGAGCAGTGCCGGCAGAAGCTGATCGTGCACAATCTGCGTCTGGTGGTGTACATCGCCAAGCGCTTTGATTCCAATGCCGCAACCTCCAGCCTGACGGTGGAGGATGCCATCTCCATTGGTACCATAGGCCTGATCAAGGCGGTGAATACCTTTGTGCCCAGCAAAAAAATAAAGCTCGCTACATATGCCTCCCGCTGCATCGAAAACGAGATCCTGATGTATCTGCGCAAAAGTTCCAACCGTCGGCAGGAATCCAGTATCGAAGAACCGCTGAATACCGATGGTGACGGCAACGAACTGCATCTGGCGGATGTGCTGGGCAGCGATGAATCCGTCAGCGCCCGCATTGAGGAAGCGGATGAATACCGCGCACTGCACCGGGCCATCGCCACTCTGGGAGCACGGGAACGGCAGATCATGGAACTTCGTTTCGGCTTACGGGATGGCATCGAACGCACACAGAAAGAGGTGGCAGATCATATCGGTATTTCGCAGAGCTACATTTCCCGTCTGGAAAAAAGGATCATTCAGCGCCTGCGCAGGGAGATGGAGCAGGCCGGCTGAGCGGTATAAAAAGCATACAGAAAAGACGGGCCTTCCATTTGCGGAAGGTCCGTCTTTTGGTGTCTGGTTTCAATCGGAAGGAAAAGGCAGAGCCTTTCAGCTTATCCGGTAGGAGCCAACATATTCAACTTCTTCGCTGTCGGGAGCGGGATCAAGCTGCACAAATTCCAAGGCAAGACCGCATTCGGCGGCACACAGTGCGAAATGGCACAGCGCGATGCCCATGTCGATCATCTGCATATCCAAAACACCGCTGCGGGCAAAACCCTTGCTGCGCAGCAGGTAAAAATAGGCACAGCCGTCGGCAAGCACAACCCGCCAGGGCTGTTTGTTTACCGCAGAGGGGGCCAGCCGCACTGCTTCCAGCGGCAGCCGCAGCACACCGGCTTTTTCGGGGGTGAGCGGCTTGGTAAAGCCGCTGTCAAAGAAAAGCGCTTCAAACGGCAGCCGCTCATCGGCCTTGATCGCTTTACGCATTGCTGTTTCGCGCACAGTCATTCTTTTGGCGGGATAACCGATAGGGGCGGCGCAGGGCATCATCTCGTTTTCACGCAGTTCCATGGCCTGCTCAAAGGCAGAGCGGTTCATGGTGCCGCCCAGCCACACCGAGCCGAGCCCCAGCGATTGTGCATACAAAAGGAACACCTCAAAGCTGTAGCCAAAGGCAGCGTTGGCAAAGGGCTGTACCGCGATCTTGCTTCCTGCATACAGCTCGGTGCCGTTGGTGACAGGGCAGAGCAGGCCGTGCTGTGCCGCGTGCAGTACACGGAATTCCACCGGAATACCAAAGGGGTTTTTAATGCTTTTGCCGTAGTCCAGAAGCTGCTCAACAACGGCGGCCTCCGGTGTGCGCTTTTCAAAGCTGCGCACGCTTCTTCTGGCACGGATCAGATCACTGCTGTGCGGCAGCGAAATTGTTGAGGTTTTATTCATCAACGGTTTCCTCCTGAATCGTCTGGCCGGTGCTGATCGGTCGCTTTCAGTTAGATTATAACCGGAATTGCCGCATTGTCAACAGGCAGATGAGTCTGAAAGCAGGAAGAGTCTGCAAAACTTGCCGTTTTCGTCGGTGAAGCATCTGCTGCATGACAAAATGACCGCCTGCATTTTTGATACGCTTCGGGAATGACAAGTTAGCTGAAAAAAGACGATGGTATTCCGGCGTGAAAAAAGTACGGCAACCGAATCACGGCTGCCGTACTTTTTGTCTATTCAAATCCGTTGTGCAGTGATTGGACTAAAGGAGCATCAACCCAGCGCAGCGATGCTCTCCTCGATGCCGGCCTTCTTCTGCAGGGCGGCGGCCAGCTTCTCGCGCATATCGTTGACCACCTTTTCCGGCGCCTTGGAAACAAAGTTCTCGTTGTTCACCTTGGCGCTGATGGAAGCGATGTTCTTTTCGCAGGCCTCCAGCTCCTTGTTCAGACGGGCCAGCTCTTTATCGCGGTCGATCAGCTCCATCAAGGGCATGAAAGCACGGGCGGTCTCGGTGATCACCTGCACCATGCCGTTGGTGTCGCCCTCAAATTTATCCACCAGAGTGATCTCGGTGGCAAAGGCGAACTTCTCCAGGAAGGAGATGCCGCTGGCGAAGGCATCGGGCGCGGCGGTTTCGATGATAAAGCTGGTGCGTTTGGCGGGATGCACGTTCATGTCGGTGCGCACGGTACGCACGGCCTTGATGAGCGCAACGATCTTTTCGAAATCGCTCTCTTCCTTCTCGAAGTTGAAAGCATCGGTGTACACGGGCCAATCCTGTGTCATGATGGTTTCAGCGCTGCCGGGCAGAGCCTGATACAGTTTTTCGGTGACGAAGGGCATGAACGGATGCAGCAGCTTCAGAGCCTGATCCAGCACATAGACCAGCACCTTGCGGGCGTTGTCGGCCTGTCTGGCATCGCCGCTGTTCAGGCGGACCTTGGCGATCTCGATGAACCAGTCGCAGTACACATCCCAGATAAAGTTCTGCACCTTGGCGGCAGCCAGACCCATCTCGTATTTTTCCAGATTTTCGGTGGCATCGCGCACCACATTGTTCAGGGTGGAAAGCACCCACTTGTCGGAAAGATCCAGCTCCTCCGGCAGGCCGGGCACAAAGCTGTCATCCAGATTCATCAGCACAAAACGGGTGGCATTCCACAGCTTGTTGGCAAAGTTGCGGGCGGCCATCACGCGCTTGTCGGAGTAACGCATATCGTTGCCCGGGGTGGAACCGTCCACCAGCATAAAGCGCAGAGCATCGGCGCCGAATTCCTCAATGACCACCAGCGGATCAATGCCGTTGCCCAGACTCTTGCTCATCTTGCGGCCCTGCTCATCGCGCACGATGCCATGGATGCATACGGTGTCAAAGGGAGCCTTGCCGGTGTAAGCCAGACCGCTGAAGATCATGCGGCTGACCCAGAAGCCGATGATGTCATAGCCGGTGACCAGCGTGTTGGTGGGATAGAAATACTTCAGATCCTCGCTGTCCTCATTGGGCCAGCCCAGCGTGCTGAACGGCCACAGAGCGCTGGAGAACCAGGTGTCCAGTGTATCGGGATCCTGCTCCAGATGGGTGCTGCCGCACTTGGGGCAGACGGCGGGCGCATCCTTGGCCACGATCGTCTCGCCGCAGTCGGCGCAGTACCATGCGGGGATCTGGTGACCCCACCACAGCTGACGGCTGATGCACCAGTCGCGGGTGTTGTTCATCCAGTTCAGATAGTTCTTGGTAAAGCGCTCGGGCACGTAGCGGATGGTGCCGTCCTCCACAGCTTCGATGGCGGGCTTGGCCAGCGGTTCCATGCGAACGAACCACTGCTTGCTGATCATCGGCTCGATGGTCTGGTGGCAGCGGTAGCAGGTGCCTACATCGTGCTTCAGCGGCTCGGTGGATTTCAGTGCACCGTAGGCTTCCAGATCCACCAGAATGGCCTTGCGGGCCTCTTTGGTGGTCATGCCGGCGTACTTGCCGCAATCCAGCACCTCGGGCTCACCTTCGGAAGCACGGCCACTGGCAAACAGCTCATCGGCGGCGGCCTTGTCGGCGGGACCGGTCATCAGACCGTCATAGGTAAAGACACGCACGCGGGGCAGGTTGTGACGGTTGCCTACCTCAAAGTCGTTGGGGTCGTGGGCGGGGGTGATCTTCACCACGCCGGTGCCCTTGGTCATATCGGCATGCTCGTCGCACACGATGGGGATCTCTTTATTCAGCAGCGGCAGAATGACATGGCAGCCGTGCAGATGGGAGTAGCGCTCATCCTCCGGGTTGATGGCCACGGCTGTATCGCCAAGCATGGTCTCGGGACGGGTGGTGGCCAGCTCCAGCTGTTCACCGGTCTCCTTGACGGTGTACAGCAGATGCCAGAAATTGCCGTCCTTTTCGTCGTATTCCACCTCGGCGTCAGAGATGGAGGTGCGGCACTTGGGGCACCAGTTGACCATACGGTTGCCGCGGTAGATCAGCTTCTTGTCGTACAGGCGGACAAAGACCTCCTTGACGGCATCGGAGCAGCCCTCGTCCATGGTGAAGCGCTCACGCTCCCAGTCACAGCTGGAGCCCAGCTTTTTCAGCTGGCTGGTGATGCGGTTGCCGTAGGTGTTCTTCCACTCCCACGCACGCTCCAGGAATCCATCGCGGCCCAGCATGTCCTTGGTCAGGCCTTCGGCACGCATGGCCTCCACCACCTTGGCTTCAGTGGCGATGGAAGCATGGTCGGTGCCGGGAACCCACAGTGCAGCAAAGCCCTGCATCCGCTTGAAACGGATCAGAATATCCTGCATGGTGTTATCCATGGCATGGCCCATGTGCAGCTGACCGGTAACGTTGGGCGGCGGCATCACGATGGTGTAGGGCTTCTTTTTCGGATCGGCCTTGGTATGGAAATAACCGCCATCCAGCCAGAACTGGTAGATGCCGTCTTCCACGCTTGCCGGGTTGTACTGTTTATCCAGCTCTTTCATGTGGAAAATCCTCCTCTTGCGTAAAATGCTTTTTCGATTTCTTCCAAACAACAAAAAATCCCCTGTGCAGCAAGCTGCACAAGGGACGATCTTCTTTCAAAAACCGCGGTACCACCCAGATTGCACGCAAAAAACTGCGTGCCGCTCGATTGCTCCGTAACGCGGAGTGACGGGAACGGCTATCGCGGCAGCGCCGCAGCTTTCACCGTTCCGGCTCCGAAGCGACAGCTCCTGTGCGCTTTTCGCTGCCTTGCACCACCGGCAGCTCTCTGGCAAAAGCATTGCACAAAAGCCCTCTTCATCCCAGCCTGTATCGTTGTTTATCCCATTCTAGCGCAGAAAACGCGGGTTTGTCAAGCGTTTTTCAAAAACACGGCAACACGCACAAAAACAGCATTGCAAAATTCGTTTTGTTGTAGTATTCTGTTAATATTAAGCAAATATGCGCGGAGATCCCCGCGAGCCGATTTACAGGAGGAACCCGTATGAATCCGCTGTTTGACCGCAAACTGTTTGTTCCCGATGGCGAAGCCCATGTCATGCCCGATGGCCGTCTTTATGTGTACGGCTCCATTGATATCTCCGGCAGCAAGACCTATTGCGGAGAGTATTACCATGTGGTGTCCACTGACGATCCCAAGCTGGAAAACTGGGTGGATCACGGCATCAGCTTTGCCACCACGCCGGAATTTGTCGGTGACCTGTATGCCCCCGGAACGCATCTCTATGCGCCGGATGCCCTGCACAAAGACGGCAAATATTATCTGTATTACTGCACCAGCACCGGTGCGGAGGGCGTGGCTGTGTCCGATTCTCCGGCGGGCCCCTTCGGTGATCCCAGACCGGTCAAAGGCGTGGATGGCAGCGGCATCGATCCGGCTGTGTTTGTCGATGACGACGGCAGCATCTACTATCTGTGGGGACAGTTTACGCTGAGCGGCGCAAAGCTGAATGAGGATATGGCCTCTATCGATGAAAGCACGCTGCATACCGATATCCTCACCGAAGAGGAGCACGGCTTCCATGAGGGTGCATCTCTGCGCAAGTATAACGGCAAATATTATCTGGCATATACCAGTGTGGAGCGCGGCACCGCCTGCTGCATTGCCTATGCCATGTCCGACAACCCTCTCGGTCCCTACAAAAAATGCGGCGTCATCGTGGACAACACCGGCTGCGATCCCCAGAGCTGGAATGATCACGGCTCGATGGAATGCTTCAAAGGCCAGTGGTATGTTTTCTATCACCGCTCCTCGCAGAATACCCTCTGCAACCGCCGTATGTGTGCGGAGAAGATCTTCTTTGATGAAAACGGCATGATCAAAGAGGCGCCCATGACCACAGGCGGCGCAGCGGGTGCTGTCAGCGCGTATAAACCTATCGACGGCGGCATGGCCTGCCGCGTGGCCGGCTGCTGCATCGTACCGGATGACGGCGGCGTGGAAAAGCTGATCCCTGCCGAAGCTGTTCACACCTGGCGGCGCTGGGCAAAGTTTGATTCTCTGGATTTCGGCGCCGGCGCAAAAAGCGTGCAGCTTACCGCCCGCGGCCATGGCACCGTGCTTTTTGTGGTGGAAAACAGCGCCGAACTGTGCCGCATCGATGTGGATTCGGATGATTTCACCACCTACAGTGCAGATGTGGCTGTCAGCGGCGAGCATTGTGTCTGGGTGCGATTCCTGAACGGCGATGTCGAGCTGCGCAGCTTTGTGTTCAGTTGAAGTGCAATGAAAGCTTAGTGTGATTTGTATCTATATATAAATATATTACTTACAATAAATTGAGGCGTATCATGGCGATCGAAAAGGTGAAAGACTATTTTGCCCGGTGGGGCATGCAGGATAAGATCATGGAGTTCGAGGTCTCCAGCGCAACGGTGGAGCTTGCCGCGCAGGCACTGCACTGTGAGGGAGCCCGCATCGCAAAAACACTCTCCTTCCTTGTGGGGGAGGAGAGTGTGCTGGTGGTGGCTGCAGGCGATGCCCGTGTGGACAATCACAAGTTCAAGGAGACCTTCGGCGTCAAAGCGAAGATGATCCCCGGCGATCAGGTGGAGGAACGCATTGGTCACGCTGTGGGCGGCGTGTGTCCCTTTGGTGTGAATGACGGTGTCAAGGTTTTTCTGGATGAATCCCTCCGTCGGTTCGATACTGTTTATCCCGCCTGCGGCAGCTCCAACAGCGCTATTCAACTGACCGTCGCGGAGCTGGAAAAATATGCTGCGGCGCAGAGCTGGGTGGATGTGTGCAAGGATTGGGACCCTTGATTTGTGCAATTTTTCCGGAAGTAATTTGGGATACTTGGCAACTTTTGGGCAATAAATGAAACCTCGAAAAAGTCGAAAAAAAGATGAAAAAAGCTGTTGACAAATCGGCTCGAGGTTGATATAATATACAAGCTGGCTCGGACAGAGCGAAACAAACTGAACGAGGACAGCGGTTGGACCTTGAAAATTAAACAATAGTGAAGAAGCTTAAACGGAACCCTTTGAAGTGAAGGAAACACTTCAAAAAATTCCTAAACAAGTAATGCAACGGACGCTGAAGTAAAATCGCTTTGCGGTTTTATGGATAAAGCGTTTAAGAGCACAAGATTTAAAACAGATTTATATCTGGTTTAAAATACCATTTATAAAGAGTTTGATCCT
>JAFUNR010000036.1 GCA_017472965.1 Oscillospiraceae bacterium | reverse complement strand
TTTCATGGGTAGCGTTATCAATGGCATACAGAGAGCCGGTACGGGTACCCAGATACAGCACATTGTTGGTGCCGTCATAAACGATCTTGTTATTCTGCTGGCCGGTGGTGATCTCGGTGGTTCCCAGCAGATCGCTGCTGCTGGACATATACATATTCAGAGCCAATGCTGCCGCAAACAGCACAGTGAATACAATGCCCAAAACCAGCAAAAGTTTCTTTTTCATATTGCCGGTTATCCTTTCTTTTTAGCGATAAGGAAAACGATAGGGTTTCCTTTAGCAATAAGGGGGGCGGCCCGAAATGAACCGCCCCCCCATTGTTAAGGGACTAATGAATCAGACTGAATTAGCCGTCCTGACCAACGGGCTCGTTGGCGGGGTTGGCGAAGTCAGAGATAGCGATGGAAGCGGGCAGGCACTCGTTGAAGTACTTCATGTGCTGCTCGGCCATCTTCTCAACATACTGCTGAGAGGTGATCTCGCCCTTGCACAGCTGGATAGCCAGATCGTAGAAGGCACGGGTGGATTCGGGGTTGTCGGACAGGCCGCGAGCAAAGATAGCGTTCTGGCCGTTGCCGATGAACTCCATGGAGCTCAGAGCAGCCTCGACGTCATCGGGATAGTCGCAGTCATAGACCAGGGTGTTGCCGGCGGGAACCCAACCAGCAGCAAAAGCGGCTTCCAGGAACAGGGAGTGGCCAACAGAGGAGCTGTAGTACATCATGAAGTCAACAACATGCTTGACCTGCTCGGCGTTCTTGTTGAAGGCGCCGGTAAAGCCGTTGGAAACCTCGATGGAACGGGCGGGAGACTGGAAGATCTCGTCGGCGCCCCACTTGCCGGACTCGTTGGTCATGCTGGGCATCGGGAAGGAGCCCAGACGGAACTGCTTAGCACCCTCGATGGCATCCTCGCCCTCGCCGATGGTGCCGCCGGCAGCCAGCTTCTTCTGATCGTTAGCAAAAGAAACAGCAAAGCCACCGGTGTTCAGGATCATACCGGCCTTGCCCTGATAGAAAGCGGGCATACAGTCGGTGCAGCCGTAGAAAGCATCGCCGCCGGCGTACTTGGGGAACACCTTCAGGAAGTTATCCCACATAGCCTTGTGGCCGGGAGTGTTGGCGGACATGGTGCCATCATAGATAGCAGCCCACTGACGCACGGGGTTACGGGTGACGTAATCGCCGTAGTCGTTGTAAGGATCTTCGTAGTTGATCTCCCACTTGTCGTCCTTGTCCGGATCGTAGGTGTAGTCACCGGGCTGAGAACGGAAGATCAGCAGGTCAGAACGGTTGGTCTGGTCGATGTAGTTACGGCACAGCCAGCCCATGCGCATGGCGTAGAAGGAGTCGTAGTCGCCCTCGACGGAGATGGGCTGATAGCCCTTGGCGTACAGAGCTTCGCAGACAGCAACCAGGTCATCCCAGGTCTTGGGAGCCTCGACACCGCACTCCTCGAACATATCGATGTTGTAGAACCAAACGACCTGCACGGTGATCAGGTTCAGGCAGTCGAAGGAGTTGTCGGTAGCGGACTTGGACTGAGCCTCATAGTTGAAGCACTCTTTCCAAATACGGCCCTGAGGATCGTAGGGGTTGACATCTTCCATGTACTCGTTCCAGTTGATGACCTCGCCCTCGTCGCGATACTCACCGGGGATCTCGTTGATGGTCAGAATGTCGGGCACGCCTTCGGCCTGATAGTCAGCAGCAACGGTACGAGCCCAGTCGCCGTAGCCCTCGCCGGGCTTCAGGTCAACGATGACGTCACAGTTGGGGTGCAGAGCCTCGTAACCGGCGGCAACAGCGTCCCAACCTTCCTGCACGCCGGTACCGGCAGCAACAGAAATGGTGATGGTGTAGGGTTCTTCTTCCTTGACTTCTTCAGTCTCGGTGCTCGGGGTGTCGTTGGTGGCGGGCTCGTCAACAACGGGGGTGTCAGCGGGCTTGCCGCAGGCAACCACAGACAGAGCCAGAACCAGCGCCAGAACCAGAGCCAGGATCTTCTTCAGAGATTTCAATGGTCTTTCCTCCTAAAAAATTTTTATGATTCACAGCCGTAAGGCTGCTATCACCGAAATAAAGAAAGCCAACCGGGCACGAAAGGCACCCAACAGGATGCACAAATATGTAAATGCGCCCGGTTTTGAGCGCATATTTATGATATCACAAATCGGACAAATGATAAAGGTGTGTTTAGAACAAAAAAAGTGTGTCAGCTTTGTGCAAACTGCACAGAGTTATCGGTCAATTCATGTTATTTGTAACCGTTTTTTAACTTTTGAGACATTTTTTTGCTTTTCTGTAACCTTTTGTCAAACCGGATAAATTTACCGAAAAACGCCGCCGCGCCATATGCTGCAGCGCGGCGGCGATGGAACGATCACCGGATCTGTTTGACGGCGGCGTGTAAAGTCTGGCGGACAAAATCCGTTTTTTCGTCACGCAAGGCATCCAGCAGCTTCAGCTTGATATCGGCATCACCGATCTCGCCCAATGCTTCGGCTGCGGCGGCGCGGATCTCAAACTCGGGATCCTTGAGCAGCGACAGCAGCACAGGATAGCAGGAGCTATCCCCTGCTTTTCCCAGACCTTTGATGGCCGCGATCTGCACGGCGTAGCTCTCATCCTTCATCAGACGGAGCAACGCATTCTTATTCTTTTTTTCAGCGGCTTTCTTCGCGCGTTTTACTTTATCAAACAGCATAGGGGGATTCCTTTCCGTTTATAGTGATGAATATATATTACATATAGGACATTATGGATGCGGGTGCGGAGAGAAGAGCCCTCGCTGCGCTCAGGTTGACAGGGGATGGACAGCGAGGGGTGGAATGACAGAGAGGATCAATTCCAGTTCAGACGGAAGGCCCAATTGAATTCCGTTTCGTCCAGACGGTATTTTTCCTCCAGAACGGGCCCGCAGGAGTTGGAGCCGATGCCATCCTGCCGGTAATCCAGCGTGAGAACGGTATTGCCGCAGGGGACGAGCTCATAATTATGCTTTGCATCGGTGAGCTGATGCGCGGTAAAGAGCGAAGCATTGAAGCTGAAGGGCGCATCGACGGCGCTGACGGACAGGCCGCCGCTCTCCCCTTTCAGCTGCAGCGCAGTGCAGTTCCAGTGGCTGCCGTTTTCCTGCGGACGGATGTAATCCTCGTGCAGGGCTTCGACGGTGCTTTCAAAGCAGCCGTACCAGGAGGCGCGGTGCTTATCGATGTAGCTTTCGTTGGGACCGTAGCCCAGATAGCTGACACGGCACAGCTGCTGCGGCAGCTGCAGCTGCAGACCAAAGCGCGGGAATTCGGGAAGCGCGGTATTCTTCTTTACCTGCATGGAGACGGAGAGCGAACCATCGGGGGAAACCTTCCAGTCGCACTCGCCTTTTGCCAGCCATGCGATGCCATCGGTGACCAGCGCAAAGCTGCTGTGAATCGTGACGGCACCGTTTTCCTCGCTGACTGAGGTATCATAGCCGTAGGTATAGGCGCGGTCAAAGTGGTACTGGAGCCATTTCCCCTTGATATTGCGGTCATTGTCGGTGGGAGCACGCCAAATTGTAAAGGTCATGGGCGCAAGCAGACGGTTTTCGCCCACTTCCACGGCATCAAAGACGGCGGCATCCTCGTTGAAGCGGTAACAGATGTTTTCGCCGGTGATGACGGTATAACCGTCCGCACGGGTAACAGTGAGCGCGGGGCCTGCGGCGGGAGCGGCAGCGGTGAGTGCGGCGGGGATCAGACAGTGCTGATCAAAGCCCATCTCCTGTCCTGCCGCGGCAAACCATGTATCCTTTTTACGCAGCAGTACAAAGCGCACCCATGTATCGGGCTGGGCGGCTTCGGGCAGCTGCAGCGCCAGCGGCACGGTGGCATGGGGCGCAACAGAGGGAAGCGCGGCGGTGCCGGAGGCAACGGTCCTGCCGGCAACGGTCATCTCCCAACGCAGGTCGGCATAATCGGCAAGATCGGTGAAATCCATGATGTTGGTGACAGCCCAGCCGGTTTCGGTGCGGGTGATACGGCCGGGGCGAATGACATTCTTATACTCCAGCAGACCGGTATGAACACGGCGGTCGGGATAGACCAGACCATCCATGCAGAAGTTTCCATCGTGCAAAGCTTCGCCACTGTCGCCGCCGTAGTAGAATTTATCCATTCCGTTTTCCGCCTTGCCGGCATACACGGCGTGATCACACCACTCCCAGATAAAGCCGCCGCAGCTGCGGGGGTATTTATCGAACATCTGGAAGTAATCCTCCAGATCGCCGGGGCCGTTGCCCATGGCATGGCAATATTCGCACAGCACATAGGGCACCGCACGGCGGTCGGGATCGGTGAGGACCTCCTCCATGCGGGCAAGGCTGGGGTACATCTGGCTGTAGGTATCCAGATTGGAAAGATCGGGGGTATGTCCGGCGGGGAACATCCACTCGCTTTCATAATGGGTGATGCGGGTGGGATCGTTTGCTTTGAAATAGGCAAGCTCGCCCTCGGTATTGCGGCCCCAGCCGGACTCATTGCCGGCAGACCAGATGATCACGCTGGGGCGGTTTTTATCCCGCTGCAGCATCAAAGCGGCGCGATCGACAAATTCCTCGTAATAAAGAGGCATATCCGCCAGCTCGCAGAAGCGCTTATCATCATAATAAGCGGTGACACAGCCGTGGGCCTCCTGATCCGCCTCATCGATGAGGTAGAAACCAAGCTCATCGCAAAGCTGCACCATATAGGGCGCGTTGGGGTAATGGCTGGTGCGGATGGCATTGATGTTGTGCTGCTTCATGATGGACAGATCCCGCAGGATGTGGGCACGGTCCACCGCAGGACCGACAAAGGGATCGCTGTCGTGACGGTTGACACCGCGGAATTTGACGGTCTGGCCGTTGATGCGCAGCACACCGCCCTCGGCGGTGACGGTGCGGAAGCCGACCTTCTCGCAAACAGTCTCGGCTTCGGTCTCCATCCAAAGGGTGTAGAGGACGGGGTTTTCTGCATTCCAGAGCTGCACATCGGGCAGAAGCACGGATACAGAGGACTCTGCGGTATCCAGCTTCCAGACGGTAAGACCATCCGGCGCGACCAGATGCAGTCTGAGGGGCAAAGCTTCGCCCTGCCAGTCAAAGGCAAGCTTCAGCTGCATACCGCCCTCGGCGGCGAGGGTCTGCACGGTGTAATCGCGCAGATGCTGCGCGGGGCGGTGCAGGATGTAAACATCGCGGAAGATGCCGCTGGAGCGGAATTTATCCTGATCCTCCAGATAGGAGCCGTCGCACCATTTCAGCACCAGTACGGCGAGGGTGTTTTCGCCTTCCACAACAGCATCGGTGATATCGAACTCGCCGGTGCAGTGGGAGACCTGATCATAGCCGATGAAAGTGCCGTTGACCCAGACATAGCAGCAGGAATCCACACCTTCAAAATTCAGGTACTGGCGCAGGGTCTTCTGCCCGGCGGTGACGGTGAATCTGCGCACATATGCGCCGCAGGGATTCATTTTGGGCACATAGGGGGGATCGTAGGGATAGGGGTAGACCACATTGGTATACTGCGGCTGATCGTAGCCGTTGTGCTGCCAGACACCGGGCACGGGCATGGTATCCAGCGCGGGCAGCAGCCAGAAGTTTTCGGGTACTTCGGCGGGACTGGTGTAGTAGCTGAAATCCCACACACCGTTGAGCGGGGTGAAGCGCTCGTTTTCCTCGCGTGCGGCGTTGCAGGCGGCGGCACGACCGGCGGCGGGCAGATAGTAGGCGCGCGGCGGTTGGGTGCCGATGTGCAGCGCGGCGGTATCCTGATGGTATCCGGGCAGTTGCATGGGGAGAACCTCACTTTCTTTTTCCTTTATGTACAATATACATTTTTTTGGTGCAGTTGTCCAGTAAATAAAGTGTAAATGAAAAGAAAAATGAAGCCGCGGGCGGCGGCTCCATTTTGCGGGGCGATCTCAAAGCAGCTGCTTTTACAGGTAAGGCTGCAGCTCACGCACGGTTTGTTCCTCCAGCGCGATGAGCTCCTTTGTGATGGCACGGGCCTCCGGTGCGGCGGCGGAATACTCATTGAGGTATTTCGTCAGCGATTTCACACCCATATTACAGCCGTCGGTCAATACATCGGCGGCGGTGGAATCGGAAAAATCGGCCATCATCTTCACATTGGTCTTGAGCCATGCCATACCGCGCGCCATGGGATCCGGCTGCTGAGGCTCACGATCAAACTTGCGCAGCAGCGCATCGGTGCGGCGGGCAAGCCGTTCGTGCTTTTCGCGGCAGGCTGTCAGCTGGGTGCGCATGGCATCGCTTTGGATGCGGTCCTCGACTTGACGGATGGACTCGGTGCCCATACGCACACCGCTGCCGCATTCCTGCAGCAGGGCGACGGTATCTTTTTCACTTGCTTCATGCATCGGTTTCATTCCTCCTGTCGGCTGTAGCCTCACCAACAGTATCGGCGGAACGCCGCCCGGAATGCATGGAAAATCATGGCTCCGTCTGTGCGGGCTGCTCCTGTGCGGGCTGCCGGCGGCGCGGCAGGCTGCGGCGCAGGGAGTCCCCCAGAATGCGCAGCGCCGAAATCAGCACCTTGCGGGTGTTTTCATCCACACGCAGCACGGTTTTCAGCAAAACGCGGTTCTTTTTGCCGCTGAGAAGCTCTTCCAGCTCCTCGATGCCGGCATCCTGCAGGATATCGAAGATACTGTCCACCACCTGCTCCCGCTGCTGCACATCCATGGAGGAGAGCCAGTCCTTGAGGGCGGCATCCAGAAAAACGCTGCGGTCGGAAAGCTGTTTCACCGGCACCGGGCCGCTGCGGGTAAGCTGCCAGCCGTACAGATCATGCTGGGTGATCAGGTTGCCCTCGCTTTGCACCACGGAGTAGCTTTCTGCGTGTTCCAGCAGCATACCGAACACCGAGGATTGCGGCAGATAGGTGTGGGTACGCGCCACAATATTGCGGTAGCCCTCCGTCTGCAGCACGGCATCCAGAAAGCCGGGGCCATCGTTATTGCGCACGCAGAGGATGCGCTCCTGCACAGGCTGCCGGCAGAACGCCGCCGCATAAACCGCCAGATTGCCGCCCTTGGAATGGCCGCACACCCGCAGCTTTGCCCTGCGGAATTTTGCAGCGGCGGCCTCCAGATATCTTACTGCATCCAGCTGCGCGGGCACGGCCTCGGCAAAGCTCATGTTGAAATCCTCTTTCCAGCCCACCATGGTGTTATCCGTGCCGCGGAAAATGATCAGCACGGTTCGATCCGGCAGCAGTGCCGTGACGGCGGAAAACTGCTTTTCCTGCTGTTTATCCAGCCGGTTGACATAACCTGTCAGGCGGAGGGCTGCAAAACGGGGTGAATTTTCCAGCTTTTCCAGCAGCTGTGCGTCCCGCGGATCCAGCAGCGTGCGGCCATCCCCCTTTTCGCCGCAGCGCTCGCGTACACGCTGTACCGCTTCCCGCAGGGGGACGGCGGTCATCTGGCGGAAGGTGCCGTCCAGCACCTTTTCAAAGGGCAGATACGCAAGGCGGCACAGAACCAGTTCATCGGCCTCGTTGAACGGGATCACACGCAGCGGAATATCGCCGCGCCAATCCAGATAGTCCAGAATATTTGCCACTTTCTTTCCCTCCTTCTCCATATTTGTTTTCATTCTATCACATTTTCCGCAGCTGTGCCACTTTTATGACGGAAAAAGATTTGACGAACCCGCCGCAGGGGTGTACAATAGAAAAATCAATTCATTTGCAAAGGAAGCAAAACCATGGCATCGCGCAAAGAGATCTTTTTCAAGGGAATGAAGGACGGCATACCCATCTGCACCGGCTATTTTGCGGTATCCATCACACTGGGTATCGCCGCAAGAAATGCCGGACTGTCGGTGTGGCAGGCAACGCTCGCCAGCATACTGACCAACGCATCGGCGGGCGAATTTGCCGCTTTCACCATGATCGCCGCCGGCGCAAGCTACTGGGAGCTGATCGTGATGGAGGCAGTGGCCAATGCCCGCTATCTGCTGATGTCCTGTGCGCTGAGCCAGAAGCTCTCCCCCGCCACTGCGCTGCACCACCGGCTGCGCATCGGATTTGGCGTAACGGACGAGATTTTCGGTGTTTCAGTCTCTGTTCCCGGCTTTCTTGAGCCGTATTACGCATACGGCGCAATGTCCGTAGCGCTGCCGGGCTGGGCAGCCGGCACCTGTCTGGGCGTGCTGCTGGGCAATATTCTGCCGCTGCGTGCCGTCAGTGCGCTGAGCGTGGGGCTTTACGGCATGTTCGTGGCGATCTTCATCCCGCCTGCGAAAAAAGATAAGATCATCGGCATTCTGGTGGCACTGAGCTTTGCTGCCAGCTTTGTATTCGCGAAGATCCCGCTGTTCGCAGCGATCCCCTCCGGTACGCGCACCATCCTGCTGACTGTGGCGCTTTCGCTGGGCGCCGCGATCCTGTTCCCCGTGCACGAGGAAGAAACGGAGGCCGCAAATGCAAAATAATCCTTATATTTACATTCTGGCAATGGCCGGTGTGACCTATCTGATCCGTGTGCTGCCGCTGACCCTGATCCGCAAGCCCATCAAAAACCGGGTACTGCGCTCTTTCCTTTATTATGTACCCTATGTGACACTGGCGGTGATGACCTTCCCCGCCATTCTGGATGCGACCCAGAGCACCTGGTCGGCGCTGGCGGCGCTGGTGGTGGCCATTGCGCTGGCGTGGTGGGGCAAATCCCTTTTCACGGTTTCGGTACTGTGCTGTGTGACTGTATTTTTGTTCGAGCTGGTGCTGATATAAATCATTTATAAAAAGTACAGGCGCTGCCCTGCGGGTCACCCCGGGACAGCGCCTGTTTTTCATTTAATAAATGCAGCAGTTCTGCGCAGCCTTTCCGTCCAGCACATCCAGCATTTGCTGCACGGTCATGCAGCCGACACGGCGCAGGGCTTCCTCTGTGTTGGCGCCGATGTGGGGCGTGGCAAGGAAATTGGGTAGTGCGGTCAGCGGATCTTCTGCGGTGGGCGGTTCGTGCATCAGCACATCACAGGCCGCGGCACCGAGCGGGCCGTTTTTCAGCGCGGCATACAGCGCCGGTTCGTCGATCAGCGCACCGCGGGCGGTGTTGATGAGCAGGCAGCCGGGTCTTGCGGCGGCAAGCTCCCGTGCACCGATGATCCCGCGGGTCTCGCTGTTCAGTGCAAGACCGACATTCACCACATCGGCCTTTGCAAACACCTCACAAATGGTTTCGCAGCGCTCTACACCCAGCGCAGCGGCTTTTTCCGCCGTCAGCGAACGCGACCAGCCGATGATGCGCATCCCGAAGCCCTGCCGGAAAATTTTTGCGGCACGCAGTGCGATATCACCGCAGCCGATCAGTCCAAGCGTTTTTCCGCAAAGCTCCGTGCCGCGCAGCTGCGCCGCACCGGTGGGGTACGGCGCCCCGGCATGGATGGCACGGTCGGCAAGATACGCCTTGCGGGCGAGCTCCAGTGTGAGCAGCACGATCAGTTCGGCCACTGCGCCGGCATTCTGTCCCGGCGTATTCACCACGCAGATCCCCTGCTCGCGGGCGGCGGCAAGATCTACGCCGTCCGTGCCGGTACCGTGGATGCCGATGACCTTCAGCCGCGGGCAACGCCCGATCAGGGCACGGTCAATATTCAGATTGCGGTTGAGAATACCATCCGCTTCGCCGATGCGCGCCCAGTCGTCAATGATCTCGGCACGCTGCGCCAGCATGGCACGGGCTTCGGGATGGATATACTCGCACAGAAAGATCTTCATATCTCCGCCTTACACCTCATCGCGGGTGATATTTTTGATCCACCCCCGCTGTTTGTAATGCCGGATGACCACAGGCATTTTGACAAATTCATCCAGACACAAGATGAAATAGACCCACATCTCCGGCAAACGGAACACAAAGGCGCACAGCAGGCCCACCGGGACGGCATAGACCCACATGGCGATCATATCGCATTTCAGGCCGAAATTGACATCGCCGCCGGCACGGAAGATACCGCAGATAAGCATGGTATTGACCGACTGACCAAGGATATAATAGGAATTGATGAGCAGCATCAGAGAAAGCTCGCTGCGTACCACTTCGGTGACTGTGACATACAGGTGCATGAACTGCAGCACCAGCGGACGGCACAGCAGAATGACCACGCCGCCGGCCAAAGCCGTCAGCACGCTGAGCCATGCAAAGCGGGAGGCCCAGACCTTTGCCTCTTTCAATTTGTTGTCGCCCATAGCCTTGCCCAGAATGATGGCGGCGCTGGAGGACATACCGAAGCAGACCACCGTGCCCAGATTGCGCACCACGCCCGCCACCGAGTTCGCCGCGACGATATCGCTGGAAAGATGCCCCAGAATGATGGAGTACACACTGAACGCCAGACCCCAGATGATATCATTGGCCGCTGCAGGCACGGCAAAACGGACGAAATCCTTCATCAGCTGGCCGCCGCGGGCAAAAAGATCCTTCAGCCGCAGCCGGATGACCTTGCACAGACTGTTATCCACAAGGCAGATGCAAACCTCCACTACGCGGGTGATGGAGGTAGCCAGTGCCACGCCGGCAATGCCCAGCACCGGGAACGGGCCCCAGCCGAAGATGAAACAGGCGTTGAGCACCACATTCATGATGACAGCGCTGCAGTGTACCGCCGCGCTCATTTTAACGCGTTCCACACTGCGCATAACACTGAGGTAAACGGTGGCAAACCCGCCGCACACATAGGCAGGACTGAGCCAGCGCAGATAGTTGATGCCCTCGCCGATCAGAGCGGTATCATTGGTAAAGATCCGCATGATCAGCTGCGGCGCAACCAGCGCCGCAAGTGAAAAGACTGCGCCGATCAGTATGGTGATACGCAGCGAAAGGCCCATGACACGCTCCACCGCCCGGCGGTCGCCCTTGCCCCAGTACTGTGCCGCAAGCACCGATGCGCCAGAGGCCACGCCGAACAGCAGCATCTGCAGCACGAACATCACCTGCCCCGCCAGTGAAGAGGCAGCAAGCGCCGCCTGACTGACGAAGGAAAGCATGATCACATCCGCCGAGCCGACGGCGGCATCCATAAAATTCTGCAGTGCGATGGGCGCTGTAATGGCTATGGTTCGTTTGTAGAATTCTTTTTTCTCGGCGCGGGAACCGAGCTCCGGCGCGGTCTGTACCGTTTGTGTTTTGATTTCTTCCTGCATGGAGGTCCCCTTTTACATTCTTTCTCTGTCTGTATTTTTTTGCAAATTAAACGGTTTTTCCCGTTAAAATCCTTTGTCTCAGCGTATATGGTCTTTCCTTTTCACCGGAAACAGCTGTACTCTTCACCTCGCCCCTGCACCGCACATGATCCGTTTTTTTACTCCAAATAAACGGCCCGGCCAATTCTTCTTACCATTCTATCAGCAAAAACGAAAAAGTGCAATCACTCCTTTGCGGAATGACTGCACTTTTTTGTTTTGAATCTGCTCAGCGCTTTTTCTTGGGTCTTGTAAGGGTGTAACCCATCAGGCACAGAATGCTCAGCAGATACGGAATGCTGGAGTAGCCCGGGTGCACATTGCCGCCCTGCGAAGCGATATAGCCCGATCCGATAAACGAGCCCAGCGTAAAAATGACGGCAAGGACAAAAAACACCTTATACATGAACAGAATCCTTCCTTTTCCGATGCTGCCGCAAGGCAGCCTTCTTCTTTGGCATCAGTATACCATATCTTTCGCCAAAAGGAAAGTCTTGCCGCGCCGAACAAAGAATTTTTACATTTTATCCAGCTTTGCGTTGTATTCATCCACGATACGCCCAACCAACCGGATACGCTCAATGTCGCCGGTGGAGGAGATCTCATCCGAGATGCCGAGGATCAGCCGGGGTGCAAACAGCTGCAGGATCTTTTGCACGCATTCCACCAGCACCTCTTCGGGGAAAATTTCATCGAAATAAACGGCGGGGATGCCGTCCACCAGATACATGGTATCGCCCAGCGCCTCGCGGGCTTCCTCCAGCGTGACATCCCCCTGCGGCAGAGGCGTGATAGCCTCGATACCATCCATGCCGGTCTGCTGATAGTATTCCAGCAGGCCGCGATTATCGCCGTCAAAGTGGGCATAGGTAAATTTACCGGCGGCGCGCAGCCTTTCGCAGCGAGCCCTATATTCCGGCAGCACATATTTTTTAAAAAGCGCAGGAGAAAGGGTCCCGGAATGCACATTGTCGCCGAAGTTGATGATATTGATGGGCGAAGCGCACATCACATCCACCAGCTCCATCTGGCTTTCGTGCAGCGCCGCCAGATATTCCTCCACCGCCTCGGGATAATCCATCAGTGCATAGACAGTCTCCTCCACGCCCATCAGATCGATGTACAGCCGCTGCAGCGAAACGCGGGGCAGAAATACACACGGCGCACCCAGATCGCCCCATTCTGTTTTTACCTTTTCAAAGGTTTCCATGGAAAAGCGCCAGTGGGTGTGTTTTTCGATGAAGGCGAAGATGCGAAGTTCCTCTTCGCTTGTGATCCACCATTTTTCGATGCTGCTCGCCCATGTATTGGCCGAGCGCTTTGCGATACAGGAAACGGTGCCAAGCGGCGTATCGATATACTGTACGGCGGTGGTGCCGTCATCCTCGCTGCGGTGATGGATACAGTCATCGTAAACAGCCTGTATACAGGCGTTGTACTCATACACACGGGCAGAGCAGCCCAGCTCTTTGTACAGCTGTACCTTGGACATTCCCCTGTACCTGCCCGGCAGCTCCCCATCAGCAAACAGCTTGCCGCTGATCCAGCAATCGATGCGCGGCTGCCAGATCACCCTGCCGCCGGCACGGCCGAAACAGATATCCTCGTGCAGTTTTGCAAAATTTCTGCTCATAACACACCTCGCTGCGGCTGATGCAGCTTTATCTTTCATTTTACAGGCGAATGCTCTGCGTTTCAGCGTCCGCCGGTCAGCTCATCCCATGTCTGGAACACGGCGTAGACATTTTCCGGTCTGGAGCCGGGGCCGAATTCGCACTGCGCGATGCAGCCGCCGTTATCCCACAGGGTATCGTACACCTCTTTGACGGCGTTGCGGATATCCTGCACACTGCCGTTGGGCAACAGATTCTGGCGGCAGATCTCGCCGTGGAAGGTGATCTTTCCCTTGAACTGTGCCAGCTTGTCGATACCGATACAGAAAATCTGGGTATTGAAATAATCCAGCCCCATATCAATGAGGTCGGGGATGATATCCAGCGTGTAGCCATCGGAATGCATACCGATCTTTTTACCGGCGGCATGGGCGATATCGATGTAATCGCGGTACATGGGCTTGAAGAATTCGCGCCACAGCTTCGGAGAGATGAGCAGGCTGCGCTGTGCGCCCCAGTCATCCATGAAATTCAGCGCATCCACATCGGTCTGCGCCCATTTCTTCATCAGGCGGCAGTAGAAATCGTGCATTTTTTCCACGAATTCCAGAAAGCCCTTGGGCTGCTCGATCAGATCCATATACAGATTTTCGCTGCCGCGGATAAACTGCAGCTGCTCAAAAGGCCGCGGGCAGCAGCCGCCCACAATAAAATCGGTGCTGCCGGCGCAGGCGGCATTCACCTGCTCCACATCAAAGGAAAGCCACTCCTCGGGGATATGCACACGGGAGATATCATCCCAGTCGTCATCGGTGACCAGCGGGTGCTTCACTTCGCCGTGAACGCCGGGATGGATGTTTGTAAAATGGCAGCCCCATGCATCGTAGCTGTCGCCCGGTTTATAAGGATCGCCCTTCTGCAGGACAGGCTCCTGTTTATAAACAGTTTCCACCCCCTGCATATCCCAGTGAAAATCCCGGCAGATCTTGTCAAATCCCTCTTTTTCATACATCTGCGCCCACGGCAGATGCCACAGCTGGCGCGGCGCACGGCCGTCGGTGTTACGGAATTCCAGCGTACTGAGCATCAGTTCCTTTGAAGTCATCGTCAAACTCCTCCTTTACAAATGCTTTGCATCCTGTTACCATAATAATAGTTTCAAAAAAGTATTGCATCAAAAACCATTCACTGTACGATTTTGATATCTTTTTCATTTACGGAGAAAAAATGGAATACAACATTGATGAAGCCACATGGAGCGATAATTTTAAAATAATCACCGACCGTATCCTTACTATTCCGGGTCTGGAGATGTTCGGCCACAACACTGAGACCCGCCACAGGCAGATGCTGCCCCCGCACATTCACAAGACCGCTGAATTTCTGTATCTTTCCAACGGATCGCAAAAATATTATATCAACGATGAAGAATACACCATCCGCGGCAATCAGGTACTTGTTGTGGCGGCGGATACGCTGCATTCCAGCGGCGACAGCCCCTACGGCCGCTACGAAACATTGTGGTTCCGGCTGGATATCGATGCATTTGCCGCAGGACTTGGCGCAACGGATGCGATGAAGCAGCTGTTCCGCCAGCGGCTGCACCGGATGTGCAACACCATCGTCTCCCCGCAAAAAAATCTTTACAGTGAGCTGCAGTCCGCTTTTTACGAGCTGGCCTCGCCGGATATGGCGCAGCAGCTGAGCGGCTACGCCCGGTTTCTGCAGTTCATTGCGCAGCTGATCCGGAGCGCTGACCCTACCGGCAGCTGCAGTCCCGCCATGCAGCGGGTGCTTGCCTACATCGAAGAGAACATCTGCTCCGATCTGGAGCTGGAAGCGCTGGCGGCGCTGGCCGGACTTTCGCTTTCCGGCTTCAAGCAGAAATTCCGCCGCGAGATCGGCATCACCCCGCGGGAATACATCAATCTGCTGAAGATCGAAAAAGCAAAGGAGTTTTTGCGGCGCGGCGAATCCGTCACCGATACAGCCTTTGCGCTGGATTTTTCCTCCAGCAGCTACTTTTCCTATCTTTTCCGGCAAATAGAGGATATGAGTCCCAGCGAATTTATCCGCAGGCACAGACAGACCCCTGCCAACAAATAAAAACAGTCCCGCTCTCCCCATTGGAAAGCGGGACTGTTTTGCAATTTACTTCAGTGCAAGGCCGTCACGGAAAGCATTGCCCACCTTTTCACCCAGAACAAGATACGCCTGATTCATTGGGTCATAGGTAATGGGGCGCAGCTTTGCGGGATCGACCTTACCGTTTTCGCCCAGCACACTTTCATCCGCACTGACATTGACGATCTCGCCCACCATGCGGCTTGTTTCGGGATCGTAGCTTTTCAGACGGCATTCCACCGTCATGGGCAGCTCTTCAATGACAGGAGCTTCCACAAAATCGCTTTTCAGCGCATGGAACCCGGCGCGGGCAAATTTATCCGGCACATCGTTTCCGGAAACAACACCCACATAATCGCAGGCGACCACTGTTTCGGCGGTGGCCATACTGACAGTGAAAGCACCGCGCTCCAGAATATTTTTAACAGTTTTATGGTCCGCAGAAAGGCACAGGGAGACTTCGTCCTCCTCGCTGATGCCGCCCCATGCGGCATTCATGGCACAGGGTACGCCGGCTGCATCGTATGCGGCAACAATAAACACCGGCTGCGGGTACAGATACCACTTTGCTCCAAAATTCTTTCTCATGACCATTCTCCTTGTTTCATCTTTTTTTGCAGCGCTGCACAGGCAGCAAAAGTGTTATCACTGAAATTGCACGGTCTTTCTGTGAGGCCGGCGGAGCATCACAGCTTCATGGCCACATCCCATGCCTGCCAGATAACCGTGCGCAGGCTGCCCACCTCGGAGGCATCGCCGACAATATGTACATGACGGCCCTTGGGTGCGATGGGTGCGGGCTTGTACCCCACGGACAGAATGACACTGTCGGCAGCGATCTCGGTGACATTACCATTCTTATCCTGCACGGTGACACCATCGGCACGGATCTCCGTGGTACGGCTCTCCAGATGGACGGGGACCTTATTGGCGGCAAAGAAATCCCGAAGGAAGCTGGTATTAGCGAGACAGATCTTATCGGACACGATCAGATCGTTTTTCATCTCGACAATGGTGGGATTCTTGCCCTGCAGATACAGCTCGTAGGCGATCTCGCAGCCGGTCAGGCCGCCGCCCACGATTACCACATTCTCCCCCACGGGCTTTTTGCCCAGCAGGAAATCCACTGCCTCGATACCGAATTCTTCAGCGCCGGGCACGGGCAGTTTGTTGGCAACCGCACCGGTGGCAATGATGACTTCATCCGCCCCCAGCCCGATGATATCGCGCACCTCGGTGTTCAAACGGATCTGAATGGGGTATTTTGCAATCTCGCGGTTATACCACGCGATCAGTTCACGATCCTTTTCTTTATAAGAAGGTGCAGCCGCCGCGATGAACACGCCGCCCAGCTTATCACTCTTTTCATACAGGGTGACGCGGTGGCCGCGCTTGGCGCAGACGAGAGCAGCCTCCATGCCGCCGATACCGCCGCCGATGACAGCGATCTGTTTTGGAGCCGCTGCAGGCACAATCTTATATTTATCCGACTGCATCACACGGGGATCCAATGCACAGCGGGCAATGTGACTGGCATCGTAGATGGACTGCGCATTTGCCACGCCCTTGTAGTGCGCCATATTGAAGCAGGCGTTGTGACAGCAGATGCAGGGACGGATATCCTCCAACCGATCCTCGATAAGTTTGGTGACCCATTCGGCATCCGCAAGGAACTGGCGTGCCACACCCACACCATCGATCAGGCCTTTTTCAACAGCCTTTGCGCCCACATCCGGTTCCATGCGCCCGGCGCAGACCACCGGAATATCCACACACTTTTTGATATACGCCACATCCCGCAGATTGCAGTTGAGCGGCATATACATAGGCGGATGCGCCCAGTACCAGGAATCGTAAGTACCGTTGTCGGCATTGAGCATATCGTAGCCGGCATCCTGCAGATATTTGGCCGCCTTGCAGCTTTCCTCCATATCCCGGCCAAGCTCGGTGAATTCCTCGCCGGGCACGGCACCGACGCCGAAATCCTTGACATAGGACCGCACGGAATAGCGCAGCGAAACGGGATAATCCTGCCCGCAGACATCTTTGATGGCCCTGACGATATCGGTGGCAAAGCGGTAGCGGTTTTCAAAGCTGCCGCCGTATTTATCGGTACGCTTGTTGGTGTATTCCATGGTAAACTGATCCAGCAGGTAGCCCTCGTGCACCGCGTGCACCTCTACACCGTCCACGCCCGCCTCCTTGCACAGAGCGGCGGTTTTGGCAAAGGCATCCACGATCTCCTCGATCTCGCTGACAGTCAGGGCGCGGGTGGTCACCTTATCCGACCAGCGGCTGGGCAATTCGCTGGGGCTGGCGGACTGGTACGGGATATTGATGATAGGCTTGATGATATCGCGCACCACGGGCATATTGTGCAGCATAACCAGCGGCGTGGGGATCGCCCAGCTGCGGCCCATACCGGCGGTGATCTGAATAAACAGCCTGGCGCCGTATTTGTGGATCTCATCCATGAACTCTTTCAGTTCAACAAACATCTTTTTATTCTGGTACAGCCACTGGCCCATGAAGGTGCTGCGGATGGGCGCGATGCCGGGAATGATCAGGCCCACATTATTCCGGGCCTTTTCCAGGAAGAATTTTGCAGCTTCCTTATCGAAATGGTTACCGGTATGCTCCATCCAGCCAAACAGAGAGGTGCCGCCCATGGGGCACAGCACAATGCGGTTTTTGATTTCCACATTGCCGATTTTCCATGGCGTAAACAGTGCTTCATACTTCTGATCCATAAATCGTTCCGTCCTTTATTTTATTTCAACACAGATAACTAAATTAAAGTATAGAGGATAGAAAAAAAACTGTCAAGGCGCATACTTCTGTCAATGTGTGAGTTTTGTATATTTTTCCGATGCAGTTCCCTTCCGTGATCTGCAGAACAAAATTCTGCACGCCCCGTCAATATCCTACAGAACGCATTGACATTCTCAGAGTCAGGCAGTATAATGTGTAATATAAAGGTCATCCGACCTTTAGCAAAAAAGGAGGAATTGCAGTATGAATAAAAAGGTTACCGGTATTTTCGCTTACATCGGCCTCATCTTCTGGCTGATCGCCTATGTGGCAGGCGACAAGGAAGGCGCCAAGTTCCACCTGAATCAGGCACTGGTTCTGAACATTGCAGGTCTGGTCTGCGGCGTTATCCCCGTCATCGGCTGGATCCTTTCCATCGTCGTGCTGGTCTTTGCCATCATGGGCATCGTTTCCGCAGCCAAGGAAGAGGATAAGCCCCTGCCCATCATCGGCGGCATCACCCTGATCAAATAATCTACACTCATTCCAACGCCTATCCGGTGCGCTGCAGTTGCGGCACACCGGATTTTTTTCGCAATTCCACTGCAAGTTGAACAGATAAAACAAAAACTCAAAAAACGGATTATTGCCGCAAGCGGTACCATTCTTTATAATATATGCAGAAGCGCTTCAATCTTTATTTATGTACAGGGGGAACCGTTATGAACACACAAAAAATCGGCGAACAGATTGCACTGTTGAGGAAAGCCAAAGGAATAACACAGGCGGCGCTGGGCGATCGCCTCGGCGTTACCTTTCAGGTCGTAAGCAAATGGGAACGGGGCGAAACGCTGCCGGATACAGCTCTTCTACCGGCACTTGCCGACACACTGGAAAGCACGATTGATCTGATTTTGCGCGGTGGCGAGAAGCAGCTTGCCTTTCGCGGCAGAACTACCATCGCCCAAATTCGGGAAGGACTTTCCTGTCTGCAAAAAACCGGACAGCTTCTGGGTGAGCACACGCAACTTTACCGACACGCCATCCGCGGAATCAACGAAGGGATGAACACCGATATCGAAGAAGCATTTCACAGCGACAATATTTTTGAAGTATTTGTCGCCGAATGTGCCATTCAGAACATGATGGCAGGTATTTACATCGAGCCCGCCGATATCCGGCGCAATGTTTACAATGAGCATCTGCGCGACACCGTCCTGAAATACTGCGAACGGTGCCATATAAAGTAAATAATCTTTTTGGTTTTTAGTAACGAGCCCCGGCCTGCGTTTTTTGAACGCGGTCGGGGCTTGTTCTGTATTCCGTTTTGAGACAGCACGATGCATCAGGTCCTGATCTTTACGCCTTTGGCTTTCAGCACATTCTTTTTTCCGTTCACTTCAGGACTTCCCTGCCGCGGCGGCTGTTCAGCTGATAGATCGCCTCGGTGGCAAAGGCTATTTTGGTCACCACATTCTTCGCGTTTGCGGGATAGCAGAAGAAGGAATCCTTTTCGGTGGAGACATCCACGCAATCATAGGGCTTGATGTAGCAGTAATCGTATTCGATATGCAGGCTGTTGGTCTGCAGCGGCTGGCGCTGAATGCGGTATGGTTTGCCGCGATAAAAGCCCTCCAGCACAAAGCCGTTTTTCGCATCGTGGGTCAGGTGCGCCGCCCCCAGATGCATGAACCGCCAGCAGCGGGGCTGGGAATAGACGTCCACATCATCCTCAAAGCGGTAGGTGCCCTCCTCCACCTGCTTTTTCACCTGCTCCCGCTCCCACTCGAACCAATCGGGCACATGGGAAAATTCCGTTTCGCCCTCCAGCGCGGAAAGGGTACCGTCCTCGTTGAGATTCCAGCGCTTGCCGCATTCGGTGCAGAAAAGCTCCGTGCCCTTGGAGGACATTCCGGATTCCGTCATGCAGTGCGGGCACTGGTACAGCACCTTGTGCAAACCCTCGGCGCGGTAGGACTCGGTGATCCGGATGCCGGTTTCCTTCTGGTAGCGGTAATCGTCATACCAAAGCGCCTTACGTACGATGGAATTGATCTCCTCCACGGAAAGGGTCGCCGCCTGTTCGGCGGTGAGGATCTGCGTAGCGGTTGTGTGCAGCGGCACCTTACGCTTTTTGCGGAAATTCCAGAACGGCGAATGCAGGTGGTTGCCGTGGTGCACGATAGCCACCACCGGCACCTTGTTCATGCGGATCAGCTTGCCCACGGAATCGGGGATATAAGAGAGCGTGCCGCAGGGGGAATAGCGGGCCTCGGGGTACATACACAGCACATCTCCCCGCTTCAGCACCCGGTTGATGGATTTGATCAGGTGCAGATCCATGGTGAATTTGCGAGTGCCGATGGCTCCGATCAGCTCCATCAGCCACGGACGGCGGTAGTAGCCGTCCAGATTGACCACATTGTTCACGCGGTGGGGGGTAGTGACCATGGCGGCAAGCTCGAAATCGATGAAATACATGTGGTTGCTCAGCACCATGTACGGCGGCCTGAGCCCCTCCATATTGATCTTTTCCACCTTGTATTTTTTACCCAGCAGAGCGATTTTGGAAAGGATCCAGATCAGCCAGACAATAAGCAGCGGCTGCCGGATGGGATAATGGGCGGTGTTGTAGGATTTTTTATTCCGGTAGTTGACTTCCATGATCATGCTCCTTTTTGCGAATTCGGTCACAATGACTTAATATAAGCCACTACAATTGTAAACGATTTATGAACAAATTGCAAGCTGTTTTGAAATTCAGACAAACGCCTATACTTGTATTATTGAAACCCTTGGACAAAGGGTGTATAATAAACCGGAAACAAGGAAGCGAGGCAATTATGAACACACTCTGGATCATTTTCGGCATTGCCGCTTTTCTGGCGGCGGCAGTCATTCTGGCGGCGTATATCTGTTACCGTATCGCGTTTTACTCCGACAGAAAAAAGAATACAGTGAGTGAGGTTTTCGACCTGCCCCCGGGCGAGGTATATGAGCCCTATCACCCCATGATGATCAACTGGATCAAAGAAGTACGGGCTATGCCGCACAAGGATTTTTCCATTCGATCCTTTGACGGACTGACGCTGCGCGGGCGCTACTATGAATATGCCCCGGGCGCACCCATCGAGCTGATGTTCCACGGCTACCGCGGTAATGCCGAGCGGGATCTGTGCGGCGGCGTGCAGCGGTGCTTTGAGCTTGGCCGCAGCATTCTGCTTGTGGATCAGCGCGGCTGCGGCGCAAGCGAGGGCCATGTGATCAGCTTTGGCGTCAACGAAAGCCGTGACTGCCGCAGCTGGGTGGATTTCATGATCGGCTATTTCGGGCCGGAGGTGAAGATCCTGCTGGCCGGCGTATCCATGGGCGCAGCCACAGTGATGATGGCCGCCGGCCGGCCCCTGCCCGAAAATGTGGTGGGCGTGCTGGCGGATTGCGGCTACACCAGCGCCAGGGATATCATTCAAAAGGTGACGGTAGAGATGAAGCTGCCGCCCCGGCTGGCATGGCCCTTTATCAAGCTGGGCGCACGGTTGTTCGGCCGGTTTGATCTGGAGGAGACCAGCCCCATCGAGGCGATGAAGCACTGTACGCTGCCGGTGATCTTCGCCCACGGCGAAGCGGATGACTTTGTCCCCTGCGACATGAGCCGCCGAAATTACGAGGCCTGTACCGCCCCCAAAAAACTGATCACCGTACCCGGCGCAGGCCACGGCCTTGCCTACCCCGCCGACCCGGAAAGCTATCTGAACGCATTGGCCGACGGCTTCACCGAGCTGGGTGTGCCCACAAAAATCGTCGCACAAAAAGCGTGACCCCCTCACGCATCGTCCCTGATACACTGCACAAAAACGACCCGCCGTCCGCACCCCGGACAGCAGGCCGTTTTTTACACCGCAAAATACATTTTACTGTCATTTCGCTCTTTTCAGGAAATAGACCAGAACAGCCGCAGCACATTCCGCAGCGTACACGGCAGCGAATATCACATGGCGCTCGGCTGCCAGCTGCCGCGCCTGCTGCAGCTGTGCATAGGTGCTGACCGTGATGGGCAGCAGGGTATCGCCGCCTGCGGAATAACGGATGCTGCAAACCGTCTCGTTGCGGGCGATATACTCGCACACCACATTGCCGTCCGCATCCGTCAGCGTACGGCGAAGCGCTTCATCCCGGCTGACCTCATTGCCGTTCTCATCGTACCATGTTCCCTCTTCCAGCTCTTCCACTGCGGTATCCGGCACAGGTGCACCCTCGCCGTATATTGCACCGTGCTGCATGGGGATATCCTGTTCCATGAAAGCGATAAAACTATCGTAATCAGTGAACACCGTTCCCTGCATAATGGAGCCCGGCCCCCAGACCACCGTCATGGAATAGTGCACGGCAAGGGTGACGAGCAGCAGCACTGCCAGTGCTCCCGCGCACCGTTTTTTCAGCCGGCAGTTATGGGATCGGATCCTCGCTTCTTTCTCCTCCAGCGTATAAATGCCTTTTTTCAGCAGCGATCCGTTGACAAAATACAGAATGACCGCATAGAGCAGCAATGCAGCCGCCGCCCCCGCCAGACCGAAGAGCAGCATATTGCCCGCGCTCAGCCCCACATAGGCATCCACAAGAACCAGCGGAAAGGTGAAGCCGGTCAGCGCCGCTGTCACGCCGGCAGATATCTGTGACAGCCGGATGACCTCTCGCTTAAAGCCGGAGAGCTCCCGCTCCTCCAGTCCGGCATCCTCCACACCGAGAAAGGCGCGGTTGAGAAAAACGAACTGACATACAAGCGCTGCCACAAAAAATGCAGCACCCAGTAAAAAACCGATGACAGCGCGCAGAAACGCAAGATTGCACACCAGCGCCGCGATCAGCCCCAGTACAGATATACCCACGGCTATCACCGTCTGGCTGCGGAAGCGTGAAAGCGTCAGCCGCAGCAGCCGGCGGCGCTGTTTTTCCGATTTGGGATCCGCAGGCTCCCGCTCCTCCTGGTCTGAACGCACGGAACGGCAGCGTTCCCCCCGCAGCAGTTCATCGCAGGTGACACCAAAGATCTCGGCGATCACCGGGATCAGCGAAAGATCCGGTGCGCCCTCATCCCTTTCCCAGCGACTGACGGTCTTATCCGACACATTCAGCTTTTCGGCCAGCTCCTTTTGTGTCAGACCGTTCGCTCTGCGCAGAGCTGTGATAAATTTTCCGATCGTCTTTTGTTCCATACTGCATACTCCTTTTGCAAATACCAGCCGGTTTCTTCACCCCGATTCTACAATACCGACAGTGAGAAAACCAGCCAATATCTGCGGAATCTCTCTCAAAAAGCGAGAATCGACGGCTGTATGCGGTATTCTGCCGTATCAAAATGTGATTTTCGCCACAAAGATACTGTTGTCGCTGCCATATTCCATGCAGCGGCGCCAGTTGAAGCAGTCGGGCTCCGTAGTCTGCATCCACTCGGCGGCAATGACATAGCTTTCGCTGTCACTGACGGAAAAGCAGCCGAAATTGCCCAGCCGTGCGCCGCGCTCCGGCACGGCGATCCGCTCGGTGGCACGGACGACACACATATGCACCGGATCAAATTCGGCGATAAACAGCGGTGCACGGTGGCGGAACACATGATCGTTATCCGCACCGCGGCGGGTATACACCAGCCACAGCTTTCCGCCGCCGGTGATCCAGTGCTGCTGGGTATTGTAGCTGCCCAGATTTTCGCCATCGTCAAAGCACAGTTCCCGCGGCTCTTCGTAGTGCAGGCCGTCAGCACTGCGGGAGACATAACCGGTCACATCGTTGCGGATACACAGATAATATGCACCGCCGTATGCCGCAACGGATGGTTCCCCCAGACCGCGGGGCACATCCACCGCAAGTGTGTTGCCGGCTTCAGCAAAGCGCAGTTCTTTACCGTCAAAGGTGCAGCGGAATACCGCCACGCAGGAACAGGAATGCCACGGATCGGAGGCCGCCTGCTTATCCTGAAAATACACCGGCACAAGGATATCGCCGGTTTCCAGCTCCGCGCACTGGCAGCAGCCGCTGCCGCAGTTGTAGAATTTCTCGCCCTGCGGCTTGCCGAGGAAACGCATCGGCTGCCAGTCGCCGGTCTGTTCATCGAACACCGTCCAGCCGGTATCGCGCTCATAGGGCGGCGCAGGGAATTCATCGTTTTCGTAGATGGCCGTGTGGCCCGTGGCAAGGAACCGACCGGTCTTTTTATGATACATGGGGGTCATATCACAAAGACAAACCTCCCACCCCGGCACGGATCCATGCGGGGCACGCACCAATGTCTTGCTGGGCACAGGCTTTGACCACACAGCGCCGCCGTCCGTGCTTGTGAGGGTATGCATACCGTAAAAGATGTCCGAGCCGCTGAGCCGCAGCGGCTGGGTGGTAATGAGAAACCTTCCCTTTTCATCCATCGCCCCGCGGGCATGGACAAAACAGCGCTCCCCCTGAAAATCCGTTGCGATCCGGTTCAGTTCGATCTTCATTCCACATTCTCCTTTTTACGCAGCAGTTACCGCGCGCTGATTCGGATATTCGCTGCACCCTTACTCGCCGCGCAGGCGGTGCGCGGTATCCGAGATCGCCTTCATGTTGGCCGCCGGCACATTGGGCAGGATCTCCTCATGGCTGGGCGAAAGCACAATATTGGGGCCAAGGGTATTCCAGACGCGCTCGGTCTCGCGGGCGATCTGCTCCGGGGTGGATTCCACCAGAAAACTCTGGGCATTGATGCCGCCAACAAAGGCGATATCATTTTTGAAACGTGACAGACTGTCGGCATCCATGCCGGCTGCACCCGCCTGAATGGGATGCAGAGCATCCACGCCCGCTTCGATCAGATCGGGAATGACACGCCAGATGGAACCACAGGAGTGCAGCATGATCTTTTTGCCGTACTTTTTGCCGGTTTCGATGATGCGTTTGGTGGAGGGCAGCACAAAGCGGCGAAAAGCCTCGGGAGAGATCTGCAGATCCAGCTGGGTGCCGAAATCGTTGCCGAAAAACATCACATCGGCGTTGCGGTCACCCAGACCGGCATAGAAGCGCTCATTTGCCTCCACATAATAATCCACGACCTTTTCGGTCACCGCCTCCACGATCATGGGGTTCTCATACATTTTGACAAAGTAGTTTTCCATGCCGAACAGATCAGCCGCCACATGGTAGAAACAGGCCCATGCACCGCTGAAAATCAATTTATCCGGGTTTCTTTCCAGCTCGGCATAGATGGGGGCAAAATCCAGCTGGTCGGCTTTCGGCCAGGGATAGCCGGCAATATCCTGCAGCGTTTCCGCCTCGGCAAAGGGGCCGTCGGTGTTGATGGAAGCACGCTTATGCCCCCAATCCATATCAAACTGCGGCACGGCATTGCCCTCTTCATCGTAGTAAAACCCGTTGGAGGGCAGCCAGATGCAGTCATCCCGCAGATATTGATGGATCGCCTCGCGGGTGGGCTCGATGCCCCACTCCTCTGCATAAATCGGGATGGTCTTATCGTTGGGGTGACCGGTCCAGAAAGCGGGGCCTGCAGTATTTTTCCTCTCAAAAATCGCATTGCCAAGTTCACGCGAATTCATAGCTATGCTCCTTTTCGCTCCGGCTGAGCCGTTCTTATTTTTTCACTGCGGTGTCCAGACTGCCGCGGAACACTACGAACCGCTGGAACAGGTATTCGGTGACAAAATTGACGATCATGGTGAGCACCAGCACCAGATATTCATTCCAGCCGCAGCCCTCGCCGGTGAGCACCGCAGTCCACCATGTGGAAAGCGGCGTGAACACCAGATAAAAGCCTGCGACCTTCAGCATGGCAATGGGCACATTGCTTGCGGAGTGGAAGGTGAATTTGCGGTTGAGGGTAAAATTCCAAAGCACGCTGAGCACCAGCGCCACCAGATAGGAAAGCCAGTGGGTCAGGTGCAAAACCTCCTCCATCAGGGTAAAGCTGACCACCTGGATCAGGCCGGCACTGATGGAAAACAGCACAAATTTCACGGAGCGGATCAGTTCCTTCCTGCTTTCACTCATCGATATCATCTCCCGGATAAATTAAATTTTTTCTTTTCGTCGCTTAAAGTCCACATACCAGCACAGCCACGCGTTCGGCGGCATCCAGCAGCGAAGCCAGCTCGCCGCTTTCGCGGACGGAGTGCAAACCGTCACCGCGCACACCCAGCGAATCCAGACACGGGATACCGTAACAGGTCACATCCGCCGCATCGGAGCCGCCGCCCCGCCCAGACCAGACCAGCTGCGGCAGGCCGTGCTTTGCGAATACAGCGTTCGCTTTTTCAAGCAGTTCCAGATTGCGCTGCTCCAGCTCCATAGCCACGCGCATGGAAAGCTGTTCCACCGTGCAGGTACAGCCGGGGATGAATTCCTGTGCGGCCAGCTCCCTGACATGGGCACTGATCCAGTCGAACTGCTCCTGTGAGGCAAAGCGAAAGTTGGCATCAAAGGTGCAGCTGCCCGGCACGGTATTGACCGCCGTGCCGCCGCTGATCACACCGCAGTTGCAGGTGATACCCTCAGCGTCCTTCAGCTTTTCCAGCGCAAGGATGCGGTGCGCCGCATCGGCAATGGCATTGGCGCCGTCCGTGGCACAGGCGGCGGAGTGTGCCTCTTTGCCGGTGATGACAAAGCGGTGGGTAACGATACCCTTGCGCTTCAGACAGACTCCGCCGGCGGTGTGGGGCTCCAGATTCAGAAAAGCAGCCGCGTCCTTTGCTTTTTCACAGATCCAGCGGATGGTCTCCTTGCCGCTCAGGCGGCTGCCCACCTCCTCATCGGTCTGCAGCAGAAGCATGACAGGGTGTGCCGAAAAGCCGCACTGCGCCAGCGCATCCATGGCCATCACCGCTGCCACAACACCGCCCTTGCAGTCCATAACACCGGGGCCATAGATATTTTCCCCCTCTATACGCACCGCAGGTGAGCCGAAGCTCCCTACCGGATGCACCGTGTCGATATGACCGGAGACGGCCAGCGGTGCACCGGGAGCATCCGGATTCATGGTGATGCACACCGCATCGCCGGATACCGGCTGACGGCAATAATCCACCCTCCAGCCGCGCTGCCGCGCCATCTGTGCAATGAACTCACCGGCAGCATCCACGCCCTCCTTGCAGAGCGTGGGGCTTTCGATGCTGCAGAAATCCGCCCATATCCGGATATATTCCCCGTTCAGCTCTCTGAGCTTTGCGCGCACCTGTTCAACCATGTTACCAGAAACCTTTCGCTTTTATTTTACCTGTTCGATCAGTGCGCTGCCGGCGGTGCACAGCGCCGCCGTGGTCACATTGACCATGCCGTTTTCCCGCTCCACACGGATGACGGGGCTATCCGGATTGGTATTGATCACATTGGTGATGACGGAATCCATCAGATAGCCGCCCACCACGATGCACTGTTCACCGCGGCTGATGACATTGGAAATCGTGACATTGCGTACGCCGTCCGGCAGGTTTTTGCCGTATTCGGAATCTGCCTGACCGATAAGCACCGCGCTGTGATGCCGGATATCCGCGGGAACAGTATCTACAACACCGTCAATGACCACATTGTAAATATGGGTATTGCAGGCCAGCAGCCGTACCAGAATGCACAGCTGGGAATAGCCGACAACATTGCGGATGACCACATCATGGATATCCCGTTCGCGGCGCGACCAGTCGCTGTGCATCACATGCGTGGAACGCAGGCTGCCGCCGGGGCGCACATCATCGCCCGCGATGGCGGTCAGGGCAACGATATCATCGCCGGTATGGCCGGTGATATCGCTGATAACGATATGGTGGCAGCCGTTGCGCAGATCGATGCCGTCCTGATTTTCCATATTCATCCGCATACCGCCGATCTCTTTGGACATACAGGCATCAAAATCGATTTTCTCCACACGGCCATTGGCGCAGGCCTCCAGCGAAATGCCCCAGCCGTGGGAATCCACGATGCGCAGCCCGCTGATGGAGAAATCCTCCACATTGGCAAACAGCACGCCGATGCCGCGCCAGTCGCCGTAATGGGATTCGTTGGGATCATGGATATCCGTGCCAAAGGAATGGTCGTGCCGATCCCAGAAGGCAATGGTCTGCGGCGTGCGGCGTTCCTCGGGGATCCACGGCGCGATCCGGCACAGATCCTCCACCTCATAGGGGCAGGGATCCGCCAGCAGCTTGCTGCTGTCGCCGGTGGCACGGGGCCGGTCGGCGCCGATCAGGGTGCTGACACCCTCGCCCCGCAGATGGATATTGCGGATACGCTCAGGATCGGCAATGCCCATACCGCAGTTGGCAGAGCGGAAAAAATTATCCCGGCAGCGGTCGGAAAGCTTGACGGTGCAGTTCCGCAGGATCACCGTGGTGTTTTCCGGAATGAGAACGGCGCGCTCCAGCAGCCAGCAGCTGCGCTCCGGCCCGGTATCGGATACACGCGGGGTGATGACAAGAGTGCGGTCATCATCCAGCGCCTTCAGAGCGTTTTCGATGATCTCGTTATCGTTCGCACCGGAAAAGGCGTTGGCGTAAATCATACTCACTGCGCTCCTTTTCAGCTGTTTTCAAATGCGATGCGGTACACATTGCCGGGGGCATCGCTATAATAGCAGCAGCCCTTGTAATAATCGATCCATTCCGCTTCGTCCGGATAACCAAGCTGCACCAGATCGGCTTTTTCCAGCTGGCATTGACGGACGGGATCGATCAGGCGCAGCGCCGGCGGAACATCTGCATTGAAGCCCTCGGAAGAGCAGATCTTTCCATCGTGGCAGCAGGCGCCCTGTATATACAGGTGATAGTCGGTATCGAAATACGAAAGAATATCCTGCGGCTGCAGGGTGACGGTGGGCACACCGTATTCCTGCGTGTACTCGCCCGCATCAGACTTCGGCAGCGCAAAGGTGAAATAGCGGGTGGTGTGGGGTACATCCCGCATGACAAAAGCATGCAGCAAACCCTTTTCGCGGTCAACAACAAAGTTGCCGTAGGGGCGCACATCTGCGCCCCTTTCGCCGGAGCACCAGAGCGCGGCATCTCCCACAAAGCCGATACGGATGACCTGTACCAGTGTCATGGTGAAGGATGTCGGGGTGCGCTGCGGCCGGTAGACACAGCACACACCCTCGCGCCGGTCGGGCTCGGCAGAATAGTTGTTGTACAGATTGGCATACAGCAGCGGGAATTCATCCCCGGAGGCATAGTATTCCGCGCCGAAGGCCACCGCGTTGAAATGCGGGATCACAGCATCGGCGGCATCGGTGTGAAACTGCGCAAGCAGCGGCAGCTGCACCGGAGCTTCCGGACGGGCATTCGCCAGCGGACGGGCATCAAAGGCCCAGCCGATGCCATCCGAATCAAAGCGAAACAGATAGTCCCCCCAGACAGCGCCATCCTGTCCGGGAAGGATGGAAGCGACCTTTTCGATCCTCATGGTGCTGCTCCTTCCGTACGAGATCAATGGTTATAATCAAAGCCGCAGCGGCTCAGGAATTCTCTGGCCACCAGCGCAGCGCCCACCTGATTGGGGTGGATACGATCCCACGCAAGGTAGGAGGAATGACGGTAGCCGCAGTAATCGGCGAACAGCTTCTGCAGATCGATGAAAACACAGCCGTGCTTTTCGGCAAGGCGGCGGCAGATCTCCACATATTCATCCATGCGGGCACGCATTCTGTCGGCGGGGTTCGGCTCGATGTAGTAAGGAGAGAGCACAAAAACGCCCTTTGTACCGTTTTTGGCTTTTTCGATCATCTCTTCCAGATTCTTTTCATACTCCTCCGGCATCACCTGATATTCATGGATGGCGGGCACATCGAACTGGCGCCACACATCGTTGATGCCGATGCAGATGGAGACCCAGTCCGGCTTCTGTGACATAACATCGCGGTCAAAGCGGGCCAGCAGCTCGCGGGTGGTGTGGCCGGAAATGCCTGCATTGGTAACGCGGATGCACCGCTCGGGATAGCAGGCGGCAAGCAGGCTGTCGATATGGCGCACATAGCCGTGACCCAGATTGTCAAACATGGGGACGCTGGCCTCGCCGGCGCTGCCGGCATCGGTGACGGAATCGCCTGCAAATACAATGTGATCGTTGTTTTCAAAAATCATGGTCATTCTCCTTGCTTTGTGTTTTTAGTCCAAAAGAAGCAAACCGGCAGCAGGCTGCAAAACATCCGCGATACCGATCCGCGCCGTACAACGCTCCGTACCGCAAGGTATCCGCGCCTGTGCTTTCCTGTTTCATTATAAAGCGAAGATACAAAGATTACAAGTTTTCCTCGCCGAAATTTTTTTGTCTTTTCCTATAAAAAAACACGCCGGCGGGCGGGCCGGTGTGTCTTTTGGTGATCGGTCAGAAAATTTCATCGTATGCCGTATGCCGATGGAACGGCAGGCCATCACGGTTATTTTCTTTCGGACAGAAATGTTTCAAGATTTGTGGCATGACGGTATTTGACGGATGCCTTTTTGTCCTTTTCAAGCATGAGCGTTGTCAGATCAATATTGTTGATCGCAGCAATGGCGACGATATAGTGGATCATATCCGCAAGCTCGATGCCCAGCTGCTCCTGCAGATCGTTTTCATCGGAGGCTTTGCGGCCCGCCCGTTTATTCAGAACCTCGGCGACCTCGCCGAGCTCCTCCACAAGCTTCATAAACAACCCCTGCTCGGTTGCCCAGCTGCCGTACCGTTCAGCCAGATACGCCTGCAGATCATCAACGGAAATTTTCATTTCGGGTCTCCTTTACGGTGTTCAAGGAAGATAGAAGAATTAAAAACAAGAAACGACAATCTTCCTTCGAAAATTGTCGTTTCTTTCTGGCGGAGAAGGAGGGATTTGAACCCTCGCGGCCATTTCTGACCCTACGCCCTTAGCAGGGGCGCCTCTTCGACCTCTTGAGTACTTCTCCAGAGCAAAGTGATTTACACTTGATTCAATTTTCGCCGCTTCAAATTGAGAGGAGTTGGCGGAGAGGGTGGGATTCGAACCCACGGCCCCTTTCGGAGTCACCAGTTTTCAAGACTGGCTCCTTAAGCCACTCGGACACCTCTCCGTGTCTTTGACGGCTTGATTATTATACCCGATTCCGAGTCGTTTGTCAACTGTTTTTTCAAAAAGATTTTTTCTGTCCGTTTTTCCTCTTTTCTATCCGGTTAACGGCGTTTTTTCGTTGACAAGATCCGCTGCACACCGCTATACTAAACCTATAAATTGTAAGGAGCGTTTGCAATGCAGAAGATCCGCATTTTATTTGTTTGTCTGGGCAACATCTGCCGCAGTCCTATGGCAGAATTCGTCATGAAGGATCTGATAAAAAAGGCGGGGCTGGCCGAATATTTTGAGATCGCCAGCGCCGCCACCAGCAGCGAAGAGCTTGGCAATCCGGTCTATCCGCCCGCCCGGCGCAAGCTGGCTGAGCACGGGCTGGATTGCACCGGCAAGACCGCGCGGCAGCTGACCGCAGCCGATTACCGGTATTACGATCTTCTGGTGGGCATGGATGCATCCAACCTGCGCAATATGCAGCGCCTCTGCGGCGGCGACCCTCACAAAAAGCTTTCGCTGCTGCTGGACTACACCGCCCGCCCCGGCAGCGTGGCCGATCCATGGTACACCGGTGATTTCGAAGCCACATGGCGCGATGTGAACGAAGGCTGCGCCGCTCTATTGGAGCAGCTGAAACAGACACATCCGTTTCTGCACTGAAATCCTGTAATACATACAGCAAATAGGAGAAAACTATGACACTTTCGCATCTGATGGAACAGGGTCCCGATAATTTTATGCTGCCGTTTCTGTGGGTACACGGCGAAAGCGAAGAAGTCTACCACCGTATGGTAAAGGCTGTTTACGATGCCAATATCCGTGCCTTCTGCGTGGAGGCCCGCCCGCATGAGGGCTTCTGCAAGGAGCCCTGGTGGCACGACATGGATATCCTTCTGGACGAGGCCGAAAAGCGCGGCATGAAGGTCTGGATCCTGGATGACAAGCACTTCCCCACCGGCTACGCCGCCGGCGCCGCGGAAAACGCCCCCGCAGAGCTGCGGCGGCAGGGGCTGCTGAACAAGCATTATCCGGTGAAAAACGGCCGCATCACGCTGGATGTTGAGAAAAAATGCCATGCCGACCATCTGCAGCAAAGCCGGCACGCCCGTACCATGTATGCGCTCACCAATCCCGTCCTCGGCAACCTGAAGCCCTCCAACCGTTTTCATGACGACCGCATCCTCAGTGTCACCGCCGTGCGCAAAGACCGACCGGAGCAGCCTTTGGATCTTTCGTCTTATATACAGGACGGTGTGCTTGACTGGAATGCGCCGGAAGGCCGCTGGGAGGTACAGCTGTGCTTCCTCTCCCGCAATATCGGTGCACGGCGCAGCTACATCAACATGATGGATAAAGCATCCTGCCGGCTGCAGATCGATGCGGTGTATGAGCCGCACTACGCCCGTTACAAGGACAAATTCGGCACAGTGATCGCCGGCTTTTTCTCCGATGAACCGGAGCTTGGCAACAATTACTGCTACCGGATCCCCACCACGCTGGGTCAGCCGCAGGATCTTCCCTGGAGCCGTGAGCTGGAGGAGGCACTGCGTCAGCGGCTGGGCGAGAATTATGCCGTGCTGCTGCCGCTTTTGTGGAGCAACGACTGCGATGCCGGCCTCACTGCCCGGGTGCGCTACACCTATATGGACTGCGTTACCCGGCTGGTGGAGCAGGATTTTTCCCATGCCATCGGCGACTGGTGCCGCGAACGCGGTGTGGAATACATCGGTCACGTTATTGAGGACGACGGACAGCACGCCCGCACCGGCTGCAGTCTGGGGCATTATTTCCGCGGTCTGATGGGGCAGGACTGGGCCGGTATCGACTGCATCGGCAGTCAGGTCTATCCCGGCGGCGAGGATTTCACCCGGGCGCGTGATCCCTATTTCACCGCGACCGGCGAATTCTTCCACTACGCTCTGGGCAAGCTGGGCAGCTCGATGGGACAGCTGGTTCCGCGGATGAAGGGCCGCACCATGTGTGAGCTTTTCGGCAATTACGGCTGGAGCGAGGGTCTGCGGTTGGAAAAATATCTGCTGGATCATTTTATGGTACGGGGAGTCAACCGCTTTGTACCCCACGCCTTCACCTGCAAAGCATTCCCCGATCCGGACTGTCCGCCTCATTTTTACGCTCACGGACACAACCCGCAGTACCGGCATTTCGGCCTGCTGATGCAATACGGCAACAGGATCTGCAGTCTGCTGGAAGGCGGTGTGCAGCAAGCACCCGTCGCGGTATTGTACCACGCCGAAGCCGAATGGACCGGCCGGTGTATGCCGATGGAAAAAGCCGCCCGTGTGCTGTGGGATATGCAGGTGGATTTCCGCTATGTGCCCTCGGATGTTTTCGCCCAACCGGAGTGGTACCGCACCGGGATCACCGATACACTGACTGTCAACGGTCACGCCCACCGGCTGCTGGTCGTTCCCACGGCGCAGTTCATCACACGGGAGACCGCGGAGGGCATTTGCCGGCTGCGTGCCGCCGGCGGAACGGCTGTATTCATTGACGAGCTGCCGCAGGGCCTGTGTACCGGCGAACCGCTGCCGCCGGCACTGGCGGATTGTTCCGTGCTTTCGCTGAACGAACTGGCCGCGCTGGCAGACCGGATGAATCTGCGCAGCGTGCGGCTTTCGCCGGAAAACAACCGCATCCGTGTGCTGCATCAAACCGGCAAACAGGAAATTTTCTATTTATTCAACGAGGATACCCGCCCCTACACCGGCTCTGTCCGGCTGCCGTCCGCCCTGCCCGTCGTTCGCTACGATGCATGGGAAAATCGGCTGGTGAAACCGGAACAGGAAAACGGCTGCGTAGCCGTCACCCTTGCACCCGCCGAAAGCATGATCCTGATCGCCGGGGCCTGTCCGGATGCCTCCGAGCCTCTTTCTCTGCGCGGCGAAAAAACCGGGCTGACCGCTTTTACGGAAAGCACCTGCCGCAGCATCGATTACCCCGCATTTACCGGCAAACGACCCATCGCGCAGCCGCAGAGCTATCACCTCACCGATCCCTCCTTCTCCGGCTTCATCCGGTACGAGACCTGTTTTTCTCTTGATAAGGATACATCCTTTGCCGCGCTGGAGATCACCGATGCTTACGAAGGCGTCGAGGTGTTCGTCAACGGCAAAAGCGCCGGCATCCAGATCCTGCCGCCCTTCCGGTATGATATCACAGCGCTTTGCCGCGCCGGTGAAAACAAGCTTGCCATCGAGGTGGCCACCACGCTGCACCGGCAGTGCGGCGATCTGCCCTATACCCGCGCCAACACCCCCGACCAGTGGCCGCTGGAGCCAACCCCCACCGGCATCACCGGACAGGTTTATCTTTACCGGGAATAAGTGTTTTCCACCGCTTTTTACCAGCCTGACAAGGAGAGTTTTTCATGAAAGAATTCAAATGCATTCAGCGCATTTTCTGTATCGAAGCCGACCGCATCGAACAGGCGATGAAGGATTACCCCGACGCTTTTCACGGCGGCACCGCGGTGGTGACCTACAATAATGTTTACACAGATAATCCCCGCATCTGCGATTACGATACCTACTGCGCCTTCTTCCGGCATTTTCAGGCCATGGGCGTGGATATGCAGGTAAACCTGAGCACCACCATCGGGCACGCCGACCATCACCGCTGCGAGGCAATGCCGTTCCCCACCATGGTGGATGCCGACGGCACCGGCTGCACGGTATCCGCCTGCCCCCGTTCGGAGGCTTTTAAAAGCTATCTGCATGCTACCGTTACCCGGTATGCGGTGCTGAAGCCCAGCGTTTTCTGGATCGATGACGATTTCCGGCTGTTCTTCCATGCACCGGTGGATCACGGCTGCTTCTGCGAGGACTGCATCGCCCGATTCAATGCGGCATACGGCACGGCCTTTGACCGCGATGCGCTGCATACCGCCATCGCACAGGATCATGAAGCAGACGGCCGGAAGATCCGTGCCCTGTGGCAGGAATTCAACCGTGCCGCCATGCTGGAGCTGGTGCGCATCATCGCCGGTGCGGTGCACGCGGTGGATGACGGCATCATCATCGGCTATATGCAGGTCAACCCCGAGCTGATCATCTACGAATGCCCGCATTACAGGGATTTCGTGGAGCTATCCAAAAACAGAAACGGCGAGGTGTGGTTCCGGCACGGTTCCGGCTTTTACACCGACCGCGATCCACTGGGCGGTGTCGCCAAAAATATTTCCATCGCACGGCTTTGCGCCATGACGGAAGCCGCCGGCGACGGTGTGGTCAATCTGGTGGAGGAGGTCACCTCTCCCTACACCCGACGGGAAAAATCCATGCGCATCACGCTGCTTGAGGCCGCGATGAACATCGGCATGGCCGGTGCACAGGGTATCATGGATGAGGGCATCAAACCCAATCTGCCCGAGCAGCTGCTGCCCGGTCGGCTGGTGGCCACCATGCACGAAAGCTACCCGCTTCTGGCACAGATGTACCGCATGATCGAAGGCAAACGCCAGATCGGCGTATATCCCTATTTCAGTGAGGATCTGTGGCAGTACGCCGACCCCGTGGAGAATATCTCCCGTATGAACGACCCCGGCAGCCAGTGGTGGACAGAGCTTTTCCACATGGGCATCCCCTTCACCTTCCGCAAGGAAAACGCCGCCGTACTGCTGCTGAGCAGCAAAACCGTACGTGCCATGCCGGAGGAAGAACTGCGCGGCTGGCTGAAAAAAGGTGTATATGCCGACGGCACCGGCGCTGTGGAGATCAATGCACGGCTCGGCACAGGCTTTACCGGCGTAAAAAAGGCAGCCTTTGACGAAGCCAAGCTTTCCGGCGCAGGCATCAGCGAGCATTTTACGGCACATCCGCTCAACGGCGCGGAGGGCGCGGGCTACGACCGCTACAACATCTGGGGCATGAACGCACACGGTTCGGCCTGTCTTGAGGCGGACGGCTGTGAGGTGCTCTCGCTGAGCATGAATGCTGCGGAGGCCGAAGCCGGCATCATCGGCACCGGCGTTTACGAAAACGCGGACGGCGGGCGGATCGCCGTGGCCGCCCGCGGCCCGTGGTGCACCGATGTGCTGGGGCGGTTCAAAACGCAGCAGATCAAAAATGTGATGGACTGGCTTTGCGGCAAAACGCTGCCCGTTCAGGTGGACTGCACCGGCCGTATGGGCTGCTCTGTATGGGAGAGCGCGGACGGCGCTCAGCGCAGCGTATTTGTTTACAACACCGATTTTGACGATGCCTGTGATGCAGTGCTGCGCACCGACGGCGAATACAGTGCCTCTTTGCTTATGCCGGATGGCAGCCTGCGTGCGCTGGGTACCGGAAAAAGCTTTGCATTGCCGCTCATTCCCGCATGGAGCACCGCCGTCATGCTGTTGGAAAAGATCTGAACATCCCATTCGACGGTACGCTTTGGTAAAAAACAGGATTGACAGAAATCATCCGCTGTGTTAAACTGTAACAAAGACTTTTTTATTGGAGGATAATAACATGGAACATATCAAGACCATCCAGACCCGCAACCTGTGCGAGAGCGCCAAGAACGGCGGCTGCGGTGAGTGCCAGACTTCCTGCCAGTCTGCCTGCAAGACCAGCTGCGGCATCGCCAACCAGAAGTGCGAGAGCAAGGAAAGCAAGTAATTGCATCGACCGAAATGCCGCCGTTTTTCGGCGGCATTTTTGTGTGTGCGCATAAAAGGAGTACAACATGATCCATCAGTACAAGCTTGGCGGCTACAATATCGTGCTGGATGTCTGTTCCGGCGCTGTCCACGCGGTGGACGAGGTCGCCTATGATATCATCGCCATGTATCAGGACAGCCCGCGGGAGGCTGTGCTTGCCGCCATGGCCGAAAAATATGCGGCGCGCAGTGATATCTCTGCCGCTGATATCGCCGAATGCTACGATCAGGTGACGCAGCTGAAGCAGGACGGCAAGCTGTTCGCTCCTGACACCTTTGAGCCGATAGCCGGCACACTGAAACAGAAAACAGCAGGCGTTGTCAAGGCGCTGTGCCTGCACATTGCCCACACCTGCAACCTGAACTGCGCCTACTGCTTTGCCAGTCAGGGCAAATATCACGGTGAACGCGCCATGATGAGCTTCGAGGTAGGCAAGCGGGCTCTGGATTTTCTTATTGAAAATTCCGGCAGCCGCCGTAATCTGGAGGTAGACTTTTTCGGTGGTGAACCGCTGATGAACTTTCAGGTGGTAAAGGATCTTGTGGCCTATGCCCGCAGCGTGGAAAAGCAGCACGGCAAAAATTTCCGTTTTACGCTGACCACCAACGGCGTTCTGGTGGATGATGACGTCATCGATTTCGCCAACCGGGAATGCAGCAATGTGGTGCTGAGTCTGGACGGGCGCAAGGAGATCCATGACCGCTACCGCGTGGACTATGCCGGCAAAGGCAGCTGGGATACCATCGTGCCCAAATTCCAGAAATTCGTCGAGGCACGCGGCGGAAAAGATTACTATATGCGCGGCACCTTCACCCACGCCAATCCGGACTTTCTCAAGGATATTCAGCAGATGCTGGATCTGGGCTTTTCCGAGCTGAGCATGGAGCCGGTGGTCAGTGCTCCGGGCGATGCCTCTGCTCTGACGGACGAGGATCTGCCCATCGTACTGGAGCAGTACGAGAAGCTGGCCGAGCTGATGCTGCAGCGCGACAAGGAGAACAATCCCTTCACCTTCTACCATTATATGATCGACCTGACCGGCGGCCCGTGCATTTACAAGCGTATCTCCGGCTGCGGCAGCGGCACGGAATACATGGCTGTCACCCCCTGGGGCGATCTGTACCCCTGCCATCAGTTCGTGGGCGATGAGAAGTTCCGGCTGGGCAGCATCTGGGAGGGCGTGACCAACACCGCCATCCAGAATGAATTCGCCGCCTGCAATGTCTACGCGCATCCCGAATGCCGTGACTGCTGGGCACGGCTGTACTGCTCCGGCGGCTGCGCGGCCAACGCCTACCACGCGACAGGCTCCGTCACCGGTGTATACGAATACGGCTGCAAGCTGTTCCGCAAGCGTATGGAATGCGCCATCATGGTGGCAGTCGCCCGCGCTCTGGGAGACTGACATGAACACCCCCATCTGTGATTTTGTCCGCCGGTATGCCGAAAGCGGCGCCCTGCGGCTGCATATGCCCGGTCACAAAGGCACGCCGCTGCTGGGGATGGAAGCACTGGACATCACCGAAATCGACGGCGCCGACAGCCTGTACGAGGCCGGCGGCATCATCCGTGAAAGCGAGCAAAACGCCGGCACGCTGTTCGGCTGTCCCACATTTTATTCCACAGAGGGATCTTCCCAGTGCATCCGCGCCATGCTGTATCTGGCACTGCTGCACGCAAAGCAGCACGACCGGCCCCCGCTGGTGGCTGCCGGCCGCAATGCGCACCGCACCTTTCTGAGTGCGGCGGCACTGCTGGACCTTGATATATGCTGGCTTTACCCCAAGACGGATGAGAGCTATTTATCCTGCCGGATCGAACCCGCCGCACTGGACCGTTTTTTGTGCAGCGCACAGCCAAAGCCCGCCGCTGTCTATCTGACAAGTCCGGATTATCTGGGCCATGTTGCCGATATCGCCGCGCTGGCGAAAGTTTGCCATGCTCACGGCGTGCTGCTGCTGGTGGATAACGCCCACGGTGCATATCTGCGGTTCCTGCCGCAATCGCTGCACCCCATCGACCTCGGCGCCGACCTGTGCTGCGATTCCGCTCACAAGACGCTGCCGGTGCTGACCGGCGGGGCATATCTGCATCTTCATCCCGCCGCGCCCGCGCTGCTTCGGCAGCAGGCAAAAAATGCACTGGCACTCTTCGGCTCCACCAGCCCCTCCTATCTGATCCTGCAGTCGCTGGATGCCGCCAACCGCTATCTTGCCGACGGTTACCGCGAAAAGCTGGACAGGTTTCTGCAGCAGACCGGAACACTGAAGCAGCAGCTCGCTGCTTCCGGCTGGCAGCTTTACGGTGACGAGCCGCTGAAGCTGACGCTGCAGACCAAGCCCTTCGGTTACCGGGGACAGGAGCTTGCACAGCTGCTTTTGCGGCAGGATATCGTCTGCGAATTTGCCGATCCGGATTTTCTGGTGCTGATGCTGACACCGGAAACGGGCGAGGACGGGCTGCTGCGGCTGCAGGAAGCACTGCTTTCCGTCGCGCCGCGCCCCGCTCTTTGCGAAGTGCCTCCCCTGCCCCGCCCCGGCATCCGTGCCATGTCCGTGCGGCAGGCAGCGCTTTCTCCGGCAGAGACCCTGCCCGCAGAGCACTGCATCGGACGCGTGCTTGCCGCCGCGGCAGTGGGCTGCCCGCCCGCCGTGCCGATCGCAGTCTGCGGTGAGGTGATCGACGCCCATGCCGTGGAATGCTTCCGGTATTACGGCATCGAAAGCTGCCCTGTCGTTCTGTGATGCGGCGCGGCGCACACCGCCTGCCGACCGCCTCCACAGCCAACGCTTTTTTCCCACCGGTGTGCTTTGCACCGGTGGATTTTTTCCGCGCATCTGTGCAGTGTTTCAGCCGCCGCCGCACAGATTTTGAGAGGTATTATATGAAACGAAATTTTTCTATAAAAAAAGCATCCGCCAATCTGCTGGGCAGTGCCATCCTTGCCTTCGGGCTGTATCATATTCACGCATTTGCCGCCATCACCGAGGGCGGCGTGCTTGGTATGACACTTTTGCTGCAGCACTGGTTTTCCGTCTCGCCCGCTGTCTCCGGACTGGTACTCAATGCCGCCTGCTATCTTTTCGGCTGGCGGGTGCTGGGGCGGGATTTTATCCTGTATTCCCTGTTCGCAGGCGGCGGATTCTCTCTTTTCTACGCTGTTTTCGAGCAGTTTCCTCCGCTGTGGCCGCAGCTGGCACAGCAGCCGTTTGCCGCCGCAGTGCTGGGCGCGGTATTTGTCGGTGTCGGCGTGGGCATCTGCGTGCGGGCAGACGGCGCCCCCAGCGGCGACGATGCACTGGCCATGGGCCTAGCCCGACTGACAAGGCTGGAGCTGCAGTGGGTCTATCTGGTCAGTGACCTGCTGGTGCTGGGGCTTTCCGTCAGCTATCTGCCGCCTGTACGGTTGGGCTGGTCGCTGCTGACGGTGGTGCTCTCCGGCCAAATCATCGGGCTGGTGCAGAAGCTGCCCCTGCCGCGGGGAAGGTCGGCAAAATAAATTCATCTTTTTTCCTTCAAAAATGAACCTTCTGCTGTTTTTCTGCGTCTATATGGGTGAAGACCGGTCTTGAAAACACAGAAAAAGGAGGTGACGGGATGGAAACCTTTGAAGCGCTGATGGAGCTGCACCGCGGCCCGGTGGAGCGCTTTGTACGCTGGAAGCTGCCGGTACGGGCCGATGCGGAGGATGTTCTGCAGGAGGTCTGGTTGACCGCCTACCGCAGCTTCGGTACGCTGCGCGAACCGGAGCATTTCAAGGCATGGGTGCTGCGCATCGCACAGAACAAGTGCGCCGACTGGTTCCGGCAGCAGGCGCAGCGCATGGAGCTGCCGTTGGAGCAGGCCGCAGAGCAGCGGATTTGTGCCGGAAGGCTCGGCCCGCGGAGCGGCACCGCCGTGAGCGAGACACTGGAACTACTTGGCGACAAGGAAAAACAGATCCTGTATCTGTACTACTGGAAGCAGCTGCCGCAGGCCGAGATCGCCGCGCAGCTGCACATTCCGCAGGGCACGGTCAAAAGCCGTCTGTACGCTGCGAAGGCCAGCTTTCGCCGATATTACACAGGCCGCATCCCCGAAGCCATCCCGAACAAGCAGAAAAACGGAGGAAATTCTATGAGCAAGCTGCCTGATTATCTGCCCGCATACACCATCGAACCCGATCCCCGCCCGCCCTTTGCCGTACGCTGTGAAGAGGTCATGGGCTGGTTTATCGTGCCGAAGCCCGGCGAAAAGCTGACATGGGCATTTTACGATCAACCGGACGGCCGCTGTACCGGACACATGGAACTGAAGGTCACCGGCAAAGCAGAGGTGCACGGCATTGAAGGCGTGGAGATCCGCGCATTGGAGTACAGCCGCGCAAAGGATCCCGCCGACAGCGAAGAAGCGATCGAGCGGCTCTTTATCGCCCAGCTGACCGATACCCACACCCGCTATCTGGCTGAATCCCACACCGAAAACGGCGTGCGCAAATGTTTCACTTTTCTGGACGGCGATGCCTTTTTGAAAAACTGGGGTTTTGGCGAGGATAACTGCGGCTTTGAGACCGATCTGCGCGCAAAAGGTCTGATTTTGTGTGACGGAAACACCCTTACCGCCCCCGCGGGCGAAGAGACGCTGGATGTGACAGGGCGTTACACCGTGACGCTGAACGGTACCGCCCACGACTGCATCTGTCTGACGGATGTAGAAAGCTACGAGGAAAGCGTTGTGGCACAGCAGTACATCAATGCTGAGGGACACACCGTTCTGTGGCGGCGCTTCAACCGGAACGACTGGCATTTCAGCCGCTACGGCAAGCTGTGGACGGAGCTGCTGCCGGACAGCGAGCGCATCACCGTCAACGGCGAGACCTATGTTCACTGGTACGATTGCGTGACCGACCTCTTTGTATAAGCCGGTTTCACCGCCGTACCGCTTTTGCCGCATAAAAAGAGGCCGTATCCCGTGCAAAGGATACGGCCTCTCCTTTTTTGGAGGAAAAACTTCCGGTACAGCTTTTTTCAGGCTTCAGCGCCGAAACGCAGCCGCAGTCTGCCATTTATGCAGCTACGCTTTGGGCTCCGCACTGCGATCTTTGCCCGCGGCGCGGCATTCCGGACAAATCCCACTGAACACGATATCATGGGTGACGGCGGTATAGCCGGTCTCCTTGCTGACGGCGCGGTCAAGACGGTTTTGCTCCGGCAGGGATACATCCCCGAAGCTGCCGCAGCAGCGGCACTGCAGATGGTAGTGTGCGCACAGGGTATGGTCAAAGCGCGCGGGTGCATCCGGCACCTCGATTTTATGGACAAGCCCCTGCTCACAAAGCACATTCAGATTGCGGTAGATGGTGGCACGACCCAGACCCGCCTGCCTTTCGGCAAGATACTCATAAATATCCTCGGCGGTCGGGTGATTGTAAAGCTGCTGCACCGCCTCCAGCACCTGACGGCGCTGTACGGTATTGCGTTGGATCATGCGGTCGCCTCCTTTGCTTTTTCTTTGAGAATTTATCTCAATAATACTATAGCAGAAATCTTTCCGCATTGCAATACTAATTGGGAATATATCTCAAAAAGAAGCAAATTTTTTACTCTGTCACCGCATAATTTTCATCCACATGAAGCACCACACGGTATTCCGGCCGCTGCCCACAGATGACTGCGGTGATCTGTGCCTGCAGCTCCTGCGCGGTGAGAGAAAGCTCCTGCGGGCGAACCACATCGAAAATCAGGTTGGTGTGTCCTTTGCCCTCCACCATGCGGAAATCGTGGATGCGCAGCATGGGTGCAATGCTCTGTACCTGCTGCGTCACCCAGTCACGGGTGGCATCGATCAGCGGATCATCCACCACCACCGGATCGTAATGGATGACCAGCTGGATATGCGCCTGCTGCTCAAATTCACGCTCCAGATCGTCGATCATATCATGGGCGGTCAGCACATCGATCCGGCGGTCCATCTCCACATGAACGCTGGCAAAACGGCGTCCGGGGCCGTAATCGTGCACGATCAGATCATGCACGCCGCGCACCTGTTCGCAGGCATTCAGCCGCTGTACGATCTCATTGGAGAGCGTCTCCCCTGCCGGCTCGCCCAGCAGCGGATTGACCGTCTCACGCAGAGCAACACAGCCGCTGTACAGAATGAACAGCGCCACCGCCAGACCGACCCAGCCATCCAGATCCACATGAAGCAGATGCCCCAGCACACAGGCGGCCAGAACCGCCAGCGTTGCGACTACATCGTTGCGGCTGTCTGCCGCAGCAGCTTTCAAAGTGGCGGAATCGATCTTTTTGCCCACGGTGCGGTTGAAAGAAGCCATCCACAGCTTGATGAGCACGGAAAGCAGCATGACCACCACCAGTGCAGCGCCAAAGAGCGTGGGCTCGGGATGCAGCAGCTTATCCACACTGCTTTTTGCCAGTTCGTAGCCGATGAACAGGATCAGCACCGCCACTGCCACGCCGGAAAGATATTCAATACGGGCATGGCCAAAGGGATGGTGCTTATCCGCCGGTTTTTCGCTGAGCCGGAAGCCCACCAGTGTCACGATGGAGGAGGATGCATCCGTCAGATTGTTCAGTGCATCCGCCATGATGGAAACACTGGCACTGAGCAAGCCCACTGTCAGCTTGGCGGCAAACAGCAGCAGATTGCACACAATGCCCACCACGCCCGCCAGCTTGCCGCAGCGGCTGCGCACCTCGGGATCCGTATAATTTCCGCCCTCTTTGATAAATGTACGAAGAAGAATTTCTGTCAATGGTAACGCCTGCCTTTTCTGCATACTGATATTTCTGTTTATTATAACACATTTGCCAAAAAATGGGAAGCGCCGTGCGGCATCTTTTGGCAGCCGCAGGGGTTGCCACCGGAGCCTATTTTATGATATACTGTATTATAATAAAAAATGACAAAGGGGGAAGAGCTTTGGATATCGTCGGTCGAAGTAGCATCAACGCCGGTGACCCGCATTTATGCAGCCACAGCCTTCCCTGTTTTTGCATCGCATAAAGGGAATGTTTGCTGCGCCTGTTTATAACAGTGCGCCTTGTCTGCTGAAATCGGTCGCCCGCGCTTATGCCATTCGCCTGGCAGGCGCGGTTTTTCTGTGCGCGGAATTTCTCTCTGCCCGCAGGGAAGCCTTTTGAATGAAGCTACTATCAACAAAAGGAGGATCGACCCATGGAAAATGAAATGCTCCGCACCGATCTTGCGGATTTTGATTTTGAGGAGCGTTATGAGGAGCTGGCGACGCTGGTAAATCAGAAACAGCTGCGCACAGTGCGAGACACCCTGCGCGACTGGCCCGAGGTGGATATCGCATGGTTTCTGGAGGAGCTTTCTCCGGAAAAGGCCGTACTGGTTTTCCGCATGCTGCCCAAAGAACTGGCGGCGGAGGTTTTTGCCAATCTGGAAGCAGATCGCCAGCTGTATTTTGTAAATGCCATCACCGAAAGCGAGCTTTCGGCGATCATCGAGGAGCTGGCTATCGACGACGCGGTCGATATGCTGGAGGAACTGCCTGCCAATGTGGTGCACCGCGTACTGAAGGTGGCGCAGCCAGAAACACGCAGCCTGCTCAACAAATTCATGAAATACCCGGACAATTCCGCAGGCAGCATCATGACGGCGGAATTTGTGGAACTGAAGCCGGATATGTCCATCAAAACCGCACTGAACCACATTCGCAAGAACGGCGCGGACAGCGAGACCATCTACACCTGCTATGTCATTGACAAAGCGCGTCACCTGACCGGCGTGGTAACCGCCAAGCAGCTGCTTTTAGCCGGCATCGACCAGACCATCGGCGAGATCATGGATGAAAATGTCATCTACTGCACCACGGCCGATGAACAGGAGACGGTCACGCAGCTTTTCTCCAAATACGGCTTTATCTCGCTGCCCGTAGTGGACGGAGAAAACCGGCTGGTGGGCATTGTCACCGTCGACGATGTCATCACCGTGATGGAAGATGCAGCCACCGAGGACATGGAGATGATGGCCGCTATCACCCCCTCGGAGAAGGATTATCTGCACACCGGCGTGTGGGAGACCTGGAAGCAGCGCATTCCCTGGCTGCTGATCCTGATGCTTTCGGCCACCTTTACACAGGCCATCATCAACAGCTTTGAAACGGCGCTGGCCGCCTGTGTGGTGCTGACCGCCTACATCCCCATGCTGATGGGCACCGGCGGCAACTGCAGCAGCCAGTCCAGCGTGACCGTCATCCGCAGCCTTTCGCTGGGCGATATCGAATTCCGCGATCTGCTGCGCGTGCTGTGGAAAGAGCTGCGGGTCTCTGTGCTGTGCGGTCTGACGCTGGCCGTGGTGAATTTCGGCAAGCTGATGCTGCTGGACAGGCTGACTGTCACCGTGGCGGCAGTGGTATCGCTGACGCTGCTTTTCACCATTGTGGTGGCAAAGCTGGTGGGCGGCGTGCTGCCCATGCTGGCCAAAAAGCTGAAGCTGGATCCCGCCGTCATGGCAAGCCCTTTCATCACCACCATTGTGGATGCCGTTTCCCTGCTGATCTACTTCCGCTTTGCCAGCCTGCTGCTGGGGGTCTAAGCCCTGCGTACCTGCCCGGTATACCGATCGAAAAAAAGGAAGTCTGTATGCATTCTTCGCACACAGACTTCCTTTTTCGATCATCTTATTTCTTTTTACGGAACAGCACCTGCTGGCGCAGGTTTTTGACGGTTTCATCGTCCAGACGGTAGTATTTGACCAACGGAGTCAGTACATGACCGTCCTTTTCTTTTTTCAGTTCCCACTCGGGCAGATCGGCGGGCGCACCTTCCAGAATTTCGGCGTACAGAATATCGCCGTCATGCCAGCGGCCAAGGCTGTCCAGCTCCAGCTCACCGGTGACGACCGCACCCAGCTCGCTTATATGCTCTCTGGCCCACCACAGACCCTCGGCGAAACGCATGGTGCAGCAGAAATACGCCTCGTACATCTGGGACTGCAGAATATCGCAGGTCTCGCTGATGGTGTTATCCGTGCCCGCGCCGCCGTTGGGCCGCTGGGCGCTCGCCATGCCGTTGTGCCAGATGCGGCGGGCAATGGTCAGCAGACTTTCATCCCCGGTCAGCTCGTAAAGCTGCAGTGCCACGATCAGAGAATCCACAATGGCACAGGGCTCGGTCCATGTGTCGCCGCGGCCCCACCAGTTGAAATTCTGATAGGTGTAGGTCATGCCGCTTTCCAGATATGTCTGCCAGATGCTCTTCGCACCGTCCAGATACTTCTGCGTACCGGTGGCCTCATACAAGCGAAGCATACCGCGGGCTGCGGTCAGGCTGCAGTGGGTCTGCGCCTTCAGCGCCACTTTATCAATGCCGACAAAAACATCGATCATCTCATCCAGCAGCGCCAGAGCACGCTCATCCTTTGTGACAACATAGTAGTGCGACAGGCCGTCCACGCTCATGAAAGCACAGCCCACATCGCTGGAAAGATTCCATCCCTGCCAGATCAGCGCACTGTGACCGCCGACCCCGCCATCGGTTTCGGGGCGCTGGATGGGATAAGAGGCGTAGTGACCGGCTGTGGGCAGGAACAGACCCTCGAAAGTGTTTTTCAGCCGGCGCAGGTTAGCCTCGCCGCCGTACAGCTGATACACCTCGCACAGGCCGCGCAGATACCAGCTGTGGCCGGAGAGCTGCTGCTCGAAAATCACATCGCCTGCCAGCGGGCCGAAGAAATCCTGTTCATTGGTCTTTTCATCCAGCTGATCCAGCATGGGCTGCAGGCAGGGGGTGACCTTGCCGGTCATCTTGACATGGCTTGCAAAGGCCAGCAGGGCACGGCCCTCTTTATCGCCGGGCCAATCGTATTCACCGGAGGCAAACACATTTTCGATCTGGTAATACGGCTCGCAAAGACGCTCATAGTTTTTCTGAATACGGACGGAGAGCTCCTCCTCCGTCAGCGGAAGGATCTGCGGCATGGTGTTCATCCTTTCTTTTTTCGCCCTGCGGCGGATTCATGCATTGAGACTTTCGAGGAATCGCAGGAATGCGGCGCGGCCGGCTTCGGTACATTTATAAACGCCCGCATCGGTCAGCACCTGCAGGAACACCTGCCCCACCTCCTGCCGCAGCACCTCGCGGATGTTTTCGGCGTTCAGTTCGGGATGGCGTTTCTTCACATCAGCGGCCCACGCGGCATGCTTGGCAAGGGTCTCATCGGCAGCGATATCCGAGCCATCCAGCATAGCGGTCTCCAGCGCGGCAAGCTCCGCCTTCAGGCGGGCAGGCAGCACAGCAAGGCCCATGACCTCGATCAGACCGATATTCTCCTTTTTGATGTGATGCAGCGGCTCGTGGGGATGGAAAAGACCCAGCGGATGCTCCGGCGTGGTGCGGTTATTGCGCAGCACCAGATCCAGTTCGAAATCTGCACCGTTTCTGCGGGCGATGGGGGTAACGGTGTTGTGGGGCTCACCGTCGGTCCGGCACAAAATATCCGCATCGGGATCGCTGTAGCCGCGCCATGCAGTCAGCACTTTATCCGCAAGCGCCACGAGACGGCGTTCATCGGCACTGCGCAGCCGCAGCACAGACATGGGCCATTTTACGATACCGGCACTCACATCTTCAAAACCGGCAAAGATAAAGGGGATCTCAACAGGCGCCTTTGCCATTGCAAAGGTGTGGCAGCCGCCCTGAAAATGATCATGGGTCAGAATCGAACCGCCCACGATGGGCAGATCGGCATTGCTGCCCAGGAAATAGTGCGGGAACTGCCCCACGAAATCCAGCAGACGGCGGAAGGAGCCGGTTTCGATACGCATAGGAATATGCCGGGTGTTCAGCACGATGCAGTGCTCGTTGTAATATACATAGGGAGAATACTGCATGGCCCAGCGGGCACCGTCCAGCTGCAGCGGAACAATACGCAGATTCTGTCGTGCGGGATGATCCAGTCGGCCCGCATAGCCCACATTGGTCACGCACAGCTGGCAGCTGGGATAGCTGCTCTTCTTTGCGTTGCGGGCGGCGGCAATGGCACGGGGATCCTTTTCCGGCTTGGAAAGATTGATCGTGATCTCCAGTTCGCCGAAGGGGGTATCCGTCAGCCACTTTTCATCCTTCGCCACACGGGCAGTGCGGATGTAGTTGGTGTTTTTGCACAATTCGTAGAAATACTTTGTGGCGACCTGCGGGCTCAATTCATAGCGCAGACGGAATTCCTCCGCCACCTCACTGGGACGGGGAGTCAGCACACCCATCAGGCGGGTGTCAAAAAGATCCCGCTCGGTGACGGTCTCTCCGCAGATACCGTTCTCCACCGCGTAGGTCACCAGTGTATCCAAAAGCTCATCCAGCGTGGACTCCGCGGGCAGCTCCTCCCCTTCCGGTTCGGTCATTCCCAGAATATCCAGCAAGCCGTTGCGGGCATAATCCGCATCCTCCGGCTTGATCAATCCGCAGCGCAGACCGTGCTGCACAAGGCCGTTCAACGCACATGATACAGTTATCATGATTTCCTCTTTCTATACTATGGATCGCAAATCGTAAAAATCAGAAACGGATACCGCCCACCGGACGGATGGACAGCACATGGCAGGCACCCTTACCCAGAACAGCCTCGGTACCGGCGATGAAGTCATCCAGCAAATCGAAGGGTACAAAAGCCTGCACGGTGCCTGCGAAGCCGCCGCCATGAACGCGGCTGGCGCCGCGGCCATCCAGCAGCGCCGCACACAATGCCAGCGTCAGCGCTACCTCCTGATGCTCGGTGTAACCGGAGGGCACCACATTCTGCAGATACAGCCAGCTGGAACGGCCGGAGGCATTGACCAGAGACAGGAATTTTTCAAAATCACCGGCACGCAGCGCCTCCACCTGAAGAGGCACACGCTCGTTATCGGCAAAGAAATGCAGGGCACGCAGCACGGCGCGGTCGCCTACCTTTTCGCGCAGCATGGGAATGGCAGCAACAAACTCCGCTTCCGGCACATCGCGCAGGAATTCCTTGCCCAGCAGACGGCTGATCGACTTCATCTCGCGGGTGATGGCAGCATACTCATCCGTCAGATCGGCGTGGCTTGCACCGGAATCCAGAATGCACAGGGCATGTCCGGTGGCGGCAAAATCGAAATCAATGGACTCCACCAGAGGGGCAGAGGGATCGTTGAAGTCGATGGTGATCATGTTGCCCACGGAGCAGGCAGTCTGATCCATCAGGCCGCAGGGCTTGCCGAAGAACACATTTTCAGCATACTGGCCGATCTGGGCGATCTCCACAGCGGTAGCCTTCTTATCAAAGAACAGCTCATTGATGATCGTTCCGACCAGCACCTCGAAGGCGGCAGAACTGGAAAGGCCGCTGCCGGTGAGCACGCTGGAGGTGGTGTAAGCGTTGAAGCCCTTCAATTCGCAGCCCATCTCGGCAAAACGGGAAGCCACACCGCGGATAATAGCATCGGAGGAGCCGAACTCGCTTTCGGAGGGAGTGAGCACATCCAAAGACACCTCATTGAGAGCGTGGCCTTCAGACTGGATACGGATGACATTCTCACCGTTAAGCGCCACAGCGGCAACGGTATCCAGATTGACGCTGCCGGCCAGCACGCATCCGTGCTGGTGGTCGGTATGGTTGCCGCCGATCTCGGTACGGCCGGGTGCGCTGAACAGCGCCAACTCCTGCGCTTTGCCAAAGGTTTTTTCATAGCTGCAGCACAGCGCATTCAGGCGATCCGCCCACACACCGGCAGATTCCACCGGACAGCAATATACCTTAGCCAGTTTTTCCAGCATTGCAGGCGTGGCCAGTTCTTTCTTCCATGTCTCAATGTTTTTCATTTGTTGCTCCTTGTTCCGCGGTGCAGCTGCACCGGCCTTTCTTGAGAATATGCTGTTTTCGCCGCAGATGCAGCGTTCTTTCCCTTTTTACAACAGGGCTGTGAGGAATGTTTTGACCGGCTGCCACCACAGCGGTGCACACGCCAGTGTCAACTGCACCGCCAGCATCACCGGCAGCCCCCAGCGAAAATACCAGTGTCGGGTCTTGTGCCGGAACACATACATCCCCAACACACCACCCAGCGCACCGAAGCATGCCGACCACAGCAGCAGCGTGGCCTCGGGAATGCGGCGCACACGCCAGTTATTTGCACCGGCAGCACGCACCCTTGCCCGGTGCTTATCCACACCCATCAGGCAGAACGATACGATGTTGATCACCATAAGTACTGCAACCGCCAGCAGCGGCAGCGGAATTTCATTCCAACTCAAGTTCCGCACACCTCATTTTCATCAATTTATTCCTATTATAAAGCAGACCGACAAGAATTGCAATCGCTGATTGCATCCAAATTTCAAATGTGCTATACTGTTTTTATTCTTATCGGAAAGGGAAAAAAGCAAATTGTACAAGGCCGTTATTTTTGATCTGGATGGCACGCTGCTGAACACCATTGACGATCTGGCGGCAGCCGCCAACCACACGCTTGCACAGCTTGGTCTGCCGCAGCACACCACCGCTGAGATCATGAGCTATGTGGGCAATGGCATTCCCATGCTGCTCCGCCGCATGGTGCCGCAGCCCCCGCGCGAGGAGGATATCCGCCGTGCCGCGCCGATTTTCGATGCATATTACACCGCACACAAGCAGGATGCCACCGCCCCCTACCCCGGCATTCCCGAAATGCTGGATGCCGCCGCCGCACACGGCGTAAAGCTTGCGGTGCTCTCCAACAAAAAGCACGCCGCCACACAGCCCATCATCCGGCACTATTTTGGCGACCGCTTTGCCGTAGTGCAGGGGCTGGAGGACGGTATGCCGGCAAAGCCCGACCCCACCGGTGTTAACCGTGTGCTGACCGCACTGGGCTGCGCCCCCGGCGAAGTACTGTATGTGGGTGACAGTGACACCGATATGCTCACCGCACGCGGCGCGGGGCTGTTTGCCTGCGGCGTGCTGTGGGGCTTCCGCAGCCGCGAAGTACTGCTGGAAGGCGGCGCACAGGTTCTGTGTGAAAACGCCGATCAGCTGACGCAGCTGATCCTCGAAACCGACACATCTGTATAAAGGAGATTTTTTCATGGAACTCTGGTCTTCTTACACATTGAAAACCCGCGCCCGGCAGCTTCTGCGCGGCCGTTGGGTACCGTATCTTGCCGTCACACTGCTGTTCACATTGATCGGCGCGCTCGTCGATGAGCTTTTGCCCTTGCTGCTGCCGGACTACAATGCCGTGATAGGGGAATTCCTCGTTTTGTATGAGGAGGCGATGCTTTCCGGCAATCTTGCCATGATCAGCCCCGGCAATCCGCTGCTGCGGAAGGTCTACCTGTACACCGGAATCTCTGCAGCGGCAACCGCTGTTTTCCAGATTCTGGTGCTCAATGTGCTGCTCATCGGCTTTTTGCGCTGGCTGATGGAGGCCCGTCTGGGTCAGCCCCGCATCTCGACGCTGTTCTCCGGCTTTTTCAATGGTGCACAGTGGCGTAATGTGGCAGGGATCGGGCTGTACACCGATATCATCCGTACGCTGCTGCTGATGCTTTTTCTGGTGCCCGGCATCATCTACGGGTACCGCATCTGGCTGGTGCCGTATCTGCTGGCAGAGAACCCCTACATGCCCCGCAACCGCGCCATTGAGCTGAGCACCGCGCTGACCGAGGGCGAAAAGCTGCGCATCTTCATGCTGGAGCTCAGCTTTATCGGCTGGGCCTTCCTCGCCGGTGCACTGAACGGTATCTGCAGCCTGATCGCCCCCGCTCTGGGCACTGTCATCGGCTTTATTTTCTCGCTGTTCATCACCGCATACCAGTTCACCGCCTTCGCCGAGCTGTATGCCCATATGCGGGAGAAAGCCTTCCGCATGGGGATCACCGATTCCACCGAGCTTGCCGGTTTCGCTGTCGAGTAAACTCTTGTCAAACTGAACAATACTGCGGGCCGACTTTTAGCATTTCGCCAAAAGTCGGCTCTTTTATTGAAAAGCGCACCGAAAACAGGTATACTGAACAAGAAAATTCATCAAGCAAAAAAGGAGCGTACACCATGAGCAAACTGAAAGTGGCAGTCATCGGCTGCGGCACGATCGCCAACAGTGCCCACATCCCCGCATACATGAAAAACCCCGATGTGGAAATCAAGTATTTCTGCGATATCATCCCCGAGCGTGCCGATGCCGCCGTGGAAAAATACGGCTGCGGCACTGCGGTATACGATTACCATGAGATCCTCAATGACCCCGAGCTCGAGGCCGTTTCCGTCTGCACTCCCAATGCGGTGCACGCCCCCATCTCCATCGATTTTCTGCACGCCGGCAAAAATGTGCTGTGCGAAAAGCCCGCCGCCCGTACCTACGAGGAGGCCAAAACCATGCTGGATGCCCAGCATGAGACCGGCAAGGTGCTGAACATCGGCGTGGTCAACCGCTTCAATGACGGTGTCAATAAGATCAAGCAGCTGATCGATGCCGGTGAGCTGGGCGAGGTATACCATGTGTATGTCAGCTTCCGCAGTCACCGTTCCATTCCCGGTCTGGGCGGCGCATTCACCACAAAGGCCATCGCCGGCGGCGGCGTACTCATCGATTGGGGCGTGCATTTTCTGGATATCGTCATGTACTGCTGCGGCGATCCCAAGCCGCTGACCGTCAGCGCAGAGACTTTCTCCAAACTGGGCTGCGATATGCCCAGCTACACCTATGTGAACATGTGGGCCGGCCCGCCCGACTACAGCGGCACCTATGATGTGGAAGAGGGCGTTGCCGGCATGGTGCGCACCGAGGGCCCCGTTATCACCGTGAACGGTGCATGGGCACAGAACATCGGCGAAAACGAGATGTATATCGATTTCATTGGCGATAAGGGCGGCATCCGTCTGCAATACGGTGCGGATTTCACCCTGTACAGCACCAGCAACGGCATGCTGACCACCACCAAAACCGCCTATCCCACCGGCAACCATTTTGAAAACGAGATCAACGCTTTTGTACGCTGTGTACGCAGCGGCGAAAAGCTGCCCTCGCACATCGACACCAACATTCTGACCTCCCGCCTGATGCAGGCGATGTACGATTCCGCCGAAACCCACCGCGAGATCGTGCTGGAGTAAATCGATATGTTTCGCCCCTTTTCCCGCACAACACACCCGGAGGAACGCTATGAAACCCCTGATCCTGCAATCCGATTTCGGCTATGCCGACGGTGCGGTCAGCGCCATGTACGGCGTTGCAGAATCCGTCTGCGAAGATATCCGTGTTTACAATCTGACCCACGACATCCCGCCCTTTGATATCTGGGAGGCCAGCTATCGGCTGATCCAGACGGTGCAGTACTGGCCTGCCGGAAGTGTTTTTGTCAGTGTGGTGGATCCGGGCGTGGGCTCGGCCCGCCGCAGTGTCGCTGTGCGCACCGCCAGCGGCCAGTACATCATTACCCCCGACAACGGCACGCTGACCCACATCAAACGGATGTGCGGCATTACGGAAGCCCGCACCATTGATGAGAGAGTCAACCGGCTGCCCAATTCCGGCGAAAGCTACACCTTCCACGGGCGGGATATCTACGCCTACACCGGTGCGCGGCTGGCCGCCGGCATCATCGATTTTGAAGGGGTCGGCCCTCTTTATCCTGCAGAAGAAGTGGTGGAGCTGCCCGTGGTGGAGGCCGAGCTGCACGGCGATACCGTCAGCGGCACCATCGATGTACTGGATGTACGCTTCGGCTCTCTGTGGACCAACATCAGCCGGGAGCTTTTCCTCAAAACCGGTGTACATCACGGCAGCCGTGTGGAGGTGAGCATTTCCAACGAGACCCGCACACTGTACAAAAACACCATGTTCTACGAGCGAAGCTTTGCCGATGTCAACGTTGGCGAGCCGCTGCTGTACATCAACAGTCTGGACTGCGTGGCTGTGGCCATCAATCAGGGCAGCTTTGCCGATGCTTACCGCATCGGCACCGGCACCAACTGGCGCATCACGCTGCGTAAAGCGCCGCGCATCGTCTACGACGATGAATAAGGTTATTTTTCCCTAATAATGACAGTACCCCGGAGAGCCGCCGCTTTCGGCAGCTCTCCGGGGTATTTTCATGAGATCAACTTCCGGTCACTCGGCGTGTGACACAGCTTCTGCGGCACCCGCTTAATTGAACCGGCAGGAGCCGTTGCTGCAGTGCGGCTCACCGCCGCAGCGGCAATCATTGCCTCGATGCTCTGCCGGCGCATTGCAGCCGCAGCGCGATGCAATGAAGCAGGACACAAACATCAGGAACAGGATGACGGCAAAGAACAGCAGCGTTGCCCACACACCGGCGAGAATGCTCAGCAGAATGATACCGCCGGAGCTTGCCACCGCCAGCAGCAGCGCCGCGGCGGCAATGGCCAGCACACTGGCATAGAGCAGCGGCGAGGCATAGCGGCACACGCAGCGCCAGCCGCGGTCGGCACCGAACAGCACCAGAAGCAGGAACACCAGAATACCAATCGCGGCACCCAGCCCGATATAGGCGATGATCGGCAGCGTGACGATGACACCGGTAAAGTACAGCACCGCCACAAGGATCCCCAGCACCAATGCGCCGATGAAGGCAAGGATCTTGGAAAAAGTATCGTTACACATAAACAGCAGCCTCCTTTATCATATTTCGCGGGTCCTACCTCACTATATTCCGCACAGGAAAGCGCTGTTCCTTTTGCGCCAGGCTCTTTTTTGCTTGACAGCAGTCTCTATCTGTGTCACACTTAACGCAAAAGTCTTTGCAGCAGAAGGGAGAAAAATCCATGCCGGATCATAAAAACGGAAAGTGGGCGCAGCAGATCCTTGCGCAGCAGCGCGCGGACGGCAGCTGGGGACAGTTTCATTCCATGTCCAAAACAAACGGCTATGCCATGACCACCGAGCAGGCACTGACAAGGCTGCAGCGGCTGGGCTTTTCTTTTCAGGATGACTGCATCCGGCGTGCCGTGCAGTATATGGAGCGCTGCCTGCGTGGGGTGGATGCCATCCCCGACCCCCGCGAAAAGCTGCACGACTGGGATATTTTCACCTCCCTGATGCTGGCGGCACGCATTCGGCTTTTTACACAGGAGTGCGATGCCGCCAACGCTGTCGCACAGCAGTGGGCGTCGATCGTCAGCGCCGCTTTTGTCGAAGGCAGCTACAACCATGAGCGCTATCTTGCCGCCTACCGCAGCACCTTCGGACAGGCACCGCCGAAAAAAGCAGGCCGACTGGTGGATTTTGTGCATTTTTATCCCATTGCCCTGCTGACCGGCTGCCTTGAGCCCGCTATCGAAAGCGCCATGCTGCGGCATATTCTGCAGCATCCCGGCGGACTTTACTATATTTACGAAAAGCCGCTGACACAGCTGCCGGAAAGCTTTCAGAGCCTGCAGGCAAGCCGCTGGCTGGCCGCCATCGAGCTGCTGGCGCGATACCCCGCCGCAAAGGAACAGCTGGGTTTTGTAAGGGAATGGCTGCTGGAAAACCGCTGCACCGACGGCAGCTGGGACATGGGCGCCGCCGCAAAGGACGGGGTGCATTTTCCCTGCGCCGACAGCTGGCGCAGGCCCGAAACCCGCCGCGCAGACTGCACCTGCCGCATCCGACGCATATTGGATGCGCTGGAACAGCGCGGGGAATGAGCGGCAGTCCGACCATTCAGGATGGAAAGCTGACAGGCCGCTGTCACCCACATACTAGAGAATGCACAACCAGCGGTTACGGATTTTTTACCGAAACGCACGCCCGATGCGGCGGGATAAACGAATACCGGAGGCAATTTGTCTCTGGTATTTTTCTGTCGCATATTGTATAATAAATGTGTAAGTATGACCGAGGCAATTTTGGAAGACGACCTGACAAAAAAGATGCTTATCATGAAAAAGATCATTCTGAAATCTATTCTGATCATTTCCGGAGGGATTTTGATGCTGTCTTTGTTCGGATGCCATGCAAATAAATATTCGATCGACTATTGCGGAGCGAGGTCTTCTTATCAGGGCGCAAAGAGCTCCTATAAATCCGGCGCGGAGGTTAAACTGTATTATAAGAACTTTATGCCGGACGCAGAATACTCCTTTTATCTGGACGGAGAGTATCTTCCTCTGGAATTTGATAAAAAGGGTGCGGTCATCCGCTTTGTCATGCCGGAGCATGATGTAAAGCTCGAATGCAGAGTAAGAGGATCCACGCCCACAAACGCACCGGAAAATCAGAACAACGCATCGACGGTTGTACCGGCCTTACAACGCGAATGCCCGAGCTGTCATGCGCTTACTCCGCAGGCATCAAGCACTTGCCTGAGCTGTGGGTTTGAAATAGAAAAGTATGTGGTCTGTCCGGAATGCGGCGCAGAAGTCGCCGAGAATGCAAAGTTCTGCTATGAGTGCGGCAGAAATCTCAACTGCAATGAATAGACAACCTAAAAGGGATCATGCGAAAGCTGATCCCTTTTTTGTAAAAACCGAAACACATATTCCCGCCAATGACTCACAGGTAAATATGACTTTTTCAAAAATATATCCAAGGCAGCGGGATAAACGATGACGGAAACGAAAAAACCTGTCATTTTGCTGCTGTGTATGATATAATGAGTTTGAGAAGTGTGTCATAAAACAGCTTTTTTGAATACAGCATATTCTGCTGCCCTTTTTAAGGAGGCGCGCTATGAAACACAGACTGTTACTCTTCGCCCTCGTTCCGGTTATGTGTATATGCTTTTCCGGTTGTACGCATTACACTCAGGAGGATGCAGACCGGATCACTGCAAAAGGCACCGAAATGATGCAGACATGGCTGGATACGAATATGCCGGGGGCAGAAATGAAAGAGTGCTCGGCATTTATCGACAACATGAAATACACCAGCCGGGAATATCTGTTTGACTATGCTGTTGGCCGTATCACGCTGGACGGAAAGGAAGCCGTCTTTGCCATCGATACCGTGACCGGCGCCGTATATTTTGAGAACGATCCGGCCGAGAAGGAAAAACTCAACAGGACCGCGGCAGATTTCCTTTATAAAACCATGGGGATCACACCGGAAGGCAGCGAAGATTCCTTTGAATGCTATGTCCTGGCTCCGTTCCGCGATGAAACCCATGAGCTGAATGCTTACCAGTTTGATTATGGGTTTGATTTTGGTCTTCCTGCAGGTGTGGAGGATCTGGAAGCCTTTGTAAGGGATCCTGCATCCCGTCCGCTGCTTTATGTTCAGGCGAATATCACGCTTTCAGATGAAACAGACCTTGCTGCGTATGATTTTGCTGCGTTTGAGAAGCTGAGCGAGGAATGCGGAATGCTTTTTGGCAGCATCCGGATCGAAAGCGGTTCTCAGATTTCACAAAGACAAACCCGGGAGTGGTCAACAACGGCGACTTTTTCCGAATACGGCCGCTGGATCGAGCGGGACGATGTCTATTTTACCGGATGTGTCAGAACCCGGGAGGAAAAGCGCCACGATCTGACCGGCGAGATGACGGTATCCGACCGGCGCTTCGATCCTCAACAGGATCTGGTGTTTGAGGAAACAGAAACAGGTTACCGCTATTATCTGCCCGGTGAGGATTGGAAAGAAGGATTCTATATCTGCGCACGCGAAGGCTCCGGGATGCTGAATTATAACTATATCCACTATTTTTACGGTAATGTTGCAGATTTCATCGCAGGCGAATATGCCCCCGATGAAAAGGAGGGCACGGAACTCCTCTGGAGGAAGCTCCCCAACGGCGACTATGTACTGTCTGCCAAAGAGGATGATACAGCGAAGTATTTTACACACGCCGGAACGCTGAAACGCGCAGAATAAAAGCGCCATGCGATCTTTCTTATATCACAGATATATTGTCCCTGACTGCAATCACTCGTGAGGGAAATCCAGACTGTTCAGGATGGGCAGCGCCCCGGTGCGGCCACGCATATATTTGCAAATGACCAAACCAGAGGGCATGCGATATTTATAGCGAACTCGATTATTGATTACAATAGCTGTGATTCCAAAGCTGCGCTTCTATAAATCCCATCTCGCACAAAAAGTCGTTCATATCAGATTCATGAGTTCGCAGCAGCTCAAGCAGATCTTTTTTGGTGAGAAGGCGATTAAGCGTGCCTTTGTAATAAAGGCTCATGCTGTCGCCCAAGGTGAAGCTGACATCTTCGCAGGCAATATCATCAAGGTTCAGTTGGTAAGATCGGGTATCCCCAAAATCAAATACAGGATTTTCTGTATATTGAAGGACAAAATACAATGGATGCTCTGACCGTGGATTTCCACCTGCATTTTTAAAATTGTCGAAAAGCCATTGCTCAACCTTTTGGCGGTCATCATAATACCTGGCAAAATCGGGGCCAAACCTTCTGTGGGCCTTGCACGGATCGTTTTGATACAAGCGATCAGCAACCGTTTTGGCTTCCCAAAAAGGCAGTTCGGTTATACTTTTGCACGGACAGCTGTTTGAATTACGATAATTGATCAAGCGAAAAATACCTGTCGCCCCCTTTCAGTAATCTAATGACAGCAGCATTTATTATACAGCCGTTTGAGGAGTTCTGCAAGAGTATGCATGGTAAGAAGGTCGTCTTTCACGCCGGTTTACATAAGCGGAACTCAAAAATGCAACCACTACAATTGACATTCATTTTTACTTATACTATCATGTAATCAAAGGATTCCCTGTGCAGCGGATAGGAGGCAGCAGGCATGAAGATCACCTATATTCATCACAGCGGTTTTCTTGTTGAGACCGGCCGCTTTTATTATCTGTTTGATTACGAAAAGGGCACCCTGCCCGAAATGGATCCCGCAAAGCCGGTGCTGGTGCTTTCCAGCCACAGTCACGCGGATCATTACAATCCCGGCGTTTTCTCTTTGCTGAAGGATGCAGGTATGCGGCACATCCGCGCGGTGCTCTCCGATGATATCAAAGCACCCGCCGATATTGAGGTTTTGCCGGTTTCGCCACAGCGGGATTACTGCCTTGGCGACGGGCAGCAGCTGAGCACATTCCGTTCCACCGATCTGGGCGTTGCCTTTCTGGTCGAGGACGGACAGGAGCTGATCTATCACGCCGGCGATCTGAACGATTGGGTCTGGGATGACGAAAGCGCCGCTTACAACGCGCAGATGACGGCGGATTACCTCCGGCAGCTGGAGCTGCTTGCCCGCAGGCTGGGTCAGCGGGAGATCGATGCGGCGTTTGTGGTGCTGGACCCCAGACAGGAGCGGGATTACGACCGGGGACTCTGCCGTTTTCTGGAACAGATTCCGGCAAAGCAGGTCTACCCAATGCATTACTGGGATCAGCCCGCTGTCATTGATGCTTTTTTGAAGGACCATCCGGGATACCGCTCCCGCATTCAAAGAACGGAATAAAATATTGCGTCATCGCAGAAAAGAGGATACCGTATGAAATTCAAAATGGTGCATGAAAACTACAATGTTGCCGATCTGGAAAGATCCATGGCCTTCTATGAAAAGGCACTTGGCCTGCATGAGGTACGACGTTCTGAAAACAGCGCCTTTACCATTGTCTACATGGGCAACGAAGAAAGCTCTTTCCTGCTGGAGCTCACATGGCTGAAGGAACATCCACAGGCCTACGATCTGGGCGAATGCGAATTCCATCTGGCTTTTGTTGCGGATGACTACGAGGCCGCCCACAAGCTGCATGAGGAAATGGGCTGCATCTGCTTTGAAAATACCGCCATGGGCATTTATTTCATCGAGGATCCGGACGGCTACTGGCTGGAGATCATCCCCGACCGCAGCAAGTAAAAAATCGACCTGTTTTCGCTGCAAAAAAGGAACTGCCGCAGACCTGTATGAGCAGGGTGCGGCAGTTTTTCATTCGGCTATTTATTTGGATTTTTTGTCGAAGTACATATACAGCTGGCAGGGCAGCATGCCGTTGTACAGCTTGCGGCGCTTATCGGCGCGGCGGCCGAAGTTCTGCTCAAAATCCGCATCGGAGGTGATGACGAAGGTACTCTGCACCGGATTGGCGGCAAGACGCTGGCCCAGCACATTCTCCAGACGGGCGGCCTCGGCGGCATCGCCCAGACGCTCACCGTAGGGCGGGTTGGTGATGACGATGGCATTCTGCGCGGGGGCAAAATCCTTGACATCCGCCACAAAGAACTGCACCTTATCCGCCACACCGGCCAATTTGGCATTGCGATTGGCGATGGCAACGGCCTCGGGATCGATATCAAAACCCACACCGCGGAAGCCCACATCGCTGCGCACCTGCGCCAGCTCCTGTGCACGGGCCTCGCGCCAGACCTGTGCCGGCACAAAAGCGTAGTGCTCGGCAATAAAGGTACGGCGCAGGCCGGGTGCCATGTGCATGGCTTTCATGGCGGCTTCGATCAGAATGGTGCCGCTGCCACAGAAGGGATCCTGCACCAGCGAATCAAACCGCAGATGCGCCACATCAATGATGGTGGCAGCCAGTGTCTCTTTGATGGGGGCAAGGGTGCTGTTGCGGCGGTAGCCGCGCTTATGCAGGCCCTCGCCGGAGGTATCCAGAAAGACCTCGGCAATATCCTTGCGGATGGAGAAGCGGATCTTGTACAGATCACCGTCCTCCGGCAGAACCGTGGTGCGGTGACCCTTTTTCAGCCGCTCCACCACGGCTTTTTTCACGATGCTCTGGCAGGCAGGCACACTGGAAAGCGTACTGGAAAGACTGCTGCCCTTGACGGGAAATTCCGCATCGGCAGGCATCAGATCCTCCCACGCGATGGAGGCGACACCATCGAACAGTTCATCAAAGGTTGTTGCTTTCCATGTTTTGAGCAGCACCAGTACACGCTCGGCACTGCGGATGCGCAGATTTGCGCGGGCAAGCACCGCTTCATCGCCGGTGAAGGCCACACGGCCGTCGGTGACCTGTACATCCTCGGCACCGATGCTGCGTACATCAAAAGCGGTGGCGGCTTCACAGCCAAAATAGCAGGGTGCTACCATACGGTATTTCATAATTCACATTCCTTTCCGGGCCGGTACCACTGTGACGTCCGGCTCGCACAGCATAAATATCTTTTTTCAAACCGATATAGTATACCACAAAAGCCGCCCGAATGCAATCGTCTGCCGGCTTTTTGCAAAGGTTAAGGGGACGGAAGCACAGCCTCCGTCCCCGTGATTATTTTTTCGGTTTCTTTACAGTACGTCCGTTCTATGAAAATGCTATGCATCAAACATGGGTCATTTTGCTTTTCGCTTCTCAAAGGATGAGTTTCCGGTGTTTGCGCTTTTCTAACGGAGATACATACCGGACCTATTTTCGGCTTTTTCTTCTCTGTTGCTTTGTTTTCCGAAGTTTGCCGTTTTGAATTTGTCCGGAAAAGAATGATATCAGTACATTGGAGTGTTCCTCTGTCTTTTGGTTTTGCGTTCGGATCCTTCGCTGAGGATGACATTCTCTGAGTCTTTGATCACATCAGTACATTGGAGTGTTCCTCTTTATACGGTTGGAATGTCTTTTTCAGGATGGATAACGGAAAATTCACCTAGTACATCGGAGTGTTCCTCGTCTGAAATTTCTGTGTTTCTTTTTGCCTCGGTCTTTCGATCTGATCTTGAGATTTTCACCGGGAGCATGCTCCTGTCAACCGAGAGCATTTCCCGAAAGGATATTCAGTACATGGGAGTATTCCTCGTTTTTGATTTCGATCGTCCGATTGTTTTCTGCCGTCTTTTGGCAGCTCTTTTGCGCTGCCGCACAGGATCATTTCATCGGCGTATCCCTTTCATTCTTCGGGAAACAGGCGGATCAAAATACTCAGTTCATGGGTTTGCACCTTTATCTCTTTCAGGTAGACGGGCGGACATCAAAACAGTTCATTGGCGTGTCCTCCTATTGTTTCAAACCTCATTCGGGGATCAGAACGCCGTAGGTATCCCCTTTTCGGCGGTAGACCACTTCGGTCTTGAGAGTGTCGGCGTTCTGGAACACATAGAAATCGTGGCCCAGCAGATTCATCTGCAGTATTGCTTCTTCAACACTTTCCGGCTTGAGCGCTACCCGCTTTTCTCTTACCACATCGAAGGCTCCTTCTTCGGCCTCCGTCATTTCATCGGGTAAGACATCGTCAAATGCGGGACGCTGCAGCTTTGTCTGCAGACGACGGCGGTTTTTCAGCAGTCGGCGGGTCAGCAGATCGGCGGCTTCGTCGAATGCGGCTTCCATTTGCGGTGCGCTCTTTTCTGCACGCACCTGAAAACCATCATCCTGTACAGTAACCTCCACGGTCTGACGATCCTTTTCCACGGTGACAGTCACCTGTGCCTCGGCTTCGGTATCAAAGAAGCGATCCAGTTTTCTCAGCCTCTTTTCCACGCGCTCTTCAAAGCTCGGTTTCAGGGTGACTCTTCGTCCTGTCATGGTTACCTTCATGCATCGATTCCCCTTTCGCTGGAAGCTGTTTTTTCTTTTGTGTTCCTCCTTTCTTGTCTATAATATAAATCATTTTCAACAGTTTGTCAACTATTTTGTGCAAAATTTATTATAAATTTTTCTCACAACTTTTGTGAGCATATTTCGACAGAAAATTTTTATTTCTTTGATTACAATAAAAATGCATTCCCGGCTGCCCATTCTCCCCCCGCCGCCTGTACGGTCATTGCAGCGGCGGGACTTTTTTATTTTGTGGCTTGTCAACGATACAAACATCTGTTACAATGGGGGCAGGAAAGTCTCTCCCTTTATATTTATATATAATAAATTAAACAATAAGGAGCTTTGAACTATGATACCTGCCCTGGGAAGCTATTCCGCCCCTTACAAGCTGGGACGACCGGTGATCGAGCCCTCCCGCCAAAAAGGCGCTTACGATGAGATCTCCACCGATGTGCCTTTCGTTTTTTATCACAACGACAAATTCTGGATGATGCATGTGGGCTTTGACGGCCACGGCTACCAGACCGCACTGGCCTGCGCGGATACTCCCGAGGGGCCCTTTGAAGATGTGTGCATGATCCTGCAGCGCGGCGAGGGCAACGGCTGGGATACCGCCAATGCCGCCGGTGTGTGGATGCTGAGCACACAGGAGCTGTTTGCCACCCGTACCCTGAAAAAGTGGGATGGCAAATACTGGCTTTACTACCACTCCTACCCCGGTGAGGGCTACGAAGAGGGAGCCGCCGCCATCGGCATCGCCTGGTGCGACAAAGAGGATCTGAGCGAGTGGCACCGTCTGCCTGAGCCGATCCTGACCGCACCGGAAGAAGAAGCCTGGGATCACGGCGGCCTTTACAAAAACTGCACGGTGGAGTGCGGCGGCAAATACTATCTTTTCTATAATGCCAAGGATAAGACCTATGGGGGCTGGAAGGAGCAGACCGGCATCTGCGTGGGCGACGATCCTCTGCACTTTACCCGCCTGCCGGATCAGCCCGCCCTGCCCGTCGGTCCCTCCGGCAGCTGGGATGAGATCTTCGCCAGCGATCCGTGGGTGGTTTACAGCCTGAAGGACAGCTGCTGGGTGATGTATTACTATGGCTACAACGGCAAAAAAGCCTGTGACGGCATCGCCTTCTCCCGTGATCTGATCCATTGGGAAAAAGCAGCGGAGCCGCAGATCGTACCCGGCGAGCCCGGCAGCATTGATGACCGTTACGCCCACAAGCCCGCCATTCTGTGGTACAAGGGCGTGCTGTATCATTACTACTGCTGTGTCTGCGCCGACGAAAATGCCCCCATGGGCGAACGCCGCACCATCACCGTGGCCGCAAGCAAGCCTTGGGATGCTCTTTGATTTGACCAAATACCGTCTTTTGATGGAGGAAAGCCATGAATACTGCCGATAAACAGCGCATTGAAAAGCTGCGCGCCGCGGCGCTGGATCCCGTGATCGGTTACAGCGAATTCTATCTGTATTTCTTCCGCCGCTTTGCCGCCAATGAGGGCTGCGGAACGCTGGAGGAGCGCTACGCTGAAGCATACGAATACGCCTTTGCCAACGGCACGCCGGTCATTGATGACGGCGAGCTGATCGTGGGCAAGGCCTGCACCCCGCTGAACGGGGAGCAGGCCGCCGAATGGCAGCAGCTGCGCGAAAGCTGCGCCGAAAAGGTGGTACCCATCTTCGGACAGGATTCCCACATGGCCATCGATTACGAGCTGCTGCTGAATGAAGGTCTGGAGGGTATTGCTGCCCGCATCGACGCAAAGCTTGCCGCCGAAACCGATGAAAACAAGGTGCAGTTTTACCGCTGCAGCAAGGCCGCACTGGGGACCATCGCCGCTTTCGCCGACCGCTATGCCGCACTGGCCAAGCAGCAGGCCGCAGCCTGCGCCGACCCCGTGCGCAAGGCCGAACTGGAGCAGCTGGCTGTGATCTGCGGCAATGTGCCCCGCCGCCCCGCCGCAAGCTTCTGGGAGGCGGTACAGTCGGTTCACTTCCTGACGCTGTGCGTTTCCATCGACCCCTACCGTTTCTTTGGCTGCCAGCAATTCCAGCTGGGCCACCCCGACCGCTATCTGCTGAAGTACTATGAGAAGGATATCGCCGACGGCACGCTGACCAGAGAGCGCGCCCAGCTGCTGCTGGATTGTCTGGCCATCCAGATCAACAACCGTGTGCACCACGGGCTTTCCAGCGGCTATATGGTGGGCGGTCATCTGGCGGACGGCACACCGGTCGCCAATGACCTGACCTCCATGGGTATGCAGGTGGTGGACGATGTGCGTCTGGTATATCCCGCCGTGGGCCTGTGCGTCAACAAAAACACACCGGACCGCTTTATTCAGGAGGCCTGCGCTCTGCTGGCCAAGGGATATTCCCATCCCGCCATCTTCAACGATGATGTCATCACTGAAGGCCTGATGAGCTACGGTCTGCCCGCCGATGAAGCCAGCGAGTACATCCACAGCACCTGTGTGGAGATCACGCCGGCAGCCTCCTCCAACGTGTGGGTGGCAAGCCCCTACACCAACATGATCCAGCTGCTGCTGGACTGCCTTGCAAAGAAAGAGACATTCGACAGTTTTGACGAGCTGTACGCCGCCGTTCTGACCGAGCTGGATGCCCACATCCTTGCCAATTTTGAGAAGGAAAACGGTGACCGCATCAAGCGCACCACCGGATCCATCAAGCCGCTGCTCTCCTGCTTTGTGCGGGATTGCATCGAAAACGGCACCGACATCGAGCAGGGCGGCGCCCGCTACAACTGGATCATGCCCAGCTTTGTGGGCATGGCCAATCTGGTTGATGCGCTGTATGCTATCAAAACACTGATTTTTGACAAAAAAGAGCTTACCTTTGCCGAACTGAATGCTGCGCTGGCCGCAGATTATGTCGGCTATGAAAAGCTGCGGCTGAAAATTCTGAACGGTGTGCCCAAATACGGCAATGATGTGGATGAAATCGACTGCTATTTTGATCGCATCGTCACTCATATTGTGGAGGAATGCCGCAAGTACACCCCCGTTCTGCCCAATGCCAGGCTGATCCCCAGCGTATTCTGCTGGGTGATGCACGAGCGCTTCGGCAGCGAGACCGGCGCCAGTCCCGACGGCCGCTGCGCCGGTTTCCCGCTCGGCGACGGCTCCGGCCCGTGCCAGGGGCGCGAAGCCAACGGCCCTACTGCGTCCATTCTTTCCAGCACCAAGTGGTCGCACAAGGAGCTGATCGGCGGCGTGGCGGTAAACATGAAGTTCAGCAAAAAGGCCTTCACCGAGGAATCGGGTCAAAAGATGCTGGGGCTGGTGCGTACCTATCTTGCCCGCGGCGGCTTTGAGCTGCAGATCAATGTGGTGGATCGCGACACCCTGCTGCGTGCGCAGGCAGAGCCGGAAAATTACCGCGATCTGGTGGTGCGCATCGGCGGCTACAGCGATTACTTTGTGACGCTTTCTCCCAATATGCAGGCTGAGGTACTGCTGCGCACGGAGCATGAGCTATGAGTGATGCGACCGGCACTATTTTCAACATCCAGCGCTTTTGCACGCAGGATGGCCCCGGCATCCGCACCACTGTGTTCGTCAAGGGCTGCCCGCTGCGCTGTGCGTGGTGCCACAATCCGGAATCCCACCGCATTGCACCGGAAGTGATGTTTTCCCCGGAAAAGTGCATCGGCTGCGGCGACTGTGCCGCAATGTGCGAAAAAGGGCTGCACAGCATGACAGGCGGCATGCACGGCTTTGACCGGCGCGGCTGCGGCGGCTGCGGCAAATGTGCCGAAGCCTGCTGCACCGGCGCGCTGGAACTGTGCGGCTATGCCGCCGCCCCGCAGGAGGTTCTTGCCACCGTGCTGCGCGACCGGGAATTTTACAAAAACACCGGCGGCGGCATGACGCTTTCCGGCGGTGAGCCGCTGGCACAGCCCGCTTTCACACTGGCGCTGCTGAAAGCTGCCAAAGCAGAGGGGCTGCACATTTGTATGGAGACCTGCGGCTACGGCGACCCTGCTGTGGTGAAGGAAGCAGCACAGTATACAGACCTCTTTCTGTTCGATTGCAAGCTGACCGATGCCGCACTGCACAAGCAGTATACCGGCGTGGATAACACACTGATCCTGCAGAATCTGGCCATGCTGAACGAACTGGGCGCACACATCGTGCTGCGCTGCCCCATTCTGCCGGATGTCAACCTGAACGATGCGCATTTTGACGGCATCGCCGTGCTGGCAGAGCGTTACGGCTGCATTGAGCAGATCGACCTGGAACCGTATCACCCGCTGGGGATCAGCAAGTCGGAGCGTCTGGGCCGCGCCGCCGCCTATGACCGCACTTCTCTGTTAGAACGCAGTGAGCTGGAGCCCTTTGCGCAAAAGCTTCGGGAGCAGCTTTCCGTTCCGGTCAACATCCAGTAGATTTTGACAGATCGCACAAAACAGGCTGCGAAAAATCAGCAGAAAAACCATGCTCTTTTTATAGACTTTTATCCTTAAATATGATATCTTGAAGCCGGTGGAGCAAACGCTCTGCCGGCTTTCTCATTTACCGAACAGGAGGGTCACAAAGATGAAGCTGACCACGATCACCGTTTGTAAGGAAACACTGGAATTCACTCTTGATACCGATTTTTCCGGCACATTGGAGCTGAAGGAGTATGCTGCCGTCATCCACGGCGACAGCCGCCTTGTCGCACAGGAAACGCTTGTATTCTCCGGCGGTAAAGCCAGCACCATGCGCTATGCCGGCAGCCATGACCGCGCCTTTGGCCGGTATGCACTGGAGGGTGTAGGCGGTGTATGCTATGTAACGGAATTTGCGCCCGATGCCCATGAGAACATCTACCCATATCGCCAGCCGGATACCATCAAATCGCTGGATTGCTCCCACCGTTGGGCAAAGCATTACGGCGTAAAGCAGAATCGGCCCAATGTCAACCTGCCGCAGATCGTTTCGCTGCAGGAGCAGCCCGGTACCATTCCCTTTGAATTCGAGGGCCGCACCTATTATTTCTTCGAAGAGAATATCCTCGCATACGCGAAGACGATCACCGGTTACGATGTCAGCACCTTCATCGTGCTGAACTGCATGCACAACTTCGGCAGCCGCCGCGAAAAAGAACTGATGAAAATCGCCGCGCACCCCAACTATGAATGGGGCTCCAAGGAGGCTTTCATCAGCGCCTTCAATATGACCACCGAGGAAAGCGTCAACCTGTACGGCGCATTCATCGCCTTCCTTGCCATGTACTTTACACCGGAGGAAAATCCCTTCCATCTGGGCGGTGTGGTCGTCGGCAACGAGATCACCGTTCCCCGCTACTGGGGCAACGCCGGCGTGATGGAGATCGAGGATTACATGGAGGAATACTTCCATGCCATGCGTATCGCGTGGATCTGCGGCAAGAAGTATTACAGTGATTTCCGCGTGTATGTTTCGCTGAATCAGGAGTGGGTCAACATCACCAACCAGCCCTACCGCATCTACAACGGCCGCCGCATCCTCGACCTGATGGCGGAGATCGGCGCCCGCGACGGCGATTTTGACTGGCATGTGGCGCACCATCCCTACCCCGAGGATGCCGATTTCTGGAATGACCGCCGTGCACCGTTCCATTTCAACGCACAGCTGATCACCTACCGCAACATGGAGGTGCTGGAGGCGTATCTTGCACAGCCGCAGTTCCTTTACAAAGGTCAGCCCCGCCGCATCATCTTCAGCGAACAGGGCTTCAACTCTCCCGACGGTCCGCTGCAGAAGCTGCGCGAGAAACAGGCCGCTGCCGGCTATACGCTGGCCTATCTGAAGGCCCGCAACATGAAAACAGTGGATATGATGTACAACCATGCCTTCTGCGACAATCTGCGGGAATTCGGTCTGCATCTGGGCATCCACCGGTACGATCCGGATGCACCGGATCATGTCGGCGAAGCCCGGCCCATCGGTGCCTCTGTGCGCGCCATGGATACCCCCGGCGAGGAGGCTGCCATCGCCTTTGCCCGCGAGGTCGTCGGCGAGGATATGTTCGAATACATGCTGCACCCCGACATTCTGTGCGGCGATCCCGACACCAGCAGCGAGACCGATTTCGGCGATCAGGAAGTGCTGCAGAAGCCGGAATGATCCCCTGCCCGTCCTTCTGACATTCTGCACAAAAATCAAAGCAAATTTTCGTAGCCGTAAATCCGCTTTGTTTTGTAGACTTTTTTCTTGAATTGTGTTATCTTGAGGCCGGACGGGTTGTTCCCGTCCGGCCTCAAATCATGCATTGGGAGGGATTTATTCATGAAACTGATCTCGATCACCGTCTGCAAGGATGTTCTGGAATTTCTTCTGGACGAGCCATTTACAGGCGCCCTGAAGCTTGAGGAATATGCACCTGTGGTACACGGTGAAGAGCGCCTTGCCGCACAGGAGCTCCTCAGCTTTGCCGACGGCAAAGCCTGCACTGCGCGTTTTGCCGGCAGCCATGACCGTGCCTTTGGCCGTTTTGCGCTGGAGGGCGTGGACGGCATCTGCTATGTCACCGACTTTGCCGAAGACATTCCTGAAAACATCTACCCCTATCCCCAGCCCGACACCATCAAAACACTGGTCTGCAACCACGAGCTCGGCAAGGAATTCGGTGTCAAGCAATCCCGGTTTGATGTAAGCCTGCCCTCTTTCGTTTCCTTGAAGGAGCAGCCCGGCACCATCCCCTATGAATTCGAGGGCCGCACTTATTATTTCTATGAGGAAAACCTCAAAAATCTGGAGGCCAATCTGGCCGGCCATGAGGTCAACACGCTGATCCTGCTCAACTCTGCCAGATCTTTCGGCTGCAAAAACGAAAAAGAGCTGCTGGACATCTGCATCCATCCCAAATACGAGTGGGACTGGCCCGGCGCATTTATCAGCGCTTTCAACATGACAACCGAAGCCGGCTGGCAGGTGTACGGCGCCTTTGTGGAATTTCTTGCCGAGCGCTATACCCGCAGCGACAACAAGTACGGTCGGGTATGCGGTGTGATCATTGGCAACGAGATCAATCTGGCCGAAAACTGGGGCAATGTGGGCGATATGCCGGTGGAGGATTATGTAGAGGAATATATGCAGGCCATGCGTGTAGCGTGGATCTGCGGCAAAAAGCACTACGATAATTTCCGTGTGTATGTATCTCTGGCCAACAACTGGAACCGTGTACACCCCAATCCGCAGAGACTGTATCACGGCCGCGACATCGTGGATCTGCTGGGCAAATACGGCGCCCGCGACGGCGATTTCGGCTGGCACATGGCACATCATCCCTACCCCGAAAGCTGGCTGCCTGATTTCTGGAATGACCGCACTGCGGAATTCAACTTTGCCACCCCCAGCATCACCTACAAAAACATGGAGGTACTGGAAGCATATCTGGCACAGCCGCAGTTCCTTTACAAGGGTCAGCCCCGCCGCATCATCTTCAGTGAGCAGGGCTTCAACTCGGAAAACGGCCCGCTGCGCGACCTGCAGGAAAAACAGGCTGCCGCCGGCTATGTGCTGGAATACATGAAAGCACGCAATATGAAGACCGTGGATATGATGGCCAACCATTCCACCGTGGATAACCCCCACGAATTCGGATTGAACCTGGGCATTTTCCGCTACGACCCCAATTCGCCCACCCGCCGCGGCGAAGCAAAGCCGCTGGCCAAGGCGATCAGGGCCATGGACACCCCTGCCGAGGGAATTGCCATCGAGTTTGCCAAGCAGGTGATCGATCCGGCACTGTTCGAGTACCTGCTGAATCCGCCCGTTCTGCATGGCGATCCTGATCGCAGCAAGGATGTGGAGTTCGGCTGATTTTCGCAGAAATCCGGTCTGATGCCGGTATGGAGCCTCCGCGCCGGCCGGTGCGGAGGCTTCTTTCATTGGCAGAAGCCGGCGCATTGTATTTCAAACTGTACTTTGCGCGGCATCTGCCATCCACACCGATTCTGTCCGCATTATTTTTCATGTAAAAAACAGTATATTTTTTCAAAAAAACACTTGACTTTACACCGCAGATATACTATAATAATCAAGCGGTCTGTGGGACATGCGCCTGTAGCTCAGCTGGATAGAGCATCTGCCTTCTAAGCCGAGGGTCGGGGGTTCGAGTCCCTCCAGGCGTGCCATTGGGATGGTGGCTATAGCTCAGTTGGCTAGAGTGCCAGATTGTGGCTCTGGAGGTCGTGGGTTCGAGACCCACTAGCCACCCCACAAACGGAGAAGGCAAGTTATTGAAAGATAACTTGCCTTTTCCAATATAATGGGATATCGCCAAGTGGTAAGGCAACGGACTTTGACTCCGTCATTCCGCTGGTTCGAATCCAGCTATCCCAACCATATCGAGTGTTCATAACGGATTTGAGTTATGAGCACTCGATTTTCTTTTCGGCCGGTTTGGATTTTGGCAACAAAATCCGATGCTCGCTACTTTTGTGGACATTGAAAATTATCGTTATTTGCGATATAATATAGATTAAGGTGGTGAATGATTATGATTTCAATACTTGCCGAAGAAATATATGAAAGATCAATCCAACTTAAAAAATATAACAGTAAAAACTTGTTTTTTAAAAAGAATCGTATGGCATTAATAAAAGATCTTTATGCAATACAAGAACTGAACAACGATATTCTTCATAAACTGTATAGAGAGACAGATTATTCAATAGAGTATCAAGAACTTGCATTATTCATGAGCAAAACTCTTGCCGAGTGTGCTTTATTTTTAACATCAAAGAGCAGTAATTATAGAAATACAGTTATAAGATACATTTGGGGATTTCATAATCTTCCTAGAGCTTTTTTGCCCACAGAAAATACTATGAAAATAACACCCAAAGAAGCAATGGTGTATTATAAACCGTATCTCAAATTAGATTAATAAGTCCGTTATGAACACTCGCACCAGAAAAGGACAGTGCTTTCAGCACTGTCCTTTTCTGGTTGGGCGGCGGATCAGAACCACTGGAATTGCTCTCTCACCTTTCTCCTTCCCGCAGCCTCTTCGCAATTCGTGAAGTTACAGCCTGCAAGGCTGTAACTTCGGTTCGACATCCAGCTCAGCACTGCTGTTTCTGGTTAGACAGCGGATAAAAACCACTGGAATCGCTCATCTTCTTTTCCCCCAACAGGCGAGCCCGCCCGAAAAACGCGTCATTTCCTTTTCCTCCCGCAAATGCTATAATAACGGCAACAGGGACCTGTAACCGCTTTTTTACGGAGGAATGATCATGAATATTGCCAACAAAATCAAACAACTGCGTTTAAAATCCGGCCTGACGCAGGAACAGCTTGCGGCAAGGCTTGGCATCAGCGCACAATCCGTATCCAAATGGGAAACCGCCGTGACTATGCCGGATATCACCCTGCTTCCGCTTTTATCCGGCGAACTGGGCGTGACCATCGACGAGCTCTTTGACCTTACAACGGATGAAAAATTTCAGCGCATCGAACGCAGAATGGATCTGGAACTGGAATTTTCGGACAGCGTATTCCATGAATATGCGGCTTTGCTGGAAAGCCATCTGGATGATCCGGAGCACGGAGCAAGGGCGTACAGCCTGCTTGCCCATCTGTACCACCACCGCATGGAAGCAGATGCACGGAAAGTGAGTCGCTATGCCCGCAAGGCCATCGCGCTTGCTCCCGAAAAGAAGGAATGTCAATGGCTTTTGCAGAAGGCAGAGGGCGCGAATTGCTGGGATTGGAACATCGCCAACCATGCATCGGTCATCGATTTTTACAAAGAGATCATTGAAGCCGATCCCAACGGATGCGAATCACCACTGCCCTATTACGAAATCATGGACAACCTGATCGCCGACCACCGCGCAGCCGAAGCCCGCAGCTACCTTGAAAAATACCGGAAGCTGCCGGCGCATAAGCCGTTCCTGATCCCTGTCTACGAAGCCTATATTGCCCTTGCGGAATACGATCCTGTCCGGGCAGACGGCATTATGTCTGCGGCACTGGAAGAGCTTGCGGATGACAGCGGTTTCCTGTTTGAAGCCGCACAGTATCATGCGAGAAAATGCAGCTACGAAAAGGCCATCGAATTCTACGAAGCCTCATGGAAAGCGGATGAAAATAAAAAACCGCGGTACACGGATCCGCTGCACGGTATCGCTGTGCTTTACGGCATCATGGGAAAGACAGAAAAGGCCATCGAGACCTATGACCGGATGATCGCATGCATTAAGGACGAGTGGGGCTACAGAGATGAAGATGCCGCCGTTATCGAAGTAGAGGATCTGAAAAGAAAGCTGATGAAATGAATCACGAAAGCCGTCCCTCCCCTGTTGACATTTCTGCTTTTTTGTGACACAATGATACCGTATTTTTCTGTCGCCGCAAAGGATGAACTGTCATGTACAAATATGAACTTCACTCCCACACCTCGGAATGTGACCGGGATGCACATCTCAGCGCACGCGAGCTAGTGCATCTGTACAGGGAGGCCGGCTATGACGGCATGGTGATCACCGATCACTACATCGAGCGCTTTTATACACTCTGGTTTCCGGAAGATGTCCGCGGACTGACTCATGAGCAGCAGGTGACCCGATGGCTGCGCGGCTACCGTACCGCCCGCGAGGAGGGTGAAAAAATCGGCTTTACCGTACTGCCCGGTGCGGAGGTACGCTTTGACGGCTACCCCAACGATTACCTGCTGTATGGCCTGCATGAGGAGTTTTTCTACACCGTGCCCCGCCTGAATGAATTGAAAAATGTAAGTGAGCTGCTGGCGCTGCTGCCGGCCGGCGTATGTGCTGTCCATGCGCATCCCTTCCGTGACGATATGGTGGTGGAAACGCCCCACGGCATCTTCGGCATGGAGGTTTTCAACGGCGGGACCGAACCGTTCCGCAACGGGCTTGCCCGGCAGTTTGCCGGGCATTACGGTCTGGCCATGACCTCCGGCTCGGATATTCACGACATGAGCCGGCTGGCAAAAGGCGGGATACTGACCGAACGGCGCATCCGTACCCCGGAGGATCTTGCAGCCGTGCTTCGAAGCGGCGAATACAGCCTGATCGAAAACGACTGAACACCGCTTTGCTGTGCATTACCGCGCTCATTCCAAACAGCACACAAAAACCGGCAGAGGGCTTTGTTTTGCCCTTTGCCGGCTTTTTGTTCAAATAATTATGCAGATCAGGCCGGAGCAGCCGTCATTGATGATGCGTTCCAGCGTTTCCTGCAGCTTGGTACGAGCCTCCTGCGGCATATGCAGCAGCTTGCTGTGCAGCCCTTCGTTGACCAGCTCATGCAGACTTTTTCCGAAGATATTGCTTTCCCAGATGCGCAGCGGATCCTCGTCAAAATCCTTCATCAGGCTCATAACAAGCTCCTCGGACTGCTTTTCGCTGCCTACAATGGGCGCAACCTCGGTGTGGATATCGGTTTTCATCATATGGATGCTGGGTGCACCGGCACGCAGACGAACCCCATACCGTCCACCCTGACGGATGATCTCCGGCTCCTCCAGTGTCAGTTCATCAAGGGAGGGCATGACGATCCCGTAACCTGTGGCCTCCACCTGCTCCAGCGCAGAACGCACCTTTTCATATTCTTTCCGGATGCGTGCCAGCTGAATGACACAGGGCATCAGACTTGCTTCGTCACAAATCTCCAGACCCGTAGTCTCGCCCAGAATGCGATAAAAGATGTCGTTTTTCAGTGCAAGCTCCACCCGCACGCATCCGGTACCCAGCTCCGCTCCCAGCACACGGCTGCTGCTCAGATATTCGCAGTCCAGCCGGTCAGCCGTCATCACATCCTGCATGGTGTGCAGCTGCTCGGCATAGCTCTGTACCGCACCATACACAGCCTGCTGCAGCCAGTGCTCTTTATCCAGCATGGTGACCCAGCGCGGCATACAGAAAGCAAGCTCCTTGAGCGGGAATTCATACAGCACGCTTTTTAAAATTTCGGTGATATCCTCCAGTTCCAGTTCCAAACAGGAGACCGGCAGCACCTTGCGTGCATATTTTTCACTCATCTCCTCCGCCAGCTGCCGTGCGGAAGCCGAAGCCGGCGAAACACAGTTGAGCAGGATCACAAAGGGTTTTCCCAAGGCTTCCAGCTCGCGGATGACCCGTTCCTCTGCCGCAGCATAGCTTTCCCGCGGGATATCGCTGATACTGCCATCGGTGGTGACCACCAACCCGATGGTGGAATGCTCACAGATCACCTTTTGCGTACCGGTTTCTGCCGCCACATCAAAAGGAACCTCCTCATCAAACCACGGGGATTTGACCATGCGGGGACGGTCATCCTCCTGTGCTCCCATGGCGCCGGGAACAAGATATCCCACGCAATCCACCATACGCGCCCGCAGGCTGACCCCCTCCTCCGGCTGGATCTCCACAGCCTGCTCCGGAATGAATTTCGGCTCGGTGGTCATGATGGTGCGGCCCGCAGCCGATTGCGGCAGTTCATCCACCGCCCGCATACGCGCCTGCCCGCCAGCGATCTTCGGCAGTACCAGCGTTTCCATAAAGCGCTTAATGAAGGTGCTTTTTCCGGTACGCACAGGGCCGACTACACCAATGTAAATATCTCCGCCGGTACGCGCAGCAATATCCTGATAAATGCCTGTGTTTGTCATATCTGTTTCTCCCCCATACCACAGCCAGATTCACGGTTTTGTAAAAGGTATGAAAAAGCCGCCGCAGATATGCAAAAAACTCCGCTGTAAAAGGTGCAGAACCTTTTGCAGCGGAGTTTTTACAGAGGGTTGTTTACCGTGCCAGCAGGAAATACGCCAGTACAACAAGGCCAAGCACAATACGATATGCACCAAAGGCCTTGAAATCGTGTTTTTTAACGAATTGCACAAGAAAACGAATGGCCACAAGCGACACAAGGAACGCCACCACCGTGCCGGTGATGAGGATCATCCATTCCGTGGAGGTGAATGCAAGACCGCCCTCCAACAGGTATTTTACCGCTTTCAGGCCACTTGCTCCGGCCATGACGGGGATCGCCATGAAAAATGAAAATTCGGCGGCAAGAGAACGGTCCAGTCCCAGTAACATGGCACCCAGAATGGTGGATCCGGAGCGCGAGGTTCCGGGAATGATCGCCAGCATCTGTACCACACCCACCAGAGCGGCGCGGCCATAGCTGAGCTGTTCCAGCTGCGTCACCTGCGGTTTACGGCTGCGGCTGCGGTTTTCCACCAGAATAAACAGCACACCGTAAACGATCAACGCAATGGCAACCACCGTATAATTGTAAAAATGCTCGTCGATAAAATCATCCAGTAACAGCGCAGGCACCACAAGCGGCAGCACACCGACCACCACCTTGAACCACATCTGCCAGGTACGCTGTTTTTCCTGCGGACTTTTTTGGGGTGAAAACGGGTTCAGCCGGTGGAAGTACAACACCAGCACCGCCAGCACCGAGCCAAGCTGGATCACCACCTGAAACAGCTCGTAAAAGGCATCCGACACATCCAACTGCACCAGCTCATCCAGCAGGATCATATGGCCGGTGCTGCTGATAGGCAGCCATTCAGTGATGCCCTGCACGATACCGAAAAGCACAGCTTTCAGAAATTCAAAAAACACGGTCATTCCTCCTTTATGCAGATAACGGAAAACGCCTTATGTTTTCTTCAAAAAGGGAATCGATCATTTTTCGCCGCGCTCACGGGGCTGGATGCGGATAGGCGTGCCCTCCAGACCGTAAACCTCGCGGATCTGGTTTTCCAGATAGCGCTCATAGGAGAAATGGAACAGCTGACGGGAATTGATGAAGGCCACAAAGGTGGGCGGCCGGGTGGATATCTGTGTCATATAATAGATCTTCAGGCGCTTGCCTTTATCGCTGGGCGGCTGCACACGGGCAGTGGCACGGGCCAGCAGATCATTCAGATTGCCGGTGGTGATACGCATGGCATTCTGGTTATTGACATAACAGATCAGCTCCATCAGACGGTCAATGCGCTGACCGGTCTGTGCCGAAATGAAAATGATAGGCGCATAACTCATGAAGCTGAAATCCTGCTCCAGATTCTTGCGCATAATATCCATGGTCTTGTCGTCTTTCTCCACGGCATCCCACTTGTTGACGGCAATGATGCAGGCCTTGCCCTGCTCATGGGCATAGCCCGCCACCTTGGAATCCTGCTCGGTAAAGCCGACAGTACCATCGATCATAATAACACAGACCTGCGCACGCTCTACAGCAGCCAGAGAACGGATGATGCTGTAGCGCTCCACGCCGTCCTCCACCTTGCCGCGCTTGCGCATACCGGCGGTATCAATAAAGGTAAACTTGCCCCAGGCGTTATCCACATCGCTGTCGATGGCATCACGGGTGGTGCCGGCTTCGTTGGCAACGATCATGCGGTTTTCGCCCAGAATTTTGTTGACCAGCGAGCTTTTGCCCACATTGGGGCGGCCGATAACGGCAACCTGAATGCGTTCATCCTCATCGGTGCGCCCATCATCGAATGTCAGCACGCTGCACAGATCCTCCAGCAGATCGCCTGTACCGTGGCCGTGCAGTGAAGAAACCGGATACACCTCACCCATACCAAGGGTGTAAAAATCGTACACCTCGGCAGGGATATTACCGGTGGCATCGCATTTATTGACCACCGTAAACACCGGTTTACTGCTGCGGCGCAGCATTTCGGCGATCTCCTCATCGGCGGCAGTCATACCGCTTTTCAGATCGGTAACAAACAGAATGGCCTGTGCGGTATCGATGGCAAGCTCTGCCTGCTGGCGCATATGCAGCAGCAGACCGGTATCAACAGTCGGCTCGATACCGCCGGTATCCACCAGCAGAAATTCGTGATCCTGCCAGGTGCAGTTACCAAAAATACGGTCCCGGGTCACGCCGGGAACATCCTCCACGATGGCCAGACGCTGGCCGATCAGTTTATTGAACAGGGTGGACTTACCCACATTGGGCCGGCCCACGATAGCAACGATCGGTTTTGCCATAAACGGTCATCTCTCCTTCCTACAACACATATCGTATCCGTTGCGGCAACGGTTTATCACTTGATCGATTGATTTTCTCTGCTCACGGCCGCGCCGTGCAGAGGGATCCGCGAGTATATATCAGCGGCCAAGCATGGCAGCCAGCAGATCCGCGCCGTCACTTTCGGTCACGCGCACGCGAACATTCAGCTTCTTTGCCACATCGTCCACATGGACATCATCCAAAAACAGGTCGCGCTCTGCCCGCAGCATCACACGGGGCAGCAGCAGCTCATGCGATGTGAGTCTGCCTGCCAGTTGCCGGAGCAGATCCCCGCCGGTGACAAGACCCGTCACAGTGACATTGCCGCCGAAAAACTCGTTTTTCACCATGTGAACGGTCAGTTTTACACCGGGATTTTTCTCCATGCAGCGCTGTGCCAACTCGCACAGCAGCGGATATGCAGCTTCTCCGGTGACAAGATCCGCCTTGCGGGGCAGCCACCTGCGGCGGCTGTGCTGCAGGGCGGCGTCGAATTCCACGCTGAGCAGACGCATCATACCCACGCCGTTTTCCAACTGGGCATATTCGCCATAATACTCATCCGGTGGGATGGGACGACCCGCCAGCAAAAAGAATTCGTCGCTGGGATACACCAGCCGTTCGCCGTATTTTTCAAGACAGGCTTCACCCACCGCTTCGATCTGGTCGATGGTGGCAGCGGCGCTTTCCGGAGTAAGCGCATCAATGTGCGGCAGCCCTTCGCGGTATTTGGTCAGACCGATAGGCACCACCGCAATGCTGCGGGCAGCGGGATAATACGAAGAGAGCTTTTCCAGCGACTGCTGCAGATAATCACCGTCATTCCAGCCCGGACACAGCACGATCTGAAAATTCATCTCGATACCTGCGGCGGCGAACTGGTCGATATAGCGCAGTACCTCGCCGGAATGTTTATTCTTCATCATTTTGACCCGCATTTCCGGATCCACGGTATGCACCGAGATATTGATGAGCGAAATGCGCATGGCAGCAATGCGGTCAGCTTCCTTTTGAGAAAGATTGGTCAGGGTGATATAGTTGCCGTACAGAAAGCTCAGGCGTTCGTCATCATCCTTGAAATACAGCGTATCGCGCATACCGCAGGGCATCTGATCCACAAAACAGAAGATACAGCGGTTGCAGCAGGTGTGCTGCTTATCGATCAGATAGGTTTTGAAATTGCAGCCGAAAGGCTGATATTCCTCTTTTTGAACTGCGAATTCGTGTGCTTCACCGCCGCAGACCGCAGCAAGTGTAAATGCGGCGCGAGAGGTATAGAATTCGTAATCCAGCATATCGTTGATCTCATGTCCGTCAACGGTCACAAGAATATCGCCCGCCGCAAGTCCGAGCCGTGCGGCAGGGCTGCCTTTTTCCAGCGATTCAATGGTAACAGCCATAGGATCGTTTCCTCGCTTTGTCTTTTGCAGAAAAAAAGGGAAGGATATTACTCCTCCCCTCTCTCTTTTACCTGTCAGCTCAGGCTTCTGTCTTCACGACTTCTTTCCCCTTGTAAAAGCCGCAATTGCCGCAAACCTTGTGGGGGACGGTGTACTCGCCGCAGTTGGAGCACTTGACCAGAGCGGGAGCAGTCAGCTTCCAGACAGAGGAGCGTCTTTTATCGCGTCTCGCTTTGGAAACCTTTCTCTTGGGTACTGCCATATTAGCACCTCCTCATTTCAGATGCAACTGTTTACAACAGTTGGTTTAAGATAGAAAATCTGCCGTCTGTGACATTTTCCTCACAGGTACAACCCAGAGCGCGTTCCTTGCCGCAGACGGGACAGAGTCCTTGACAATTCTCATCACACAGAAACATGGACGGAGCCGTCACAACGATCTCTGTGTAAACCAGTTCGGATACATCCAGCTTACCCTCTGCCGTAAGCGGCAGATCCTCCTCGTTATCCATCCAATCCTGCTCACGCAGAAGAATGGTACGATTCAGCGGAAAGCTTGTCTGCACAGGCTTAAGACAGCGTGCGCACTCTGCCGAAACAGCAGCCTGCGCTTCCAGCTTCAGCCGAAGCCGATGTCCGTGCCCTTCCCAGCTGATCTCCAGTTTGCCTTCGCAGGGGGCTTCCATCCGGTAACCGGGGAAATCCTCGCCTGAAAAATCAAAGGAGAAAGCCGGGGACTGTGCGCTTTCCGGTTGGGAAAACAGTTTACGAATATCCAGAAACATGGCATCTATCCCCAAACGTCACAAAGAGTATTATACCCTTACAACGGTCTTTTGTCAAGTCCATTGCACAAAAAAAGTTTGACAGAGCCCCGATTTTTCGCAGTTTTCCGCCGCATCGGGGCTCTGTTCTTTTGGTTTTGTAAAATTACAGGTAAGCCTTGATACCGGGGGTCAGAGTCTCGACATCGGCAGAGACCGTGATGACAAAGCTGACACTGCCCTTGGACAGGCTCTCCAGCTTCTTCAGCAGGCACTCCAGACCGACCAGATCACCGCCGCCGATCTTCAGAACACCGTCAATGTAAACCTCAACGATATCGTAGTTACCAGCCAGCACACCGGCGATAAAGCCGTACAGAGTCTCGTAACCATCAATGGCGTACTCATCTACGTCGATCAGACGAACCTTGTGGCTTACATCGTAAGTAAGCTTCATGGACTTCTCAATGCACACAACGTTGCCGGGAGTGGTTTCAGCAGACTTGTTGATCATTTCGATCATGGTCTTGGTCTTGCCGGTGCCCTTGGTGCCAGTAATCAGTTTAATCATAATGATTAACCTCCTTTATTTTCATGACGCGGTTCAGCGTCTTGATTTACGATATATTTGCGGATAGGATCAGCCAAGCTTTGCTTCCAGTTCGGCCTTCTGCGCCTCGTAACCGGGCTTGCCCAGCAGTGCGAACATATTCTTCTTATAGCTTTCCACGCCGGGCTGATCGAAGGGATTGACACCCAGCAGATAGCCGCTGATGGCGCAGGCACGCTCAAAGAAGTAGATCAGATAGCCCAGATCGTACTCACCAAGGCTCTCAGTCTCCAGCACAATGTTGGGAACGCCGCCGTCGTTGTGAGCAAGAATGGTGCCCAGCATCGCCTTGCGGTTGACCTCTGCCAGCCCCATGCCGGCCAGGAAATTCAGGCCGTCGCGGTTTTCGGCATCGGCTTCCACCAGAAAATCTCTGACAGGCTTCTTGATATCGACCACGGTTTCGAACATGATACGGGCGCCGTCCTGAACGAACTGGCCCATGGAGTGCAGATCGGTGGAGTTGATGACACTGGTGGGCATCAGACCCTTGCCGTCCTTACCCTCGCTTTCGCCGTACAGCTGCTTGAACCACTCATTCATCATGGTGAAATTAGGCTCATAGCTGACCAGCGTTTCCACGCAGTAGCCGCGGCGGTACAGAATGTTGCGGGCTGCAGCATAGCGGTAACAATCGTTGGTCGGATCGCACACGGACAGTTTATCCGCAGCGGCAGCGGCACCGGCCATCAGGGCATCGATATCGATACCGGCACAGGCGATGGGCAGCAGACCTACGGCAGTGAGCACCGAGAAACGGCCGCCCACATCATCGGGTACCACGAAGCTCTCGTAACCTTCGGCATCCGCCAGCTCCTTCAGAGTACCCTTGCGGGCATCGGTGGTGGCGTAAATACGCTTGCGGGCTTCCTCCACGCCGTAGCGCTCTTCCAGATACTTTTTGAATACGCGGAAGGCGATGGCGGGCTCGGTGGTGGTACCACTCTTGGAAATGACATTGACACTGACACGCTTGCCCTCGCAGATGACCATAAGATCATTCAGTGCGTTGGGGCTGATGGTGTTGCCCGCAAAGAAAATCTGCGGAGTGGCTTTGCAGACACTGTTGTACTGGATGGAACCGACGGCCTCGATCACGGCACGGGCACCCAGATACGAGCCGCCGATGCCGATGACGATCAGCACATCGGTATCCGAAATGATCTTCTGTGCTGCGGCCTTGATGCGGGCGAACTCTTCACGGTCGTAATCACGGGGCAGATTCACCCAGCCAAGGAAATCACTGCCCGGGCCGCTGCGATCTTCCAGCTGCTTGTGCGCCAGTTCCACCTGCGGCCAGATATGTGAAAATTCATCTTCGCGGACAAAGCCATTCAGATACTTTCCGTTAAACCTGACAGACATGGTTTATACTCCTTCTGTTTTTCTATGAAAGAACCGATGGGTACTTATGTTAATATAATATAGGAAACAGGTGTATAAGTCAAGTTTTGTTTGCGGAAAAAAAGCAAATTTTCATCTGCAAATTTCTCATTTATCCTGTATTTGGAACAGTGCATTCAACAAAAGCTGCATAGCCAGCCGGAAGGTCATCTTCTCTACGCCGATCTGCGTCACCACAGGGCAGGTCTGCACGAGCGTATCCCCGTTATAAACCGAGATCTCTCCCACCTGCGCACCCGCAGCAACAGGAGCCTGCAGCTGCTCCTGCAGCACCAGCTCACAGCGAAGCGCCCCGCTCTCTCCTTTTTTCACCACCAAGCTTTGCGGCAGCTGACAGGATATCGGTACGAATTTCTCGCTGCCGCCCTTCACCGGCAGACCGGCAGGCAGCTCCTGCACCGCCGGCACATCCGCCCGCTCAAAATTGGCGTAACCGTAATCCAGCAGCGCTGTGGCTGCAGCAAAACGCTCCTTGCTGCTGGCAGAGCCGAGAATGACAGCGATCAGGCCGGTGCCTTCCCGCGTGGCGCTGGCTGTGATACACACGCCTGCTTTGCCGGTAGTGCCTGTTTTCAGGCCTGTGATCCCGTCGTAGCTGCGAAGGAGCTTGTTGGTATTGGTCAACTGCGTTTCACCGCCGCGCAGCGTATCCGTCCATATCTTTGTATACTCAAACACCGCCTCGTGACGCATCAGCTCGCGGCTCATCACTGCGATATCCCGTGCGGTGGAATGATGTCCCTCCTCATCCAGTCCGCAGGCGTTTTTGAAGCAGGTGTGCATCATACCCAACTCCGCGGCGCGGGTATTCATCTGTTCCACAAAAGCAGGCTCACTGCCGCCGACAAATTCCGCCACCGCAACGGCGGCATCGTTTGCGGAATTGACGCAGATCGCCTTGAGCATCTCATGCAGAGTGAAATGCTCACCCGGCTCCAGCCAGATCTGGCTGCCGCCCATGGAAGCCGCGTGCTTTGTCACCGGCACTGCATCCTCCAAATGAATTTTTCCCGCCTCCAGCGCCTCAAAAGCCAGCAGCACCGTCATCACCTTGGTGATGGATGCCATCGCCAGTTCTTCATCGGCGTTCATTTCATATAAAACCTCCCCCGTATCGCTGCTCATCAGCAGTGCCGCACGGCAGGGTAATGAAGGCTGCGATACTGCTGCCGGCAGTGCTTCCTCCGGAATTTCTGCGGCAAAGACGCGAATACCGGCGCAAAACAGTAACGCTGCCGCCAGCAGCGCCGAACAGACCCGTTTCCAATTCATGCTTCTTCCTCCTGTTTTGTTTTGCCCATATATATGAAATTGCCGCCGGAATCTTGTAGAGCGGCACAAAATTTTGTATAATACTCTTATCACCTGCCTGCAAAACAGATTTCCGGCGGGGATGAACGGAGTTTTGACCATGAGGGTTTGTTTTTTCACCCTGGGCTGCAAAGTCAACCAGCATGAGACCGGCGCGCTGCAGGAACTTTTCCGCAGCCGCGGCTACACGGTGTGTTCGGACGGTGAGCCCGCTGATATCTACATAGTCAACAGCTGTACAGTCACCGCCGCCGGCGACAAAAAAAGCCTGCAATGGCTGCGGCGTGCCAAACGGGCCAATCCACAGGCAATCACTGTGCTGACCGGCTGCTACCCGCAGGCATATCCCGACATGGCTGCCGGTGCCCCTGCGGACATCGTCGTGGGCAATGCCGACCGCTGCACACTGGTGGACCGTGTGGAGCGCTTTGCTGCCGACCGGATGCGTGTGGTGGATATTCTGCCCCACTGCACCGGTGAGCTTTATGAGGAGCTGCCTCACGCCCAGCCGGATGGCCATACCCGTGCCTTTCTGAAGGTAGAGGACGGATGCAATCGCTTCTGCGCTTACTGTGTTATTCCCTACGCCCGCGGAAGGGTACGCAGCCGCAGCATTGAAAGCATTCTGGCAGAGCTGCGTCAGCTGACCGCACAGGGCTACCGGGAATTTGTTTTAAGCGGCATCAATCTGAGCTGCTATGGCAGCGACACCGGCGATACGCTGGCCGATATGGTGGAAAAGGCCGCCGCCGTACCCGGTGTGGAGCGTATCCGTCTGGGAAGTCTTGAGCCGGATCTTGTCAGCGACGCTACATGGCAGCGGCTGGCAGCTATTCCGCAGCTATGCCCGCAATTTCATCTGAGCCTGCAAAGCGGCTGCGACGCCACTTTGAAACGAATGCGCCGGCACTATACCGCCGCGGATTATGCTGCGCTGCTGGAAAAGCTGCGGCAGTGGTTCGACGACCCTGCTTTTACTACAGATGTGATCGTAGGCTTTCCCGGTGAGACCGATACGGATTTTGCCGAAAGCATGAAGTTTGTGGAAAGCTGCCGTTTTCTGAAAGTGCATGTGTTCAGCTATTCCATCCGGCCCGGCACCCCGGCAGCAGAGCTGCCCGACCAGATCCCCGAGCAACGCAAGGCACAGCGCAGCCGTACATTAAGTGATGCCGCCGATGCCGTCCGCGCTGCCGAGCTGGCGCGGCTTGCCGGCACAGTGGATACCGTACTGTTGGAAAAACCGGATGCGGAGGGACTGTTTACCGGCTATACCCGCCGCTATGTACCGGTGCGCACCGCCGCGCCAAATGCCGCACAGGGCGAGATCGTCGCGGTACGGCTTGGCTGCGAACGGGACGGCCGCTGTGACGCTTTCCCTGTATAACAAATTCATCCATGCCAAAACAAAAGCATCATCTCCCCTGCCGCCGCATACCAATGGGACACACCATTACGGCGCAAAGGAGATGCTGCTTTTTGTATATCAACATTTCGTTTTTTGGCCGAAAAAAAAGGCATTTGTCGCCTTCACACTCTAAAACATATGCAACGGCCAACCGACGGCGCACAGCGGGAAGGCCGGATTCCTTCAGCAAACATGACCTGCTGCTTTTCAAGCGGATGCGGTGGATCACAGGCAGCCTTGCACTGACGATACTTTTGATCTGTACGGTATTCTCTTTCCAAAAAACTCCCGCTGCCTGCCGCGCAGAGGATCTCATCCCACCCGCTGCGGCTGTTGCTGCGACTGATGCGGCTGCCGTCAGCGAAAAAACTGTCTATCTGACTTTTGATGACGGCCCCTCGCAAAATACCGCAAGCATACTGGATACTTTAAAAGAAGCAGGCGTGCCCGCCACCTTCTTCGTGGTATCTGCCGAAAACAACGAGGAATTTCTGCCGTTGCTGGAACGCACACTGGCTGAGGGACACTGTATTGGACTGCATTCCTGCACCCATGACTACCGCAAAATCTATGCCAATACAGATGCCTTCTGGGCCGACATCGACGCTCTGCGCGAAAAACTGCAGCCCTATTGCGGCGATGCCAGCTACCCCGTACTGCGTTTTCCCGGCGGCAGCAGCAATACCGTTTCGCACAAATACGGCGGCAGCGGACTGATGGAGGAGCTGATCCGGCAAGCCCGGGAGCAAGGCTATGCTGTGGTAGACTGGAATGTGACAGCAGAGGATTCTGTGGGCGGCAATCCATCTGCCGCCACGATCGCATCGCGGGTGATCCGCGGCTGCAAAGAGCAGAATACCGCCATTGTACTGATGCACGATTCCTCCACCAATCAAGCCACGGCAGAGGCGCTGCCCACCATCATCCGCTGGCTGCAGGAGAACAGCTACCGCTTCGATACGGTGGATCATCTGCCGCAGGACTGAAATGCCGTTCTCTTTCTCCCTTGCGAAAAATAAATCGACCAAAAAAGCTCTCTGTTCCCGCAGGCGAAGCGGGGACAGAGAGCTTTTTTCAATCGGTTTGTACCGGCACCGGAGCGGGCATATCCAGCCAATCGGGATGCATGGTGGCCAAATCGTCACTCACCAGCCAGATCAGTTTATCGGCATAGTTCAGCAGCCGCGCCTCATGCTCAGGGCGGTCCTTTTCAAAATTTTCCGTCCAGCGGAACATCATGCGCAGCATGGAAAATGTAGGCCTGGTGCTGCAGGGTTCCTTGCCGCTGCGCTGGCGCAAAAAGCGTTCCCAGATGCGCTGGCGGCGCAGCCTGAGCGGGGTATCCAGAAAAATAATGCGGTCAGCCAGCTCCCATACAGCCTTCTGCGATTCGCGCCAGGAGCCTTCGATGATCCATTCGCCGCGGGCATCAATGGCTTGAATGCGCCGGGCCTGCTCCTCCGGCGAACGCTTGAAGCGCTCCTCGCCGCGGTATCCCCAAGCGATGCCGTCGCCCTCATACCAGCGGATGTTCAGCTGTGCCGACAGTTTTTTTGCCAATGTGGTTTTTCCGCTGGCCACGGTACCAAAGATAAAGATTTTCATCGCCGTTTTCTCCTGCTGCCATGATGTTGATGCCCCAAAACCGGTCTGTTTTCCGGCTGCCTTTCGCGCCGGAAAGCATACAACTTTTCTATTATAAGCATAAAAGAAAATCGCGATTCGAGCAATGCATTTTTCTCACAAAAGAGAATATCTTTTTTTGTCGAATATGCACACATTCATTTTCCCCGGCTGTATGCGTATGCTGTTTTATTCAAAGCACTCTCCGACCTTGATCGGGTTAAAAAAATCCATAAAATTGCAGAAATAAGTTGTACTCTTTCCCATTCCGAGCTATACTGATAGAGAAAGAAGGTGCGCTATGGAAAAACAGAACATCTGTAAATTCATCACCACGCAGGAATCCGGTCAGCTGTATGCCAGAAACTTCTTTTTTGAAAGTCTGGTGCAGCATTCGGGCGAAGAGCGCAGACTGAATGAGCACTGTCTGTATCTGACCGCCGGCGGTGAAGGTCGGCTCTGCTGTGCAGGAACTTGCTGCCCGCTTACGGTCGGAACGCTCTTTTTCAGCTTTGCAGGCATTCCCTTTACCATCGAAAACAGCCGGGAGCTGCATTATTACTGCATCAGCTTTACCGGCACACGCGCCGAAGAGCTTTTTCAACGGTTCGGCATCACGCCTGGGCGCTGTGTTTTTGAAGGGCACGAGGGTCTGCTGCCGCTTTGTCAGGAAAGCCTTGCCCGCGCAGATGAAGATAACATCGATCTGCTGAGTGAAAGCCTGCTGCTGTACGCCTTTTCGCGGCTGAAAAAGGATGACCGCACTGGCAGCGATCTGGTATCGTTTGTGGTGAATTATCTGGATGAGCATTTCACCGATCAGCGGCTTTCACTGGGGCAGCTTGCGGCTGCGGCGGGCTATCACGAAAAATATCTTTCCCATGTTTTCAAAAAGCGGTTCGGCATGGGATTTTCGGAATATCTGAAGCTGCTGCGCATCCGATACGCCGTCACGCTGATCGAAAACGGCGTTACATCGGTGAAAAATGTGGCGCTGCTTTCCGGTTTTTCCGACCCGCTGTATTTTTCGAGAGTGTTTACCGAGACGGTGGGGGTATCACCGAAACATTACCGCAACCGCTTCACATAAGAAAAAAGCTGCCGCAGTACGGCAGCTTTTTTGTTTCATCGGTTTATCTGCAGATCACACCGCACTTATTCCATGATCTCAAAGCGGAATTCCACGCTTTCCGTCCCCGGAGCGATCGCAAAGTCGATGCACCAGACAGGAACTTCGCCGACGGCGTATCCGCCGCCCACAGTCTTTTTACCGGTGCGTGTCGTCTGCTCTGTTCCGTGTGTCAGATGCACAACCTCCTGCACAGACACGGAAGACACCGCAGGATCGAAATACAGCGTCACATCCTCCACCACGATGCGATTGGCGAAGACTTCCGGCTCGGTCATGGTGACAAAGCGCTCGGTCAGGGTTTGGAATGCAGAGAAGGTATCCGTCAGACGGATGCCGTTTTCCAGCGCTTCGATGCGGCGGGTCAGCTTTTCGATGGTGCCCGCTTCATAGGCACCGGCCAACTCCAGCGTGATGCAGTCGCCGTCCACCGCAATGGAGCCGTGATGCTGCTCGCCCTCTTTCTGGTAAGTGCCGTTGACGATGGGAACACTGTGCCCCTGCGAGCCGTTGCAGAAAATCTCATACCGGCCGGGCCGCTGGAAATACTGACGGGTATACCGCCCGGAGCCCAGATCGCAGAACACCTGTCCCTTTTCGGTGGCGAGGATAAAGCAGCCCACATCATTGTGGTTGTGATGTTCTTCGTTATGACCGGCTTTCGCCGCCAACGAGTATTTGGCACGGTTGAAGGTCACCTGCTGCGCATCCGGCAGGAAGTGGTCTTTCAGCACCAGTTCTTCTGCAAAGGCCTCGTATTCCAGATAACAGAAGCTGCGCAGGTAATTCATCCAATGCACATTGATGCCGTTATATTCCATCATACCGGCAGGCAGCAAGGATACATCCTGCGGGAACCGGTGCGCCAGATAACACTGAATGGTACGGCTGATCACGCCGTGCATGGTGCCGTCGGCAAAGCTGACGGTGGTATTGCCCCGCAGCAGGCTGCGGGCGGCGTAGCCCGCCACCTTCGCCGCTTTGGGAACGGCCAGCAGGTCGATCTTTCCATCCGTATACTGGCACAGCAGATCGGCAAACCAGATGTAATTGCCGAAGCCGTAATGCCAATAACCGAAGCCTTCGGTGCAGGTACCGTCCTCCGGGAATCCGCGCATCAGGCTTTCCATCGCACCAATGAAACGGGGCAGCATTTTATCAAATGCCTCCGGGAACAGATACATCAGTGCGCCGCCGGTATTGCCTGCACAAACGGCAGACCAGTTGCTGGTATTGGTTTCCCAGAAGTAGGTATGTGTTTCCATATTACGCAGGATGCGTGCTTCCACCTGCTGACGGATACGGGCACGCACATTGGCATCCAGACGGTCCGCCAGAACATAATCGATCTCCGCCAGTGTAAAAGCGGTCTCGGCGCTGAAAAGATCGATGGTTTCCGCTGCACTTTCCAGCGTGTTTTCGCAGTGTGCGGGCAGCACCCAGCTGAATTCCTCGCAGATGATCCAGATGAGCTCCTGCGTCTGTTCCAGATAGGTCGGCTCCTCCGGATACAGCAGCGCCAGCAGCGCCGTGCTGGCCAGACAGTTCCGGCGGCGGAAATAACGCGCCTCAAATTCACTGCGGTCGCCGTCCTTGTAATAGCGCATACGGGCGCGGTAACTCAGAGAAGGCACCACTTCCTCGTACCGCTCTTTGTAAGCACGGGTCACCCATCCGACCAATTCCTGATACGCAGGATCCTGACGGGCATTTGCCCAGAATGCGGGATCCTTCGCCTTTGCCATCAACATGGGTCTTACCTCCTCATTTGCGTCGGTCACTCTTTGTAGCTGGCATCCGGACCTTCCCACGGCCAGTGGAACTGGTGAGAGCCGCTGCCGACCGTCACAGAGCCTTCCGGCGTATGTACGGTACCGGTGACGCCGAAGGGCAGGTGCACATACAGGTGGTATTCGCCAAAGCGCTTTGTCCAGCGCACGCCCACATCGCCGTGAACAGTATCCACTACGGCTTGTGCAGAAAGCAGGTCTGCCGGGTAGTACGGGCAGATATCCACCGTATCGAAACCGGAGGAAGTGGGCTTGATGCCGCACAGCCACGCATAGAACCAGTAATCCACCGCGCCGTACATAGGGTGATTATGCGAGTTCATACCGGGGTTCTTTTTCAGTTCAAAGCGTTCCCATATCGTGGTGGCCTCGTTGTTGATCATGTAGCCGTAGGAGGGATATTCTACAGAATTCAGCAGTTTCCATGCATCCTCCAGATAGCCGTAACGGGTCAGCATCTCCATCATATAACGAGTGCAGAGATTGCCTGTGGTGATCTTGTAATTCTTTTCGACCAGATCGGCATGCAGTACGTCGGCAGCGGCCTGACGGCCCTCCTCCGGCAGAATATCCAGCCAGAGAGCAAAGCTCTGCGCCCCCTGTGAGCCCTCCGCCACCTTGCCGGTGCGGGGATCCCACCACTTTTTCAGGAAAGCTTCGCGCACATCCCCCGCAAGCCGTGCATAGGTGGCAGCATCTTCTTCCCTGCCCAGCATTTCCGCAAAGGCGGCCAGTGTGCGGCAATTGAAATAGGAATAGCCGGTGGACATCAGAATACCGGGAGTCGCCTTGGAACGGGGCACTTCCTTTGCTTCACAGGCGTATTCAGGTCCCGCCCAGTCGCCGTAATAACTGTACTGTACAATGCCTTCTTCGCTCTGCGACAGCAGGAAATCCTCCCATGCGGCAAAGCCGTCAAAGGCTTCGGCGATCAGCTCTTTGCTGCCGGTGTACAGCAGTGCCTGTGCCCCCGCCACCAGATACGAAGAGCACACAGGATCGGCCGGCAATGCGCCAAAGACAAAGGGCGCACAGCAGGTGAAGGCGCCGTTTTCGCGCTGTTCATTGCGGATATCCTTCACCACCTTGGCAAACAGACGGCCGATATGGAAATTATAGGGCGTGCCCTCAAAGCGAACGGTTGCATCGTTCATCCAGCCCATGCGCTCATCGCGCTGGGGACAGTCGGTGAGGATGGAGTGGATGTTCGCCTTCTCGGTCTGCACTGCATTTTTGTGGATCTGATTAATCAATGCATTGCCGCAGCGGAAGGAGCTGGCAGAGCCCACATCCGTATACAGAGCCACTGCGGTGAGCTGCTCCCGCGTGACGGTTTCCAGACCGTGGATCTCGGCATAACGGAAACCATGATAGGTGAATTTCGCCTGCCAGACAGCCAGATCCCGCTCATCTCCGGAAGCAATGTAGGTGTCGGTCTGCTTTGCATCGCGCAGAGGAGCCGTGTACAGAGTGCCATCCTCATCCAGTATCTCCATAAAGTGAACGGTGATCTTCCGGCCTTTTTCCAGACCTGTCGGCAGTGAAAAACGCAGCACACCGGCAATATTCTGGCCGAAATCTGCCACGAAGACGCCCTTTTCCGCCTCAAAAATATCGATGGCGGGATAGGTCTCCTGCTCCAGTACGGGCGGGATGGTCATGGGCAGCATCTCGCCGCCGGGGCCCTCGCCCAGCATCACAGCGCTCCACCCTTCGCCGCCGGCGGTCAGCCATGCGGGATCGGCGGCATTGGCATCGTAGGTTTCGCCGTCAAAAATATTTGCCATGGTGACGGCATCGTGCTTCCACTGCCAGCTTTCATCGGTAACAACGCGGTGCACACCGGAGGCATCCTTCCATTCCAGCACGGCGCTCAGGGTGGGATGACCCGCAAATTCGACCTTGCGCTCGCCCAGCATCCGATCAATCAAATCGCTGTCATTGCTGCGCCAGCCATCCGCCACCTGAATCGTCAGCACATTTTCGCCGGCGGCAAGCAGCGCAGCCACATCGGGCAGGACGGTATAGTACACCGTTTTGGCATAGTTGGAATGGGCGGGATCCATCACGGCAGCATCTACAGGCTTTCCATTGAGATAAGCCTCGTGGTAGCCAAGACCTGCCAAATACAGACAGGCGGTTTCCGGCACGGCATCCAGCGTAAACACCTTGCGGTAATCGGTGACGGCACGCTTTCTGTATTCGGTGGGCAGCAGCCATTTGCCCTCCCATTCCGGACGCAGACCATTATACACAATGACCGGCTCGCTGACAGCCTCCTGACCGGAGGTGCTGCGCACGGCTGCCGTCAGCTGCAAAGCCTTGCCTGCAGGCAGCGGCGCACCGGCATACTGCAACCGCTGCTCCGTCTGCTGCAGCCAGCCGGAATCCCACAGCACATCCTCACCATCCGTCAGTGTGACACGGCAGGCGGTCTGGGTGTCGTTATCCGCATCGGAGAGCACCGTCCACCCAAACAACGGAGCGGCTGTACCTGTAATTCGGCTGCGTACAGCGGCGGTCAGTTCTCCGCCATCCATCCAGAGCTTTGTGATTTTCAACATAATCTTTTTCCTCTCTTTTTCCTGTTTATCCGGCGCGGCTTATTCCGCGTATTCGTTGAGCACACACACAAATCTGCCGGCTTCATCCACCATGGGGACATTGGTACGGCCAAGAAAACGCAGCATTCCGCCCCATCGTTCGGGCATTTCCACATCGTATTCCACCGGAACAAATCCTGCGGATAGATAGCTGCATACAGCAGGCACACGGAATTCATCGGTGGTAAGATAGGCCCGCAGGCAGCCGCGCTTCCACAGATCCGCCTTAACGATCTGATTCAGCCAGCCGCCCACACCCATGCCGCGTACGCAGGGCTTGGTGCCCACATAGTGCACATTGCCGGTCTTTTCCTCATCCAGCAAAGCGGTAACGGTGGCTACCGCCTCGCCGTCATGTTCGATAAAGTACACTGCATCGGGGCTGTAGCCCTCTCTTGACGCAATGCACCGTTCAAAGGCTTCGATCCCCTCCTGCAGGCCAAGCAAGCCGTGGCGGCAGCAATCCACCCATGTCTGTGCATCAACTTCGCTGCCATTGCCGGTACGGATACTCCAGCCCTCGGGCAGAACCGGGAATTCTGTCGGTTCGGGCTTCCAGTACATTTTCAGCTGCTGCATGATTTCTCTCCTTATCCTTTTATTTCCGTTTGCCGTAGATAAACCAGTAGGAACCCGCTACGCAAACGCCGCCGCCCACCAGATTGCCCAGTGTTACCGGCAGGAGATTTTTAAGGAAAAAGCTGCCCCAGCTCAGTGCGCCGGGATCCATGCCGTATAAATCAGCGGTAAAGATAGCGGCGGGGATGAAATACATATTGGCGATGCTGTGCTCATAGCCACACAGCACGAACATCATAATGGGGAAGAACACCGCAAGGATCTTGCCGGAAACATTCTCTGCAGCAAAAGCCATCCAGACGGCAATGCACACAAGGAAATTGCACAGCAGACCCTTGAGGAAAGCCTGCAGGAAAGTAAGCCCCACCTTGGCCTGACCGATGGACACGATGGAAGCAGCCGCCGCTTTATCAAACAGAGCAAATGTGCCGCCATAAGCAGCCATAGCTGCCACAGCCACCGCGCCGATCAGATTGCCCAGATAGACGATGCCCCAGTTACGCAGTACACGGCACAGACGGATGCGGCCTTCCAGCAGAGGCAGCACCAGCAGATTGTTGCCGGTGAAAAGCTCGCTGCCGGCAATGACAACCATGGCAAGGCCGGCGGGGAAAATACAGGCACCAAGAAATTTGCCCACGGAGGGATTGGCCACCGTGGCAGGCGCAATGGTGCAGCCGATGCCGGCCAGCGCAATGAACGCGCCGGCAAGGATTGCCAGCACCAGCGTTTTTGCAAAGCCCATCTGCACCTTTTTTTCGGCGATGGCAGAGTATTTTTCGGCGATCTGTGCGGGAGAATTCATAAGTAAAACTCCTTTGTTGAATTGTGTTTTTCGGTTGAATAAGCCTATGACTTTATACCATAGCCAGTATACCATACCACAGCCGATTGGAAAAGCATAATTTATAATTTAACAAGCGATCCCCGGAAACAAAGAAAGCTGTGCGGCAGTTTTGCAAAAGATGCAGCGCACAGCTTTCTCTTATCCGTTTTTCTGGGATTTCTTCCGGTATTCGGTGGGCAGACAGCCAAACTGTTTTTTAAAAGCGGCATAAAAAGCAGCCTGTGAGGAATATCCCACCCAGCGGGCGATCTCGCCGACAGTAAAATCTGTTTTTGTCAATAGCTGCCGCGCTGAACACGCCCGTATATAGCTGATGCGCTCATGATAAGTGCAGCCGTATTCCTGCCGGATAATGCGGCTCAACTGACGCGAGCTGATACCAAGGCAATCCGCCACCTGATCCACCGTGAAATTATACATATAGTAGGAATGAAACAGCCTGTGCAGGCGGTCGCGCCGCTCGACGGTTGCATCCCGCAGGAAATCCTCCACCACAGAGCTATCTGCCCCGCCGCTCAAAATATCCTGCACTGCGGTGATCAGCTCGGCAAAGCAGGCGCAGATCATCGTGCGGCGGTTGGTGCCGCACAGCTGCGAGATACGGCGGTTGATATCCGCAAGTTCCTGCGTACCCGCACCGGCAATGCAGGAACTGTGGCTCAATCGGGTTTGCAGCTGCGTATACAGATCCTCGATACTTTCCAGGCCGTTGGCTTCGAAGTTGAAATTGAGATTGTAGCGAGTGGTATTGTCGGAGAGAAAATTGATGTAATGCCCCACACCCGGACGGATCAGGACAAAATCATTCTTTTTCAGCACCAGTGACTGCTCTGCGGTGGTCAACCGCATACTGCCGTTGGTGACAAAAAACCACTCATAATACGGATGGCTGTGCATCTGCTCGTTGGTATACTGGTTGCAGTCCTCGGACTGGAACAATCCACTGTCCAGATACAGAGTAAAGCGCACATTCTCCCGGTCAAACCGGTATTCGCAGCGGTGATCCGAAAAAGCGCTGAGCACAAAATCATCCATGGACGCTTCCTCCTTTCAGGGGTTTTGCGAAGAGGTCACATCTGGGAACCGCCGGTGATGGGCAAAGTGGCACCGGTGATATAGCGTGCTTCCTCCGAAAGAAGGAAGCACATGGCGGGCACCACATCTGCTACGGTGGCATTGCGGCCCATGGGGTTCGCTTTGGCAGCCGCTTCCACGATCAGACTGCTGGTATCAGCAAGGAAGCCGGTCTCGATCATGCTGGGCGCCACACAGTTGACAGTGACGCCATTTGCAGCATATTCGATCGCAAGACTGCGGGCCATAGCCTCCAGCGCACCCTTGGAGGTGACATAGGCGGTGACATTTTTCGGCGGCACGCCCATGATGTAGCTGGTGAGCACAAACAGCACCCGACCGTATTTCGCCTTTGCCATAACGGGGACAAACGCCTTGCAGATACGCAGCGCACTGCGCACCTGAACAGCGAAATCCCGTTCAAAGCGCTCTTCGTCGAAATTCTTGAATTTGGCATTGACCACAGGCAATGCCGGCAGATGCACCAGATGATCCGGCATGCCAATGGCTTTTACCTGTTCGATAAATGCGGCAACGGCAGCTTCATCGGTGAGGTCACATGCCAGCACATGAGTACCGGGGCACCTCGCCGCAAACGCCTGTGCTGTCGAAAGGTCACCGATTCCCTGCAAAATCAGAGTATCGCCCGCAGCATACATTGCCTGCGCCAGTGCAAGACCCAGATCGCCGGTACCGCCAACAATAAGAATGGTTCTGGCCATGGTGGTGTTCTCCTTCGCTTACGCCTTCAGACGCAGCACCAGATCCACCATATCACCCACATTGGCAAGGCTGCTGACATCATCGATACTGAACTTGATACCGTATTTCTTGCCGATGGTTGTCAGCAGGTTGATCTGCTCAAGGCTGTCCCAGTCTTCGATATCGTCAGCCGTGGTCTCTCGGGTCAGAACGATATCGTCATCGTCAAAGTTGTCGCGAAAGATCTCTTCCAGTTCTTTCAGAACCTGTTCTGCAGTCATGTTATATTCTCCTTTTATGGTTTTTTATTTATTGGTTCGGCTGCACAGCAATGACCTTATTCTTTTCTTCGGGCAGCTGCTCGATATTCAGAGCAAAATATCTCTCGTTTTCACCGTCCTGTGTAACTTCAAAGCCGAGGGAAGGATAGAAATCCCGCACCAGTGCATTTTTCGCGGTGCGAAGCCAGCTGCCGGTGATACGGCTGCAGCCCAGCTTTGCGGCAGCGGCAGCCAGAGCATCAAACATGGCAAGTTCCAGATCACGCTTGAACACACGGCAGCTCATAATCCACAGTTCCACCTCCAGCGCATCACCGATCTTGCGACCGATGATCACACTGACCAGACCGTTGTCGCCGAATTTATCCTGCAGGCGGCCGCACAGCGTGACACAGTTTTCATCCTCCATGCAGGCGCGGACTTCATCCTCCGTATAACGGCGGGTCGTCAGATTGAACTGGTTGGTTTTGTTGATCAGCTGGGTGGTGCGCGCCAGAAATTCCGGCGCGAAAGGAGTGATCTGTGCGGTCATCTCCAGGCTGCGCAGATAATCGGAATAATCGGCAAACTGCTGCTGTGCGGCAGCACGCTGCACATTTTCCTTATACATCTGGTTGCGGCCGCGATCATCCTTGGAGAAGGTCGTCACCTCGAAATAACCGCTGCGATCCAGTGCACGGGCATAGACCTCCGGCCCGGTGAGTTCCGGCACAGGCATACCGTGCAGCGCAGCGCGCACCTGCTCCCGTTCGGCAGGGTTGTCGTCCACAAAGACGATATCCGTCAGACCGATGTTCAGCTGCTGCGCCATGGCCTGCAGATTCTGACTTTTCGGGTTCCAGTTGGCCATAAAGGCGATGAAATCCTCATTTTTCAGCACAGACTCCGCACGGTTAAAGCCTTCACGGGCAATATGCTCTTCATTCTTGCTGCAGATATTCAGCAGCACACCGAGACCCGCCACCTCCTTGAGGTAACTCTGGAATGCGGAATAGGCCATACCACCCGCATCCTCCAGCCCCAGATGGATCCCCTGCACGCCGTCATCACCGATGACGCCGCCCCACAGGGTATTATCACAATCCAACGCAAGCGCTTTTTTGTTGCGGCCGAACACGGATTTGATGATATTGGCAAGATTCGCACACAGTTCCGGGATCAATTCGGGATTCAGTGCATATTTGTACAGACACCAGCTGCTTTCATCACACCACTGATCCAAACCGTGCACACTTGCCAGCCAGTTGATATCCTGCACATAAAAGCCGGTATGCGCAGCAGCGTAATCGGCTGCAGTGCGGTTCAGTTCGTTGACAAAGCGTACCTGTCCCTGTGCCATCACGGCATCGGCATTGCCCATGACACGCAGCGTGGGAAGTTCAAAGTTATTCTGTACCACAGGACAGTGGAAATTGGCCAGTGCCGCATCCCACAACCCCTGCCAGCGGGCGCACTCGGCACTCAGCTTTGCCGCAGCGGCTTCATCGGAATCGTAGACGGATGGCCGATTCTCCAGATTGCGGTTAGAGGTGTGGATATAGATGAGATCCGGTGCAAAGGCTTTCAGTTCTTCATTGCCAAAGACGATATCTTCATAGTAAAGATGGTAGCCGCCTTCCCAGAAGGTGGGACGGATGCCGTGGTGCAGCAAAAACAGTTCCAGTACAGGACGAATCTGACCAACGGTGGAGCCACTGAGGATAGCGATCTTTTTATCTACCAGTCCTTCCTTTTGCAGAAGCTCCTTGCGCAGGGCACGCTTTTTCAAAAGAATCGTCTGAGAATCCACCGGGTAATCAAAGCAGCTCATGGGCACTCTCCTTTTGGGTTTGGATTAACAGTTCACACCTCGCGGATATTCTCCTGCATGGCGGCAAAGGTGGGCATGCTGGCATACAGATGGGAGGCGATGCTTTCCAGCAGCAGGTAGTCCTCCTCGCTGTCGATATCCAGAATGCCGGTATCAAACATTTCGTAGAAGCGCACCTTGCCCTTCCACAGGTCGCTGGAGGCATTGCTCATCAGGAAGCTGCGGGCAAACACATACAGCGAGGCATTGACATCGTAACAGGCAGGCGCCTGCTGACGGGCGGTGTTGGAGTTCTCGATGATACGGCAGGCATAGCCCTCGGCGTTTTTCATTCCCATATTGAAGAAGGGATTGCGGCGGGAGGGCACGGCAGCCATGACCAGATCCAGACCGGGCTCACTTTCAAACATGGCCACAGCCTGCATCAGATCCTGCTTCTGGCGCAGCGGACTGGTGATATCCATATCGATGTGGAAATCGTAGGCATAGCCCTTGCGCTCCTCCATGGTGCGCAGGGAATGCTGGAATACCGCCATCTTGGGCACGGTATCCCCGCCCAGCTCTTCGGGGCGCTCGATGACCTCCACTTCGGGATAGCCCTTCAGCACCAGTGCGATCAGTTCGGGGGAATCGGTGTTCAGGCAGACATCCACCGTCAGATCGGGGCGCTGGCATTTGAACATCTCTGCGGCAGACAAGGTGTAATATACCAGCGGCTTTCCGCAGAAATCCTTCAGATTTTTATTGCGGAAGCCCTTGCTTCCGGCACGGCCGCAGACTGTGATAAGCACTCGTTTCATGGTCGTTCTCCTCTGTATTTATGATGCAGCTGCCTGCTCACTCTTTCAGTGCCAGCTTCAGCACGGCCTGTGCCTTTTCGGGGCTGTTAAGACTTTCGCCCTCGCCGTGCAGACAATACTCCACAAAATAGTCCATCTCCCGCAGGAAACGATCGTTGACCGGCTCGGCACAATCGATGACGGAGCCATCCTCCAGCGTGATGGTGCCTGCGCCGAAATCAGCGAACAGGTTACCGTCGGCACACAGCAGTTCAATGCTGCGGCGGTAGCCGCGGCCGATGTAATCCAGATGCAGTTCGGCCAGCATACCGGGGTAACGGGCGATGGCAACGCTCAGGTCATCGCTGTTGATCTCCAGATTGCTGTACTTTCCCAGCAGAGTGAAGCACTCCTCGGGGAAGCCGAACAACTCCACCATATAATCCCATTCATGGATCAGGTCGATGGTGACACCGCCGCCAAGCTCGCGCCGTGCGGAATAAACGGTGCGGTAATCCACACCCTTGCGCCATTCCGGCAGATAGCTGGAGCAGATGATGCGGGCGGAATAAACCTCACGGCTTTTGACCAGCTCGCGCAGCTTCATGAAGGTGCCGCACCAGCGCATGGGCGCAGCAATATACGCCTTTTTGCCCACAAGACCGGCAGTTTCCAGACTGCGGCGGGAGGTCTCAAAAATAGGCTTCTCGATGAAGAAGCAGCCGGTGTGGTCCTGCAGCGATTCAATGGCATCGTAGTGCAGATTGGTGGGATTGGTGATGAATACGGCATCGTAATCCCGGTCGGTGGCGGCGGCCTCGGTGAACTGACGGGTCAGCAGCACCTCGGTTTCCGGCGGCAGTGCGCGGGCGCCGTGGCGCAGCGCATGACATTCCAGCGGGATACCGCGCTCTTTGCACACGGCAGTGATATTGTTCAGATGGCGGGTACCGATACTGCCCACGCCCACAAACAGTACTTTCATACTTTACACCCCGATCTTATTCATCAGGTCAATGCACTTCTGATCCTGTGCATAGCTGTAACGCGCAGTGCAGCGGCCGGCCAGCACATCCAGAAATTCGGAGATCTCATCCACATAGGCATTTTCCACGATGTTATCGCTGTAGCGGCTGTCGTGCTCAAAGCTGGTGTAGACATCCACCGGTTCCTTCTGTCCGGTGGCCTTATCAAAGCGGTACAGCGCCTTGGGGTTGCCCTCCCAGAACAGGTGCAGCCCCTCGCCGAAGCACTCAAAATTACGCACAGCCTTGGGAGAGGCCACATCTACGGCAAGGAAGCCCTTGGTGCCGCCCGCGTGATGCAGTGCCACGAACCAGCTGTCGGGATAATCAATCTCCAGCTCCGTCAGCTTATCCTTCTGCACACTGACGATCTCGGCATCACCGAAGGTCTCCAGCAGCCAGGGCAGCTCGATACCGAAGATCTCGCGGCAGCCATTGGTGCGCTTATCTCCCACAAAGAAGTTCTTGTAGTTTTCCCACGGGTGCCAATCGGGCAGATACTGCCCGATGTGATAGATATAACTGACGGGCTTTGCAAATTCCCGCACGGAATCGCGGATGTAGCGGGTCTCGCCGCGCCACAGCATGGTACTGGAAAGGAACAGCGGCACATTCTTTTCAGCAGCAAGAGCCTGCAGCTCGTCATAGCCGTCATCAATAAGATTCAGCTCGGTAAAGACGGGGATACTGCTGCTCAGCAGCTGCCGGATGATGCCGGCATGGGAGATGGGCGCCGTGCAGACAAAGGCCGCATCCGGTGCGGCGGCAATGCCCTCTTCCAGCGTTTCAAAGGTGGTAAAGCCCAGTGCTTCCGCTTCAGTACGGCGGGCGGGGGCGCTGTCCACACCAAGCAGGCAGACATCCGGCAGGATACCCTTCAGCAGGCGGGCGCGTCGCTTGCCCATACTGCCCAGACCAACGATCATCACTTTCATGGCAACGGTCTCCTTTATATTCCTTATATTTGTTCTGTAAGCCGGCACTGCAAGCCGACAGTACGGAAAGGCCATTACTGCACTGCCTCGCCGTCATAAAAATGCTTGGGAGAAGCAAGCAGACCGTTTGCGTGGCTCTGCTTGATGATGCGCAGCATATTGCCGCTTGTATCCGGCTGATAGAAAGGATTTTCCACCTGTGCGGCCGCGGCGGCAAATTCCGGCGTCAGCGCTTTGTGCAGCGCGGCGCGGACAGCATCGGCCTCACAGCGGCAGTCGATCACATTGGCGGTGCGCAGCCGTCCGGTCTGACGGTCGCCGATGTTGACACAGGGCACGCCGAATTCCGGTGTTTCCACCACGCCGCTGGAGGAATTCCCCACCACAGCAGCACAGTATTTCATGGCGGAAAGATACCCCTGCAGTCCCATGCTGGCAAACAGCTTTGCGCGGGGATGCTTTTTTACGAAGCTTTGCCAGGCGGCATTGATGGCATCGCCGCCGGCATCCGCATTGGCGCCGGTGATGCAAAAGCCCATATCCGGGTATTCCTCCATCACCGCAAGCAGAGCAGCCAGCTGACTGACGGGGCTTTCCTCTGCCATGGTCTCGGGGTGGAAGGTGACAAGACAGTAAGGCTTTGCAAAATCAAAGCCGAATTTTTCCGAAAGCGCCGGCTGCTCCAGCAGCGGAACACAGCGGATATTTTCAGATCCCAGTGCGCCCACATTAAAGACACGCTCCGGCTGTTCGCCCAGCCGCAGCAGCCGCTGACGGTAGGCTTCGCAATACGGAAAATGCAGTGCGGACATCTTGGTCAGGCAGTGCCGGAACCAGTCATCCTGTGCACCGAAGGTGACATCGCCGCCGCTGATGTGTACCACGGGGATATTCAGCATGGCAGCAGCGGAAGCGGAGGCAAAGATCTCGTACCGGTCGCCCAGCACCACGCAGGCATCCACCGGATTTGCGGAAAACCATGCACCGAACAGCCGCAGTGCAAGGCCGCTTGCCTGCACCACACCGTCGCGGGAATTACCGAACCGCAGAATATCGATACGCTCGGCAATGGGAATACCGTCCTTTTCGATCTCACGGACGGTTTCGCCGTACTCCGGCCGCAGATGTGCACCGGTGACCAGCAGACGGCACTCCAGTTCGGGATCGGCAAAGGCTTTCCGGATCAGCGGCCGCAGCAGACCGTATTCGGCCCGCGTGCCGGTGATAAAGGCCAGCTTCATCACAGCATCAGCCCTCCTGCGCGGGGATATCGGCCTCGATGCACTCATCCTCGGCGAAATCGCGGGGGGCGATTTTGCCCAGCACATCGTACCAGCGCATGGGTGAGATGCCGGTGCCGGGGCGCTTGACGATCAGGTTATCCGCGGTGTAAACCTCGCCCTTTGCGATGGGGCGCGCCGCCACGATGCTCTTGCGGGCGACGGGGCGGTTGCGGGCCTCGCTGGCAGTGACATGCTTTTTGCCGCTGCCCAGCGCCTGCTCCACCCGGCGGATGGCGGTGCACAGAGCCTTCAGCTCTTCGGGGTCCAGACTGGCCTTGTGGTCGGGACCCTCCATGTTTTTATCCAGCGTAAAATGCTTTTCGATCACGGTGGCACCCAGCGCAACGGCGGCTACAGAGGCCTCGATACCGGGGGTGTGATCGGAATAACCCACCGGACAGCCAAACTGCTCCAACTCCTTCATGGCGAGCAGATTGGCATCGGAAAATGGAGTGGGATAATCGGTGTTGCAGTGCAGCAGGGTGATATCCTTTGCACCGGCTGCACGCAGAGCCTGCAGCGCTTCGCCGATCTCGGCATTTTCGCACATGCCGGTGGAGACGATCAGCGGCTTGCCGGTGGCAGCGGTGCGCTCCAGATACGGTAGGTTGGTGATCTCTCCGGAAGGAATCTTGTAAAAGGGCAGATCCATCGCATTGAGGAAATCCGCACTGGGCAGATCAAAGGCGGTGGAAAGATACCGGATGCCGATGGATTCACAGTAGGCCTTCAGCTCGGTATGGCCGGCAAAATCAAAATGGATGCGGCGGATCATATCCAGCTGACTCTCCTGTGCGCCGGTCTGTTCCTTCTGGTACTCCGCCTTTTCGGCAAATTTGCTGACCACCAGCTCGGGCACGCAGGTCTGGTATTTGACAATATCCGCGCCGGCCTCTTTGGCCACCAGCGCCATTTTTTTGGCAAGCTCCAGGCTGCCGTTGTGGTTGACGCCGGCTTCGGCAATGATGAGAGTTCGCATAGTCGCTCCCCTTTTTCTCAAGAATTTTCCATGCGGCGGCGCATATCGTCCAGTGTTTCCAGCTGGCCCATATCCATCCAGCAGCTCTCGTTCACCGGATACACGCCCACATAGCTGTTATCTCTGGCACGCCACTGTTCGATGACCTCCGGGAAACCGATGGCAACGCCGTCCTCCATGGCCTCCACCACCTCCGGTTCCACAAGGTAGACACCGGTGTTGGTCAGATAGCTCATCTGGGGCTTTTCGGTCAGCCGCGCAATGCGGCCGTCCGCAGCAAGCTCCACCACGCCGTAGGGAATGGTGGTATGCTGGAACGCACACACCATGGTGATCTTGTTGCCGTGGGTCTTGTGATACTCATAAATATCGGCATAATTGGCCTTGACCAGAATATCGCAGTTGGTCAGAATGAAAGTGCCGCCCAGCCGGCCTTTCAAAAAGGCCAGACCGCCGCCGGTACCAAGGGGCTTGTCCTCATCCTGATAGCTGACGGTATACCCCTTATCCAGATCGGCAAAATAACTCTTGATCATATTTTTGCGATAATTGACCACCATGCAGAAATCATTGCAGCCGAACCGGTGGAAATTATCCATGATGTGCTCGGCAATGGGCTTCTCGCCGATGGGAATCAGGGGCTTGGGCAGAATTTTGGTATAGGGGTACAACCGCGTACCCAGACCGCCGGCCATCATCACCACCGGCAGGCCGATCTGGTCACAGTCCTCGCTGGTCAGGTGCTCGGCAATGACGGCATCCACCACGACGCCGGCATCATCCAGCAGAGGTACGGCATCAATGGCATGGCGGCGCAGAAAATCCTGTGCCTCCCACCGGCGGCTTTGATGCAGGGTGTAGGGATGGGTATTGGCGGCAGAAAGCACCGGGGCTTCCAGACTGCCGCCCGCCAGAATAAAGCGGCGGATATCGCCGTTGGTGACAACACCTATCAGACGGCCGCCTTCGTCGGTGACATACAGAATCAGACCCCGGCCATCCGCATCCAGACGGCGCATGGCCTGCATGACACTCTCACCGGGAGAAACCAGAAAGTCCGTGAATTTCACAACGACTTCCTCCTTTTTATTATGAAATGCCGCTTATCGGGGCTGCACCGCATTGAGAATGACCTCCACCACACGGGCGGCATCTTCCTCGCTCAGGCTGGTGGAGCAGGGAATGTTGACGATACGGTTCTGATAATCCACCGCTTTTTCAATGCCGACGGTCAAGCTGCCGTGATACGGCTTCTGCTCGTGGATCAGATCCCAGATGGAACGGCTCTGGATCTTGTTTTCCGCCAGAATGCGGATCAGCTCGTCACGGCTGACGGCAGAATCCTTCATATCCACACTGAAGAACCAGCGGTTGGGGCGGGTGCCCGGCCGCCAGCCCAGCATACGCAGGCCGTTTTTACCGTTCAGACGCTCGAAATAGAAATCGTACATCTTCTTTTTGTGGGAGATGAATCCTTCCAGCTGCTCGATCTGGGCAAGACCCAGCGCTGCCTGCAGATTGGTCAGGCGGTAGTTGTAGCCCACCTCGTCATGGGTATAGCTGTCAGGACTGGATTTGGCCTGGGTGGACAGGTGCTTCATATGGGCGGCCCACTCGGGGTGATTGGTGACGACCATGCCGCCGCTGCCGGTGGTCATGATCTTGTTGCCATTGAAGCTGTACACACCCACATCGCCGATGGTACCGGCAAATTTACCGGCGTAAACACCCTCGGTGTAATAGCTGCCCAGAGCCTCGGTGGCATCCTCCACCACAGCGATGTGATACTGACGGGCAATGGGCATCAGCGCCTCCATATCCGCCAGATTGCCGAACACATGCACGATGCTCATGGCGCTGACACGACGGCCGGTCGCCTTGTGGTACAGCGTATCCCCCCGCAGCTCGCAATCGTTCTCGCAGAAGGCGCGCACGGCGGCGGGATCCATGCCCAGACTGTCATCACAGCCGATGAACACGGGATCGGCGAAGCAGTAACGAATGGGATTGACCGCCGCAATAAAGGTGAGCGTGGGCGCGAGCACCAGATCCCCCGGCTTCACGCCGGCAGTCAGCATAGCCAGATGCAGGCCGCTGGTGCCGCTATTACAGGCGACGGCGGTGGGCATGCCCACAAAATCGGCAATGGCCTTTTCAAAGGCGGGCACCTTGCTGCCGCCGGTGGAGACCCACTCGCTAACGACGGCATCGTTGACATATTCCTTTTCCCGGCCGCCGAAATTGGGGACGGACAGCGGGATGAATTTTACCTGATCCATAAAATCAGCCTTTCCTGTTATGTAATGGCGCAAAAGTGCTGCGCCCTTGTTTGCAAAGCCTGCACTTTTCCTGCAGCGGCTTATTTCTGCTCCCAGATGGGCTCCTTCAGCATCCAGCGGCCAAACTCATCCTTATAGAACAGATCGCGGTTATAGAACTTATCAATGACCGCCCAGAACTCGCTTTCGGTATAGCCGACGAAATTGCAGAAATCACGCACGCTGCGGGGATCCAGATTGCCATCGCGCTCTTTGATGATGGGAATGGCTTCCTCGCGGGTCATCATGCCGTAACGAATGTAACGGGCGGTGTAATCGGTGGCGGCGGCATGACCGAACTTGGGATATTTCAGCCAGCTGTGCACCAGATAAGCAGGGCTGTCGATCTGGTCAAAATTCTCGGCGTGATGGGTACGGTCCCACTCATGGGTCAGATCATGGAAGCCGCGGCTCTTGGCCAGCATATAGTTTTTGTAGCTGTTCCAGGGCAGGAAGTAGGACATATAGAAGGGATCCAGCCGGGCAATATCCTCCTTGCTGGGGGCACGGGTCAGAGCAAGATCCGCCGGCTGCACGCCATAGCTGAGCAGCTCTTCATCAGAGAAGCCCACTGCCACGCCGTTTTCGATCTGGCCGCGGGCAGAGTAGGTCTCCTCGTCGGAGTTTCCGCCGTACTCAAAGCTGACATTCTCACCATAGCACAGCAGCATGGTATTGAACTTGAGCGCCATGTGCAGGGGGAAGGTGTAGATCAGGCGGTCCACATACCAGGTGGGCTTGCCGTATTTCTCGAAGAAATTGCGCATCAGGATCTTCTGCGCCTTAATGTTGGGCTTGCAGGAGATGATGGTGCAGCCGAATTCTTCGCTGATATTCTTCAGGTTGTGCTTACCTGCCTCGGTCATGGGGAAATTATCCTCAGCACTGAACAGAATGGGGTTCATGTGCATAACTTCCTTGAGGATGTACACCTGAAAATGGCTGTCCTTGCCGCCGGAAACAGCGACGGCGCAATCGTAGTTGCCGGGGCCATTGCAGCCGCGGTATTTATCGCACAGAGCCTCGAATTCCTTCCAGCGGGCATCCCAATCCACATTGGCACGCTGGTCGTAGTGGGTGCAGGCAGAGCAGACGCCCTCCTCATTGAAGGTGATGCCGGGACGGGTATCGGGCATGGTGCAGCGTTTGCAGTATTTCATAATGCGTTTCTCCTTGTTTTTTGTTTTTGAAAACAGGCGCAGATTTTCCCACTCTTAAGGATACGCCATTTATTGAGAAATATCAAGTGTTTGTCCGGTTTTTTATAAAATGTTTTTGTATTTTCCGGACATTTGAGATTGCAGTTTGTAAGAAAATGGTTTATAATGTTAGTATCATAATAAAAAGAGGGATTTTGTGCTTTCCGGCACGCCCTTTTACAGACAGGAGTAATAATATGGCGAACACTGTTTTGGTCACCGGCGCTGACGGTTTTATCGGCAGCCACCTCACCGAAGAGCTGGTACGCAAGGGCGAGCGCGTCAAGGCGTTCTGCTATTACAATTCCTTTGGCAAGTGCGGCTGGATCGACACACTGCCCGCCGAGATCCGCAATGAGATTGAGATCTTCATGGGCGATATCCGCGATCCCAACGGCGTACGCGTGGCCATGAAGGGTCAGGATGTGGTCTACCATCTGGCGGCGCTGATCGCCATCCCCTTCAGCTATCACAGCCCCGACAGCTATGTGGATACCAACATCAAGGGTACCCTGAATGTGCTGCAGGCCGCCCGCGATCTGGATACCAAACGGCTGCTGGTCACCTCCACCAGCGAGGTGTACGGCACCGCGCTGTATGTGCCCATCGATGAAAAACACCCGTATCAGGGTCAGAGCCCCTACTCTGCCACCAAGATCGGCGCCGACCGTCTGGCCGAGAGCTTCTACCGCAGCTTTGATCTGCCGGTGAGCATCGTGCGTCCGTTCAATACCTACGGCCCCCGTCAGAGCGCCCGCGCCGTCATCCCCACCATTATCACCCAGCTGTTGGACGGCTATGAGGAGATCCATCTGGGCAGCCTGACCCCCACCCGCGATTTCAACTATGTCAAGGATACCGCCGCCGGCTTTATGGCCATCGCCGACTGTCCCGAGGCTGTGGGACAGGAGATCAACATCGCCACCGGGCAGGAGATCTCCGTGGGCGATCTGGCCAACGAACTGATCCGTCAGATCAACCCCAATGCCCGCATCGTCTGCGAGGAACAGCGCCTGCGCCCCGAAAAGAGCGAGGTCAACCGCCTGCTGGGCAATGCCGAAAAGCTGCGCAGCATGACCGACTGGAAGCCTGCCTTCACCTTTGAGCAGGGTCTGGCCGAGACCATCGCCTGGTTCCGCAGCAACCGCGAGGGCTATAAATCCGACATTTACAACGTCTGATCCTTTTATAGCGCATTTTCTCCGGCTGCCGCTGTATGTGGCAGCCGGTTTTTTAAGATTGTTTTAAGACGGATTTAAGCCTTTTTAAATCATTTTTAAGACATTCTGAAAGTGTGCCGCCGCCCCTTGCAGACGGTACGCACATCTGTTATGCTGTTTTCAATCCCAGGAAAGCGAGGTCCGACCCATGCGAAAAATTGCCCTGCGTGGATTGCTGGGACAAAAGCGCAACACGCTGCTGTTATGGAGCGTGGTCACTCTGGCGTTTTTGTTTCTGGTACTCTCCACCACCATCATCACATCGCTGCAGAAAACAGATTCCGACCAGCGCATTTCCACCTACGGCCAGTGGCAGGTGATGGTCGAAACCGGTTCCCTGCAGCAGGCCGAGGAATATGCCGCCACGGCGCAGACCGCCGCCATCCAGCCGCTGGTCAGCGTGTACGGTCTGGATTATTTCTCCGGCGACAACACCTATTTTCTCTCGCCCTACACCCCCGAAATGGAGGAGCTGGGCCGTCTGAGGCTGAAGGAAGGCCGCTGGCCCGAAGCAGAAAACGAGGTCGCGCTGGAATATGCCCGGCTTTCCGCGCTGGGGCTTGCCCTTGGCGACAGCTTCCGCGTGGTGAGCGAAGTCTATCTGCCCATCAGCGAGGATGCGGTGCTCTCGCAGGAGGGTCTGCTGGCACGTGCCCGGCAGCAGGCCATTGAAGCCGCCAACCAGCCGCTGCTGGCTGCCTTCCGTGACGGCAGCTGGAGGGACATGATGGGCAAAAATACCGGCCGCCCCAACATGAACGGCAAGATGAACGACCTGTTCTTCCGCTGGTGGGAGGGCGGTGAATTCCGCAATTACGCCCACCTGTTTGCCGACGAGGCCAACCCCGACGGGCAGCAGCTGCGCATCGCCGATATGACGGAGGAGCAGCTGCAAACGGCACTGGGGGCTTTTTGGGAGCTGTACAGCTTCGCACTGGATATCACGCCGTATCTTTCCGAGGAGGAGAATCACTACCTCAACGGCATCACCGATCTGATCGGCTACGGCGAGCGCAATATGCGCGTGCGCATTAAGGATGAACAGCTTCTGCTGATCATCCCCACCACCTACACCGTCTGCGGTGTGACGGAGACCTACTCCGACCGGTGGGACACCGGCACCTTCTCCAGCCTGCCCAGCGGTTTTATCACACAGGCCAACTACGATACCCTGCTCGCCTGCCAGCAGGCAGCGGTGGAGGCCTATCCTGATTTCAACACGGTGGAATACGCCCATCTGGTGCTGACCGCCGATCACGAACCCACCGCCGCCCGCGCGGCATGGCAGCGCGCCGCCGCCGTTTACAATGTACAGACCGCCGCGCCGGAGCAGCTTTACCGGACATGGTTCACGCAGGAGACCTCCGACGGAGTCGAAACGGTACAGTACTGCGTGCAGTTCCGGCTTGCGGATATCAAGAAAGAGCAGGCTGCAGCGGTGACCGGCTGGCTTGTACCGGCGCAAACCGCCCTGAAAAACATCAAAGGCTATCAGACAGATGCCTTGCTGTGGGATCCCGCCGATACCGATCCCGGCGAGCGTGTGATCGCCCAGTGGGAGGTTTCACCGCAGGAGCTGCAGGAGAAAACCCTTTCCGCAGGCGCCTGCATCCGGTTTGAGACCGACGGCCGGCTGTATGATATCCCCGTTGATCAGTTCTTTGCCGGCGAATTTGAAATTGACGGCAAAATTCCCGTGAGCAGCCAGTATCTGTGGAGCACCGGCTATGAGGAGCAGACGGATTCCAGCGTGCTGCGGCTGAACCGGTTTGCGTATCCGCCCTCGGCCGAGGGCAGCAGTCGTATGCTGGTGCTGGTGACCATCATTCTGTTCGTCACCACCGTGTGTGCGGTTTTCCAGATCTTTTTCTCCCAGATGCGCAAGCGGCTGCGCCGCATCGTGCTGATGAAATCCATCGGCGCACAGGACGGCCAGATCGCCCGGATGCTGGTGTGGGAGTTCCTGTATTTCCTGCTGGGCTCGCTGCCGCTGGGCACTGTGCTGGGTCTGGGCAGTGCCAGACTGACCACTCTGCTGCTGGCGCGCATCCAGCAGCGCAGCATCACCATGCATCTTTCCCCCGCTGTTTTCGCTGCGGCGCTGGCAGCCGGCACACTGGCGCTGGCCATCGGCATGGCTGTGCCCAGCATCATGGCAGTGGGGATCCCGCTGACCGGCCGCACCGTGCGCAAAAAGCCGCTGCCGCCGCCCAAAAAAGAGGAACGGCAGGATTTCCTGCATGTGACACTGCGCGGCCTTTTCGCCAACCGCAGCCGCACACTGGGCAGCGCGGCACTGTGCGTATTCACCATGCTCATCGGTGTGCTGTGCGTGTTCCTTGGCGTGCAGTTCCTGACCCCGTGGCGCGAGGCCGTGCAGCGTAACGGCAAGCCGGAATACCTGCTGCGTGCACCCTATTCCATGTCTGACCGGCAGCAGGCGGAATACCTCGCCGGGCTGGAAGCACTGGGTGTGTGCGAAAGCATTGAGGTCAGCCGTGTCAGCACCGATGCGATCATCGCTGCTGAAGATGCCGCCGGCAGCGTACTGCTGGAGACCGCCGCCATGACCGGCGAGGTGGAGGATATCACCGGCTATTATGTCACGCTGCATGGCATCAGCTCGGACAGCGGGCTTTTCCAAAAATACACCGCCGCCATCACCGAGGGCACACTGGATACCGCCGCCTATGACCGCGGCGAGGAGGTGCTGCTGCTGGTGCCTCTTTACCAGAAAACAGGCCTGACCGACCGCGAGGCACTGGCAAACGCCGAGGGCTGGGCACGACTGGATGCAGCGGGCATCCGCACCACCTATTACCCCGAATACCGGCTGCGCTACAAACAGGACAGGACCGTACAGGCGGGCGATACCGTTCAGCTTGCCGCAAAGACAAGGATGGTGAGCGCCGACCCGCCCGGCTTCAGCTATAACACCAAAAATCTGACCACCCGTGTGGGTGCTGTCATCTACTATTTCCCCGAAGAGGGCATCTGGCCGGCCAGCGGCAGCGGCGAGGGCTATCACATCGTCTGCGCTCCGCATCTGGCGGCCAAGCTGCTGCCCAATGCCATCCGCACCCGCACCGACAGCGAGATCCGCGCCATCAAGGTTGGCGGACTGATCGATGCCTGCGGCAGCACGGATTTTTATATCAACGGCGCGGAAGGGCTTTCCCGCGAGACGATCGACACCGCGCTGCTGGTGTGGGCACGCAGCAATTACATGGATATCGATTTCTACCATGAGAGCAACGAAAAGCTGCTGCAGGATGCCATCAACAACATTCTGCTGACCTGCCTGCTGGGGCTGACCGCCGTGCTGCTGGCGCTGATCATCTTTGCCAACACAGTGGCATCGGACATTGAGCAGGAGCGCAACCGCATCGGTATTCTGCAATCGCTGGGCGTGAGCAACCGCAAGCTGATGCTGCGGCAGCTGTACATCGGTCTGGCGGTATCCGGCACGGCAGTGATCTCGGCCAATATCGTGCTGTGGGTCTTTGCGCAGGTGTATTCGCTGCTTTCGGGCAAGGTGATGGGTCACCTGCTGTGGCACTACCCGGTATGGCTGCATCTGGGGCTTTGCCTGCTGATGGCCGTGATCATCACCGCGCTGTATCTGCTGCCGATGTACGGCCTGCGCCGCTATCTGCCCATTGAGAACATCAAATCAAGAAAGTGAGAGCCGACATGGAAATTCTGCGTACCGAAAAGCTTTACAAGACTTATAACGAAGGCTCCGCTCTTGCGGTGCATGCACTGCGCCCGCTGGATCTTTCCATTGAAAAAGGCGTGTTTTACGCCATCATCGGCCGCAGCGGCTCGGGCAAATCCACGCTGCTGCAGATCCTTGGCGGTCTGGACCGTCCCAGCGGCGGCAAGCTGTACATTGAAAACGAGAGCGTATTCGATCTCGGCAACAATGCACTCTGCCAGCTGCGCCGCCGCCGCATTGGCTTTGTGTTTCAGGCCTACAACCTGCTGGACGAGCACACCGTTAAGGAGAACATCCTGATGCCGCTGCATCTGGATGGTCGCGATGCCGATCCGGAGTTTTTGACAGAACTGACCGATGCGCTGGAGATCACCGACAAGCTGAACCGCTATCCCGATCAGCTTTCCGGCGGTGAGCAGCAGCGTGTGGCCATCGCCCGTGCACTGGTGACCAAGCCGGCTATCCTGCTGGCGGACGAGCCCACCGGCAATCTGGACCCCCGCACCGGCGATCAGGTGCTGCGCCATCTGAAAATGCTGGCTGCCCGCTTTGGCCAGACCATCCTGCTGGTGACCCACGATATGGAGATCGCCTCCAACGCCGACCGCATCATCCGTCTGGACAGCGGCGAGGTGGTAGCGATTGAAGATACGCCCCCGAAAGCCTGATCTGTTCTTATCGACGCAAAAGGATCCCCTGTGCAAAGCAGCTGTTTTGCACAGGGGATCCTTCTTTTGATGTGATTCCGGCGGCTTACTTCTTACTCATCAAATCATTGAACATCTGATCCAGCGCTCTCTCCGCAGATTCGTAATAGGCCAGTTCTTCCGCAGATGCACCCAGTTCGGCCAGCTTTTTGGCGCAATCCTTCGTGTATTTTTCCAGTACATTCCGCTTTTCCAGCAGCCGGTGTTTGCTGGCCACTGCCGCATCATACTCTTTGCCGCCGCCAAAAAGCTTCTTCAGACCGCCCGGTTTCGACGGCATCGGAGGCATTTCCATAATCGCCTTGCGCATAAGAGCAAGCTCGGTACCGAATGTTCCGTTGATGGTGCCGTATTTCGCAGTCTCTGCATTTTTTGCAGCACGGGCTCGCTCAAATTCCTCCGGCGTTTCACAAAGCAGCATGATCCGCTCGGCGTAATCGATGATTTCGTCACGCTCCTTCGTTGCATCCAGCAGTTCGTACAGAACCTCCATCAGCGGCAGCCGCATATCTTCCTGCACCGCATATTTACAGGATTGCCATGCCTCCTCCAGATCGGGCTCCTTTGCCCACGCCAACAGGTCTTCTCGTCCAAATTCTTCCATGTCATTCGGCTCCTTTTTCGTCAAATTTTAACAGCAGATCGATACGCACCTCTGCTTTTTTCACATCTTCGTTGGAGTATTCATTCAGATCAATACGGGTCAGACGGAAGCCCAGCTTTTTATACAGCGAGATCGCCGCATAATTGCAGGTCTGTGTCTCCAGAATGACACCGCGGTATTTTCCCTGCCGCCGTGCATGATCGATGCTATGCTGCAGCAGAGCCCGCCCCACGCCTTTTTTGCGGTGCTGCGGATACACATAGACATTACTGATGCGGTAAAGGCTGTGCCAGCTTTCGCGGCTGCCCTCCACAAAACCGAGCAGCTCACCGCCGCAAAAGGCGCCGAAAACCTCCGGCGCTTCCAGCCATTCACCGAAAAGAGTGTCGGAAAACTGTTTTTCCAGCGGCGGGCTTGCAATTTTCTCCACCAGCCGGAAGCCGTCCTCCAACAGCAGCACATCAAAATATTTTTCCGTTTTATACGAAACCGAAAATTCCACACCGGCATATTTTTCCGCCGGCAGCGGCAGGATCTGCAGCACAGCACTGCCATCCAGAGCAGCAGTATTCTGTTTCATCTTTTCTTCTCCTTTACGGCGCTATGCACCGCTTATATTCTTTTAGCGGCACAGACTCGTAAAGGCTCTTCGGCAGGATACAAGCAGCCCGTACAGGCGGGACGGTGCGTTTTTCTCCAGCCATTGCAGCGTTTCCTCCAGAAGCTCGGCGCTGCTCTGATTCTGCATTCCCAGTCCCAGCTTTTTCGTCATGTGCAGGATATCCGTCCGGTTATCCACGCCGCGTGCAAAATGCTTGAGATTGGCGATCCACAGCTTGAGGATATGCGTGCAGCGGTCGTTTCTTTCATTCAGCTGCTGCCGTGTGACGGCCGTACAGTGCGGGGTCGCCGTACAGCACAGGTCCACTATCAGAAAGGGATCGTTTTCATCCAGTGCAACAGACACCACATATTTTTCCGGTGCAAGGCTGGGGGCATAGTCGCTGTAAAGGACAGGCAGCTTTTCGCCCAGCAGCTGCGGCAGCACCAGCGCAAATGCACCATTATCACAACCGGAAACATCCAGCGTAATATCAATATCCGAAAGCGCATCGCCGCCGTTTGCGGCAAGGCTGCCGTACAGCGTGCAGCTGTGCACCTGCGGCAAAGCATTCAGCAGCTGCATCAGTTCCTTTGCTTTTTCCATCCTGTTTTGTGTCATTGCTGCACCTCCGTTTGCTGCGGCACGATCCTTACAGATCTCACCGATTCATCCCAAAATGTTTTCCGGGAAATAAGAACCATCTCTGTGAAAAGAGAGAAAAAAACCCTGAATCTCGGAAGATCCAGGGCTTTGGAGCTGCTAACCGGAATTGAACCGGTGACCTCGTCCTTACCAAGGACGCGCTCTACCATCTGAGCCATAGCAGCACATTGAAAATCTATATGAAATGGGATATACCCTTATTTTAAAATGGCGACCCGGATGGGGCTCGAACCCACGACCTCCAGCGTGACAGGCTGGCGTTCTAACCAACTGAACTACCGGGCCATAATGGCAGGGGCACAAGGATTCGAACCCTGGGCACGCGGTTTTGGAGACCGCTGCTCTACCAGCTGAGCTATACCCCTGTGTCTGGCATTTTGCTCTGTTTTTCAGAGCGCTATATTATAATACTAAATCCGACGCGAAATGTCAATACCTAATTTCAATTTTTTTGAAAAAATTTTGCGGCGCTCTTTGCGTAAAAGAGCGCCGCGGAAAATGACATCGGCAGGCGCTTACCAGAGACTGAGCATCTCGTTGTAAAGCGCCATGTAATCGCCGCAGGAAACAGCCCAGGAGTGATCGCAGGCCATGGCACGCTGCACAAGCTGCTGCCAGCCTTCGGCATTCTCAAAGCCTTCCTTGGCTCGCAGACAAGTGTACAGCAGCGCACCGGCATTGTAATCCTCAAAGGTGAAGCCGTTGCCCCAGCCGTCGCCGCTATCCTGAACGGTATCCTTCAGGCCGCCGGTCTCGCGCACAATGGGCACGGTGCCGTAGCGCAGCGCCACCATCTGGGCAAGGCCGCAGGGCTCGCTGAGAGAGGGCATCAGGAAGATATCCGCACCGGCATAGATCTTGTGGGCCAGATCCGGCTTGAAGGCGATCTTGACACCGCAGCGGCCGGGATAGGCATCTGCCAGCCAGCGGAAATACTCCTCGAATTCGGCATCGCCGGTACCCAGCAGGCAGATCTTCATGCCGGACTGGATCAGGTTCTCACCCACCTGACGGACGATATCGAAGCCCTTATGATCCACCAGACGGCTGACCATACCCACGATGGGTGCACCATCGTTTTCCAGGCCGAACAGCTCACAGATATCGGCACGGCAGACCGCCTTGCCCTCGGCCACATTGGCGGCGGTGTAATTGGCAGCCAGCGCGGGATCGGTCTCGGGGTTATACACCTCCACATCGATGCCGTTGACGATGCCGCTCACCTTGAAGGCACGCTCATTGAGCAGCGGATCCAGATGATGGCCGTACTCGGGACGCATGATCTCGCGGGAATAGGTGGGCGAAACGGTGTTGACACGGTCGGCAGCCTCGATGGCACCCTTCATGTAGTTGACATCGCCGTTGTACTCCAGCAGATACGCCTTGTCGGCGGGTACATCCAGCACATCGCCCAGCAGGTTCATGCCGTACTGCCCCTGATACTGGATATTATGGATGGTAAACAGGGTCTTGATACGGGCAAAACGGGGATCATGACGGTAGTGCAGGTTGAGGTATACATTGACAAGAGCGGTCTGCCAGTCGTTGGTATGAATGATATCGGGGGTGAAATCCATGTGACTGACAGCCTCGAGAATGGCACGGGAGAAGAATGCAAAGCGCTCGGCATCGTCGCCGTAGCCGTACAGGCCCTTGCGCTTGAAGTAATACTCGTTATCCAGAAAATAGGCGGTGACATTGCCGCTGACGGCGCGGAACAGACCGCAATACTGGTTGCGCCAGCCCACCGGCACATTGAAGCTGCACAGGAATTCCATTTTTGCGCGCAGCTCGGGCTTGATATCGCTGTACAGCGGCATAATGACACGGCAATCCACGCCGGCAGCATTCATCGCCTTGGGCAGAGCACCGGCCACATCGCCGAGGCCGCCCGACATGATATAGGGCAGACCTTCGCTGGAACAAAACAATACATTCATGCTATTCAAACTTTCCTTTCTGCTGTCCGGACCGGGAGCTGCCGCGCCGTGCAGCAGCTCCGCAGTTCCTCCGTTACCGGTTCGCGGATGGGTGACAGTATCCGGCGATCAGACTTTAACGTGCTTCTCCACATAAACAGGGTATTCCTTGGAGCCGCTGACAGACTTGCCGGCAGAGATGGTGACATTCTTATCGGTGATGACGCAATCCACACAGGCGCCCTCTTCCACAACGGTATCCTGCATCAGGATGGAGTTGCGGACGACCGCACCCTTTTTGATCTGCACGCCGCGGAACAGCACACTGTTTTCCACGGTGCCTTCCAGAATGCAGCCATCAGCGATCAGGCTCTCGCTGACCTTGGCGTCCATGGCATAGCGGGTGGGGGCGGAATCGCGCACCTTGGTATAGATGGGCTCGCTGTCGAACAGATCGTTCAGATTATCGGAATTCAGCAGGCTCATATTGGTCTCGTAGTAGGAGTGGATGCTGGTGATCTGGGAAGCGTAGTCGTCATACACATACGCACAGGTCTTGATCTCGTCGGTGTGGTTCATCAGAACGTGACGGACAAAATGGTTCTGCTGACGGCTGTGGCCGGCGCGGATATACTCGATGAGCTTTTCGCGGGCGATGACGAACATATTCATGCACTGCAGATGCTCGCCGGCGGAGGTGTCATCCGACAGAATCTGGCTGACACGGCACTCGGCATCACAGGTGACAGTGACATTTTCGGCGGGCAGCGCCGTATCGGCATCCAGCTTGCGGCAGACCATGGTCACATCGGCGCCCTTGGCCTCGTGGAAAGCAATGATATCCTCATAGTCGGGGGTGCACATGAAATCGCAGTCGGCCATGACCACATACTCGGCCTTGGCATCCACCAGATAGGGCAGGATCTCATACAGAGCGCCCAGACGGCCCTTGTAAGTATCGCCGTGCGCCAGTTCGGCCTGCGGGGGGAACAGGGTCAGACCGCCGATCTTGCGGCCCAGATCCCATTCGCGGCCGGTGCCCAGATGATCCATCAGGCTGCGGTAGTTCTGCTTGACAACGACACCGATGGTATCGATACCGGCGTTGGTCATGGAGGACAGCTGGAAATCGATCATACGGTAGCGGGCGGCCACGGGAACGCTGGCCATCGTGCGCAGCCGTGTGACGGCGGGCAGGGTCTCATCGTGCATATTGGCAAAAATAATGCCCATTGCTGCTCTTGTCATACGGTTTCACCTTCCTTTACATCTTCACGCACCATTGCCTTGGGGCCGACCACGCTGTTGGCACCCACAGTCAGGCCCTCGGCCACAACGGCAACGCCCCACTCGGAGACATCGGCGCAATCCTCGGGCTTCTTGCCGATGACAGCGCCGGACTTGACGACCACATTCTCGGCCACGATGCTGTAGTGCACCTCGGCGCCCGGCTCCACAACGGCGCCCGGCATCAGGATACTGCTGTCGATCAAAGCGCCCTCCTTGACGGTGACGCCGGCGAACAGTACGCTGTTCTCCACAGCGCCGTCCACCTTGCAGCCTTCGGTGATGATGCTGTTGTCCACGCGGGCAGTCGCGCCGATGCGGTGAGGCGGCAGCGCGGGGGTACGGGAGTAGATCTTCCAATCCTCGTTCCAGACATCCAGAGGTTTCTGGGGATTGAGCAGATCCATGTTGGCATCCCACAGGCTGTCGATGGTGCCCACGTCCTTCCAGTAGCCGTCAAAAGCGTAGGCAAACATGCGTTCGCCGTTGGCCAGCATACCGGGAATAATATTCTTGCCAAAATCGTTGGAGGAGTTGGGATCGGCTTCGTCGTCGATCAGGTACTTGCGCAGCTTGGACCATGTAAACACATAGATGCCCATGCTGGCCAGATTGGAATCAGGATTCTTGGGCTTTTCTTCAAACTTGACCACGGCACCGGTGGCATCGGTGGTCATAATGCCGAAGCGGCTGGCCTCTTCCCATGGCACTTCCAGAACGGCGATGGTGCAGTCGGCGTTGTTCTTCTTGTGCAGATCGACCATCTTGGAATAATCCATTTTATAGATGTGGTCGCCGCCCAGAACCACCACATACTCGGGATTGTAGCGATCGATGAAGTTGATGTTCTGGTAAATGGCGTTGGCAGTACCCTTGTACCAGTCGGAACCGGTAGCGGTCTGGTAGGGGGGCAGCACATGGACACCGCCGTGCAGACGGTCCAGATCCCAGGGCTGGCCATTGCCGATGTACTCATTGAGCACCAGAGGCTGATACTGGGTCAGAACACCCACGGTATCAATGCCGGAGTTAACGCAGTTGGACAGGGGGAAATCGATGATACGGTACTTGCCGCCGAACGGTACGGCGGGCTTGGCCAGCTTCTGGGTCAGCGCATACAGACGCGAACCCTGACCGCCGGCAAGCAGCATGGCGATACATTCCTTCATCTTGCTCGTATTCTCCTTCGATTTTGTCTTGATATTTGAAAAACCGTTGGCACAGTTTTTTCACGGATGGATTGCCGGGATCATTCCGGCTGCGCTTCAGTCTTTTTGACGGTTTTACGGGTGCGCTTGGGCTTTTCGGCAGGGACTTCCGCAGCAGTTTCGGCAGGCGCTGTCTCCGCAGGTGCGGCAGCTTCCGCAGTCTTCTTCGCGGCGGGCTTACGGGTGCGTTTGGGCTTTTCGACGGGGAGCTCATCGGATTCCGTCACGGCAGCTGCGGCAGGCACAGCATAACACACCATGCTCATAGCGGGCAGGCTGAGCGTCAGCGAATACGGCTGCTTCTGCGCCGGCTTTGCCTTGGCGACCACCGAAGCGGCACGCTTGCCGCCCGCACCGCCAAATTCAGCGGCATCGGAACACAGCAGCTCGCGATACCGGCCGGCCACAGGTACGCCCACCACATAGGCATCCCGTTCGACAGCGGCAAAGTTGCATACAAAGAGCAGCGTATCCCCTGCACCATCCTTACGCAGGAAGGCCACAATGTTCCGTTCACTGTCGTCCGGGATCAGCCATTCAAAACCGTCCCAGCTGTAATCGTGCTTCCACAGCGCGGGATGCTCCAGATAGAACTCGTTCAGCTTTTTATTGAATTTCTGCAGGCCGATGTGCTTTTCGTATTTCAGCACTTCCCAGTCCAGCTGCTTCTTTTCGTTCCATTCGGCGAACTGGCCGAATTCCTGACCCATAAACAGCAGCTTTTTGCCGGGGTGGGCGGTCATATAGCCGCGGAATACGCGTGCACCGGCAAATTTGGCATCATAATCGCCGTACATCTTATCCAGCAGACTCTTTTTCAGGTGCACCACCTCGTCGTGAGAAATGGGCAGAATGTAATTTTCGCTGAAGGCGTACATCAAGCTGAAGGTGATCTTGCCGTGGCTGCCCTTGCGGAAGAACGGGTCGATTTTGACATATTCCAGCATATCGTTCATCCAGCCCATGTTCCACTTGAAGTTGAAACCAAGACCACCTTCCTCGCCGGGTCTGGTGACCTGCGGCCACGCAGTGCTCTCTTCGGCGATCATCAGTGCGCCGGGGAACTTGGAAAACACCACCTTGTTCAGCTTGCGCAGGAAAGCCACAGCCTCCAGATTTTCACGGCCGCCCTTGTAGTTGGGCTGCCACTCACCGGGCTTACGGCCATAATCCAGATACAGCATACTGGCAACGGCATCCACACGCAGACCGTCCAGATGGTACTTGCCCAGCCAGAACACCGCGCTGGAGATCAGGAACGACTGCACCTCTTTTTTGCCGTAATCAAAGACAGCTGTACCCCATTCCTTATGCTCGCCGCGGGCGGGATTGGCATCCTCAAACAGCGGCGTGCCGTCAAACCGGTACAGGCCAAAGGCATCCTTGGGGAAATGGGCGGGCACCCAATCCAGAATGACGCCGATGCCCTCCTGATGGCAGCGGTCAATAAAATACATGAAATCCTTAGGTTCACCAAAACGGGAGGTGGGTGCAAAATAACTTCCCACCTGATACCCCCACGAGGCATCCAGCGGATGCTCCGTTATGGGCAGCAGCTCCACATGGGTATAGTGCATCTCTTTCAGATAAGGGATCAGCTCCGCCGCCAGTTCGCGGTAGGTGTAAAAGCTGCCATCCTTATGCTGCTTCCACGAGCCGGCATGGACTTCGTAGATATTGACAGGCGCATTGACGATATCCTTTTGCCTTTTTGCCGCCTGCCACTCGGCATCGCCCCATTCGTATCCTTCGATATTATAAACGCGACTGGCATCGCCGGGGCGCTTTTCGGCATACAGTGCAAAGGGATCGGCCTTGTACAGATATCGTCCATCCTTGGTCTGGATGCAGAATTTATACAGGTCACCGGCCTTGACACCGGGGCAGAAGGTCTGCCAGATACCGCTGCCGGACAGATTTCCGCAGGGGTTCATCCGTTCGTTCCAATCATTGAAATCGCCGACCACGCTGACGCTGACGGCATTCGGGGCCCAGACACGGAAACGCACGCCATCCACCCCGTTGTAGTTGACAAGCCGGCCGCCGATCAGACGGTCGCTCTCATAATTGGTGCCTTCCTTGAAAAGATAAATAGGCATTTCCAGTTCCTGGTTCTGCCGGATCTCCACAAATGGCCCCTCCTCTCTTTTACACGGCAAAGCCCGGCCGCACACACCATTCCATACGCGGTGTACAACCGATTTCATGCTTGCGCATGCCCCGCAGAGCCATCCCACTCCCGTAGCCTGCCGTAATAATATTTATACATCTATATCATACCATCTTTTTCGGTTTTTTCAAGTGCTTTTTCTGGTAAATTGCTTGTACCTCTCTGTTAATTTCACATTTTTTTGTGAATTTCCGACAATTTATTATGAACTTCGTGCTTCTGGCAGGATCCTCCTTTCCGCCGCACAAAAAAGCCGCTGCAGCCGTAAGGCCGCAGCAGCTTTGCAGAATTACTGTACTTTTCCGATCACATAGACATTCAGCGCTTTTTTGCCGTTGAGCACGCTTTCCAGATAGGTATCATAGTAGAGATCGATATCAATGATGCCCTCCATCAGCGCAGTACCGGTATCGGTGGCAATGGCCCAGCCATAGACAAAGCTGCCATCTGCTGCGGTGATATACATCATAGTGCCGTAGGGAATAACATTGGGGTTGACCGCCACAGTGCCCGCATAAAGCCCCAGACGGCTGGCGCCGCGCCCGCCGGAGGAGGAATACGCTGTGCAGATGGCGTTGGGTATCACATACTGGTAGCTGCTGGGAACATTATTGCTGACCGTGTAGCCCGCCGGAGCAGAGAGTTTCGACACCGGCACGCCTGCACCGTAGGCCAGAACCTGCTGACTGACCGGCTGCACCGCAACATATTCATCGATCTGTTCACTGCTTTCCACCACACCATCCACACGGCGCTCGCGAAAGACCGTTTCCAGCATACCGTCGCTGCCCTCTCGCATAACATAGGTGCGGTTTTTCAGGTGACGGCGGTGCAGCAGGCTTGTATATCGGTATTCGGTTTCAAAAGGAATGGGCGTCTGCACAACGCTGTCGGTATAGGTGACACGGTAAACACGGGCGCTTTCGCCCTCCTCCAACGGAGAATGCAGGGAGGGTTCCACATAATCGTCCGGTCCCAGTGTAATCTCCAGCTGCTGCAGGGCATCCTGTACCGTACCGCCGTTGAGCCACGCGGTATGGGTAACACCGTCTGCCGTCACGCTGACCTGATAGGCACGCTGCACTGTCAGCACTGCACGGTTACCGCTGTAGGAGGTATAAAAATATTCATCGTATTCCCCCACCTGCAAACCGGACAGGCGAACAATTTCCTCGGTGCTTTCATCCTGAACCAGCAGAACACTGGAAGCACCATCGGAATCGGTGACATACACCATGCAGATCTGCTCAAATACCAGATCGATGGCGGCAAAAAGGCACAGACTCAGCACGATGGGCACAATGATTTTCTGAACACGGCATCGGCAATGGCGGTATGCAGCCTCACGCAGACGGGCAGCAAAATGGCGCAGCCGGCCGTGGATATAGTGCAAAAAACTTCTGATACGGGCAAACATCGGTGTGACTTTCAGCCTCCTTTCCCGATACTTTCGTTTCCGTCCCAAGAATTTTAGCAGAAACTCCCCGTCAGCGTCAAGTTCCGTTTTCGCTTTCCTCACCCGTCCATCCGCTTTTTTCAAAGCAAAACAGCGTGAAAATCAGCTCTCACTTTGAAATCCTCGTGATTTTGCACTATTTTTAATGATTTCTTTGTTCATTTCGACCATTCGACAGTCTTTTTCTCTGATGCCTCAATGTTTTAAAGCATGAAAGATGCCGCAGAACACACAGGCTCTGCGGCATCTCTGTTGATCTTGTTTACTGCTGTTCGTGGTTGACAGCCAGCGGCTTGCCCTCGTCGATGATCTCGTACATTTCGCGGGCGACATCCTTGCCTCGGGGCTCATCAATGGAAACGACCTTGACACTGACCGGCCGGTTGCCAAAGCTGACTGTGATCACATCCCCTACCTTGACAGCGTAACTGGCTTTGACAGGGCGGCCGTTGACCTCAATACGACCGGCATCGGCAACCTCGTTAGCGACGGTACGCCGCTTGATCAAACGGCTGACTTTCAGATATTTATCAATACGCATAAATTCCTCCTGCCGCACACTTCACACGAACCTGTGAAGTGTATTCGGACTTCTGTTGTATTCCTGTACGGTATTTCCTATATACGATATTTCCTATATTATACTATAATATAACATATAATTATCAACTTCAGCAACTGCTTTTTTATCGGTAGGGCTCGCGGAAGCCCTCGCCCTGATCCTGCTGCGGAGCGTTGCCGAACCGCTTTTTGTAGGCGCGGTAAAAGGTGGAATACTCCTTATAACCGCACTCGGCAGCGGCCTTGCAGGGAGATACCCCCTGATACAGCAGCTGACGAGCCGCAAACAGTCGCTTGATCTGCACATACTCCCACACCGAACTGCCGGTGAAACGGCGGAAAATGCGATTGATCTGGGATTGGCTGAGAAAAAACTGCTGTTCCAGCTGCTGCAGGCCGTCCAGCTCATTGAGGTGCTGGTTGATGTAGGCGATCATCTGGGCAGCCAGCGGCGGCGTTTCGCTCTCCGGTTCAGGGGAACGGCTCTGCCAGATCTTATACAGCTCCTGCAGCAGCGGCAGCAGATAAGCAAAGACGGCGCTCTCGCTTTCTTCCTGCCCGCAGACCAGCAGCCGCTCCAGACAAAGCCGCACAAAATCGGCGGGAAGCTCCTGCGCCGCATACCGATTCTGCACCCCCAGCGGACGGTCCATAAACGGCGAAAGCAGCCGGCTGTTCAGAGTTTCCGTCATCAGCTCCGGTGAAAAATGGATGGCGATACGCTCATAAGGCTGTGAGGGATCCAGCAGCAGGCTGTGGGTCTCGCCGCTGCGGGTGATCAGAATATCCCCCGGCTGCATCGGATAGACGCTGGCCTCCACACGATAGCGGGCGCTGCCGCTGATGAAGTAAAAAAGCTCAAAGCCGGAGTGTGTGTGCATATAATACTGGCTGGTATCCGGCTGCTCATCCCGCAGATGATGGCCGTAGATCCTGTCCGCCTCAAATGCCCCGAAACACTGCAAATCCACCGCCTGCCTTTCCTTTTACGAGTATAGCAAAACATGCGCGGATTTGCAATACCCTTTAAAGCAAATTGCACTTGCATTGCATTTCCACTTTGACTACAATGGAAGTGTATAAGGCTGCAGACTTTGTCTGTCTTTCACAAAAAGAAGAGACTTCTGCCGCCCTGAACAAGGAAAGTGAGGATGAACGATGTACGATTGGACATTGTGCGCGTTTGCAGATGAGGCGGATTCCAAAATCGTCGGCCAGATCGCCGCGCTGCAGAAAAATGACATTCCCTGTCTGGAGGTCCGCGGTGTGGACGGAAAAAATGTTTCCGATCTGACACTGAACGAGGCACGCGAGCTGCGCAAGCGTCTGGATGACGCCGGCGTGCGGGTATGGTCCGTGGGCTCACCCATGGGCAAGATCAGCCTGACAGATGATTTCGAAGCCCATCTGGATAAATTCCGTCATACGCTGGAACTGGGCGATATTCTTGGTGCCGGCGCGCTGCGTATGTTCAGCTTCTTTTTACCGGAGGGTGTCACCCCCGCCGAGGGCCGCGGTCAGGTCATTGATCAGCTGGGCCGCATGATCGAAGCCGCCAGGGGCAGTGCCATCAAGCTTTGCCACGAAAACGAAAAGGGTATTTATGGCGCCATGGCCGCCGAGTGTGCCGACCTGCATGCCGTCTACCCCGAGCTGCGCGCGGTGTTTGATCCCGCCAACTTCATCCAGTGCGGTCAGGCCACTCTGCCCGCATGGGAGCTGCTGCACTCCTATGTGGAATATTTCCATGTAAAGGATGCTTTCAGCGATGGCCGTGTGGTGCCTGCCGGCTGCGGCGAGGGACATCTGCCCCAGCTGCTGGCCGCTTACAAGGCTCAGGGCGGCAGAGTGCTGACACTGGAACCGCACCTGAGTGTGTTTGACGGGCTGAAAGCGCTGGAGCGCGAGGGTGAGGAGACCAAGATCGATGCCTTTGCCTATCCCACCGCAGAGGCCGCCTTTGATGCCGCCGCCGATGCGCTGAAGGGCATTCTGGCTGCGCTGTAATCCCGTTTTGTACATTTTACGGAATGCACAGCAAGCGACATTCCGGCATGAACATAGCGATACAGAAAAAGGAGCGATGTTTTTATGGAGATCGGAGCACAATTTTACACCCTGCGCGATGCCTGCAAGGATCTGGCCGGTCTGGAAGAGAGTCTGAAAAAAGTAGCCGATATCGGCTACAAAACCGTTCAGCTTTCCGGCGTGTGCGCTTATGAGCCCGCCTGGATCAAGGAGAAGCTGGAAGAAAACGGTTTGCGTTGCGTGCTGACCCATTCCCCCTGCGACCGTATGCTCACCGAGACCGAGGCTGTTTGCGCCGAGCATGATGTCTACGGCTGTAAGCACATCGGCATCGGCTATTACGATATCGCCAAGGAAGGAATGGACGGCTTTGTGGCCAAATTTGCCCCTGTGGGCGAGACCATGCACAAGCTGGGCCATCAGCTGATGTACCATAACCATCACATGGAATTTGCCAAGCTGGGCGATTCCATCATCATGCAGCAGCTCATTGACCGTTTCACCCCCGAACAGCTGGGTGTCACCATGGACACCTTCTGGGTACAGGCCGGCGGCGGCGATCCCGCACAGTGGCTGCGCAAGCTGGAGGGCCGCACCCCCTGCATTCATTTCAAGGATATGACCTATGACCGCAAGATGACCCCTGTGGGCGAGGGCAACCTGAACTGGGATGCCATCTTTGCCGCAGCCGCCGACACCGGCGTGCAGTATGCACTGGTGGAGCAGGATGACTGCAACGGTGAGGATCCGTTTGACTGTCTGGCCCGCAGCTATGCCTTCCTGAAAGCAAACGGTCTGGAATAAGCCGTTTTCGACCGCAATCGGATATAAAAGGAATAAGAAAGGGAACTGATTATGGAAACTGTACGTCTTGGCATCATCGGCGTGGGCAACATGGGCAGCGGCCATGCCAACAACATCAAAGCCGGTAAATGCCCCGAAATCACCCTGACCGCTGTTGCGGATATCAACCCCGCCCGTCTGGACTGGGCCAAAGAGAACCTGCCCGGCGTGACCTGCTTTGACACAGCCGAAGCAATGATGGACAGCGGCCTTGTGGATGCCGTTCTGGTGGCCGTCCCTCACTACAACCATCCCACCTACGCCATGGCTGCCATGCGCCGCGGTCTGCATGTCATGGTTGAAAAGCCCGCCGGTGTGTATACCAAGCAGGTTCGCGAGATGAACGAGCTTGCCAAAGAATGCAATGTCACCTTCGGCATGATGTTCAACCAGCGTACCGACCATGTCTACCGCAAGATGAAGGAGATCATGGATTCCGGCGAGCTGGGTGCCATCAAACGCACCAACTGGATCATCACCGACTGGTACCGCACCCAGAGCTACTATGATTCCGGCGCATGGCGCGCCACCTGGAGCGGTGAGGGCGGCGGCGTTCTGCTGAACCAGTGCCCCCATCAGCTGGATCTGTTCCAGTGGATCTGCGGTCTGCCCGTCAAGGTGGATGCGCACCTGCATTTCGGCAAGTGGCACGATATCGAGGTCGAGGACGATGTGACCGCTTATCTGGAATACGAAAACGGTGCCACCGGCTGCTTTATCACCACCACCGGCGATGCTCCCGGCAGCAACCGCTTTGAGATCGACTGCGAAAAGGGCAAGCTGGTAAGTGAGGGCGGCAAGCTGACCATGTGGAAACTGGAAGTCAACGAGCGTGAGTGGTGCCGCACCGCCGAACTCGGCTTTGCACTCCCGCCCATGGAAGGCCCCTTCGAAGTGGAAACCGACGGCAAGAGCGAGCAGCATGTGGGCGTTCTGAACGCCTTTGCCGGCAACATCCTGCACGGCACTCCGCTGATCGCTGACGGTACCGAGGGCATCCGCGGTCTGAGTCTGTCCAATGCCATGCATCTCTCCGCATTCCTCGGCAAGCCCGTGGAGCTTCCTGTGGACGAGGATGTTTACTACAACGAACTGATGAAGCGCGTTGCCACCTCCCGCCGCAAGGCTGATGTGGAAGCCAAGGTCGAGATCCAGGGTTAAACCCGTTTTATAGTACATCAACTGCCGCCGTGCAGCGCAAATAAGGCTTCGTTCTGTCTGTCCGGGATGGAACCCGGGGGCTTTTCCGCGCTGCCGGCGGCATTTCTTTGTATATTTGGAAGGTAATGCATTATGAAACCTGTACGTATTGGTATCATTGGTATCGGCAATATGGGCAGCGCCCATGTGCAAAGCATCGGCGAGGGTCACATCAAAGGTCTGTATCTGAGTGCCGTAGCCGACATCGACCCCACCCGTCTTGCATGGGTAAAGGGGCGTTTTCCCGCAGTGCAGTGCTTTGACACCGCGCAGGCGCTGCTGGACAGCGGCACGGTGGATGCCATCATCATCGCTACACCGCACTGGCTGCATCCGGAAATCGCCATTCAGGCCATGGAACGCGGTCTGCATGTACTGACCGAAAAGCCGGCCGGCGTGGCGGTCAGTCAGGTACAGCGCATGATCGAGGTGCACAAGCGCACCGGCAAAGTGTTCGGCATCATGTTCAACCAGCGCACCAATCCCCTGTTTGCCAAAGCGCGGCAGATGGTGCAAAGCGGTGAGCTGGGCCACCCCAAGCGCCTTGTGTGGATCATCACCAACTGGTATCGCAATCAGGGATACTATGATTCCGGCGCATGGCGTGCCAGCTGGCGCGGCGAGGGCGGCGGTGTGCTTCTGAATCAGGCGCCCCATAACCTCGACCTGTGGCAGTGGATCTTCGGTATGCCCAAACGGGTGTGCGCATTCTGCACCGAAGGCAAATATCACAACATCGAGGTGGAGGATGATGCCACCATTTACGCCGAATACGAAAACGGCGCCGTAGCCACCTTTATCACCACCACCGGCGAATATCCCGGCACCAACCGGCTGGAGATCAGCGGCGACCGCGGCAAGCTGGTGCTGGAGGAGGGTGTACTCAAGCACTGGAAGCTGGATGGCAGCGAACGCGAATTCTGCTTTAACA